>JAGQTY010000016.1:36893-66514 GCA_020438795.1 Actinomycetota bacterium
AGCACCTCCGCATGGGCGGTGGGATCGTTGTCAGCCACCCGCCGGTTCCCCGCCTGGCCCAGAAGCTCACCGTGATCGGAGACGACGACCGCTCCCACCGGAACATCCTGCGGGCCGCTACCCTCGAGGGCGCGCAGCGCCTGGCCCATCAGGGCTTCGTCGCACGCACTGGCAATCACTGCGGACACCGGGCCGAAGGGACGAGCCCGACACCACCTCGAGACCGGCTCGGGTCAGGCATAGACTTCCAGGACCTGCCCCAGAAGCTCCCCGAAACCGATTCGCGCGGCGATGCTGCCGACCTGCTCGTCGGGGTACATCTCGAGGTCGGCGCACAGCAGATCCAGGTCGTCGGCGCTGACGTTGTAGTCCGCGAGCAGGGACAGGTCGCCTGCCGGTTCGCCGTCGGGCAGGTCGTCGATCTCGTCATCATCGAGATCGAGTTCGAGACGTTCGGCGATCTCCTCGCCGAGTTCCCATTCCAGCGCGGGGCCGAGATCGGACAGCAGCAACCGGGTCCTGCGGCCCTGGATCCGCATCGCGGCGAAGAAGTCGTCAGAGACGGACACGAGCACCACGGAACCGGACTCCCCCTGACGCCTGCGGGCGAAGTCCTCCAGGGCAGACAGTGAGACGGCCCGGTCCTTCGGGATCGGTTCGGCGTGCCAGTCGCCATCCTCGCGCCACGCGACCAGGGCGAAGTCGACAGCATCCTCGTCCATCTGCGCCTCCTCCGGATCGTCCCGATACTGATAGTGACAGCATTTCCGGACGTTGCCCAGAGCCGAAGCTCAAGATTGATGAACATCACTCCGCGGGCACGTGAACCTTGGACCCTGCGGACTCGATCTTCGGACGACCGGCGGGGGTGCGACACGCAAGGACTTCGCCAGGACGCTGGAATCCCGGTCTCCCCCAGGTCCGGGATCAGACTTCCTTGACCGCCGTCACCACATCCGTGAGGGACGCCTTCGCGTCACCGAACAGCAGCGTGGTCTTCGGATCGTACAGCAGCTCGTTGGTGATGCCGGCGAAACCGGGGCGCATCGACCGCTTCAGGAACACCACCTGCTTGGCATTGTTGACATCCAGGATCGGCATGCCGTAGATCGGCGCTGACGTGTCGGTCTTGGCCGCCGGGTTCACCACGTCGTTCGCTCCCACCACCAGCGCCACGTCGGTGTCTGCGAACTCCGGATTGACCTCCTCCATCTCCTTGAGCTGTTCGTAGGGCACGTTGGCCTCGGCGAGCAGCACGTTCATATGGCCGGGCATGCGACCGGCAACGGGATGGATGGCGTAGTCGACCTCGATGCCCTTGGCCTCGAGCTCCTCGGCGAGTTCCCTCAGGGTGCCCTGCGCCTGGGCCACAGCAAGACCGTAGCCGGGGACCAGGATCACCTTGTTGGCATAGCCGAGCATGATGGCCACGTCCTGGGCCGAACCCGACTTCACCGGCCGGTCGCCGTCCGGACCTCCGGCTGCTGTCGCCGAGGCGTTGAAGGCCCCGAAGAGGGTTCCGGTCAGCGGCCGGCCCATGGCCTCGGCCATGAGCTTGGTCAGCAGCGTACCGGACGCGCCGACCAGCGTGCCGGCGACGATGAGCAGCACATTGCCGAGCACGTAGCCGCCGGCGGCCACCGAAAGACCGGTGAAGGCGTTGAGCAGGGAGATGACGATGGGGACGTCGGCACCACCGACAGGCAGCACGAACAGGATGCCGAACAGGAGCGCGAGTGCCAGCAGTGTCACCAGCAACCAGGTCGCGGGGGCGATGACGAGCCAGACTGCGGCTGCGACCGTTGCCGCGGCCACCAGGATGGTGATGTACTTGCCCCCGGGCAGCACCACGGGCCGGGTGGTGATCAGCTCCTGCAGCTTGAGGAACGTCACGATCGAGCCAGAGAACGACACCGAACCGATCACGACCGTGAAGACCGTGGCGACCAGGAATGCCCGGTTCTCCCCTCCGGACTCCAGGTACTCGATGATCGAGACCAGCGCAGCCGCGCCGCCGCCGACGCCGTTGAACAGTGCCACCATCTGTGGCATCTGGGTCATGGCGACGCGTTTGGCCGCGATCCAGCCGATCACCGAGCCGACGACCAGGGCGATCAGGATGATGAGGAGGTTCTTGTAGGGGATGCCGCTGAAGAACACCACGACGGTGGCGATGGCAGCGCCCAGCGCCCCGAGCATCACGCCCCGCCGGGCGGTCCTGGGATGGGACAGCCCCTTGAGGGTGAGGATGAAGAGTACCGCCGCCAGCAGGTTGGCCAGCTGTACCCAGAGGGGAGTCTCGCTCATTTCTTGTCTCCCTCACCCGGCTTGCTCTTGAACATCTCGAGCATTCGGTCGGTGACCACAAACCCTCCGACGAGGTTGATGGCAGCCAGCACGATGGCCAGTGTGCCGATTACGATCTCGACCGCGGTGGTCGCGTTGGCGGTCACCAGGATCGCGCCCACAAGCACGATGCCGTGGATCGCGTTGGCGCCCGACATCAGTGGCGTGTGCAGGATTGCCGAGACCTTCGAGATCACCTCGAATCCGAGGAAGACGCTCAGGATGAAGATGGTCAGCAACGCCAGCTGACTGTAATCGGCCGAGTCGGCGGTCTCCGACGTCGCGAGGATGATGGTGGATGCGGTCATCTCAGTTGCTCTCCTCGGCTTGCGGGCTCGGTTCTGGTTCGGGCAACGGCGGCAGGTCGAGCGCCTCACGTGCGACGGAGTTGCGTACTTCACCTGACAGCACGACCGCACTGCTGTCGAAGACCTCGTCGGCGACGTCGAGGGCGAGTTCCCCCTCCTTCACCATCAGCCCGAGGACTGCGGCGATGTTCATGGCATAGAGCTGCGAGGCGTGGACCGGCATGCTGCTGGCGACATCCAGGGCACCCCAGAGCTGCACCCCGTCGACGTCTACGATCTCGCCCGCGACGGACCCTTCCACGTTGCCGCCGGACTCACTGGCCAGATCGACGACCACTGAGCCCGTCCGCATCGTCGCCACCATGTCGCGGGTGACCAGCTGCGGCGCCTTGCGCCCGGGGACCGCCGCAGTGGTGATGACCACGTCCGATGCCTCTATGTAGGGGGTGAGCAGTTCCTGCTGCCGCTTTGCGCGATCCTCGGTCATCTCACGCGCATAGCCGCCCTTGCCCTCGACCGCCTCCAGTTCAAGGGTGATGAAGGTACCGCCCATCGACTTGACCTCATCCGCGCTGGCAGGGCGGACGTCGTAGGCCGAGACCTTTGCGCCGAGACGCTTGGCGGTGGCGATCGCCTGCAGGCCTGCCACGCCGGCCCCGAGCACCAGGACCTTGGCAGGCGGAATCGTGCCCGCCGCGGTCATGAAGAGCGGGAAGAAGCGGGGCAGCAGCTGCGCGCCCACCAGCGCGGCGCGGTAGCCCGTCACGAGGGCCTGCGAGGTGAGGGCGTCCATCGACTGGGCGCGAGAGATTCTGGGGATGAGGTCGAACGAGACCGCTGAGGCTCCAGCGTCCGCGAGCGCGCGGATGGTGTCGAGGTCGCGGCCCGGCTGCAGGAACGACATGGACACCGCGGAGTCCTTCAGCAGGCGCGCACGGTCCTGATCCAGCGGCTGCACGGTGCCGATGATGTCAGCGCTCGACAGCGCGGCGTCAACCTCGGCCGCGGGGACCACCGTTGCACCTGCCGCCTCATAGTCGGCATCCGAGGCGTACGCGTGCTCACCCGCCCCGCTGGCGATGGAGACATCGAGGCCCAGCTTGGTCAGTTTGGATACGACGTCCGGCATGAGTGCCACGCGAAGTTCGCCCTCACGAGTCTCGCCCGGTACGAAAAACCGCATACGCAACCGCCTTTGCCGTGGTTCCCTCACTAGAGGGTACGTGCCGGATCGCGGCCTCCCGCAGAGGCTGGCCGCACATGTGACACAGCCGACATTCCCGGTGGAAGTTTCTTTTCCTGGCCAATTCCGCGACTGGTCACCCTGCGCAGTGGGCATCGCGCTGCGGTGTGCGCCTCATCCGCCGACCAGCGGAAGCACGCACATGGGGCCGAGCATTGCGGCAGGATGGGACCCGTGACCCTCACACTGTCCATCGACTGCGGCGGCACCGGAATCAAGGGATCCGTACTGGACGAGCTCGGACAGATGACAGCCGAGCAGGTCAGGGTGCGCACCCCCTATCCCCTGCCTCCGGACCGCTTCATCGGTATCCTTGCCGGCCTCGGCCGGGAACTGCCGAAGGCCGACCGCGTCACCGTCGGCATGCCGGGCATGATCAGGCACGGACGTGTCGTCTCGACCCCTCACTACGTGACCAAACATGGGCCGCACACCCAGGTGATCCCCGACCTGGTTGACCAGTGGCGCAATTTCGACGTACGAGCCGCCATGGAGACCGAGCTCGAACTGCCCACGATCGTGCTCAACGACGCCGAGGTGGCAGGTGCTGGCGCCGTCACAGGGTTCGGATTCGAGGTCGTGCTGACGCTCGGCACGGGCCTGGGATGCGCGATCTTCGATGACGGCCACCTGTTGCCACACCTCGAGGTATCGCGTGCTCCCGTGCGCCGGGGCCGGATCTACGACACCTACATCGGAGATGCGACCCGCAAGCGTATGGGAGACTACGCGTGGTCCCGACGAGTGCGCGACGTACTCATCGGTCTGCGTCCCATGTTCGAATGGGATCGCCTGTTCCTGGGTGGTGGGAACAGCAGCCTGCTGGAGCAGCGGGATCTCCTCGAGGTCGGTGGCTCGATACTCGTGGTACCGAACTCCGCCGGGATCGTCGGCGGCGTACGGGCCTGGGATCTCGAGGTGGATGCCATCCGCCAGCCCATGAGCAAGGGCGGCCGGCCGAATCCACCGAAGCTGCGGCCGGACTCGGCACCCCCCACCACGCCCGATCAGCCCCGCAAGACGGGCCGCAGGCGTGGACGTGGGGCCGACGACGAGTGATGGCCCGGGCATGTTCGGTCGTGCCGCGTTGCACTCATCCGGACCGGCCCCGTCGCCGGCGGGCAACGGGGATTGCTGCGCTTCCACGCCGCGGCTGCCCTGCTGACCGGATTGAACCATTACCCTGATCCTGGAGGCGTTGATGAAGATAGCGGTGGTTGCACTGGGCAAGATCGGGCTGCCCCTGGCAGTTCAGTTCGCGGACAGCGGTCACGAGGTGATCGGGGCCGACGTCAACGAAGCCACCGTGACGTCGGTGAACCGTGGCGAGGCACCCTTCCCCGGCGAGGCACACCTCGAGGAGAAGCTGGCCGAGGTCGTCGGTGCAGGCAGACTGCGAGCCACTACCGACACCACAGCCGCCGTCCGGGAGTGCCAGGCAGTCGTGATCGTGGTACCGCTGTTCGTCGATGACGAGGGCACCCCCGACTTCGGCTGGATGGACGACGCCACCGCAGCCGTGGCTGCGGGCCTGCAGCCCGGCACGCTCGTCTCGTACGAGACGACGCTGCCGGTCGGCACCACCAGGCAACGGTTCCGCCCCATGCTTGTGGAGGGTTCCGGGATCGACGACTTCTACCTCGTCTTCTCACCCGAACGCGTCTTCACCGGGCGGGTGTTCTCCGATCTGCGTCGCTACCCCAAGCTCGTCGGCGGGGTGGACAGCCAGTCGACCAAGGTCGGGATGGACTTCTATGCACAGGTGCTGCAGTTCGACGAACGAGCCGACCTCCCCCGGCCCAACGGCGTCTGGGATATGGGCAGCGCCGAAGCCTCGGAGATGGCGAAGCTCGCCGAGACGACCTACCGCGACGTCAACATCGGCCTGGCCAACCAATTCGCCCGCTTCGCCGATCAGCACGGCATCGACGTCCAAAGGGTGATCGAGGCCTGCAACAGCCAGCCGTTCAGCCACATCCACCAGCCGGGCATCGCCGTCGGAGGGCACTGCATCCCGATCTACCCGCGCTTCTACCTCTGGAACGATCCGGAGGCCAGCATCGTCGAGGCGGCGCGGACGGCCAACGCGCAGATGCCCGCGTATGCGGTCGCGCTGCTGTCGCGCCTGTACCCGGACCTGGACGGCGCCACGGTTGCGGTCCTCGGTGCCAGCTACCGGGGCGGCGTGAAGGAGACAGCGTTCTCCGGGGTGTTCCCCACGGTCGAGGCGCTGCTGGCAGTCGGCGCCCGGCCCGTGGTCCACGACCCGATGTTCAGCGACGAAGAGATCCAGCGGCTCGGCTTCACGCCCTATCACCTCGGTGAGCCCGCCGACGCGGCTGTGATCCAGGCCGATCACCCGCAATACCGCGAGCTCACCGACGAGCAACTCCCCGCAGGAGTGGTCATCGACGGCCGCAGAGTGCTGGATCGTGATCAGCTCACCGGCGCCACCGTCGTGACGATCGGCGGGGGCGGCGACCGCTGAGACGCGGCGAGACAGGCCGCAAGGAACGGACACGTGAGCATGGATGACTCAGCCACCTTCGGGGTCGTGGTGCTTACGATGGGCGACCGTCCCGATGAGCTCGAGCGTGGGTTGCAGTCGTTGCTCGCACAGAAGGACGTCACCACCGACATCGTGGTGGTCGGCAACGGCTGGGAACCGGTCGGGTTGCCTGAAACAGTGAAGTCCCATGCACTTCCCACCAACGTGGGCATCCCGGCCGGCCGCAACGCCGGTGTCCCACTGGTCAGCGGTGAGCTGTTGTTCTTCCTCGACGATGACGCGTTCCTGCCCTCGACCGACTTCCTGCGGACCGTCGCGGACCGATTCGCCGATCATCCCCGACTCGGGCTCATCCAGCCCCGGGTGGCCGATCCCGACGGGAATCCGTCGCCGCGCCGCTGGGTGCCTCGGCTGCACGTTGGCGATCCGCGGACATCCAGCCCCGCAATGAACGTCTGGGAGGGCGCCGTCGCGATCCGCCGCTCCGTCTTCGATGCCGCGAACGGCTGGCCCGAGGAGTTCTTCTACGCCCACGAGGGCATCGACCTGGCCTGGCGCGCCTGGGACAGCGGGCACGAGGCCTGGTACGCGGGTGATCTCGTCGCCGGACACCCCGCCATCGATCCCACCCGTCACGAGGAGTTCTACCGCCTGCAGGCCCGCAACCGCGTGTGGCTGGCCAGACGCAACCTGCCGCTGGTGCTGGAGCCGTTCTATCTGGGGACGTGGACCGTGCTGACGATCGTCCGCACCCGTCCGCGCCGGGCCATCGGCGCCTGGTTGCGGGGAGCACGTGAGGGGCTGCGGACCGCGCCCCGGGAGCGCCGTCCCATGCGCTGGTCCACCGTATGGCGGATGACGCGGGCGGGGCGTCCACCCATCATCTGAGCGTGGCGATACTCTGACAGTGTCGAACCTGGAGGACACCATGCGTACCAGACCACTGATCACGATCGGCGCAGCCGCGCTGCTGGCCCTCACCGGATGCTCCTTCAGCGTCAGCAGCGGTGGCATCGACACACAGAAGGTGGAGGACGAGATCACCACGGGCCTCAAGGAGCAGGCCAACGTGACGGTGACGACCGTCTGTCCCGACAATGTCCCCCTCAAGGCCGGTGACACCTTCACGTGCACAGCCACCACCACCGACGGCGAGGCCATCGATGTCACGGTGACCCAGCAGGACGACCAGGGCAATGTCCGCTGGGAGGTGACGGGCTCGGGCGAGACCGCATCACCCAGCGCGACCGCAACCTCAGGGGCGGGCTACCTCGCCATGGACAAGGTCGTGAATGAGATCGAGACCGGCATCCAGAAACAGCTGGGCTTCGCGGTCACGGCAGACTGTCCGGCCGAGGTCGAGATCAGCAACGGCGGCAGTTTCACCTGCCAGGTCGTCGACGACCAGGGCAGCACGGCTGATGTCCGGGTCGTCATGACTGACGACAAGGGCACCATCAGCTGGGAACTGATCCAGGAGACACCCGCGACCCAGTAGGACGGCCGGGTCAGACGTGGTCACGCCTGGCGTCATCGGCGTTGCCGCGCCGCAGAACCCTGGCGATGGTGCGCATCTGCATCGCGGTCGACACGATGAGCCCGATGAACCCGATCACCCGCGTGTAGAGGGAGACCGACGGCTGGCTCGACTCGAACATCGCCGAGGCGATCAGCAGCAGGGCCGACCCGACCAGGCCCGCGACTGCGAGCGTGGCCCAGATGACCCGGTCCACCCATCGGTCGACCGCCATCTGGTCCTCGCCGTTGAACAGACTCACACGCAGCGACAGCCGGCCCGACCGAGCCTGAAGGGCCAGGTCCTCGGTGATCTCCGGAAGCGGTCGCAGGGAGGGCAGCGCCCGGAGCATCTCTTTGGTCAGGGCGTCCTGGGCGCCCTCCATCTTGGGCTGCGCCTCAACGAGGCGCACAGCGGCGTGAGACATGCTGTAGCCCGGACTCAGTTCGCGCAGCGTCCCCTCCATGGTGACGGCAGCGCGTCCCAGGACTGTGAGCGAGCGGGGAACCTTCACACTATGCCGTTGCAGCACGTGGATCACCTGCCCGATGGCAGCGGGACCGAATCCGGACCCCTCGATCTGGGTCACCACCTGGCCCATGTCGAACTCCAGGGACGGGATGTCGAGGTCCTCGCCCTGGGAGCCTGCCATGCGCCGCGTGGCCCGCGCCAGCAGACCCGGATCGCGCAGGGTGAACCCGATCGCCATCTGCTGCAGCGCCTCGAGTGTGATCGGGTCCAGATACCCGACGGCGCCGTAGTCGATGAACCACATGGTCCCGGCAGCGTCGATGAGGATATTTCCGGGGTGCGGGTCGGCATGGTAGACACCATCGTGCAGGACCTGATCCAGGAAGGCCTTGAGCAGCCGGTCAGCGAGTTCGTTGCGTGGGATTCCTGCGGCTTCCACGGCGGCGTCGTCGGACACCGGCTGTCCCCGTACTTCGTCCATCACCAGGACCTTGCGGCTGGTGAGCGCGTCGATGACCTTCGGATAGGCGACGCCCGCGTCGTCGGTGTGATTGCGGATCATCGCTTCGTTGTTGGCCGCCTCCCGCGTGAAGTCGAGCTCCTCCTTCACCCCGCTGACCAGTTCCTCAGCCAGATCGACGATGCCCAGCTGGCGCGCCGACTCCGAACCTCGCTCGAGCTGCCGGGCACCCCACAGCAGGACCCGTGAGTCACGATCGACGATCTGCTGGATCTTGGGGCGCCGGACCTTCACGATCACCCTGGTGCCGTCGACCAGGCGTGCCTCGTGAGTGACACCGATGCTGGCCGCAGCCAGGGGCTCCTCGCTGATCCACTCGAAATGCTCCATGTACCCGGGTCCGAGCTCAGCGGCCAGGACAGCCTGCACCTGCGCGAACGGCAAGGGCTTGACCGCGGTCCGCAACTTCGCAAGCTCGTGGGTGATGGTTTCGGGCAGGAAGTCGTCGCGGCTGGCGGCGATCTGCCCGAACTTGATGAACATGCCCCCGCATTCCTCGAGGGTCTTGCGCAGCGCCCGGGCGCCCTCCGGTGAGGAGAGTGCAGCCTTGGACACGAACTTGCGACCCGCCAGCCCGTTGTGGCGAGCTGCGGCAAGGATCTGGAACAGCCGTTGCACCAGGGCGAACTTCATCCCGATCCAGGCGAACGGATGTGGAATCCGCAGTCGACGGCCCTTGGTCCGCGGCCGCAGGATCGCCTCCATGACGACGCTGGCGATCATCGTCACCAGGAGGATGTAGCCGAAGAAGCCCGCTCCGAGGGCGAGGATCTCCTCGCCGCTGTCCAGTTGATCGACGTCTCCGTACTGCACGTACAGGTAGGCCCAGCCCGCGCCATAGCCGATCAGCCCTGCGATCAGGGCGCGCCAGAAGCCACGGCGCACGCCGAGCAGCCGCCCGGTCAGCCAGCCGATGATCCAGAGGATGAGGACCATGGGGATGAAGCCGTCGAGGGTGAACAGGACTTCATCGTCACTCGTGCTCGTAGTCTGCGCAAGGAGCAGAAGGGGATCGCTGGGCACCGCAGCACCTCCGGGGCTTCACTGCGATCCTTCCAGAATCGGGCCAGCCATTGGCCGGATTCGCGAAGCTGACTCGCTACGCCCTCGGCGCCCAGGGCAGCAGCTTGTCCAGGTAGACAAGGGCGACACAGATCGCCACCGCCAGGAAGAACAGGAAGAAGATGTTGACCGCGAGCGCTGCTGCACCCACCGCGGCGAGGTTGAGGTAGCTGTAGGCGTAGAAGCCCGTGATGGCACCGTGAAGCATCGTGTAGACGAGCCACACCGCCGGTATGGTCACTGCCCCGCCTATCTGCTTGACGGACAGTCGCGGGCGGGGTCCCAGGAACAACCAGGAACCGAGAACGAGCGTGGGGACCACGACGTTGAGCAGGGCATCGACGAGCACCTGTGCCGCAGAGGGCGTGTAGAACGCGGGCACACCCATGGCCATCATTGCCAGCGTCCCGACCGCCATCAGCAGGCCAGCCATCCTGAACGCGGAGAATGCCCCGCTGACACGGATGGGGTTGGCCGCCAGCATGAGCGAGGAGATACCTGCGACCAGAGCGGCAGTCATCCCGAAGAGCCCGAGGAAGTTGATCGCCATCGACAGGTCGGCGGATCCGGCGACAACCACGATCAACTGGGCCAGGATCGCCAGCAACGCAATGGCGCCGACCGTTCCGAAGACCCAGCGAGCAACCGGATACCGGTCCGTGCGCATCGACGGATCGGGGGCCGCCAGCCTCGGGGGCGGTAGCTGGGCGGGAGCGCTGAGATGGGCCGGGCCACTTGGCATCACCCGCGTCTCGCCGCGGGGCGTCCCGGACGCCGATCCCGCGCTGTAGCCGTCTGGAAGGACCACCGTGGGAGCCAGCCCCTGCCGGACCGTCGCACCTGGAGTGGTGTACACCCTTGTCGGATCACTGCTCATGCGCGCAGCGTGCCCCATCTGACGGGGCGTAATCACCTGATCACCTAAACGAGTGACACCAGGTAGTTGAAACCATTGACCGCGTTGGTCCAGACGCTGTTCCACACAGCGGCCCCGCTCCGCTGCATCGCCTCTCCGATTCCCGTGCCGGCAGAGCCGCCCACGTCAAAGGTGAACAGTTCCACATGCTGGCTCGGGGCGCCGGATATCAGCGCGACCGCATTGAGAGCGAGCAGTGCGAGCACGGCCAGCACCGCCAGTCTGGTGAGGAGCCGGAACGGATGTGACAGCACGACTCAACGCTGGCCCCGTTCGCGGCCGGATGACCGTTGGGGTTACTCCGATCGGGTGACTGAACCGGACAAACCAGCACCAGCTGATCAGCATCGCGGACGTCCGTGGACCCTCTGTCCCGGCTGCGCGTGGGTCCAGCTGGCATAACCACGAGGTTCCTGATGTTGTGTGTGTCATGAACCTGTATGACTTCTCGGTGACCGCCTCCGGCGGCAAGGACAGCGTTGATCTATCCAAGTACCGCGGCGAGGTGGTCCTCGTGGTGAACACCGCCAGCAAATGCGGCTTCACGCCTCAGTTCGACGGCCTGCAGAAGCTCTACGACGAGTACCAGGACCAGGGATTCACGATCATCGGCTTCCCCTGCAACCAGTTCAAGGAGCAGGACCCGGGCTCGGACGCAGAGATCACCGAGTTCTGCAAGGTGAACTACGGGGTGACCTTCCCGATGATGTCCAAGATCGACGTGAACGGTCCCGACACCGATCCGCTCTACGTCTGGTTGAAGGACTCAGCACCCGGGCTGCTGGGCAGCAAGAAGATCAAATGGAACTTCACCAAGTTCCTCGTCGGCAAGGACGGCGAGGTGCTTCATCGCTACGGCCCGCAGGAGACACCTGCCAGCATCGACAAGGACATCCAGAAAGCACTGCAGGGCTGACGTCCTCACCCGGCAGTGCCCGGGGAAGCTCAGGCGTACTCGGCACCATGCTCGGTCACGAAGGTGACCAGCTTCTTGAGGCCCCGGTTCCCGGCCGCGTGCAGGCCCAGCCCGAGCGCCGAGCTCGTCAACCGTGGTCGGCCGGTCAGCGCAACCGTCCAGGCCAGCCTCGAGGTGCCGGTTGACGTCGCCGTGAGCCGGTAGTCCTCAGCCATCGCCCGCACAGGCATAGAACCGCTCTCCATGAAGAAGGCCATCCTTTCGCCCGGCGTCCAGGCGATGAACTTCTCGTTCAGGGTCTGGTTGGCGATCTGGACCGTCCGCGTCGAGCCCACGCCGTACGGCTCCGGAGATGTGAAGGTGACGTTCTTGAGGCCGAGCCATTCCTCCCAGGGCTCCGGCGCCGCCAGTATCCGCCACAACGTGTCGGTGTCGCAGTCCAGGTTGGCCAGCATCGTGGTCTTGTAGGCGGCCTCTGTGAAGAAGCTGTCGTCCACCACTTCGTACTGCGACACTGATGGCATCGACACTCCCTGTGTTCTGCTGTGTTCTCTGATGACCTCTGTCGCCGACAGTAGTACAGCGCGGCAGCCGGCTCAATGAGATTGTGCCGCCTCTCGCAGGAGCGGGAGGATGTTGTCAGCCTTCGGGGATGCCAGCAGTGCGGCTGCAGATTCCCGGGCGAGCGTGGAGATACGGGGACGCTTCTTGACGTCCATGATGTTCAGCCCCATCGCATTGATGGTGCGCATGTTCGGATGGAAGGTGAGGACCTCGGCTCCGGCCCCGCGGAGTTTCTGCTGCTCCGCGACCGCCGCCATCCGCATCGCAGTCCGGACGGGGCCCACCAGCGCACTGCTCAGTTTCGACTCCGACGACAGCGGGGAGAGGATCAGCACCACGTCGAGTTCCTGTCTCAGGAGCACGTCGGCGTTGGTGCCGGATCTGATGCCACCGTCCACATACTTGGCCCCTTCGATCATGACGGGTTTGAACACCGAAGGGATCGCGCAGGATGCCGCGACCGCCGTACTCAGCCCGGCGCGGACCTGACTGTGGGCCGACAGGACCACGCGATGGCCATTGTCCATGCGTGTGGCCGTGATCAGCAGCGGGTCGGCCGGCCAGTCATCGCCGCGCAACGCCAGGATCTTGTTCCGGACGAAGGAGTTGTCCAGACGTCCCTCGGGCAGTGCGGCGGCCGCCAGGACCACCGGTTTCACGCGGCCGGGCATCAGTGCCGAGCGAGCGATGAGGTCGGGGGCGGTGAGCCGGGCGTGACTGAGAGCATCGTCGGCCAGTGGCGGCAGTCCGTCATCCTCGCCACCGAGCACTTCGGGCGTGAGCACCTTGGCTGCTTTGCGGGATACCCGATCACCCACCATGGTGGCGTGATAATCCGTGGGATCGAGATCCTGGCGCAACGCCGATCCGATGATGGACCCGGCCGAAGTCCCCACGATGAAGTCCGCCTCACCGGGGTTCCAGCCGGTCGCTTCATAGATGGCCGTGACACAGCCGCACATGAACGCAGCCGCGATGTCGCCACCCCCGCCGCACACCACGCCGATCCGGACCATGAGACCCAGCCCTACCGGAACCCGAGCCGGGCCGAGCAGGCCCCGATCCCTGCCGCCCACTGTGGACGGGGACGGTCGGCCGAATTCATGATCTCAAACCTACGCACGCTGGCGAGCTCACGCGCGACAAGGAACCGTTACGTCCAGTGCTGGGTGCCGCAGGTACCACTGGCAACGCGGCCGCTGGCGCATTCTCGGGCGGCCCGGGACGGCGCACAAGGGCAACTCATGCGACATCGCCGGGCCTGAACTGCAGACTGATCCGCGGACCGCACCACTGCGATGTCTTCGGTATCTGGTGCTGCCAGGTCTCCTGACAGCTGCCGCCCATCACCAGCAGGTCGCCGTCCCCGAGCTGGAAGCTCAGCGATCGCCCGCCCTCATTCGGTCGCAGTCGCAGGGTTCGGGCGGATCCGAACGACACAATGGCCACGATGGTGTCATCGGTCCGGTACATGCGGTCGCCGTGCCAGGCCACGGAATCACGGCCATCACGGTACAGACAGAGTCCGCAGGTACTCAGCCGGTTACGATGACCGGGGCCGAACCCGTAATGGTCATTGAGTCGCCCGGCGAGCGCCGCCACACCCCCGATACGGATCGAAGCGAGGTCGTCGAAACGTGCGACCAGTCGGGGAACGTCCAGGAAACGGTCGTACATCTCCCGGCGCTCAGCCCGCCACTGGACACCAGTGGTCAAGGGCTCCATCAGTGATGGCCCGGCCCAGCCGGGACAGTGATCCACCCACGCCCCCTCGGAGAGCTCGACACGACGAAACTCGGACGAATCGGCAAGCTCGAGGTCCAGGCACCCCTGCCAGGAACCACCGGGAGCAACCTGGCGACGAGACCCGGGCCGATCATCGAGCAGCACCATGTTGGCCTCCTGAGTTCGCGCCGATCGGCGACTCCGAGCTGCAGCAGTTGCTCCCCGGCTCGGAGGCTCACCTACACCGACACCATATCGAACATATGTTCGATACACAATCGCCCCTCAGAAGGGCGCGATACTGAGGTCGCCCCGGAAGGGCACCCTGATGGGGTCGCGCGTGAAGTCGTGTTCGGTCCGGAACTGATACCGGCCCACCCAGTCGACGTCATGGCCGTGGGGCACCAGGCGCCTGGGGTCGGCATCGGTGACGGAGGCGGACAGGATGGCGACGAGCAGGTGGCTGTCCGGCGCGTCCACCTCCTCGAGGTGCAGCAGCCGGATCGATTCCTCCAGCCCGAGCAACTGAGCCACGATTCCGGCGGCGTCGGTGACATCGAGGTGGCCCCTGGTCGAGGCGATAAGACTGATGAGCGGCGGTCCATCGGGGAGATCCTCGGCCTGCTTCACGCGCTTGAAGGAGAGCATGCTGCGCATGCCGTCGGGATTCCTGCGCGCCTTGCGATCGATACGGTAGGGGTGGCCGTCCTCGATGGCGACCTCCCCGCGGACGACGAACTGACTCCTGAGCTCCGTGCTCGTGAGCAGTTCCGCCACCCGGTCATGGCGATCAGTGTCGTGCATATCGGTCTTGCGCCCCTTGGCCAGCATGAACCTGAGCAGCCGAAGAGGCACCTGCACGAACCCCAGTGTGACGATATCGTGCTCGTCCTCCACGTTGACCGCGTTGAGCACACGGTTCGTGACACCGTAGCCCTGCTCGGCCTGCCAGCCCTCGATGAACTCTCCGAAGCTGATCCCGGGACGGGTGTGACGCCGGAAGGCCGCAACGAACATGGTGATCAATGTAGCCCGCGGGGATGGTTGTGTCCTTCCCGGGATCGCCGTCTGCCCGCCGCTTCGGGCACGGCGATCCGGAACTGTGCAACGAGCAGCCAGGCGTGTGACTGCGGGCGCCTCGAGCTCAGGTACGGGGCAAGAATGGGCGGATGAGGGACACACGTGACCCGGGACAACTGGTCGTGATCTCCGGGGCAGGCTCGGGAATCGGGCTTCGCACGAGCCTGCTGCTCAATCAGCGCGGGTATCACGTGCTGGCGGGCGTGCGTTCCAGCGAACAGGCCCAGGCGCTGCGGGACCGAGCCAGCCAGCCGGATCGGATGGAACCGATACGGCTGGACGTCACGAAGGCAGCCGATACCGAGAACGCAGCAGGAGTGGTCGAGTCCCACAGAACTGCCGGTTCGAGGCTCGTAGCGGTGTTCTCCAATGCCGGAATCGCCGGCGACATCCGTGATCCCTCCTGCGAGGGCACCACAGACGAGGAACTGGCCCGGGTCACCGAGGTCGACTACCTCGGCGCCGCCCGCTTCGTGCGGGCGCTGCTGCCGGCACTGCGAGGCGACCGCGGCCGGGTCGTGCTGAACACCGCGATGATGGCCCGGATCGTGATCCCCTACAACGGTGGCTACGCCGCTGCGAAGTCCGCACTCGAGGCCTGGGGAACCAGCCTGCGCCGTGAGGTCGCTCAGCACGGGGTGAAGGTGATCTTCGTCGAGTTCGCCGGATTCGCCACGTCGATGACCGAGTCGCCGGGCGAGCTGTCGGTCAATCCTGTCTATCCGCAGGAGGCGGTGGTCGCGGCGCAGTTCGGGAAGCTGGAGGCAATGGCCGAGAAGGGCAACCGGTCGGTCGATCCGCAACGGGCTGCAGAGACAGTTCTGCGTGCCATTGCAGCCACGCATCCGCGCCGGCGCTACATCGCCGGGGGCGGGGCTTCACTGCTCGCGACCCTGGGACGACTGCCGCTGGCCTGGCAGGACAAGTTGCTGGCCCGCGCACTGCGACCCTCCCGGGGCTGAGTCACGAGGCCGGGATTGCACCGATCCGGGCCAATCCGTACCCGCCCGATACGCAGCACCGGGCGCGGACCTACTCTGAACAGTAGGAGTCCTCATGAACAGACGCGCTGGATCAGCCACGATATCGGGCCTGATCGCGGTGATCGCCTTCAGCCTGCTCGGCATGGCCCCGGCGACGTCGTCGCCAATCGTCACGCCGGCAGTCGTCGGCGGCCATGACGCCCCTGCCGGCTCCTGGCCCTCGATCGTCGCCATCGGTGAGGTGGGTCTGTCCGCCCATCGGGGAGCCTTCTGCGGCGGCACCCTGATCGACAGTCGCTGGGTGGTCACAGCCGCCCACTGTGTCTACGACTTCGGGGCACGCGATCTCAAGGTGTTCGTCGGTCGCACCAGCCTGCGGTCCCGCGAGGGCGAACAGGCCAGGGTGCAACGGATCGAGATCGCTCGGTGGAACAGGCGCAACGACCGCAATGACATCGCCCTGCTCAAACTGCGAGGGCCGGTCAGCGCGCCCCCCATGGCCCTTGTCACCGACGCGAACGACTACCGCGCCGACAACCCTGCCCAGATCGCGGGCTGGGGGGCCACCACTCCGCGGGGCAGAGGATATCCGGACCACCTCAAGGAAGGTACGGTCCTCATCGAGAAGTTCCGCGCCTGCAACCGTATCTACGACTGGGATCTGCGCAAGAACAAGCAGGTGTGCGCCGGGTTCGATGATGGCGTCTCGGTGGTCGACACCTGCACCGGCGACAGCGGCGGACCGCTGACGGTGACCGATGGCTTCGGAGTGCGGCGGCTGGCCGGGATCACAAGCTTCGGCGGGCAGCGCTGCGGCGAGGAACCGGGCGTCTACACCCGCACCCTCGGCTACAACGCCTGGATCAGCAGGACCATAGCCAGCTCCTGACGCGGCTGGCGTGACAACGCGCCGCGACCGGCTCACACCTCGGGCAGCGGGCGCGCCGCCACCGGTTCCGGTGGCTCGCGTCCCGCCAGCGCGGCGGCAATGCGCTCGGCGTGCTGATGACAGTTCTCGATGAAGACCCTGAACCCCGACTGTGTCCCCGCGGTCGCCGTTCCGGCAACGAATACCCCTGGCCTCGAGGTGCGCATCGTCTCGTGATCGTACTCCGGCACTCGGTCGGGCCCGAGCACAGGTATCCCCAACCGCCGGAACAGGGCGGAATCCTGCTCGAAGCCGATCTGCAGCAGCACCTCATCGACCTGGACCTGGCGTTCACCCTCAGGCGAGCTGAGCTCGACACGTCCTGGGAGCACGCGCTCCACAACGCTGGGCATGAATCTGGCGATCCTCCCCTCCTCGAGCAGGCCCTCGACCTCAGGCCGGATCCAGAACTTGACTCTGTCATGCAGGTGCGGGCCTCGGTAGCTGATGGCGACGCGTGCGCCCGCGCGATAGAGCCGCAGCGCCGACTCGGCGGCGGAGTTCCGCCCGCCCACGACCAGGACGCGCCGGCCGTAGTAGTCACCGGGGTCGCGCAGGCGCGAGTGCACGAAGCCTAGGTCCTCCCCGGGGACACCGAGCCGGCGGCTGCGATGAGTGCCACCGACGGCGAGAACCACGGCAGTGGCGCTCAGCAACTCCTCCCGGCTCGCATCATCGGTACGGCTCACCTTCACCCGCAGGTCTCCAGCCTCACCCTCAACGTCCAGGCAGCGCGTGTAGGTTCGCACGGGTACTTCTGAGGATTCGGCCACCGCTCTCAGGTAGGCGAGGTAGTCCTCTCCCCTGGTCTTCTCCTGGTCGGCCGACGGGATCACCCGCCCGGCGATGGCAATGCGCTCCGGGGAGCTGAAGAAGCGGGTGTCCGGGGGAAAGGTCGTCCGTATCGTGTTGCCGATCGGGCCCTGGTCCAGCACCAGTACCTCGCGACCGTCAGCCATCAGTCGCAGTGCCACCTCCAGGCCGATCGGACCGGCTCCGACCACAACCACTTCAGGCATGTTCGCCGAACTCCAGATCCGCCAAGTACTGCGGCTCGGCAACGCCAGGACGAAGCCGTGGGTCCGCCACCGGGGCCCCGACCTCAAGGGCCAGCGGCACGACCCCGGCCCAGATATCGAGCGCGTAGTCGGCTTCATCATCATGGGCGGGGCCGTTGCGCACCTTTCCGGATGCTTCGTCGATGGCCATTCTGACCACTGTTGTGGCCTTCAGCTCAGCGACGGTGATCGGACGCAGATCCGCCCACCTCCCGGGCACCAGGTTCTCGATGAAGCGCTCAAGCGCGCGGCGTTTGCTGTCAGCGTCGACAATCGCCTCGGCCCGGCCGAACAGGGTCACCGATCGGTAGTTGACTGATGAGTTCATGCCCGAGCGCGCCAGCACCAGTCCATCCACAGCGAAGAGATTCACGCACAGTTCCACGCCCTCGGCGATATGTCGCAGGGAGTGACTGGCCGCCGACCCGTGCCAGTACAGATGGTCACCCTCGCGCCACGCGAGGGTCGGATACACATATGGGCGACCCTGCGCGCAGTAGCCGACCGAAGCCACCGGCAGGCCATCGATCAGGGTCAGCAACTCGGCTCGGTCATAGATGCCTCGGTGCGGCTGTCGTCTGACCCTGGTCCTGTCGTCCATCTGCGCCTCTCCATCGGCCGGGAGCACCGCCAGTATCCCGCGCTCCTGCGCTCCAGGGGGATCGTTTCACCGGAACCCGAGGCGGACGCCTACGCCCCGGCTGAGCCCTTGAGCCCCGGCGGTCGGGTGTGCTTGACTGCAGGCACCGGAGGTCAGGCGTGTTCAACATCGTGCTCTTCCAGCCGCAGATCCCGCCCAACACCGGCAACATCATGCGCCTGTGCGTCAATACCGGGTCCCGGTTGCACCTGGTCGAGCCGCTGGGGTTCGGCCTGACCGATGCCCGGCTACGACGCGCCGGCCTGGACTACCGCCATTCCGCCGTGTTCTCCAGGCATCCGGATGAGGACAGCGCCCTGGCGCTGCCGGGTCGTCACTACGCGTTCACGACCACCGCGGAGCTGCCGTACAGTGAGGCTTCGTTCAGCGAGGGGGACTGCCTGTGGTTCGGGCCCGAACAGGCAGGTCTGTCCACCGAAGTGCTCGCACGATTCCCGCGGGAGCACACCCTCAGGCTGCCGATGGTTCCCGACAGCCGGTCACTGAACCTGTCCAATGCCGTGGCCGTGGCGGTCTACGAGGCGTGGCGTCAGCTGGGATTCCGGGGAGCCGACGCGCAGAGCAGCACCGAGTGCTCATGAGAGTGCAAGAATGGAGCGGTGCCCGCCCGACCCGCCACTCTTGCGTCGCGCGGCGCGCAAGGCCGGGGGTTCACCGTGGCTGGTCGCAGGGCTGCGGCACAGGTACTGACGCTGGTGATCTTTGCGATCGCCGGGCTCTTCCTGATCGTTGCCATGATCGATCAGACGGCTGGACATGCCGGGGTTCTCGAGCCCTGGCAGCAGTGGCTGCTCGGCCTGCTGTCGCTGGCGGCCATCGGGCTGTGCGTGGCAGCCGACGTCCCATCACTGAACTGGCTGCTCGCCGCCTCGTTGGCACTCCTCGGGCTGCTGCCCAACGTCTCGGCCTCACTGCGTGATCAGCCGCTGGAGAGCAACCTCCTGGTTTTCGGTCTGGTCGGGGCCGCCCTGAGCGTCGGAGCCGCCCTGTCACCGCCGCTGGTCTGGCGGGCGGGGGCACTGACGCTGCTAACGGCCATCGTGTGGCTGTCCCTGCTGGGCATGCTCGTTTCAGCGTCCAACACGGGTATTGACGTGTTCTACGAACGCAACAGCCGGGATCTTCTGGGGCTCTACCAGTTGCGGGGCATCACCGGACACCCGAACGCCCTGGCAATGATCTCGGCACTGGCTCTGATTCTGCAGTTGCAGAGCATCCGCAGGCTGGCCTCCACTGCCAGGCGTGCGGCATCGTCCCGGTGGACGTCCCCCGGAATGAGAATGGCCTACTTCGCCCTCGGGCCGATCGTCAGTGTCGTGGTACTCCTGCTCAGCCAGAGCCGCACTGGCTGGTTGGTGGCGGTCTGCGGGCTGATCGCGGTGCTCATACCGCTGCCGCAGCGACACAGATCACGGTGGGTTTCAGGCCTGCTGGCTGCCTTCGTCGTCATCGCCCAGCTCCCGGTCCTGCTGGCTGACGGAGTGACCGGTTTTCACGGCCGCGCGTTCGCCTGGCACGTCGCCTGGGAGGAGTTCCAGACCAGCCCGCTGATCGGCGTCGGCACCGACGTCTTCTCGCACGAGTACTGGGAGGCGAACCGGGACCAGTGGCTCGGCTTCTGGTTGCAGAACTGGCAGGGCGGCCAGTTGTACTGGGAGCCCGCGCACGCCCACAACCAGTTCCTGCAGACCGCGGCGGTGGGGGGCATCGTCGCCCTGTCCGCGCTGCTGCTGCTCGCCGGCATCCTTGCCTACATCGCGGTGAAGGCCTTCGACGTCGATTCCCGCTGGATGATCGGAACCCTGGTGATCCTGGTGACCGTGGGCTGTGTCGAGGTCGTGCTCGGCGTCGGCCTCGTCAGCGGAACCTTCGTCCTACCTCTGGTCCTGCCCGTCATCGCCGGGAGCAGCATCATGCTCATGAAGCCAGCGTCACCGGCGAGGCTGCCATGATGGACCGCACTGATCGCCGGCGACTCCTGGAGTCCACCCTGCGCCGCGCAGAGGGGGGCCTGGCTCGGGCGAACCAGGAGATGGTCGCCGAATCGCTGCGCAATCCTGGCACCCCGCTGCGGGAAGTCCTGGCTCACTACGCGTTCCTCACCCAGCATGCCGAGGCTCGGTCCGATATGCGTTCGGTGACCATCCTGGTTGTCACGGGGGACAGCCCGGATCCGCTGGGTTCAGGAAGCGCCATGACGCAGACCCACCCCGGAGTCCAGGTCGTGCTGAGCGGATGGCGCAGCCTCGAGCGAGCTGTGGCGCGATGCACCGGCGAACTGACCGTTGTTATGGACGAGCGCCAACGGCTGCTGCCCCACGCCGCCGCGGAGATCGACCGGGCCATGCGGGCAGACCTTCTGTACTTCGACACCATCAGCGCCGCAGGAGCGGTGCAGGCACGGCCCGGCTGGTCGCCGGTCCTCGAGTGGTACTCGCACTACGTCGGTGACGCGTTCGCCGTCCGCACGGCTGGCCTCAGGGAGGTCCTGTCAGACCTGCGTCACCGGACCTGGCAGGGACTGTTCCTGCAGGCCGTCCGCACCCTGGGATCGCCACAGCACCTGCCACGCATCCTGGGGCGGAGCGATACGGTCGCAGGGACTGATCCCGCCGCAGTGCGCGCGGACCTCGAAGCCCGCGGGGCCACCGTACGGATGGTCGCCGAGGACCCGATCGAGTTGCGCGCCGACTCGGCACCCCGCATCTCGATCATCATTCCCTCCCGGGACAACCCCGACCTGCTGTCCCGCTGCCTGACCTCGATCGAGCGACTCACGGATTACCCGGACTTGGAGATCCTGGTGGTGGACAACGGGTCGGTGCAGCCGGGGACCGAGGAACTCTACGGACAGTGGGGCGACGAGATCACGCTGCTGCGTGACGATGGCTACTTCAACTTCGCCCGGCTCTGCCAGGGAGGCGCCGCCGCCGCGAACGGGGACGTCCTGCTGTTCCTCAACGACGACACCGAGGTGCTCAGCGCCGACTGGCTCACCCGGATCGTCACCGCTCTGGCCCTGCCGGGCGTCGGGGTCGCCGGAGCGCAACTACTGTTCCCCGACGGCCGGATCCAGCACGCCGGCATCATGGGAGCCGGTGACCACGGGTTCGAACACCGGTTCTTCCAGGAGCCCACCGATCCGCTGTTGCGCTTCCCGCACGAAGCCCTGGCCGTCACGGGGGCGTGCTTCGCCGTCGGGGCGCGACTCTTCGCCGAACTCGATGGCTTCGACCGGCGCGACCTGCCGAATGCCGGCGGCGACGTCGACTTCTGCCTGCGGGCCCGGGCGCAGGGCCTGTCCACTGTGCTCGATCCGGGGATACGCCTGGTGCACCACGAGTCAGCGAGCCGCGAGCGCAGGTTCGAGAGTCATGAGCAGCTCGTGCTGAGGGAGCGCTGGCCCAGGGAGCTCTACGACGACCCGTTCGTCAATCCGCGGCTGTCACGACGCGCCAACCCCCGTCTGACGGCCAACCTGGCCGAACCGATCCCGCCCAACGACGTACTCGAGGGCTGGTGGCGGGCCGCAGCTGAGCGCCACGGGTGATACTGCGCAGAGCGCCGTCAATTCCGGATTGGACGCCGCCATCGAGGATACGAGACCGGGTGCATCGCACTCGTGCTTCGATCATCATGGGCCGAGTCGGCAGAGGACGACGCCCTCCTCAACCCGCAGCCAACCAGGTTGCGGCCACGGCGGCATCTCGGCAAGGCGGCTCTCAGAGCGGCTCGTCTCCTCAGGAGTGGGCGAGGTGACCGGAACACCCTGATTCGCCAGGAACGAGACGACCCGATCCGGCCCTTCCTCCCTGCCGAAGGCGAAGACCGATGCGGCCGTTGCCTCCCGCTGCTCGGTCAGCGGCCCTTCCCCGAACTGCCAGGCACCGCTGGGCACCATGGGCAGGGGTGCCGACGGGACAGCCCCGATCTGCAAGCGGATCTCCCGGTTAATCTCATACGCAAACTGCTGATCGTGCTCGTAGACCAACTGGCTGGACCCCAGCAACCGCAGGCCGATCACCATCTGAGCAACCACAGTGAAGCCGGTGAGTACCAACACCGCGACCAAGATCCCCTCTCGGACACGGCCCCCCGGCCACAGGTCGAGACCGTGCAACCCCACTGCAGTCAGGGCGGCCAAGCACAGAGGCAAGAAGACCCAGGAGCGCAGCGGTACTGGTCCCAGGCTCATGACGCCGGCAAGGAACGGGATGGAGAGGATGCCCGAAGTGGAAATCAGGGCGACCCAGCGAAACTCTCCGCTGGCACGCAACAGCACCGATCCAAGCGCCAGCAGCGCCATGCTGACGAACGTCACCAGAAGCAGTGGTGACTGAAGCCCGAACAGGTCCCCGTTCAGCGCCAGAACGTTGAGCCCGTCCCGGATGCTCCTGCGCAGCAAGGACCAAGGAGCCTCGAAGAATGCAGAAGGGTTGAAGAAGTTCTCGATGTAGTTGAGGCGGGGGATCACCAAGTACGTCAGTTGTGACACTGCCAGGTAGGCCACGGCACTGCCGATTGTGAGTCCGACCCAACGCAGCAGACCCAGCCAGGTGCCTTCGCGGAAGGCCATTGCCAGCGCGCCAGCAAGGATTGCGAGTATCAGGGCTTGGTAGACCCCCATAGCTGCCGCACCCAGCAGCACGGAGATCGCCCACACCCACGCCCGAGAGGACTTCCCGGTGGCCAGGGTCGCAACAATCAGCAAGTATCCGGCACCGATCCCGTAGACGATATCGGCGAACGACACCATGAAGGCGAACGTGGGGACCGTCACCGCAAGAGAAGACGCGATGAGCGCATAGGTCCGATCCAGCTGTAGCAGACGCCTGGTCACCAGCCACAGCCCAAGGGCCATCATCCCGACCCCGAGGGCTGGCGCGACCGTCGGGGCCACATTCGCGGGCAGCGCCAGGCTGAGCAGGCCCGTCATCCAGCGGCCACGACCTGCATGAGTCAAGGCCCAGGAAGGCTGAGATGTCTGCGCTGAGAGGCTCTCATCGGTGGTGATGTGGAAGGCGAAGATCTCGTAGCCATATGCGATCAGGACGACACCGGCAAAGATGATGACAGGCCAAGGGCTACGGTCGAATCGAACCCGCCAGGACTCTGAAGAACCTGCCGTCTCAGCGGCCGCGACGTTGCTGGCCTGAGTCGCTGCGGACACCCCGACAGCCTACACGCGAATGCCTGGACGACCCCGCAGCACGGGGGACGAGAGCCGAGGGTAGCGCGGACTTGCGCTGGTCATTGACGCAGCGAGGCGAACACGGCATCGGAGCTGCCCCGCAGCGCCAGCTCGGTGCTGCGGCGCAACGCACGGCGGGCGCCGACTTCCACGAAGAGTTCAGCGAAGCTGGCCAGAATCTGTGCACGCGGCAGTGGTGACTGCCCACGCTCTGCGATCCGCAGTTTCTCCGTCAGCGACTCCCGCCAGCGCAGCGTGCTCAGCCCGCCGGTCTGCATCGCCACCGTCTCCAGGTCCACCACACGGGGCCGGTGGCCTGCCTCGACCGCCCGGATCATGAGGTCGTAGTCGGCGGCGATCCGGTAGGTGAGGTCGAAGCCGCCGAGTTCGGCGAGCAGGGCGCGCGACATCAGCGCCCCCTGGTGCAGGACCGGTTGGCGGCCGAGCCGGAAAGCCCAGGGCTCGAAGCGTGGCTTCTGCACCGCCCGGGTCCGGCGGCCCTGCCCGTCCACGACGACGACATTGCTGCGCACCCAGTCCGAACCCGAGGCCACCGCGCGCAATGTCTGGACCACATCACTGCGTACGAACGTGTCACCGGCGTTCAGGAACATCACCATCCCGTCGGAGGCAGCGCGCCAGCCGGTGTTCATCGCATCGTAGACACCCTCGTCGCGGGCCACGATCACGCTCGGACGGTGATCGGCAGCTCGGGCCAGCTCGGCCGAGCCGTCCTGGCTGAGCCCGTCGACAACGACGTGGCGGACGCCGGGACACGTGATCGAGGCGACACTGGCCAGTGTGCGCCTCAGCTCGTCACGGTCGTTGTAGACGACAGTGACGATCGTGAGCCACGAGTCAGTCATACGACCGAGGCCCGGCGGGCCACTTCCCGGTACACCTCAGCGGTCTTCTCTGCCGTACGGCGCCAGGAGAAGTCGCGAGCCCGGGCTCGTCGCGTCTGTTCCGAGACCGGTGATTGCGCGGTGATCAGTGCGGCCAGGGATTCGTGATCCAGTGTCGGGAAGTACTCCGCTGCCTCGTCCGCGACCTCCTGGAAGGCCGGGATGTCCGAAACCAGTACGCGCGATCCCGTGGCGAGCGCCTCGAGGACCGGCAGCCCGAACCCCTCCGCGAGCGACGGGAAGACACAGGCGCTGGCGCCGGCATACATCGAGGCGAGCTCACTCGTGCTCGGGTGGGCGATGTGGACCCGGCCCGCCACGCCGAGCTGCGCCTGCAATTCTCGTTCCTGCTTGGAGAACGGCTGACTGCCCACTACGAACAGTTGCAGGCCCGGGCGCTGTCCCGCGACCAGGGCGAAGGCGGAGAGCAGGGTGTCGAAGCCCTTGTAGCGATCCCGGCTGCCCACATATAGGACGTAGTCGAAACCCGGGTCGAAAGGCCCGGTCGGCTCGAAGAAGGAGTCATCGGCAGCAAGGCCCACCACGTGGACCGGGGCCTTGGTCGGCCCAAAGTGGCGTTCCATCTCGGTCTTGGTCGCCTCCGAGATGCACAGCACCGCGTCAGCCGCCCTGACATACTCCCGCTTCGCCCCGTGCGGGTTTCCGCCCGGGAAGTAGCGCGGGAACATCTCCGGAATCATGTCGTAGACCGTGACGATCCGGGTGGCCCCCGGCGTCTCACGCAATACGGCCGGATCGTAATACGTGTGATGAATCATGTCGTTCTCGGACAAATAGGTCGCGGGCGCCAACGGGCGCGACCAGCTCAGCACTCGGCGACCGAGCCCCCTGCGCCGGGCCGGCACGGAGAACCGGCGGCACCGGTCAGTCAGCTCCAGCAGGGGCCGATTTGTGGTGTAGCGCAGCGGAATCCGCGCTCTGACTCCGATATCAGGATGGCGATCGAACTGCGCCACGAGGTGCGCGAAGTACCGGGAGATGCCGCCCTCGTCCTGCCGGCGGAACACCTGATCGTCGATGAGCAGGTCGATTGTGGTCATCCACCCTCCTGGGTATTCGCACCATGAGTACATTCGAGTGTACTGAGTAGCCACACCGTGACCTGCGTCGTACTACACTCTCCCGATAGTATGTAAGAGCACTGTAAGGGCACGAGGAGGTGAGCCGTGGTTCAGGAGTCTGAACGGCGAGTTCTTGTGACTGGCGGGGCAGGATTCATCGGAAGCCACCTGTGTGATCGGCTCCTGGCCGATGGCGCTGAGGTCCTGTGTGTGGACAACTTCTTCTCCTCGACGCGCAAGAACATCCACCACCTGCTCAACCACCCGCGGTTCGAATTCCTCCGCCACGATGTGACCTTCCCCCTGTTCGTCGAGGTGGACCAGATCTTCCACCTCGCCTGCCCGGCCTCGCCTGTCCACTATCAGCGCGATCCGGTGCAGACGACCAAGACCTCGGTACTGGGCTCGATCAACATGCTGGGCCTGGCTCGGCGCACCAACAGTCCGATCCTGCTTGCCTCGACCTCCGAGGTCTACGGTGACCCCACGGTCCATCCCCAGGTCGAGGAGTACTGGGGCAACGTGAACCCGATCGGTCCCCGCTCCTGCTACGACGAGGGCAAGCGCTGTGCGGAGACGCTCTTCTTCGACTATCGCCGCCAGCGGGACCTCACGATCAAGGTCGCCCGCATCTTCAACACCTACGGTCCCCGGATGCGCTCCGACGATGGCCGAGTGGTGAGCAACTTCGTCTCCCAGGCGCTGAACGGCCAGGACCTGACCCTCTACGGTGACGGCTCACAGACACGATCCTTCTGCTTCGTGGATGACACGGTCGAGGCCCTCATCAGGCTCATGGAAACCCCGCACGAGGTCACCGGCCCGATCAACATCGGCACCCCCGAGGAGACCACGGTTGGCGAACTCGCCGACCGTGTCCTGCAGCTGGCCGACTCGGACGCCGGCACGATCCGCATGGATCTCCCCGAGGACGATCCCGTACAGCGCCGACCCGACATCACCAAGGCTATCCAGGCCCTGGACTGGAAACCCGAAGTAAGCCTCGAGGACGGACTTCGGCGCACCATCGAGTGGTTCTCCGACTTGGAGACGGTCAGTTGACAGCGACACCATCGACACCGGATGCCGGCAACTTTCGTTCCAACGAGGTCGGGGACCTTCACCTTCCCTTCGAAGCGACGAAGCCCTCGGTGCCCCATCCGCGTGCGATCACGTCGACTCCGGCGATCCGGATGCGGCAGCGGGCCAGTCAGAAATGGCGGCTGCGCACCCTGGTCGCCCTCGATGTGCTGAGTATCCTCACCGGTCTGCTCGTCGCCTCGCTGTTCCAGTGGGGAGTGTCTGATCTCTCCGGGAGCACGGTGAGCTGGCTGTGGACGTTCACGCTGGCCATCTCCGTCTGGCTCGTCATGCTGTGGAAGCTGCAGAGCAGGCGTATCGGCATCTTGGGGGACGGTCCGGAGGAGTACCGCCGGGTGCTGCGCGCTTCGACCTACGCCGGTGTCATCGTGGCTGCGATCGCGTTCGTACTGAGCGTGAATCTCGCGCCCCAGTTCCTCCTGGGCGGCTTCGCGGTCGGCACGGCCGTGATGGTGACCAGCCGTCATCTCGCCCGACGTGCCACACGGCAGCAGCGGGTCCAGTACCCCGCCCTGCACCAGACATTCGTTGTCAGCAGTACCGGAATGCAGGATGTGGTCCGGCAGTATCTCGAGAAGACCGAGGGGCTGTTCCAGAATGTGGGGGCGTGGACGCTCATGGCCGGGGCCGATCCCGATCCCACCAGAGTTGTGAACGCAGCCGTTCGCGCTGGCGCGAACACCCTGGTCTACGTTCCAGCCAGCCACGACGATCCCGAATGGCCGCGCCAGCTGTCCTGGGCCATGGAGACCAAGGACATGGACCTGTTCGTGGTGCCTTCGCTGACCCAGGTCGCCGAGCCGAGGCTCTCGCTGCAGCCGGTCGAGGGGATGCCACTGCTCAAGGTCGAGATGCCCAACTTCTCCGGCCCGGCACGGGTGGCCAAACGACTCATCGACGTCGTCGGAGCTGTCCTGGCGCTGGTGCTGCTCAGCATCCCCTGGCTGATCATCACCGCCATGATCCGCATGACCAGCGACGGCCCCGCCATCTACAAGCAGACCCGTGTCGGTTCGCACGGCGAACTCTTCACCTGCTGGAAGTTCCGGACCATGTACCAGGGAGCCGACGCCGAGCGGCAGAAGCTGCGGGCTGAGAGCGGGCAGCAGGGCCAGGCTTTCAAGCTTCGGGGAGATCCGCGAGTCACGTCGTTCGGGCACTTCCTGCGCAAGTTCTCCATCGACGAGCTGCCGCAACTCATCAATGTGCTGCAGGGCCATATGAGCCTGATCGGGCCACGACCGCATCCCTGTGACGATGTGGCCGAGTACGACCGGGTGGCACATCGCAGACTGCTGGCAAAGCCCGGGCTCACCGGACTCTGGCAGGTGTCTGGTCGCTCTGAACTCGACTGGGACGAAGCGATCGCCCTGGACCTCTACTACGTCGAGAACTGGTCACTGTCCATGGACTTCCTGATCGCCCTGCGCACCGCCAAGGCCGTGCTGGCAGGCAAGGGCGCGTACTGACACGAGCCCTGCCAGGTTGCGAACGCTGGCGGTCCTCACACAGACGGACGAGGACCAAGGTCGCCTCTTTGCGTGCTGATCCGGTGTCTAGAGCAGAGCCTCGTAGAGGGCTTCCAGCCCAGTGAGCCAGGCCTCGGGCCGGAAGTCGCGGCGCCATGCGTCGCGACCAGCCTGCGAATACGGGCCCCTGGGATCTGCAGCAACCTCGTCCAGGGCCTCCAGCAGCTCACGCTCCGAGGCGTAGGTCACTCCACAGCCGTACTGCTCCACAAGGTCGGCAGCCGCTCCGCCAGCCCGGGCGATCACGGGCAGCCCTGCCGCCATCGCCTCCACCACGGCCAGCGGGTAGGCGCCCTCACGGTTCCTTCCGTTGAACACCGCGCCCACGTGCCGGGCCAGCTCCGCCGCGACGTCCGGGACATGCCCTTTGAGAGTCCAGGCCGATGGCGCCTGGACAGCGAGCCGCTCGGACAGCGGCCCCGATCCGTAGACATCAAGGCGATGGCCTGGCGGCCAGCTGCCGGCGAGCTCCAGCAGTCCCTTCTCAGGGCTGATCCTGCCCAGGGTCAGAAAGGACGCCGTGGTGGGGGGGACGGGTGCCACCGACGCGGCCACCCCATTCGGGAGTAGGGCGGCGCGCCCGGTGTCGAGTCCGTAATCGCTGAAGGTCCGCAAGGACCGGGCGGACAGCAGAATGACCCGGTCGGCCCGCGCAAGCAGCGGCTGGCGGGCCAGTCCGTGGCTGGTACGCACCGCCACCGGGACGGTGGCCAGCGAGGAGTCGTGATAGCAGCCGTGCCGGACTCCCGCCCAGCGATGCCCGTCGGGACACAACGTGCAGTCCCGGCCCGCCCGGAAGAGCAGACCGTTGGCGCACAGCATCCGGTAGTTGTGCAGGGTGGCGACGAGCGGACCCTGCCAGTCCGAGAGCCAGTCCGTCGCGATGTTGGGGAAGAGGTTATGGACATGCACGACGTCCGGGCCGAACTCCCGCAATTCCGGCGTGGGGTCCCAGCCCCGGCCCCGCAAGAGATTCGCCGCGGTGCGAGGGCCGTAGAAGGGGCGTT
>JAGQTY010000170.1 GCA_020438795.1 Actinomycetota bacterium
TACAACGGCCCCCCGCGCGAGGCCGAGGAGGTCCTGTACGAGCACCCGGCTGTTGCCGAGGCTGCTGTGGTCGGCGTACCGGACGCCACGCTGGGGGAGGAGGTCGGCGCGGCCATCACGTTGAAGCCCGGCGCCACCGCCACGGCCGACGAGATCGGGGAGTTCGTGCGCGACCGGATCGCGGCGTACAAGTACCCGCGGATCGTGTGGTTCCTCGACGAGGGACTGCCGAAGGGCCCGACCGGCAAGATCCTCAAGCGGGAGATCGCCCCGCCGGCGTAAGACGTGCAGACGGAACGGTTGCTGCTGCGCGGGTTCGTCCCGGGCGATGTTGACGCCCTCGTCGCACTCGACAGTGACCCCGAGGTGATGTTCAACATCACAGGAGGACGTGCGACGAGCCGCGAGGAGATCGAGCGGGAGGTGCTCCCGGCGTTCATCGCCGGAGCGTATTGGGCCGCCGAGGAGAAGGCCACCGGCGACTTCATCGGGTGGTTCCACCTGCGGCCGCCCGACGACCCCGAGTTGGGTTACCGGCTGCGCCGCGCGTCGTGGGGTAGGGGGTATGCCACAGAGGGCAGTCGCGCGCTGATCGACTACGCCT
>JAGQTY010000171.1 GCA_020438795.1 Actinomycetota bacterium
TGGAAGAGGTACTCGTTGCCCGCGCGCCGCGCCGGGTCGCCCGTGCAGCCCTCGTCGCTCCCGAGGATGGCGAACGTCACGTTCGCCTCGCGCAGGATCTGCACGAGCGCGCGCGAGACCCGCTTCTGACGCTCGTCGTAGGCGCCCGCGCAGCCCACCCAGAAGACGTACTCGGCGTCCGGGGCGTCGGCGAGGGTCGGGATGTCGAGCCCGTCCGCCCACTTCACGCGGTCGCCGGCCGGGAGGCCCCAGGGGTTGCCCTTGTTCTCGAGGTTCTTGAGCGTCTGCCCGAGCTCGGTCGGGAAGTTCGCCTCCATCTGCACGAGGTAGCGGCGGAGGTCGACGATCTTGTCGACGTGCTCGATCATGACCGGGCACGCCTCGCTACAGGCGCGGCAGGTCGTGCAGTCCCAGATCGCGTCGTACTTCACGTCCTCGATGAGCGTCTGCTCGTGCTTCGGCACCTCCCAGCCGAACGTGTCCTTCTCGCCGGCGAGGATCTCGTTCTCGCGGGCGTAGAGGTGATCGCGGATGTCGAGGATGAGGTACTTCGGGTTCAGGACCTTGCCGGTGATGGTCGTCGGGCAGTTCACCGAGCAGCGAC
>JAGQTY010000172.1 GCA_020438795.1 Actinomycetota bacterium
CGGCCACCAGCAGCGGGTGCCCGTCCTCGCGGTGCATGTAGAACGGCCGCTTGCGGGGCGCGCGCGGAGCGTCGGCGTGCGGGTCGTCGGAGGGGCGCATCCACTCGTAGTAGCCGTCCATCGGGATCAGACAGCGGGTATGCCGGGCCGCAGACCGAAATGCCGGCGTGGTGGCGGCCGTCTCCGCGCGGGCATTGATCAGCTGGGACTTGGCCATCGGGCGGCCCTGCGCGTCGGCCTTGACCCACGACGGCAGCAGACCCCAGCGCATCGGCCGGATTCGTCGCCGGTGATCGCGCGCCACCACGGCGGCGACGTCCTTGGTGGGGGCGACGTTGTAGTCCGGCGCCGACAGCTCGCCCCCGGTCTCGTCGACGGCGTCGATCTCCTCGGCCAGCCGGGCCGGGTCGGTGGTGACGGCGAAACGTCCGCACATGACTCCATGGTGGCAGGACCGGAACCGAGAACAGGGCAAGATGGTCCACCGTGAGCCATCAGATGTGGTCGGCGCCGACCGTCGGCGCCCCGGTGCACGCCACGGTGACGGTGCCGGGCTCGAAGTCGATGACCAACCGCGCGCTGATCCTCGCCGCGCTTGCCGCC
>JAGQTY010000173.1 GCA_020438795.1 Actinomycetota bacterium
AGCGCGCGAGCTCGCTGGTGGTCGCGTCGCCCGCGCGAACGCGCTCGAGGCTGGCCAGTGAATCAGGCGGCACCGTGGAGAAGTCGGCGCCCTGCAAGATCGCGTTGATCATGCCCTGCAGGCCCAGTCTTCGCCCGTCCTCCGGGCTGAAGATGCGGTTGATGCCGTGGGCGTGGAGCGCCTCGATCTCGCGCGGGACGATGACGCCGCCGCCGCCTCCCCAGAGCGTGATGTGTCCCGCGCCCTTGTCGCGCAGGAGATCAAACATGTACTGGAAGTACTCGACGTGGCCGCCCTGGTAGGAGCTCACGGCGATGGCCTGGGCGTCCTCCTGGATCGCCGCGTCGACGACCTCCTCCGCGCCCCGGTTGTGCCCCAGGTGAATGACCTCGGCGCCGGACCCCTGCAGGATTCGACGCATGACGTTGATCGCGGCGTCATGACCATCAAAGAGCGCCGCCGCGGTGACCACGCGAATCTTGTGTTGAGCCGCGTAGGGAGTCGACACTGGCGAGTGAGGGCGCTGGGAGGGCGTGGGCGCGGCGTCAGGCATGGATTGCCGGACGATACGGAATGCCATCTGGGCCTTCAAGACGACGCGAG
>JAGQTY010000174.1 GCA_020438795.1 Actinomycetota bacterium
GGGGTATCCTTCGATCACTCTCTATGAGGAGCTCACCATGACGTACGCCTTGACCATCACCGTCGACCTTCCCTTCCCCGCCGCCCTCGAGGCGACGCGCGAGGCCCTGGGCGCTGGCGGTTTCGGTGTGATCTCCGACATCGACCTGCAGTCCACCTTCAGCGACAAGCTCGGCCCCGCCGCTGCGTCCGAGCTCGGCGACTACCGGATCCTGGGCGCATGCAACCCCCACCTGGCCCGCAAGGCCCTGAACAGCGAACCAGAGGTCGGGCTCCTGCTGCCGTGCAACGTCGTGGTCCGCAGGGGGCCCGGTGCAACGTCCACCACGGTCCAGGCCATCGATCCGACGGTCATCAGCGACCTGAGCGGTGCGACCGCTGTCACCGAGGTGGCCACCGACGCCGCCGCACGACTGCAGGCCGCCCTCGACCTCATCTGCGTCCTGGCTCACAGCAACGGGCTCCCCGGCTCCACGGGGCAGAACCACGTCAAGAGCGCGCGATCATGAACGGGTACGGCATGGACTGGTCCTGGGTGTGGCTGCTGCTCCTGGTCCTGGGGGTCGCCTGCCTGATCTGGGGGCTGGTGCGCGCCTCCTC
>JAGQTY010000175.1 GCA_020438795.1 Actinomycetota bacterium
GGTCGCGTCGAGCGCGGCAAGATCACCAAGGGTGAAGAAGTCTCAATCATTGGTCTCCGTGACGAAGTTATGAAGACCACCGTCATCGGCGTCGAAATGTTCCACAAGGAACTCGATGCTGCTGAGGCAGGTGACAACGCCGGTATTCTGCTCCGTGGTACCACCCGCGACGAAGTCGAGCGCGGTATGGTGCTTGCCAAGCCGAACAGCATCACGCCGCACAAACGCTTTTTGAGCCAGGTCTACGTGCTCAAGAAGGAAGAGGGTGGTCGTCACAAGGCGTTCTTCAATGGTTATCGTCCGCAGTTCTACATCCGCACCATGGATGTGACCGGCACCGTGAAGCTGCCCGATGGCGTCGAGATGGTTCTGCCTGGCGACAACGTCAACCTGGAAGTCGAGCTCATCACACCGGTGGCGCTCGAAAAGGGTTCCAAGTTCGCCATCCGTGAGGGTGGTCTGACCGTCGGCGCGGGCATCATCACCGAGATTCTCGGTTAGTCTGCTGCGCCATAGGCTTGAAAAGCTGCTCTGCGCTGCCGGGAGCGAGCAACTTGCTCCCGGCAGCGCGTGCGTAGCAGCAGAGCACAGGGAGGCT
>JAGQTY010000176.1 GCA_020438795.1 Actinomycetota bacterium
TGTCGATGTCAGGATCGAGTCTGATCGTCGCAGTCAACGCCCTGATGCTCAAACGGCTCAAGCTGCCCGGCCCGCCCCCGGCAGAGCAGCCGCGGGGCGGTTAGCCGGCACCGCCCAGCGCCGCGATCGCAGCCCACAGTTTGGCGGCGACCTCGCCGGCGACGTCCTGCAGCGCTGGTTCGCCGGTGACCGCCACCAGCAGTTGCGGATCCATGGCCTCCACCAGCACGCGGGTGTCGTCGGCGGGGTCGGTGCGCACGACGACGTTGCACGGCAGCAGCAGCCCGATCTGGCGATCGACGGTGACCGCGCGGTGGGCCAGTGGGGGATTGCAGGCGCCCAGAATGAGGTAGTCCTCCATGTCGGTGTCGAGCTTCTTCTTCAGGGTGGCCCTCATGTCGATCTCGGTCAGCACCCCGAAACCCTGCGCCGCCAAGGCCTCTCGGGTGCGAGCCACCGCGTCGCCGAACGAGGTCTGCAGCGCGGTCGCAATGGCAATGGACACAAGTGTTCCCTTTCCCGATGAACCGGCCTGTTCCCGATGAACCGGCCTGCACTGTTCCCGAATCTGGCATCGCCAACCCCTGTCGACAGAGC
>JAGQTY010000177.1 GCA_020438795.1 Actinomycetota bacterium
GACGCCGCTCGCCTCACAACTGTAGGCGGCGACTGTCTCGGGGTCCTTGTCGCCGTCGAGATCCAGGAAGACCGGAGCGGCCGGTCCCTCCAGGATGAGGGTGCCGTTGCCGTCCCCCGCGATGCTGGCCGGCACCCTGCCGTCGACGAGTCGCGTCTCCGGGAGCTGGCAATAGGCAGGCACCGTGGCCGTCAGCAGAGAAGCACCAGCAAAGGGAGCTTTTGTCGGTGTCGGTGTCGGTGTCGGTGTCGGTGTCGGTGGCTGGGCACTCGCTGACGGTCCGGTCGCGGGGTCCACGGCAGCATTGCTCGCAGCGGCTCGGCTCGCCGGGTCGGTCCGGTTCAACATCGCGTATGCCGTGAAGGCCAGACCCAGCGCAATCAACCCGGCCACGCCGCCGATCAGGATGGGCCTCAGGACCTGCGTTGACGACCTCGTCCCGGGGCTCGCGACCGGAGTCGTGACGTCCGACGGCTGTGCGAGAGGTGCGCCGCAGCGGGGGCATCGGGCCTGATCAACACCGACGAGAAGACCGCACCGCGTGCAGGGAAGACTCACGACAGGATCCTGCTGCCTGCGACCACCTCG
>JAGQTY010000178.1 GCA_020438795.1 Actinomycetota bacterium
TGGGAATCGTAAATTCGACTTCCCGTTGCCGGGCATTCAGCAGAAGCAGGGTGGTCTGCCCGTTGATCTGGCGCCCCCGTTCATCGACTTCATCGGTCATTTCGCCATTCAGCAACACCCCCAGACAACGGGCATGGGCGGCATGCCAGTCGTTGTCGGTCATTTCTTTGCCATGGGCACCGTACCAGTGGATGTCCTTCTGGCCTTGTCCACGGATGGGTTGTCCCTGGAAGAAATTTCGACGCTGGAAGACCGGGTTGTTCCGCCAGACCTTCACCACCTGACAACAGAACTCAAACATCTCACGTTGAGAGTCGGTCAGGTTCCAGTTGATCCAGCTGATGTCGTTGTCCTGACAGTAGGCGTTGTTGTTGCCTCCCTGAGAGTGAGCGATTTCGTCGCCCATACGAATCATTGGCACACCCTGCGACAGAAGCAGCGTGGTGAGCATGTTCTTCATCTGTTGCTGACGCAATGCCAGAATTGCGGGATCATCGGTGGGGCCTTCAACACCACAGTTCCAGCTGTTGTTGTGCGAGTCGCCGTCGCGATTGCCTTCGCCATTGGCGAGGTTGTGCTTCTCGTTG
>JAGQTY010000179.1 GCA_020438795.1 Actinomycetota bacterium
CCTCGGCAATCATGCGTTCAAGAAGATTTACGGGGAGGGCGACGGAACCGATCATTCGGCCGGCTACTTCAAGGGTGCCGACGGTACCGAGCTCTGGTCGGTCCACGGCGAGGACGAGGTGCTCGTCGTGACCATCACCGACGGGAAGTACACCAGGCTCGTCCTGGGTGTGGACGACCCGAAGGCGGCAGCCGACGCCATCCGCCAGGGCGCTCCCGGAACGGAAAGCGCCGATGGTTCGGCCAGTCCCGGGTCTGCGTGAGTCACTCGCTGCGACCGGAGTCCCCACCGACCGGCGTCGCAAGAAACCGAAGTAGGCCCCGCGGGGCTCGAACCCGCAACCTACGGATTAAAAGTCCGCAGCTCTACCAATTGAGCTAGAGGCCCGGAACACGGGGAAAACGTGGGGGAAAACCCCGACCGTGGTCGCGCCCTCATCCTAGCCGCACACACGGCTCACGTTTCCACGGTTAGATGCGCCGATCACGCGCTCACACAGCTCCTACCGGCGCAGCGACGGCGATTTTCTGTAATCGGGTACGCCGAATGGCGCCCCAAACCGGGGGCGCCTCAAAGAAGGCCTTT
>JAGQTY010000017.1:0-16256 GCA_020438795.1 Actinomycetota bacterium
CCGCGCCCGGACTGCCCCGGGACCATTGCACCCAACGTGACCAACAACGCTTGGACATGCCCACGGTGAGCCGGTACGGTGAACGTATGCGCGCGGCGTCTCTGCTACTTCACCGCCGCGACGAGGCCTGATCCGACTGGCAGCCTCGTCGCGGGGCTCACGCTCGCCGGTCATCATTCTCATCCGGCAAGGAACAGGAATCCCGATGTCAATCAGACCCTCGCAGCCGCGCTTCCATGAAGAACGCAACCCGCAACAGCCCTCCCCCATGCCCTTCCATCGCTACCGCCCATTCACGCCCGTGGCCCTGGAAGACCGTACGTGGCCAGATGCCCAGATCACCAAGGCACCGCGCTGGTGTGCCGTCGATCTGCGTGACGGCAACCAGGCACTCATTGATCCCATGACCCCGGACCGCAAGCGGCGCATGTTCGAACTGCTGGTATCGATGGGGTACAAGGAGATCGAGGTGGGCTTCCCGTCGGCCTCGCAGACCGACTACGACTTCGTCCGCCAGCTGATCGATGAGGACCTGATCCCCGACGACGTGGTGATCCAGGTGCTGACGCAGTCGCGGGAACACCTGATCGAGCGCACCTTCGAGGCGATCCGGGGCGCCAAGCAGGCAGTGGTCCACCTCTACAACTCGACCTCGACGCTGCAGCGACGAGTGGTGTTCGGGCTGGACACCGAGGGCATCATTGAGATCGCCGTGCATGGCGCGCAGTTGTGCCGCAAGTACGCCGAGCAGATCGAGGATGAGACCGAGGTCTTCTTCGAGTACAGCCCCGAGTCCTACACCGGCACGGAACTCGAGTTCGCCGTCGAGGTCTGCAACAGGGTGATCGAGGTCTGGGAGCCGACCCCTGACCGCAAGGTCATCATCAACCTGCCCGCCACAGTGGAGATGGCCACCCCCAACATCTACGCGGATTCGATCGAGTGGATGAGCCGCAATCTGGACCGGCGTGACTCGGTCGTCCTGAGCCTGCATCCCCACAACGATCGCGGGACGGCCGTCGCAGCTGCGGAACTGGCCTACATGGCCGGTGCGGACCGCATCGAGGGATGCCTGTTCGGCAACGGTGAACGAACCGGCAACGTGTGTCTGGTGACCCTGGGCATGAACCTGTTCAGCCAGGGCATCGACCCACAGATCGACTTCTCGGACATCGATGAGGTCCGCCGTACTGTCGAGTACTGCAATCAGCTGCCGGTCAACGAGCGTCACCCCTACGGTGGCGACCTGGTCTACACGGCCTTCAGCGGCTCGCACCAGGACGCCATCAACAAGGGCCTCAAGGCGATGGAGGTCGACGCGGCAGCTGCTGGCAGCGATGTCGATGACTTCCGCTGGGAGGTCCCCTACCTCCCGATCGACCCGAAGGACGTCGGCCGGACCTACGAGGCAGTCATCCGGGTCAACAGCCAGTCGGGCAAGGGCGGCGTCGCCTACGTCATGCGGACTGAGCATCGCCTGGACCTGCCCCGACGCTTGCAGATCGAGTTCTCGGCGGTGGTGCAGCGGCACACCGACGACGAGGGCGGTGAGGTCACCTCTGAGGAGATGTGGCGCAGCTTCGCCGACGAGTACCTGCCCAACCCGGAGCAGCCCTGGGGCCGATTCTCGCTGGTGTCGGTGAGCCAGGAGTCCACGGTCGGCGGGGAGACCACGGTCGTGGCACAGGTCGATGACAACGGCCAGCACTTCACGTTGGAGGGAACGGGCAACGGGCCAGTGGCGGCCTTCTGCGAGGCGCTGCGCGGCCACGACGTCGACGTCCGCGTCCTGGACTACCACGAGCATGCGATGTCCAGCGGCGGGGACGCCAAGGCTGCTTCCTACCTCGAATGCGCCATCGGCAACTCGGTGCTCTGGGGAGTCGGCATCGACCCCAGCATCGTGACTTCGTCGCTGAAGGCGATCATCTCGGCGGTCAATCGCGCAGAACGCGGCTGACCGCGACCAGGCATTCGCTGAGCTCGACTACCTGCGTTCGCTTCAGGCCACCTCAGGAGACCAGCTGCGCGCCGGCACCCTGGATATCGGCGAGCCCACCGGCGTCGATGACGGTGAGTCCCTTATCCTGCATGACCGCGGCGGCCTGCGCCGACCTGCTGCCGCTGCGACAGTAGACCACGTAGGTCTTGTTGGGGTCGAGCTGGCTCACCTCAGCCTCGAAGTTGCCGCTGTTCAGATTGATGTTCTCCGCTCCCTGGGCGTGACCGGTGGCGTACTCCTCGGGCGTGCGGACATCGATGACCACTTTGCCCGCGGTCATCTCCTGCCACGATCCGGTCGCCTCCGCCGTCGGAGACTCAGCCGTTCCCGATGAGGAGCAACCCCCGACGAAGAGTATTCCCGCCACTCCCAGTGCCGCCAGTCCGGTCTTCAAGATAAACCCCCATGGGTATAGTGCGTACTCTGCAGATGGTAGCCCGTTCGCAGGCGATCCACCACAGGCGGTGATGAATTCGCACCTGGCCCGGCATCACGGCACGCGGCCGGGCCGGGCGTCGGATAAGGTCGGAACGAAGGAGTGACCATGTCTGAGCATCTGCGCCTGACCTTTCCGGAGACCCAGGTGAGGGAACCCGTCGTCTACCACTTGGCGACGCGGTTCAATGTCGTGCCCAACATCCGTCGGGCCGCGATCGAGAACCACTTCGGCTGGATGGTGATCACCCTGGACGGCGACGCGGCCGATATCGCCGCGGCCAAGGACTACCTGCTCGACCTCGGAGTCACGCTCGACACCGCTGAGGGTGACATCGTCGAGGGCTGAGGCCCGGCGACCGTCCGCAGAACGGCTCAGTCGCCGCTTCCGAAGTCCAGGTTGACCGACTCCCAGGCAAGGTCGGCACTGCGCTGCCTGTGGTGGATGAGCAGCAGGAGCAGATCGGTACCCCTGGCCCGGACGCCCGTCACATCCGGACTGTCCACATTGCCCGGGGCCAGCTGACGCACGAGCGTGGACGTGAGTGAATCGATGTTCTCCAGGATCTTGGCGTGTTCGCGCGAGAGCCGTGCGATCGCCGCGTTGAGCTCCGGGCGGCTTCTGGCCATGTCCGCGAAGAACGAATCATCCGCCTCGTTGATCCTGACGTGGTCGCGGACACGGTCCCGGAGATCCTCCAACCGCTCCAGGGTCAGCCGGAGCCAGCCGTCCGGCTCCCCTCCGGTCGGCCGGGCAAGCGCAAGCTCGAAGCGGGACATCGCTGACTTGAGCGCCGAGCGGCGATGAGCCAGTTCCTCCCGGATCTGAAGACTGAGCACGTTTTCGCCCATGGGTCTCCCTCCTCGACGGGCTGGACGTCGGTCCGGGATTCCTCATGCAGGCGAGGACCCCTCCCGGAGACCACTGCCCAGCACTACTGATTGTACTCTTGGTGCTCAGCAAAGGCAGCAGGCTGACAGGCCCACACTTCAGTGGGGGTGTCAGCCCCGCAGCGCATTCTCGATGATGCGCAGCACGGAGATGGTCGTGCGCGGGTCCACCGGCACCGGTCCTTCCCCCAGGATGGCCGCTGCCATCCGGATGTAGAACTGCTTGTAGTCACCCGGTAGCGTCGGCACCACCTGCTGCTCATCGCCCTTGCAGAGCAGTCCGTAGAGACCCTCATCCTCGGTCCCCCAGGACTGCGCCGCCGGGTCACCACCGGCTCGCAGTGCAGCCTCCTGCGGATCCAGGCCGTCCTTGAGGTAGGCCCCCCGGGTGCCGAGCACGCGGAACCGGGGACCGGGAGCACCAGCGATGGCAGACACAGATAGGTGACTGGTCACCCCGTTCGGATGAATCAGCGCGATGAAGTCGTTGTCGTCGACCTGTGCGCCGGGACGGACCGTGCGAATCTCGGAGTAGACCTCCTCGGGTTCCCCGAACAGGTGAATAGCCTGATCGATGACATGTGGTCCGAGGTCCCACAGAATCCCGGAGCCAGGGCCGGGTCGCTCCTTCCAGCCGGGCTTGATCGACGGCCGGAACCGTTCGAATCTCGACTCGAACCGGGCCACCTTGCCGAGTCGCCCCTGACCGATCAGCTGCTCGACGGTCAGGAAGTCGCCGTCCCAACGGCGGTTCTGGTAGCAGCAGATGAGGACGCCGGCGCCTTCTGCCTGACTGACCAGGGCAGCCGCCTGTTCAGAGCTGGTGGCCAGCGGCTTGTCGACCACGACGTTGATCCCGGCACGGATGACCTGGCGCGCCAGTTCATAGTGGGTCTGGTTCGGCGTGGCGATGACAGCCAGGTCCAGCCCCATGCCGACGAGCTGATCGACGCTCTGGATCACGAGGGCCTCGGGGTAGCGAGCGCGGGCCGCGGCGATCTTGTCCTCACCCCTGGCAACGATGACGGCGAGCTCGAACTGCGGGAGCGCCGCGATGATCGGGGCGTGGAACGCCGAGCCGGCCAGACCGTAGCCGACCAGCCCCACGCGCAAGGGTGTTGACCCGGTGGTTCCCATGAGCTCACGCTAGCGTGCGCGGCCGAGGTTGGCTCAGTGAGTGACTGAAGGAGCGGCCCGCTGACCCGGACACCCCCGGGTACCTCTCCCGGCAGGCATATCACCCGCAACGACGGCATGCTTGTTGTAGGCTCCCAGGAGCCGATGAGATCCCCGTCGAAGGCCGGATCATCATACACGGTCGAGGAGAGCCTCGAGATCCTGGACAGCATGGTCACGGCCGGCAAGCTGGACGGCCGCTGCGTCGAACAGTTGCGGTCACAGCTCGATGAGGTGGCGGCGATCCGTGCCGCGCACCTGGACGAGGACGAGAGCGCGTTCAGTTCGGCCTGAACGACCCCTCACGACCTCCGACAGGCCCGGACGAGCAGACGGGGCCAGAACTCCAGCCGGGTTTCAGATCTCGAGGTCCACAGCCACACCCACTCCGGCGCCCAGTTCGGCCACCAGGGTATCGATGGTCTCTGCCGGGATGGCGGAATCCACGGTGAACACGGTCATCGCGGCACCGCCGGCCTCCGCACGGCCGACCTGCATCCCGGCGATGTTGATCTTGTCATCGCCGAGCATCCGGCCGATCTGGCCGACCACGCCGGGCTGATCGATGTAGCCGAGAAAGGCCATGTGCGCGCTGATGGGGACCTCGAGGTCGAAACCGTCGACCTGCACCAGGCGCGGCTCATCCTTCGGTCCCGCCAGGGTGCCTCCCACCGCAGTGACTCTGCCGTCAGTCTGAGTCACCTTGACGCGGACCAGGCTGCGGTGCTCCGGGCAGTTGCTGTCGGCGGACAGCTCCACCCCGACGCCACGGTCATCGGCCAGGAGCGGCGCATTGACGTAGGACACCGGCTCCTGGATCAATTGCGTGAACACACCCTTGAGGGCCGAGAGCTCAAGAATCCTGACATCCTCTGCGGCGAGCTCCCCGAGCACCTCGATGCTCACACGGTCGATCGCTCCGGGCGACAGCCGGCAGGCGATCGCACCCAGGTACTCAGCCAGCGGCAGCCAGGGCCGGACGGACTCGGCCACACTGCCACCCTGAACGTTGACGGCATCGGGCACCAGCTCGCCCGACAGGGCCAGCCGCACCGACTTCGCGACCGCGACCCCGGCCTTCTCCTGCGCCTCGGCGGTGCTGGCGCCGAGATGCGGAGTGGCTACCACGGAGTCCAGCGAGAACAGCGGGGAGTCGGTGCAGGGCTCCTTGGCGTACACATCGACACCGGCACCGGCCACCCGTCCATCGACGATCGCGTCATAGAGTGCCTGCTCGTCGACGATGCCACCGCGTGCGGCGTTGACGATGAAGACGTTCGGCTTCACCTTCCGCAGGGCCGCTTCGCCGATGAGCCCCACGGTCTCCGCCGTCTTGGGCAGATGCACCGTGATGAAATCCGAGCGCTCCAGCAACTCATCGAGGGAGACCATGGTGACCCCCAGCTGCGCTGCTCTGGCCGGCTGGACGTACGGGTCGTAGGCGATGAGCTCGACACCGAAAGCACTCAGGCGCTGGGCCACGAGCATTCCGATCCGGCCGAGACCGACAACACCCACTGTCTTGTCAGTGACCTCGGCGCCGCTGTACTTGCTGCGCTTCCACTCCCCCGCCTTGAGGGCCTCGTTGGCGGGCACGATGTTGCGGGCGGAGGCCAACAGCAGAGCGACCGCCAGTTCTGCAGCGCTGACGATGTTGGACGTGGGCGCGTTCACAACCATGACACCTGCGCCGGTGGCCGCCTTGACATCGACGTTGTCCAGGCCGACCCCCGCCCGGGCCACCACCTTGAGGTTCTGGGCTGCCGCGATCGCCTCCGCGTCCACCTTCGTCGCCGACCTCACCAGGATGGCGTCAGCCTCGGGGATGGCAGCCAGCAGCTCTCCCCGATCCGCGCCGTTGCAGTGGCGGATCTCGAAGTCGGGACCGAGTGCATCGACCGTGGCCGGGGAGAGTTCTTCAGCGATCAGGACGATTGGTTTACTCACAGGTGCTCCGGTTCATTCGAGGAAGGCGTCCGGAGGTCGAACCCGGCCGCTGTCTCCAATGTTATCCCCGTCGCCGGGGGCGACTTCGCGGCGGATGGGCGACCCCCTTGCCAGCGGCACCGGACCCGGATAGGTTCGCGCTCATGCAGGTAGAAATCACGAGCAAACCAGCCTTCGCCATCGCCCACGTCACGCTCGGACCAGGTGAACAGGTCAAGGCCGAGACCGGGGCCATGGTTGCCAAGTCCCCCGCGGTGGAGATCGAGACGAGTACACAGGGCGGGATCCTCAAGGGCCTGCGTCGCTCGGTGCTCGGTGGCGAGTCGTTCTTCATGAACACGTTCACGGCCGGCTCCGCCGGTGGCCGCGTCAGCTTCGCCCCCACCCTGTCCGGCGACATCGTCAACTGGTCCATGCAGGGGCAGACGGTCTACTTGCAGTCCGGCGCCTACCTGGCCTCCTCAGCCAGTGTCGAGGTGGACTCGAGCTGGGGTGGCGCCAAGACCTTCTTCAGCAGTGAGGGGCTGTTCATCCTCAAATGCATGGGACACGGCGATCTCATGGTCTCGTCATACGGCGCCATCGAGGCCATCCAGCTGCAGCCCGGGGAGCAGTACACGATCGACACCGGCCACATCGTCGGCTGGTCGGAGGGCGTTGGTTACAACGTGCGTAAGGTGGGCGGCTGGAAGTCCACCTTCCTCTCGGGAGAGGGTCTGGTCGTCGACGTGACCGGCCCCGGTGTGGTCTATATGCAGACCCGTTCCATCGATGACTTCATCTCCTGGCTCGCGCCGAAGCTTCCGAACAAGAGCAACTGACACTGCCCCATTACGAGTACTCAGCTCCCCTGCGGGCGGTTGCGCCTCTACCGTGGGATTCCATGAGCCTCGCGAACCTGCCCAGACCGACCATCTTCGTCTTCGGTGGCGGTGGCTCACGGGGGGCGGCGCATGCCGGCACCATGCGAGCTCTGACCGAGGCCGGGGTCTACCCGGATGCCGTGATCGGGACATCGGTGGGATCGATCAGTGCGGCTGTCGCGGCCGAATACCCCGGGGGAGCGGCTGACAAGCTGCTGGCGGTCTGGCGTGAGATCCAGAAGAAGGATGCCTTCCCGGGCAACCCGGTCGACATCATGACCACACTGCGACGCTCACGCCGGTATCTCTACAGCTCCGAGGCGCTGCGCACCACACTGCGCAAGTACCTGAGTGCGGTCAGAATCGAGGACCTCGCTCTACCATACGGAGCCGTGACCACCGACTACCGCCGGGCCACGGCCAAGCTGCTGCGCTCCGGCTCACTCGTGAACGCGATCGTGGCCAGTGCCGCCATTCCGACGGTCTATCCGATGGTGGAGATCGACAACGAAATGCTGTGCGACGGCGGCGTGGTCGCGAATGTCCCGGCGCTGGAGGCGCTGAGCTTCCAGCCCGCATCCATGGTCGTACTGGACTGCATAGGCCCAGTGAACGCGATCGACAACGGCATCGTCGACATCGCCATGGGGGCAGCGTCCATCATGATGCACAAGCAACGGGTCGCCGACCTCACTCAGGCGGCCAAGGACGTCCCCGTCGTGTACATGCCTCCGCCGAGCAGCGTGGGTTCGGTCTTCGACTTCTCCCACACCGACGAGCTCATCGAGGACACCTACAGCACCGGACGGGAATTCCTGAAGCGTCTGGAGCTGCCGACCGTCGCCACACCAGGCCTCTACGGTGAATTGCCGAGCGGCTGGGACGACCCGGACCGAGCCGGCGACGATGAGCCGACCAGCGACAGCCGCATGCGCGAACCGAAGCAGCCCAAGCGTCAAGGCACCTGGTAACTCACGGCCAGCAGACTCGCTGTCCGGACCCGGCAGAGAACTCCCACGGGCCCACGGCCCGCAGGCCTCAGGCCTGGCGGATGTTGGTGGCCTGGAGGCCCTTCGCGCCCTGCTCGACGTCGTAGGTGACCTGCTGGCCCTCTTCGAGGTTCCGATGTCCCGAGCCCACGATTCCGGAGAAGTGAGCGAACACGTCAGACGAGCCGTCTGACGGAGCGATGAAGCCGTATCCCTTGTCGGGGTTGAACCATTTGACTGTGCCGGTGGCCATGATGTGTCTTTCAGTTTGGGGCGGGCGCTGCGCGTCCGCCGTAGTGCCAAGCGCCACTCGCGCCCTACGGCCCCACTGACTTCAGCAGATCCGGTAGGTCTTGGGCGACGCTCATTCCAACGTACGTCATAGAGCGCGGGAAGTCACATACGACCCCCCGGAACTGGGGAGACCGGCTGTACGACCTTCGGACGGCGGCCACGCAGGTATCGTGCGATTGCACCCCCCATCAGGACGGGGACCATAGGGTGTATCCGTGACTTCAGACCGTCCAACTGCATCGACGCGAGCCGCTCTGCTCGCCCTGATCGCCCTGCTCGCGATCCTCACCCCCAGCCTGAGTGCCGCTGCCGGGACTGAACCCGGGACCGACCCTGTGAGCACGACCCCTGCCCCCAGACCGGTGCTGCTGAGTTCCGCGCCCGTCGCAGGGGGCCAGGTGAACCCGGGGGGCGCCATCCTCCTGCAGTTCGACTCACCGGCCTCGGTCAACCTCTTCGCGATTCCCGAGTCCGGGAGGATCAGGGTTCTCCCTCTGCTGCCCGTCACCGACCCGACCACAGTTTCCACGCTCCTGCCCGATGACTTCGTCGCGGGCCAGCGGTTCCGCCTCGTGGTGACCGGTGTCAGCGAACGTCCGTGGCAGCGTACCCTCCGTTTCGTCGCCGGAGCTGCCGGCCCCGCCACTGCGACCGAAGTTCCCGCCGCGGTCGGGACCATGGTCGGGTCGGGCGGGCAGGTCCATACCTTCTCGATCCAGGTACATCGCCGGGTCAGTGAGGAGTCGCTCGCTTTCGTCCGACGGTCGATGAGGGTGCTCACCGATCCGCGTGGCTGGACCGGAGCGGGCCGGCACCAGTTGCTCCCAGTCGACGACCCCAAGGCAGCCGACATCAGACTGCTGCTGGCACCCCCCAAGCGTGTGGACAGGCTGTGTCGGCGAGACGGCCTGGACACCGGTGGGCGGGTGTCCTGCTGGAACGGAGAGTTCGCGGCTCTGAACATCAACCGCTGGCGATACGGCGCGCTAGGAGGGGGGTTCCGCTCGTTGTGGCACTACCATCAGTACCTGATCAGCCATGAGTTCGGCCACGGCCTCGGCTACAAGCACGCCCAGTGCCCACGGCCCGGGGCGCTGGCCAACGTGATGCAGCAACAGACCGGCGGTCAGGCCGGTTGCCGCGCCAACGGCTGGCCATACCCGGATCTTGGGTAGGGACGACCGCTTCGCTGACCGTGTCCGACAGCCCGCCCGACCGAGCGAGGAGGACGGATCATGACCGTGGTCAGTGCCGACCACGTGAACGTTGAACTCGGCGGCCGCCTGCTGATCGCTGACCTGTCGTTTCGCCTCGACTCCGGTGACACGGTGGGGATCGTGGGCCCGAACGGGTGCGGCAAGACCACGCTGTTGCGAGCCATGAGTGGGCAGTTCCCCATCATTGACGGCAGCCTGTCCGTGCGCGGCACAGTGGGGATAGTGCACCAGGATGCAGCGCCCCTGCATAGTGTGCGACGCCACGTGGAGCAGCAGACGGGGGTAGCTGCAGCTGCCCGGGAACTGGATCGGGCGGCGCACGCCATCGCTTCCGGCAGTGACGATCCCGGGGTCGCAGACCGCTACGACACTGCACTGCAGCGGTGGCTCGGGCTCGGCGGCGCCGACCTCTGGGACCGTTTCGCGCAGATCGCTGCTGGACTCGGTCTCGTCGTCACCCCCGAATCCTCCTCGCTGTCAGGCGGTGAGCGGACGCTGCTCGACCTGGCGTGCGTGCTGCTGAGCAGATACGACCTGCTGCTGCTCGACGAACCGACCAACAATCTGGACCCGCCCGCGCGCGGACACCTGCTGCGTTTCCTCGGCACCTGCAGCAGCGCGGTGGCGCTGGTGAGCCACGACAGGGACCTGCTGGACGCGGTGGTGGGGGCCGTGATCGAGTTCGATCCTGTACTCGCCGAGACGAAGTTCTACCCGGGCAGCTTTACGGACTGGCGGCGGGAGCGCGCCCGGAACCGTGAGCACCAGCAGCAGCGCTATGACGCGGCCCAGCGCAGGCGACTTGACCTCGAAACAGCGGCGCGGGAGGCGGAGCGACGCAGTCGCAGAGGAGCCGGCACCGCCGACCGGAAGTACCGGCAGGGACGGGTGGACAAGCTCGGCCGCAACGCCATGCGAGAAGGCGCCACCGCTGGGGCCTCCCGGGCCTCCCGGTTGCGTCGTGAACTTGCCCGGCAGTCGCCCGTGGAGGGGCCAAGAAGGCAGTGGCAGCTGCACTTCCGGTTCGGCGAACCGATCGCGGGCGCTGCGCCGCTGAGCATCACCGGGGTGCGCCGGGCCACCGTGGAGTTCGAACTGCGCGCGGACCGGCTACAGGCAGGAAAGGGCGACCGGATACTGCTCGTCGGCAACAACGGATCCGGCAAGTCCACGCTGCTCGGCCTTGTCGCGGAGCGCCTCGAGGCAGACTCCGGCCAGATCGAGCGTCCGGCATTCGGCTATCTGGACCAGCGGCGAACGCTCCCGGAGGGGCCACTGCTCGGCTCCGTCCGGCGCCTGGCCCCGAGCGTCGACGAACAGGACCTCAGGAGCCAGCTGGCCAAGTTCGGCCTGGACTCCGCAGCCCTGGGCGCCCCGGTGTCCGCCTGCTCGCCCGGCCAGCGAACCCGGGCACTGCTGGCGTCATTGTGCGTGCGGCATCTGCCACTGCTGCTCCTGGACGAACCGACCAACCATCTGGATCTCGCCGGCTGTGATGCCCTGGACGAAGCACTCGCCGAGTACACGGGTACGGTGCTCCTGGCCACGCACGATCCGGCGCTGGCCAGGGCCTTCGCTCCTACGCATGTCTGGGAGTTCAGTGAGGGGATCGTGTTGGCCACGGCACCGGACCCCTGACTGCCAAGTTAGACGCGAAGGAGCCAATCGCGCAGCACCGCTATGCCAGGATCGGGATCTCCCGACGGCGTGATCCCTGCATCCCGGATCTGCTTCACCTGAGATGGCGCGAAACCGTAGGCCGAGCGGAACAACCTGTTGAAGTGACTCGGGTTGCTGAAACCCCATTGCGTGGCGATTGCTCCGACCCCACGCTGGCGGCCCTGGGGCGAAGTGAGTTCTTCGAGGCAGCGCGCCAGCCGTCGGCTCCTGATGTAGGAGCCCACGCCACCGTCAACCTCGTAGACGCGGTAGACGGCCGACCGCGAGTAGTTCGCCACATCGCACAACCGCGCCACATCAAGGTCAGGATCGTCGAGATTGGCCTCGATGTGGGTATCCAGGTATCGCCGTAGAGGCGCTCGCGTCTCGCGGAGGGCGTCACGTCGAAGGGCATGATCGAGGACCCCGACGAAGCGTTCAGCGACCAGCGGTGCCGACGCGACCGTGGTGAAGGGCACGACCGTCCAGAGTTGCGACATGGCCGAGCGAATCGCCCTCGCCCGTTCGGAAGTGAGCGGCGCCCTTCGGCCTTCGCCACCCGAGTACAGCCTGTCCAGCGATGGCAGTCGTGTGCGCGGCACCAGGACAGAGATGAAGTCACTGCGATCAGCCAGCGCGACGAAGGAGTGAGCAAGATCCAGCAGACCGATGTCCCCGGCACCGAGCTGCAGAACCCCATCGCGCCCGTAGGTCCCGCGGAACCGGCCCCGAAGGTGGTACTGGACACACACCCAGTCAGTTCCGCCACTGCTCAGGTGGCGATGATCACGGCGGATGGTCATACTCTCATTGCAGATCCGGGAGACCACCAGATCGTCCACCAGATAGTCCGCTGTGATGGAGGAGAACGAGTCGGGTGCCGTCACCGCAGTGGAATCGAAGGTGGGCGCCGCGGCCTCCCGAAAGGACTCGAACTGTTCCGCAGGACGCAGTCCGGTCGGGTCAAACACGACTCGAGGCACCAGTTCGTCCTGAGTGGGAATCGTTGCGGACACGGCGTGATGATATTCAGAGTTGGGACGCACGTGCAACGAGGGCTCGGCCGACCGGCGTAGCGTGGGCGGCAACAGAGTCACGGAAGGACACGCGCATGGAAACCTGTCAACTGGCTGATGGCCGGGTCCTGAGCTACGACACCTACGGCGCGAGCGATGGCCACCCGGTCATCTTCAACCATGGATTCTCAGACTCGCGCCTGATCCGCAATCCCGACGAGTCAATCGCAATTTCCCTGGGCCTGCGTATGATCGCCGCGGACCAGCCGGGAGTGGGCGGCTCGAGCCCGGACAAGCGCCGCCGGATGGTCGACTGGGGCGCGGACATGGAAGAGCTCGCAGATTCACTCGGGGTCGCAGACTTCGCAGTTCTCGGGCACTCCGGAGGGGGTCCGCACGCCATGTCGATCGCACACCGTATGCCCGATCGGGTCACCAAGCTGGCGCTCGCATCGCCAGTGGCCCCGCTGAGCCAGCCCGGAATGGCCAAACTGCTCGTCAACAAGGACCTCAAGCTCATCGCTCGGCTGCACCACCTCCACGGACTGATCAAGGTCGCATCCAACATGTCAGCCAAGAAGGCCCTCAAAGATATCCCATCGTTCGTGGAGGCAACGGCTCAAGCCGACCCGTCCGATGCTCATACCTTTCTCGACGACCCCGATCAGAAAGAGATGTTCGAAGCATCGTTCACGGCCGGAATGGAGCAGGGCGGAGAGGGCATGTACGAGATGACCATGGCCCTGTGGGACTGGGGCTTCTCACCCAGTGACATCTCCACACCGACAGACCTGTTCTACGGAGATGCCGACGACATCCTCAGTCCACGCATGCCACTGGCGGTCGCAGAGCAACTACAGGACTGCACTACGCACGTCTGGCCCGGCGCTGGTCACTATGGCTTTGTGGACCGTGAGCGCTGGACCCAATTCCTCTCCTCGGTGGCCGTGCCCACCTGAGGTGCCGCCTGGCTGAGTGTCCCGATTGCCGTGTTCACTGTCTCAGCAGCCGCAGCGGCGCGTCGTCACATATCCCGGGTCTGTCCCCCCTGCGGCTGCTCCAGCGTGGTCGCCGATTCTGACCGTGGTTCCCGATCCCGGCCGCGGATTGCTCTGGAGAGGACCTGGAACGCAGCAACCAGCATCAGCAGCGCGAACAGTGCACTGGCCAGTTGCTCCGGAACCCACTGACCGACCAGTGCACCCAGGATGGCTGCCGGTGTGCCGGCCAGCCCGGCCCGGATGCCGATCGAAGCGTCCGCACGACCGGTACGCAGGTTGGTGAACGATGCTGTGAGCGCGGTGATGATGACGACCAGCAGACTGGTGCCCCTGGCACCGTCGATGCCGAGGCCCACGAGCAGCACCAGAGTTGGGACCAGAATGATGCCACCGCCGACTCCCAGCAGACCACTGAGAACACCGGCGGCCACCCCTGCCACGACCAGGAGCAGCCAAGGCAGCTGCTCCGGCTCCACACCGGTTGTCTCGGCGGGGAACACCAGTCGCCAGGCTGAGTAGACGAGCACCGCCGCGAACAGCACCTGAACCACGCGGACGGGAATCCTGTGCAGGAGCCATACGCCCAGCTGACCACCGATGATCCCACCGATGCCCAGGATCAGGCCCGCGCGCCAGTCCACGTTGGAGCCGAAGGCGTAGCCGATCATTCCCGCGATCGCGATGGGCACGATGGCGACCAACGATGTCGCGATGGCCCGTCGCTGGTCGAGTCCCAGCCAGATCACCAGCAGCGGCACCATGACGATGCCGCCACCCACGCCGAACATGCCGGAGAGCAGACCGCCGAGCACGCCGACTGTCAGCACTGACACAGTGGTGGGGCGATCGGTCACTACAGGAGATTAGCCGCACGCAGTGCGCCCCTGCCACCGTTGGGCGGAGCAGAGGACTGCGATGCTGCGGGTGTTGGTGAGTGGAGCGATCAGACGCGGGCGTCGATCTCCGTCAGTACCTCTTCAACCGTCAGCGAATCGATGAGACCGAGGCGCCGTGCGATCCTCGCCATCTCGATCGAGTCCCGGACCGTGACCAACTGCGAGGTGTCAACGGGCTCCAGCGAGTCCTCAGCATCCACATTCGGCGGATCCGCCTCCACATCCCGGATGAAGGCCACCTTGATGCGATCCCCGTCGGATTCGAGGAACTCCTGGTAGACCTGCACGTCGTGTTCACCACTGTCGCCGATGAGCACGAACTGCAGGTCTGGGTAGGAATCGAGGATTCTGCGGATCCGTGCACGCTTGTGCCGTACCGACAACTTCTCCTCCTCACCCTCCAGCTCGGTCTCCGGCACAGGGGCCCCGGGTCGCCAGTCGGTGAGGAAGATCGGCCCACGGGGAAACCCTCGGACACCGAGGAACTGGATGAGCATGTCATACAGGTTCCACGGCCCGGATGACACATAGAAGAAGGTGGCTTCGGGACGGTTGTGCTCAGCGCCGCGGGCCAGGCCCCGGTAGAGGCTCGGCGTTCCCGGCACCGGCTTGCGCCCATACGCATCCCGCAGCAGTGTCCGTTGCACCGCCTTGAGGCCCTCGGTCATGCCGGTCGCCAGGATGGTGTCGTCGATGTCGGTGATGAAGCCCACCTCGGAGCCGGGGTCCGGCAGCACCACTCGGCCTTTCGCGGTAATCTCCTCGCCCTGATCCTCGGCAGAGAAGAACACCTCATGCCAGCCGGGCTCCAGATCATCATCGACCGGAATCTTGGCAATCACGAAGCCGTTCTCGTTGCTATTGACTTTCACGCTGCGATCACCCATCGTGACGGTGACCTCGATCCCGGCGATGTCGAGTACCACCCAGCGCAGCAGGTTCGCGGCCAGGGTGGCATCGATCCTTAGCCCCTTGGGAGTCGCGTCGAAGACCGGCTCCTCCATCACCCGGGCTCGGATGTTGGCGACCCCATCGGCCACAAAACCCCGATAGGGCTGAATGACCGTGGGGCGCAACAGCCCCGTCACCTGCTTGCCTGTGCGAAGCGTCTGCGTCGCCAGGTCCTCCATGTCTGCACCGAACCGCAACCAATCGACCATTCGCACATACTGCCAGTTCCCGGCGACGGTTCGCGCCCGAAGAATCGGGCGATACCGGCATTCAGGTGTATTGCCCACCAGTCGTTCACACGATCGGAACTACCGGGCTGCGGCGCCCGAAAAGCCTGCACCGACCACGCGTCAGTGGTGCCAGCAGTACGGGGCCGAGACGGATGGGACTACAACACCTCGGAGACCGAGCGGATCGGCATGCTCAGTTCGTCCAGCAGCTCGATATCCTCTCGTGGATCTCGTCCCAAGGTCGTGAGATAGTTCCCGACGATGACAGCATTGATGCCACCCTCGAGGCCCTCCTTGGTACCGAGGTCTCCCAGCGTTATCTCCCGACCGCCGGCGTAGCGAAGCACCGTGTGCGGCATGGCGAGCCTGAACGCCCCGATGGCTCGGAGGGCATCCGCTGAGCTCAGCGGCTCCAGATGCTCGAACGGTGTTCCGGGCCGTGGGTCGAGGAAGTTGATCGGCACCTCATGCGGGTTCAGCTCGGCGAGCTGAGCGGCGAACTCGGCTCTCTGCTCGAGGGTCTCCCCCATCCCAAGGATTCCGCCGCAGCAGACCTCCATCTGGCTGTCGATGACCCGCTGCAGGGTCTCGCGACGTTCCTCCCACGTGTGCGTGGTCACCACCTCGGGGAAGTGAGAGCGGGCCGTCTCGAGATTGTGGTTGTAGCGATGCACCCCCATCTCCCACAG
>JAGQTY010000017.1:16354-66375 GCA_020438795.1 Actinomycetota bacterium
CGGTGGCCGCCGACTGCTTTGCTGCCCGCACCAGCTGATCGATGTCCAGGGTCTCCACACCCACGGGCGAGAACGGGAAACGTGCGGACTGCGAGCAGAAGTGACAGTCCTCGGGACATCCACCCGTCTTGAACGAGATGATGCCCTCCACCTCGACCTCGGGTCCGCACCACTTCATGCGCACGTCGTGGGCGAGCTGAAGCAGGTCCCCGATCCGGTCGTCGGGAAGGCGCAGGACGCGCAGGACATCGGACTCGTCGAGGCCGCGGCCGTTCTCCAGCACCTGTTCGCGTGCCTGGACAAGGACATCACCGGTCAGGTCGATCACTTCGCTCATCCCACTCCTTCTCGTTGAACCATTATCACTGCTGGCGTTCAGGCAGCCGCAGCCAGGCAGGGGCATCGGCGCGGAACCTGTCAACAGGCAGTTGCGCGGCTCGCTCCGGGAGCCTGCCCAGCAGTGGCCCGAACCGGGGCAGATCGATCAGATTCTCACGGCAGGCCAGCGAGGGGTCACGCGGCCAGGACCCGATGATGATCCCGGCGAGATCGAGGCCTCGCTGCCGCAGCACCGCCACGGTGAGCGCGGTGTGGTTGAGTGTGCCGAGCTCGGCTGCCACCACCAGGATGACTGGACACTGCAATGCCTCGGCGAGATCGGCGAAGGTCTCTCCGGCTGCGTTGAGCCGCACCAGCAGACCTCCCGCACCCTCCACGAAGACGTCATCGTGAGCCGCGCAGATGGCCCGGATCGCTTCGCTGAGCTGCGCCACGCTCACCTCAGGTTGCCCGGAGGTACGCGCCGCCGCCTCCGGCGAGAGCGGGTCGGGGAACCGGCGGAGCTCATACGACGCCACAGTGCTGAGGCGCCTGACCTCAGCCGCATCGCCCGGCTCGCCGGAGGCGAGTCCGGTCTGGACAGGCTTGATCATGCCGACGTCGCTGCTGTGCCCTGCCCGCTCAAGCGCCACCGAGCACAGAGCAGCTGCGGCAACCGTCTTCCCGACCTCGGTCCCGGTCCCCGTCACGAGCCAGATCATGGTGACGCGATCGTCGCTGTCACACCTCGCCCACGGCTGGGGCCTGGCTCAGTCTCCGGCAGGATCACCTCAGTGGGAACGCCTGCCAGCGCCGAATCGATGTGTTCGAAGTCGGACTCTGTGAGGGTCGCCTTGGCGGTGAGGCGCAGCCGCGAGCGGCCGTCGGGGACCGAGGGCGGGCGGAACAAGCCGACGAGGATCTGGCGCGACCGCCAGCGCTCGCGCTCAGCCACGCCGCCTCTCGCATCGGGCAGCACCACCGATACGACGGCGCCGTCGGGCGCAGCGGCTTCCAGCCCTCTGGCGACCGCAAGTCCGTGGATGCGCCGGGCGGCCTCCCGCACCTTGGCGCAGCGGTCCGGGTCAGTGGTCATGATCCGTACCGCTGCCAGCGCGGCGGCAGTGGCAGCCGGGGCGAGTCCCGTGTCGAAGATCAGCGGTCGGGCGGTGTTGATCAGGTGCTCGATCACGGGCTGCGCGGCGATGATCGCGCCACCCTGAGCACCTGCAGCCTTGGACAGGGTGGCGGTGATGACGATATCCTCCCGTCCAGCCAGCCCGGCGGCCGCCACACTGCCACCTTCGCCGACCACCCCGAAGCTGTGCGCCTCGTCCACGAGCAGGGCCGCGCCATGACGGCTGCTCACCTCATACAGGCCGCTGAGGTCTGCTGCATCACCGTCCACGCTGAATACTGACTCCGTCACCACCAGTGCGCGCCTGCGATTGTTCGCCTCGAGTGCGTGGGATAAAGCGGCAATGTCACGATGTGGCACGATGACGACGTCAGCCCGTGACAGTCGACACGCGTCGACGATCGAAGCATGGTTGAAGGCATCAGAGACGATCAGGGTCTCGTCGTCGGCCAGCGCCGTGATGGCCGCCAGATTTGCGAGGTATCCCGAGCTGAATACCAGGGCACCGGCAGCTCCGAAGTACGCGGCCAGCGCCGCCTCAAGGTCTTCGTGCAGGCGGATCGAACCGGTGATGAGCCGGGAGGCCGTGGCTCCGGCGCCCCAGGCCCGCAGCGCTTCCTGGGCCGCGGCAACGACCCGGGGATCGTCGCTGAGCCCCAGGTAATCGTTCCCAGCCAGGTCGAGGAGTTGCTCGCCCTGTTCACGCGATCGGAGGCTGCGATCGAGTCCCGCCGCCGAACGCTGGGCTGCGGCCTGGGTCAGGTGGGACCAGGTCATCCGAGTACCGCATCGATCGAATCGGTGACGGCACCAGTCAACTGATCGACCTCGTCATCACGCAGCGCCAACGGGGGCATGAGAATGACCACATCACCGAGGGGGCGGACCCACACTCCGGCTCTGCGCGCCTGCTGGCAGATGTCGAATCCGGTCCGCTCGGTCTTGGCGAAGACCTCGATCCCGGTCATCGTACCCAGCCGCCGGACCTCCTTGACCCCTGGGTGCTCGTCAAGTACCGCCAGGTTGCGGCCGATCCGGTCGCCGATCTCCTGTGCCCGGACCACGGTGTTGTTGCGGCGCATCAAGTTGAGATTCGCCAGGGCAGCCGCAGCCGCCGGCGGGTTGGCGGTGTAGGAGTGGCCGTGGAAGAACGTCTTGGCCTCGATGGGCGCGCCGAGGAACGCTTCATAGATGGCCTCGGTGGCGAGCACCGCGGACAGCGGCAGGACCCCGCCGGTGACGCCCTTGCCGAGGGTCAGCAGGTCCGGAGCCACTGCGGCATGGTCCACAGCGAACATCGCACCCGTACGGCCGAGCCCCGTAGCCACCTCGTCGGCGATCATGAAAGCACCGGTGGCGTCGCAGACTTCGCGCACACCGCGCAGGAAGTCTGCGTGATGCGTGAGCATGCCGCCGGCCCCCTGCACCATCGGCTCGACGATGACCGCGCAGACCTGTGATCCTTCCGCGGCCATCAGGTCGCGCAGTTCGGCCAGCACCTCTGCGGCCCGCTCAGCCGGGGTCTGTCCGACCTCTCGCAGACCGGGACTGCCGATCTGACGGGTCTCCAGCATGATGGAGCGGTAGGTCTCGTGGAACAGCGAGATCCCTCCGACACTGACGGCACCCAGAGTGTCGCCGTGATACCCCTCGGCCAGGTGGACGATGAGCGGACGTACCCCGGTGGTCTGGGCATGCGCCTGATACGCCATCTTGAGCGCAGCCTCAACCGCACTGGAACCGTCTCCGGCGTAGAAGACCCGTTGCAGCCCGGGCGGTGCCACACCCAGCAGTTCCTCGGCCAGCCGGATGCCCGGCTCGTGGGTCAGGCCGAGGAAGGTGGTGTGGTCCAGGCGCCGGATCTGTTCGGTGATCGCTGCCACGATCTCCGGGTGTGCGTGACCGTGGACGTTGACCCACAGCGAGGACACCCCGTCGAGATAGCGCGTCCCATCGATATCCCAGAAGTACATGCCCTCGGCACGGTCCACCACAATGGGCCGGTCCTCGAGCCAGCGGGAGTGCTGGGTGAACGGATGCCAGAGGACCCGGGAATCACGCTCGACGAGCGAGGTGCTGTCAGCTCCGGTCATCGCAGCTCCCTCCCGGTTCGGGCGATCCGGTCGATCCTGTCACAACCCCGATCAGCCCCTGCCGACCGCGTCACGGACGCGTGATCGCGATCACGACTCGACTCAGCGAGCAGCACTTCCCTCGGTGTAGTCATCGTTGCCCGAGTCGACCCAGGCCATCAGCTTGCGCAGTTCGCGACCTGTCTCTTCGATCGGGTGCGTCTCACCCTTCGCGCGCAGGTCCAGGAACTCCGGGCCACCGGCGTCCTGATCCTCGATGAACCGCTTGGCGAACACACCGGACTGGATGTCGGAGAGCACTGCCTTCATGTTCTCCTTGACTCGCTCGTCGATCACCCGCGGACCTGAGACATAGTCGCCATACTCTGCGGTGTCCGAGACGCTCCAGCGCTGCTTGGCGATGCCACCCTCGTACATCAGATCCACGATCAGCTTGAGCTCGTGGAGACACTCGAAGTAGGCCACCTCGGGCTGATACCCGGCCTCGGTCAGGGTCTCGAAGCCGTACATCACCAACTGGGAGGCACCACCGCAGAGGACGGCCTGCTCTCCGAAGAGATCGGTCTCGGTCTCCTCGGTGAACGTCGTCTCGATGCCTCCAGCGCGCAGGGCGCCGATTGCCGCCGCATAGCTCAGCGCGAGGGGGAAGGCCTCACCGGTGGCATCCTGCTCGACCGCGATCAGGGCGGGGACGCCCCGTCCCGACTCGTACTCACGCCGGACGAGGTGACCGGGACCCTTGGGCGCGACCATGCAGACATCGACGAACGACGGCGGCTGGATGTATCCGAACCGGATGTTGAAGCCGTGGGCGAAGAAGAGGGCATCACCCTCCTGCAGGTTCGGCTCGATGGCGCTGCTGTACAGGTCGCGCTGAGCGGGATCGGGCACCAGGATCATGATGACGTCGGCCTCGGCGGCCGCAGTGGCGGGATCGACAACCCGCAGACCGGCCTGCTCGGCCTTGGCCCTGCTCGCCGAACCCTCCTTGAGACCCACCCGGACGTCGACGCCTGAATCCCTCAGGCTCAGCGCATGCGCGTGTCCCTGCGAACCGTAGCCGATGATGGCCACGACCCGGTTCTGGATGATGGAGAGGTCAGCGTCGTCGTTGTAGTACAGCTTGGCCATTGCAGTCCCTTGGCAGTCGAAGGCTTGGTGCGGTCAATCCGAGCATCGGACACCCTGTTCAAAGGGTACGCGCCGTGCCGTGCCGGTGTGAAATCCCGGTCGGCCGTGGTCCTTCCGTGCGATCAGCAGGGCGAAGCACGGCGCCGGGAGCGACAGTGTACTGAGCCATTCGGCAATTTGGTGGATTATTGGCCTCCGTGTTGCAATGGGACCTAGTCGTTGTCCCCGAGGGGGTGGACATGTTCTGGGTGATCTGGGCAGCATGCGTTGCCATCAGCGTGACTGTGATCGTCATCTACGTCCGTCGCGAATACCGGGATCTCCTGAAGCACTCGGGTGCGGAGAAGGCCTCTTTCCGCAAGCCCCGCGTCCGGCTCAGCCAGGTACCCCTCGACGACTGTCCCGCAGCCGTCATCGCGGAGGTCGCAGCCAAACTGCCACCCCCGTCGCGGCGCCTGGCCGACTGAGCTGACAGGCTCCGAGCGAATCGCCCGGAAGTCCCACCCACATCAGCCAGACGATATCCCCGAGCCGCCCCGCACCTGGCCGTCGGCCTCGCTGACCAGGGCCTCGAAGGTCGTGACGCTCGGATCTCCTGCGACCCTGCCCACGCTCACAGTCATCGGCCACTTTCCCATCGTCACTCCACTGCCGTTCACGGTCGCCTCGATGCGATCGGCCAGCATCTCGGGGTCAGGCCCGGCGCCCATCCCGGCGATCACGAAGTGGCCGCCACCCCAGTGCGAGACCAGGTCTCCGGTCCTCATATTGCCGACGATCGCATCGCCGACCGCACGGAGCAGTCTCCTCGCATACCCGTGGCCGTAGTCGTGGACCGCATCTCCGAGGCGGTCCACCTCGACGACCACCACGCACACGTCCTGCGACGCTCGTGAGGCCAGCGATCCGAGTGCTGGCATGAGGCTCTGTAGCCCGTTGCGGGTCAGTGTGCCTGTGACGACATCGGTGGAGGCGATGGCCTCCGAGCGGGCCTGCTCGTCGCTGATCCGGTCGAGTGCGGTCAGGCGCAGATGCAGCAGGATCAGACCAACCATCAGACCGAGCGAAGTGGCGATGATGATCCGCCAGTCCTCGTCGCCGACCACGTACAGGCTGGCGAACAGCATCGTGAGCCACATGGCACCGGCCCCCAACAGCGCGGGGCGCCAGGCTAGCGTCACCGGCGCATAGCCGACCACAACAATCAGGGAGTATGTCAGGGGGGTCTGGTTGCCCAGCGTCGCCGCGTCGAAGACCGCCAAGCACACCAGCAGCCAGCACACGAGGACCCACAGCCGCATGAGAGTCCTTGCCTCGTACCGGCCCCTACCGAGCAGTTGCCCCAGCAGGAGCATGGCGAGTCCGAGCAATAGCTGGAGCAGGAAGCTCGCGACTGTGGGTTCCAGGGCCAGCAGCGTCGTCACGGCCATCAGCAGCACGAAACCGCCAGCTATCGAGAATGCCTGCGGGATGTCGTTCTTGGCCACGCTCCCGCGCAACCGCTCATAGGGAGAGCCGTCATCGCTGGGTTGCTCCGGCACCAGATCCATGGGGTTGTCTCCTTCACTGTCAAGACCCGCCTGGGTCAGCAACGACCTGAGCCGGCTCGGCGGGACCGGCTTGGGCAGGGGTACGAGTTTGGACAGGCTGAGCCCGACATACACCAGGGTGTTGAATCCGACCACGGCCGCTAGCACCGCGAACCAGTTGGAACTGAGCACGCTCTGGGGCAGCAGCATGCCGGCGAGGGTGTTCATGCGCCCGCCCCGGGTCCGTGTTCGACATGGCCCCAGGTGGTTCGTTTGGCCATGGAGATGTCGAACAGACACTTCACGAACACCGCCTGCAGGAACAGGTCATAGCCCAGTTCAGGCACCAGCACCGCCGCCAGTATCCGGGCGCGCCAGCCGCCCCGCCAGACGGTCGCGACGCGTTCCACCACGAACACCAGTCCCACCGCCAGCCAGAACGGGAACCAGATCCACTGGTCCACGGCCACGATCGTGATGAACATCAGGAGCAGGAACAGATTCAGCGCGATGGTGCCGTAGGCGATGCCGAACTGCTGGCCCCAGTAGCGCACCGTTGCCCGGGTGATGCCGTACTCACTGAGGTTCTCCAGGGCCCCCCGCTGCCAGCGCTTGCGCTGGACCCAGAGGTTGCGCCAGGTCGGCATGATCTCTGTGGTCACCTGACACTCCGCGGGCGAGGTCATGGAGCCGCCGAGCGACTTCAGCGCCAGCGTCAGCTCGTTGTCCTCGGTGAGGGCCTCCGTGTCATAGACCTGCCCAGTACCACCGGGAATGATGACGCCCCGGGCCGCAGCCACGTCCAGCAACGCTTGGGAACGGAACATCGAAGCAGTCCCGGTCAGCACGAAGACCCTGCCGTGGCGGGCCCGGATCTGCAGCGAGTAGCGAGTGTACTCATTGCGCTGGAACTGGCCCAGCAGGCCGCTGCCACCTTCGCCGTAGAACACCCCTCCGACCGAGCTCAGCTCCGGGTCGGCGCGGAACCGCTGGGCCCCCACCTCGAGGAACCTGGGGGCCAGGCTGGTGTCGGCATCCATGACCATGAACACATCGCAGACCTCGGACTCGGGCAGGATCCTGGTGAGCGCCTGATTGAGGGCGCCGGCCTTCTTGTCGGCGTTGTTGACCGAGCGGAAGACCTCGTAGCCCATCTCCTCGGCGATCTGCGGCGTCCGGTCAGTGCAGTTGTCAGCCACCACGATGACCCGGTCGGGCTGCCGGGTCTGCTGGGCCAGCGCCCCGAGCGTCACGGGCAGCGACGCCTCCTCGTTGTGCGCCGGTACCAGGATGGTGATGCGGATGTCCGGACAGGTCGCCGGATCCGCGGTGTCCCCTCGCAGCTCGTCCAGCACTTCGCGATCCGGGTTGACGGTCAGCAGCGTGGCCGTGATCTCGAGGGCGATCGCAACAGCCGCCACCAGCACGAGGCTGAGGCCGACGAGCAACAGGAAGTCCCAGTCCGGCACCTGGGTGGAGACCACCACCTCGAACGGCCCGAAACTCAGCGCCCGAGGCTCGACGGGGAGTTCACCCCGGGCCGAGAAGAGGGCCGCCACGCTGACGAAGGCCAGCAGAACAACGACCACGGCAACCACCAGCGACACCACGAGTCGCCGCGCTCCCGCCTGGGGATCACTGGAGCGGACCGGAATCTCGGGCAACCGCGCGAAGACGTGCGCCGAAGGCTGTGTCGCGGGGGCATCATCCATGTCGCGATCACTTCATCCGGTACAACGGCGCGGCCCCGCCCAGGGGTCGCTGTGCAGCCGAGCCTATCGAGATGCCGGATGCTCAGCGCGCCAGGTCGGCCCCGGTGCCGGATACGCCCCATCTGGGGCGCTTTGTCCGGGGAGTCAGGCCGAGCGGAGGTTCCGTTCGGAGATGCCGCGACCGCCGCGCGCGGTCGCGACGGCACCGGACTGGATCAGTTCTTGGATGCCGTAGGGCTCCAGGATCTCGATGAGCGCGTTGAGTTTCCCGCGACTACCGGTCCCCTCGATCACGACCGTGTCGGCCGAGACATCCACAACCTTGGCCCGGAACAGCTGCGCGGTCTCCAGGATGTGTGACCGGGTCTCCTGACCCGCACGCACCTTGATCAGGATCAACTCTCGGGTCACCGACCGCTCCGGGTCCAGTTCCACGATCTTGATCACGTTGACCAGCTTGTTGAGCTGTTTGGTCACCTGCTCGAGGGGCTGCTCATCGACGTTGACGACGATCGTCATCCGCGAGACGCCCGCCTTCTCCGTGGGACCCACCGCGAGGGACTCGATGTTGAAGCCGCGCCGGGCGAAGAGGCCGGCGATACGGGCCAGCACGCCTGAGACATCCTCGACGAGCACGGACAGTGTGTGGCGACTCATTCCTCGGTCCCTCTTTCCCATTCGGGCGCGAGATCGCGCGCGTACTTGATCTCGTCGTTGCTCATACCGGCGGCGACCATCGGCCACACCATCGCATCCTTGTGAACCCGGAAGTCCACCACGACAGGCCGGTCGTTGATGCTCATTGCCTTCTCGATCGTCGCGTCCACCTCCTCGGCGGTCTCGCAGCGCAGCCCCACCGCACCATAGGCCTCCGCGAGCTTGACGAAGTCGGGGAACTCGTGGCTGTTGAGGTCGGTGTTGGAGTACCGCTCGGAGTAGAACAGGGTCTGCCACTGCCGGACCATGCCGAGTGCGGAGTTGTTGATCAGTGCCACTTTGATGGGGATGTTGTTGATGGTGCACGTGGCCAGTTCCTGATTCGTCATCTGGAAGCAGCCGTCCCCATCGACCGCCCACACAGTCGCATCCGGAACTCCCACCTTGGCCCCCATCGCGGCTGGGACCGCATACCCCATGGTTCCCGCGCCACCGGAGTTCAGCCATGTCCGGGGGTTCTCGAAGCGGATGAACTGACTGGCCCACATCTGGTGCTGGCCCACACCCGCGCAATAGATGGCCTCAGGCCCAGCGAGCTCACCGAGACGCTCGATCACGTACTGGGGCGACAGGGTGCCATCGTCCGGTTCGTCGTAGCCGAGCGGGTAGTTGGTCTTCCAGCCGGCCACCCGCTCACGCCAAGCGGTGATGTCAGCACGTTCGCCCTTCTCGATCTCAGTCTGGGTCGCTACAGCCAGCGCGGCCAGAATCTCCCGCGCATCACCGACGATCGGCACGTCCACCGGCTTGTTCTTGCCGATCTCGGCCGGGTCCACGTCTGCGTGAATGATCCGGGCGTTCGGGGCGAACGAGTCGAGATGGCCGGTGACCCGGTCGTCGAACCGGGTTCCAACGGCGATCAGGAGGTCCGCCTTCTGCAGCGCCCCGACGGCCGCCACAGAGCCGTGCATACCGGGCATCCCGAGGTGCAGTTCATGATCGTCGGGGAAGGCACCCCGGGCCATCAGGGTGGTGACGACCGGAATCCCAGAGGTCTCGGCCATCATGCGCAACTCGGCTGCGGCACCGGCCTTGATCACTCCCCCGCCGACATAGAGCACCGGCTTCTCCGAAGCGGTGATCAGCTTCGCAGCCTGTTTGATCTGCCGGTTGTTCGGCTTGCGGGTGGGGCGGTAGCCGGGCATCTCGAGACGTTCGGGCCACTCGAATTCCGTCTCGGCCTGCAGAGCGGTCTTGCTGATGTCGACCAGCACGGGTCCGGGACGACCAGTTGCCGCGATGTGGAACGCCTCAGCGATCGCTGCCGGAATCTCGGCCGGATCGGTAATCAGGTAGTTGTGCTTGGTGATGGGGAACGTGATGCCCCGGATGTCAGCCTCCTGGAAGGCGTCGGTTCCGATGGCTGCCGCACCGACCTGGCCGGTGATGGCCACGATCGGCACGGAGTCCATGTAGGCGTCGGCGAGCGCGGTCACCAGGTTGGTGGCACCGGGCCCGGATGTCGCCATACAGACACCGACTTTGCCGGTGGCGGTCGCATAGCCCTCGGCGGCATGACCCGCTCCCTGCTCGTGACGGACCAGAATGTGTCTGATCTGCTTGGAGTCCATCAGCGGGTCGTAGGCGGGCAGAATGGCTCCGCCCGGAATCCCGAACACCACTTCAACATCTGCGTGTTCCAGGGAACGCACCAGACTCTGCGAACCAGTCATCCGCTCACTCATACCGGGTCCTCTCGGTCTCTGCGCGCTGCCTCCGCCACGGGTGGGGTCCGGGTCCGGGATCACCGGGCCAACGGACCCCACCCGTTTCGAGTCGTGGTCTTGGTGAGCCACGTCCCGAAACGAAAGAACCCCCCGGCCCTTGTGGGCGACGGAGGGTTAGCGCGTCGAGGGTGTCTCGACGCGCTACGTTACTACAAGGCGAATGCTTCGCACGATCCCAGATTCCTCCTGCGCCACTGAAATGTCAAGTCGTGGACACCCCGACGCAGGTTCACTATGGCGGGCTGCCGAGCGAACGATAGGACACCTCGCGCTGGGGCGCGACGCCCCCCTTACCGCTCAACCGTTGCCTGATCACCCCGACGGCATCGGGGCTGACATCGGCGACCACGAAACGCCTGTCCAGCTTGGCGGCCACCGAAGCCAGTGTCCCGCTGCCGGCGAAGAAGTCGAGTACCCAGTCCCCCGGCCGGGTGCTGGCCTGCACCATCCTCCGGACGATCCCCTCCGGCTTCTGGGTGGCGTAGCCGGTCTTCTCCCTGCCCGTGGGCGAGACGACCGTGTGCCACCACACGTCGGTGGGGAGCTTGCCGCGGGCTGCCTGCTCCGCAGTGACCAGACCCGGTGCCATGTACGGCTCGCGATCAACCTGCTCACTGTTGAAGTAGAAGCCGACGGGGTCCTTCACATAGACGAGGATGTTGTCATGCTTGGCGGGCCAGCGTGACTTGGTCTTGCCGCCGTAGTCGTAGGCCCAGATGATCTCGTTGAGAAAACACTCCCGGCCGAAAAGGGCATCGAGGAGGACCTTCGCGTAGTGAACCTCCCGGTAGTCGAGATGCAGATACAGGGTCCCGTCATCGGCGAGCAGGCGCCACGCGTGTTCCAGCTTCGGCTCCAGGAACTCCCAGTAGTCGGTGAAGGAATCGTCGTAGCCGAACAGCGTGCCCTTGACGGTCCGGTAGGACTGACCCTTGAAACCCACACGCGAGCCGCCCGGGTCTCGCACCGTCCGCAGGGACTGCCGGCGCTGGGTGCGTCCGGTGTTGAAGGGTGGATCGATATAGATCATCGAGAAGCCGGCGTCGGGTAGCAGTGGGAGCAGTTCCGCACAGTCAGCCTCGACCACCAGATCCGGTCCCGACGCGCTCCACAGGGGCATCCACTGAGCCTACCCGCGGCACCGGCCCGAATCGTCGGCAGCCAACCATGCGCACGCGGGGGTGGTCCCCGTTCTGGGCTGCCACTTCATGGGCGACGATTGTTGAGTGGTCGACAGCAAACTGGAACTGAGGCGACAGCATCAGTTACTGCTGACGTGCAGCGCAGGCGCTGTGGCCCGAGGTCTGGTCGCTCAGCTGGGCATCACGACGGCCCTCGCCCTGGCCGGGGGATACGACAGTGGCAGCCTCGATACCTGGGGCTGGAGTATCCAGCAGACTTCAGCTCAGGTGACCGTCATCGTCGCCGCCTCAGTGTTGCTGGTGGTCCTGGCCGGAATGCTGGCGGCCGAGGGGAGTTGAGGTCCAACTGCAGCCCGATCGGAGTCGACCCGATGGATGCCAGCGCCGGAGCCCGAGGACGCCACTGAGGAGCCACGCCAATCAGCCACCCTTGACGAAGTGGACCACCCGACAGGGATCAGCTGGGGATGACCACCGTGCTCAGCAACACCGTAGCGGCTGCAAGGGTGGCTGGAGCACCGTCAGCTTGTGATCCTGTGTTGCGCCTAACGAGACTGAAAGCCGCCGAAGGGCGAGTAGGCTCACCCCCACACCCGTGTTGTGGCGCCGGTTCGTTCGAACAGCACGGCCACGGCTGCCCGGACAGGAGCGACGATGAGTGGGGAGCGACCGACGTTACGGCACGTGGCCCTGGCAGCATCAGTGTCCGTGTCGGCGGCATCGTTGGCGTTGCGAGGAGAACCAGGGATCTCTGAGCAGACCCGAGCACGAGTGCAGCGGGCCGCCGAACAGCTCGGGTACCGCGTCAACACCGCGGCGCGTGGGCTGCGGGAAGAGACTGTGAAGTCGGTAGCGATTCTCGTGGACCATCACCAGCACCGCTACACATCAGGCCCTGACATCAGCCTGTTCCAGCCGCTGTTCCTTTCCAGCTTGATCGGAACCCTGCAAGCAGGAAGTGTCAGGGTGACGCTGCTCCCAAGCGACACCGGCCTACGCCAATGCGAAGAGGACTTCGATGCCCTGTTCGCCCTGGCCCTGCCCGGCGACCTGGAACAACTGAGCGTCCTCTCCCGGCAAGTGCCGGTCCTCGTCGGAGCGACCGGTGGACGGGTCGCCGGCCTGCACTGCGCCGACATCGACTGGCCGGCCGCGATCGACGCTGTCCTGGATCACCTGTTCGACAACGGAGCCCAGCAGCCGGGAATACTGATGGTGAGCCGCTACCCGTTGCTCCAGAAGGCGCTGACAGACATCTATCAACAGTGGTGTCGAAACCATGATCAGCCCGACCGTATCGCTGTGATCGCAGGACCCGACGAGATTCCTGCCGGGCTGCACCGGCTGCTCAGGTCCGGCTGCGACGGCGTCTTTGCCGTGCCCGGCTATCCAGTCGCTTTCCTGAACGCTGTACATGACGCGGCACTGAGCATACCCGGTGACCTTCTGTTCGCCGCCCAGGCCGAGGGAATCAGAGAACAGTTACTCCGACCCTCGATCACTACGCTGTCCCTCGAGGCTGACGCCAACGGCCACCTCGTAGGTGAGGAACTCCTGCGTGCAATCACCGAGGGAGCCAGGGACGTGTCCTGCCACTATCTGCTGACGCCGCGTGCATCAACGCGTCCCTGAACCAGCACGACGCCGTTCCCAATCGGTCGGCTTCCTACCTCTGAATCGAGGGCCGTGCGCTGGCCGCCGGTTCGCGCCCTGGACATGCGAAAGGCCCGGTCACACTGTCGTGTGGCGCGAGCCCACTTCACATAGTCCTGCGACCACCTTCCGCGGTCGGGTGACCGTACGTCAGCGGCGTTTCATATGGCCCACGTAGTCCTGGTCGATCGCCGCGATGCACCGGTCGATGAGTTCTTCGCGCTGGTGAGGGTATCTGTTGGTGGATTCGCTGACGACGCTGACGATGCCCTCACCGGAGACTGTGGCGGCACCGACGCCGGTGGCTGATCGGAACCCGGCGGCGAACCCGGCGGCGTACTCGCTGACATCATCGCCTGCCTTGTGGCGTTTGCGGATCGCGTCAAGTTCCCCTTGCAGTTCGTTCTTGATGGTGTCGAAGTCTTCCTGTCGCGACATCAGTTTGCCTCCCTGCGCCAGATGTATTCTTTCACGCTGGCCAGTTCGATCGCTCCCCGACGAGACTTCGCATGTCCACGAGTGGCCCATGACCAGATTGCGCAGTCTTCCACCCGGAACCCACGCTCACGATCCTGCAGGATCGCTTCCTGCCGGATCCGCGTCCCATGATGCGTACCGCGCAGCCTCTCGTACAGTCGATCAGACTCCACACGTCCTGAGCGCAAGACCGGCACCCCGGACGCTGGCGACTGGCGTGGTACCCACCCCAGTCGTGACAGGAGTAGTCGGGTCGAAGGTGATTGCCATGTTCACAATGGGTGTTTTCATTGAGCTGCTGGTAGCCTGCGTCTGGCTCCTGGTTGGCGACTACCGGACAGGTGGCCGATTCGTGGGGCTGGGACTGAGCAGAAGCAAACCCCCTGGGGTATTCTGGATCAGTGCCCGACTGCTTCCTTGCCTCCCTGCTGACCTGGAGTCGCCGGCGCTGGATCGCGGCGGTCGGCGGCACTTTGGCCGCTTTCCTGCTCCTCGGGCTGACCACCGCGGTGATCCCCAACCCGGTCTTCGGCCGCTCGATCGAACCCACGGACTGGGCCATGAAGGTGTTGATCCTCACCTCCGCGCTGTCAGGGCTGCTATTCGCCACGTACGTGCGAAACGAGCCTGGTCCGGTTCATGCCGAGCGCGCGGACAGTGTTGCCAAGGGCGGCGCCGTCGGGGGACTGCTGACGTACTTCGCCATCGGCTGCCCCGTGTGCAACAAACTCGTGCTCTTGGCCCTGGGCACTACAGGCGCCGTGGAGTTCTTCGCGCCCGTGCAGCCCTATCTCGGTGTGGCGGGTTTGGGAATTCTGGGGGTCGCGTTGATCTACCGGCTGCGTCGCGAATCGGTGTGCGGCCTCACGCAGAGCCAGCCCTCCCAACAGGCACCCGATACCGATTCCGAGGAGCGCTATGCGCTGGCCCGCGAGCTGCAGTGGGCGGTAGGTGCGCGGCAGGGTTCCGGCCCGCTGGAACGCAGCGGCGACAGTCGACTTGACCCTCCGCTCTGACTGAGACAGGTGTTGGCCGTCCCCGCGATTCCAGGGCCTGAAAGCCTGGGAACTACCGGGAACGCTCGTTTGACGACGCGGCGATTCCTGCCGAATTCCTGTCAGCAATTGCGGCAAGTCGGCAACGTTCCGATACGCGAGGAGCGTGGGAGTTCCGGAAGTGATTTCGAGTTCTGACAACGGTTCTTGCATACTGGCCCCATGCCTATCGGTGCAGGTCGCTCGAGCCTGGTCGCAGAGGTCACGAGCGCAATCGTGGCTATCATGCTGGTCGTAGCTGTTATCCCTAGCTCCGCCTCGGCGAAGGAGCCCAAGCCTGATCGGCACGAGTGGTTGGGCGTGTCGTGCCAGGGCACTGAGGCCTCGTTGAAGGCGCGCACCAAGGCCCTTACCCGGGATATGAAGAACAACAACTCCTCTAGGATTCCTGGCTTCTACCGGATCAAGACCAAGACGCAGATCGATCGGTTGGCAATCGGTTCCCAATGGCGCAGGCTCGATTCCCACGAGGTGAACACGTGGTGGTTGGAACGGCGAGGAAACTGGATCGTCAAACGATACTCGTCACCGCCCTTCTATGGCCAGGGGCGCCGCGGTAGTCAGCCATTCGAGTTTGGCGACAGCACAGGGATGGCGAGCCCTGGCATGACCATTCGAGCCAAGGTCACGGTCACCCTGGACAAGAAGCCAGGCGGTAAGGTCTGGAAGTACACCAAGACCAGCCAACCCGTGTACTGCGAATCCGATCGGGCTATCGGGGGCGGGTAGTAGTACGCCACTGACTCGAGGTGACGGTAACGGCCAAGGTGGGGTAGCCGCGCGTCCACTCCGGGTTCCGATCTGCTGACTTGGGGCGTCTGTCGGAGAACGTCCGGACTCCCCTACTGGCGAGAGCATTCGTTGGCCGCCACGCGATTTCCAGCGCCTGAAGGTCGCGACACTGACGGGCTCTCTCGATAGTCGCCACTGTCGAGAATGGTTTCGCCGCAATGCGCCAGAATCCCTGGTCCAATGATCAACAGGCTGGAGGCCGGATCGATCTCCCGAAGCCAAGCCCGTCCGCCGACATGGTCGCCCAATCAGAGCCCCTGGCATCCGTGACCAACCCCTGGACATCTAGCCACACTTATAGCCATAATGAGGTCATGAGCGTTTCGGATCAACTCCCACTTGCAGATGTGAAGAACCGACTATCCGAGGTCGTTGACCAGGTCGAGTCACAACACGCCCGAGTGACGATCACAAAGCACGGTCGACCAGCAGCCGTGGTTATCAGCGCCGACGATCTGGCGTCCCTAGAAGAAACCTTGGCATTGCTGAGCGACCCGGGGACAATGACCCAAACCCGTAGCTCGCTCGACGATGTCGCCGCGGGCAAGACCACAGAGCTGACCAGAGAAGAAGCGCTGGCACTGGTTCAGCGGTGAACTACCGCGTCTCCTGGACAGCCACCGCCAAGCGGGCCCTGCAAAGTCTGCCGGAGAAGGTAGCCACAGCCGCCGTTGAGTTCATCTACGCCACGCTGGCGGACAGTCCGGCGCGAGTTGGCAAGCCGCTACGCTTCGAGCTCCAAGGGCTGCACAGTGCTCGCCGCGGTGACTACCGGGTCATCTACCAGATAGACCCGGCCGAGCAGACCGTGACGATCATGGCCATTCAGCATCGAGCCGACGTGTACCGGAAACGGTGAACAGCAGCAGAGCGGTCTGCTCGCGGGCACGGTAGATGGACTACTGCGGAACCCGGCTGTCTCGCAAATACGACCGATTGCCGACGGACCGCGGTTTCCAGAGTTGACTACTTCCGGGGTGTGGGCAGCTCAACTGTCAGAGTGAGGCCGCCGGAGCCGTTTCGTTGGGCGGTAATTGTTCCGTGGTGGGCTTCAGCTATGGAACGGCGGATGGACAGTCCGAGTCCGACACCGTGGCCGGTGCGGTCTTGTCCTCGGCTGAACGGTGGGGGGAGGTTCTCGAGGTTGCTGGTGGCTACTCCGAGTCCGCTGTTCTCGACGATGAGCTGGACCTGGTCTCCGGGTTGAGTGCTGGTTCGTGTGCGTATCCAGCCCCCGGCGGTGTTGTAGCTGATCGCGTTCGCGTACCGGGGAGCAGCTGGCGAGTTGCGGGACTCGAACCGGTTCGAGTCTCGGAGCGGGGTTGATGGGTTTGTGTGGGGGGATGCTTCGGTCACTTCGAATCAAGGAACAGGACGGAATCATCATGGCTACAACACATTTACAGTGCAGGCGTTGGACGATCGGGCTGACCGGTGCGGTGCTGTCCGCGACGGTACTGTTCGGCGGTCTTCCGGCCGTCTCGGCGCATGCAACGGCATCGACCCCCTCCCAGTCGGTGGCGGTCACGTCTGAGTCTGAGGCGGCCGAGGCCCTGCAACGCATGCGGGCAGCGCGGCAGGCTCTGGAAGCCGAAGGCCTGCTTGTCAGTCCCTCGGACGGGGAGGTGAAGGTGCTGAAGGCCGCCAACGGCGCCGGTTGGTCGTTGGCCAAAGACTTCGGCGTCCAGGCTTTCGAGAAGGCCACTGGCTTCAACGCGGGGACACTGCTGGATGTGGTGCTGACGGCCATAGGACTGGAGTCGGCAGACAACGGGCTCAGTGAAATCCAGGATTCTCTTGACGTGATGAGTAAGGACTTGGATGCCTTGAAGAAGCAGCTGGTGATCTTGATGGAGAAGACGGACCAGACGAACTTCAACAACTCCTACCGTGACGCCGGCGAGGCCGTTGCCACCCTTTCCTCAGCGTTCACGTCAGTCACGAAGTGGCAGGACAACGGAATCCACCCCGGAGCAGAAGACGTCTCGTCAACAAGAGTGATGATCACCAGCGCGCTGGCAGTGTTGGACTTCGAGATCACCGATTCCACTGTGGGCGTGGTGCCACTCATGATGAAGGCTGGCACGGAGCGGGTCAGTGACCTTGCCGCCTACTGGGAAGGTATCGACCTGGTCCGCAGCAACTACCGGACGGCGATGGCCAAGGGACTGGTCGGGCTTGACACGTTGACCCTGTGGGATCAGACCGGTGCCGTCGGCAGTGACCTAGAAAGCCAGATCGCCGGGACGAAAGATGTCGTTCAGCGCCTGTACGACTATGGCGTGGGCATCGAACAAGCCAACCAGCGCAGCCGGGCAGTGGCCAACATCGGTGACACCTACTACATAGCCCAAGACATCACCGCTTCCCCGGGTGAGACCTGGACCGACGTCAGCTACAAGCGAAGCGAACTCGAACCTGTGTTCAAACAGATGGTGGTCAACTACGATCCCGAGGCCCACGGCGGGCAAACCCTGGAGAGTTACCTGGCCGAACGCAACATGCCAACACGCGTGAACTACCGGGACACCTTCTACGTCTACAAGCACCAGCCCTTCGTGGGCAAGCCGACGTACAGGGCCAAAGTTGTGGAAGGTCGAATCATCGGCAACAAGTACGGAAGCAACGAGATCGCCTACTCGCATGCCAACCTGACCACGGAAATGGAAAGCAAGACCTACGCACAGCAGCAAATCGATGACGCTCGAGCACACCTTCAAGGCGTTGCCCTGCGGACCACCAACATCGAGCCTGAACACAACCAGAACGACTCGTTCGAGTCGGTGATGCGATGGCTGCACGCACGCCACAGCGATTCCATCGTCGCTCCCGGCGCCTATGAGCCAGCCGACACCAATGACTGGTCCGACCTGCCCTACACCAAGGAAGCGCTCAAACCAGTCCTGGAACAGCTCGTCGCCAACTACCGGCCCAGCGACTACCAGAATGCGGACGGCAAGGACATGTCACTGCAGGACTACTTGACCGCACACGGGTTTGCTACCGAGTACGTCTACGCTCTCGATACCGCCCAGGCCAGTGGAGGGTGGACATTGACCGGCAACAAGTACGTCCACAGCGCTACAGTCACAGTCGGCCGTATCGTTGGCAACGCCTACCAGGAGAAGGTCGTAGGAATCAACCAGGTCCACACCCAGAAGAATTCCGACAAGACCGAGTCCATCCAGGAAAGGGACCGACTCATCTCGTCCTACACAGGACGCACCGCCATGCGAGTAGCCACCGACATCGACACCGACGTCTCCGGGCGCGCCGCTGACTTCAACCCCGACGCCATCAAGAAGGCAGCATTCGGAGTCAACTAACCACCCCCACCAACTATGCGGGGTGCACTCCAACACCGGAGAGCATCTCTCTCAACCATGCCCGCACACCACCAAATCCACACCGCAGGCGGAATCGACCGTTCTTGAGCACTGCGATCTGTCCCGAAACAGAACTGGCTGGCAACCCGACGGGGTCAGCCGTTGGCGGTCAGGGCGCAGACGGTGCGAGGCTTGTTCCTAACCCGCCAGGTGCGTTTCCACGTCGTCTTCTGTCCAGCCGAGTCTTTAGCGGTGATCATAGTGCGGACCTTCACCCCAACGCTGCACGACGGCATGGCCCAGACCTGCACGTTGTTGTAGGCGGCGCGGGTGTTGATTTTGCACACGGCCTTCCTATTCTTGCCTTTGAGCTGGTTGCCGTACAGCAGGCAGCGGGTCCGGACCTTCGTGATCGACCCATCGCTGATCGAGGCGGACCGCACGATCTTGGTGCGCTTACCCGGCTTCAGTCCCTTGCCCTTCGCGGGGGCCGTCACCGTCAACGTCGAATCCGGTGCGGGTGTGGGGGCGGGTGTGGGGTCGGGGACGGGTGTGGGGTCGGGGTCGGGTGTGGGGTCGGGTGCTCGGTGATCTGAATCCCGTGATCGGTGAACCAGGCTGCGGCTCGGGGCAGGATTTCGGCGTAGGCCAGGCGCGTGTGGTCGTCGATGGCGGCGTGGACGTAGTCGAGACCGATTCGGGTCTTCTTGTGTTGGTGCTCCACCGACGCGGCGCGTCCCTGGACACGCCAGCCACCGCCGTCGGGAATGCGGCCGAGCTTCTTCACGTCCACATGGATCAGGTCGCCGGGTTGGTCGCGCTCATAGCGCCAGGTCGTGGCCCGACCAGTCCGGATGACCTCGCCGGTGATCGGGTCCAGCGCTGCAAGTGCAGGCATGCCGTGCCGGTGCAGGATTCGTGAGACCGTCCGCGCGGGGACACCGAGATCTCGGCTGATCTGGTCACGACCGCAGCGGCGATCCTCACGCACCCGCAGCACTTCGATCTCGACGGCCGCGCTGGTCCGGTTGGCGACCCGGTGAGGCCGACTGGAACGATCACACAACCCGGCCCAGCCATCTTCGTCGTAGCGTTTCACCCACCGGTGGGCGCATTGCCGGGAGATTCCCATCTCCTTGGCCACGTGTGAAACCGGACGACCATCGAACCGGACGCGCTGAACCAGGAGCCGTCTTCCGTGAACAGTCAGACGGGCATTAGCGTGAGACACAGAGGACGTCCTGCGGTTGTAGTGCCTAGACACCACTCACAGCACTGGAGGTCCTCCCTTCTTTCAAGCAGGCGCGCCGTCACTAACGTCCTGGCCGGTTACGGCTAGCCGCTACCGCGGACGGCACACAGCACTCGCGGCTTGCTCTTGACCCGCCAGGTTCGCTGCCAGGTCGTTGGCTTGGCACGCTTCCCCTTGGCCTTGATCTTCACCCGCACCCTGAGCTTGGCGCTGCAGTGCGGCTCGACCTTGATCCGAAGCCACTTGGCCCTCCTGACGCCACGTTCTCTGATGGAACAGGCGGCTCGCTTGTCGGCCCCGGCCAGCTCCCGGTTCCCCAGGAAACACTGGGTGCGGACCCGCTTCACCCTTCCGTCTGTGCGAGCCTTGCGTACGAGACCGGTCATCCGGTCGACCGGCAGTCTCTTGGCTTTGGGTCGTGCCCTGACCGACAGGGTGGTCGTCGGCCGCGGCAGCCGGATACGGACATAAGGTGACCAGCGACCAGGGCCGAACGAAGTCACCGCACGAACCCGGACCTTGTATCGTTTGCGGTTCTTCAGCCCTGTGACGGTGCACGATGTCCCGCTGGTTGAGCAAGTACCGCTCGAGCTTCGCGCAGCGGCGACCCGTCCGGCAGCCGATCGACCCAGATCCTGCGTCGCCGTGCTGATGGACGAATCGGTCGACGTCGCCGTCACGTCATAGGACTCCACGGTCGATCCTCCGTCGTCATCGGGCTCGGCCCAGCTGACTGTGAGCTCACCGTCGCCTGCGGTGACGGTGACGTCGGAAGGGGCACCCGATTGGGTCGGTACCACGACCGACACCGACGCGGCTCCCGTCTCGTAGCCACTCTGCATGGTGGTGACCAGTACTACCGCAGTCTCGCCGGAGTCCAACCCCGTCACGGTCAGGGTCGCAGTGTCCCAATCGATCGAAGCGACGCCTTGCGAGGGTGCGGCCATCCATGTATAGCCGGTGGTGAGGTTGGTGATGGGCACGGTGAACCCGTCCGACGTCGTGGAACCGACCCCGAAAGTGGGTGTGAGTGCCGGGTAGAGTGCCGTCCCGGTGGCCTCCGCGCTGCCGTCGACCGTGCTCACGGTGACTGTGGCCGACTCTCCTCCCGAGAGCCCGGTGACGGTGACGAGACCGGAATCGCTGAGGGAGGCCGAACCAGCGGTGGTACTCACCGCCCAATCCAAGCCACCCCCAGTTACGAAGTTCGTCACCTGGACTGTGTAGCCGGAGGTGTTGGGGGTCGGCGTGCCCAACTGTGGCACGACGGGCGCCTGCTCCCATACGACGGTGACTTTGCCGTCCTTGCCGTCCGCGCCGGTCTGGCCGCCGTTGCCTGCCAGCGTGTAGTTCACACCAGACGGGCCGATGCTGCCGCCCGCACCGCCGCCGCTGCCGCCTTCGGTCTGGCCGTCGCCACCTCCGCCGCCGCCGTAGCCACCGCCACCGCCACCGGCGTGTTTGCCGCCGGTCCCGCCGCTGCCTGAGCCCTGACCGGCGCCGCCCGAACCAGCGTTGCCTTCGTCCGCGTCGCCGCCGCCACCACCGTTGCCGTCACCGCCGGCGGTGGCCGAACCGCCGCCGGCTGTGCCACCGGTTCCACCTGCCCCGCCCTGACCGCCATCGCCTTTCGTGCTGTCTGTGCCCGCGGCACCCGAACCATCCGACTGACCTGCGTTTCCGCCGTCTGTACCATCGCTCTTTCCGCCGGCTCCGCCGCCGCCGCCGGCGATCACCTGGTCGCTGTCACCGGCGTTGACCGAGGAGGCACCACCCCCGCCTCCACCTTTGTCGGCGGCCACACCATGGCCGCCCACGGTGATCGTCGTGGTGTCTCCGGCGGTCACATCGAGTGTGCTCGCCACCTGCGCTCCGGAACCCCCCGCAGCATCATCAGCGCCACCGCCGCCACCGCCGTTGGCGACGACCTGTTGCTCGGTCACGTCGTTCGGTACCACCCAACTGGCACTGCCGGCGGTCGAATAGGAGATAACGGAGTAGCCGTCACCGGAATTGTCCGGTACGGTCCAGGACAGGGTGATTGTGCCGTTGCCGCCGGAGGCGCCAACCGCGCCGCCGTTGTCGCTCGTGCTGTAGGTCGCACCCGACGGGGCGGTACTCCCGCCGGCTCCGCCACCACTGCCGCCTTCGGTTTGGCCGGAGCCACCGCCGCCACCGCCGTAGCCGCCGCCACCACCACCGGCGTGCTTGTCTCCGCCGCCGCCGGTCCCTCCGCTTGCGTAGCCGGCACCGCCATTGCCCGAACCGCCCTGATCGGCAGCGCCGCCGGATCCACTGTTGCCGTCGCCACCCCAGGCGCCTCCGTCGTCGCCGCCCCCGCCACCGCTGCCACCGAGGCCTCCCACCCCGCCGCCACCGCCGTTGCCTTTGTCCCCGGTGGCGCCCGCTTCGCCGCCCCCGTCGCCGTTCGGGCAGCCGACGCCGCCATCGGCCCCCTTGTCCTTGCCTCCAGCCCCGCCGCCGCCACCGGCGACGACCTGATCACTGCTCCCGGCCTGAACCGACGTCGATCCGCCTCCGGCGCCGCCATTGTCGGCGTAGGCGCCACCACCTCCGACGAACAGCGAGAGAGCCTCTCCTGAGCTCACGCTCAGCGACGCATCCACCTGACAACCAGCACCGCCCGAGTACGACTCGGCGCCACCACCACCGCCACCGACCGCTGTCACGTCCACGGAGGCCACCCCGTCGGGTACGACCCAACTACTGGCCCCCACGGAGCCATAGTCAACAGTGGCGGTCTCTCCGGGAGTGGCGTCAGTGACGAAGCCGAGAGTGATGGAACCGTCGCCACCCGGAAGTCCTACAGCGCCGCCGTTACCGGCACTGGCTGCACTGCCACCGGAGGGAACCAGGCTGCCTCCAGCTCCGCCGCCACCACCCGCCTTCTTGTCGAGCACAAAGATGGAGTTCCCGGAGCAGCCGGAACCACCGCCACCGTAGCCGCCACCGCCAGCGCCGTTCTGTTCGTCGGTTGCCGCGCCGTCACCGCCGCCATCATCGCCGACCCCGCCAAGAGCACTTCCACCACCGTTTCCGCCAGCACCGGTAGTGCCCGAGTCTCCGTCGGCTCCGGGCAACCAGACGAACGACGCGCTGGCGCCGTCGCCTTCCTCATCCGTGTCGACAGTGACGTACACCATCGCTGAGTCCATGGTGCCGCCAGCACCACCAGTCCCGTCTGAGCCGCCGTAACCCTGGCAGTAGCCACCCCCACCTCCGGAACCATCCGATTGCCCACCATCGCCACCGGCGGAGTCGAATTCAACGTCCGCGCTCCAGGTACGGCTTGCGCCTCCGCCGCCACCGGCGACAATCTCATAGGCCCCGCCGTAGTTGACCGACGTGGCACCACCACCAGCACCGGCCTTCTTGTCGTATCCGCCTCCACCGCCGATGAAGAACGAAATGTCATCCCCAGGGGTCACGTCAAGAGTCCCGGAGATCGCCGCTCCGCCCCCACCGGCATACTGTTCGCTGGCTCCGCCGCCACCACCGACGGCGATGATATCGATCGAAGACGTGCCGTCAGGAACGGTCCACTGCATCGAGCCAGGCGTGGAGTAGGTCACGATAACCGAACTGCTCCCGGCAGCTGAAGCTGGTGGGGTGATACCGGCTACTCCAGTGGCCAGCAGGACCATCGCAGTGCCGAACGCTAGGACACCTCCTAGCGCTCCGCGACCAACCATCACTGATGCTCCAAACCTCCATGATCTGTAAGACAGGATGCCATAGCACCTACAGCCAATTGGTGCATATTCACCCAATGGAAGGCGCTGAGTGACGTCGAGGCAGAATATGCATGTATTACAACTTTCGGCAACTGACGGTCTGGGGGCCTCTGACGATCCGTCGTCGACACTAAACTGTAGTGTGGCTTCAGACAAGGCAACCGAAGTAGTCTTCATTGCACTCTTGGATCGGATCGTATCTGGACAGATCGATGCAGGCTCGACGCTGCCCGGCGAAACGGCCCTGGCGCAGGAATTCGGCGTGAGTCGTCCCGTAGTTCGTGAGACGTTGAGCCGATTGACCCAAGCCGGCCTGATCGAAACACAACGAGGCGGCGGAAGTCGAGTCGAGGATTGGTCGCGTCGGGCGGGGCTAGAGCTCGTACCTAGCTTGCTAGGCCTCCAACCTTCCCCCCTACCCGACATGAGCGAGAGTCTGTTCGACCTTCGAGAGATCGTCTATTCTGACGGCGCGCGCCTGTGTGCGCTTCGTGCTCCAGATGAACTCATCACAGAAATTCACGCCATGGGCCAGTCACTCCTACGCCAGGCACGCCCGTCACGTCGAGATCATCTGCCATACAGCCCTTTCTGGGACACCATCATGAGCGGCAGCGGCTCCTTCGCGCACCAACTAGCCCTTAACTCCCTAAACAACGTCACCCGACTGGTAATGGCCAACCCGCGAATCCATGCATACATCGAACAATCGACATACGACCCAGAACCATACGCCCTTCTCGCCCAAACCATTGCCTTGCGAAACGGAGAGGCGGCACGCGCAGCCGCTCAGGCAACTATGATCGAAGTACGCGAATTCTGGACCTCCATTTGAGAGACGCCCGAAGTGGCGCGTCGAGGATACCGATTCGCCAGTAAGTGACACTGACGCGCATCAGGGTTTCTGGCAGGGTGGTAGGTTTCGGTGTTCTTCTCCCTGGAACGGAGAATCTGGAGCATGAGTCGTCCACCGGTAGTGCCGGTCTGCAGCAAGACCTGGATCGTGTCTTCCATCTTGGCTGGTGAGGCGACTGTCACCAAACAGCCCAGGGTCAGGCTGCCCGCCAACGATCGTCCACACTCCCCCAACTGGAGGAAACAGTCGTCGACGGCGGAACCAGGATCCTGGCCGCAGAATCCGTGAACTGTTGGATTCAGACCCATTCTCGGCGGAAGGCTCAGTTTGGGCTGACGCCGCGGGGCCATTGCACGCAGTGAGGCGCCTCCCACGTGCAGCCGCCGTCGACGAGCATCCTCGAGCCGATTGGTTCGTCCAACGTCACGAGATATCGAACCATCTCGTTGCCTTGGCAGTTGGCGCTCTCCACGAGATTCCACGGCTCTGCCGCAACCGAGAACGTCACCAGAATCTCGTCCGCCGTGTAGGTCACCTCCGGCGCGTACACCTCACCTGTCACCCCGCTGTTGCACCCCCGACGGGTGACCAGAGCTGTGAACTGAGTGGAGTCGGCGGTGATCCGTTCCTTGGCCGGAAGCATCCAAGTCGCTGGATCGCTTTGCAGCACTCCGCGAGAGACGGCAAACAGACCGACGACAAGCACGAGCACGACAGCGAGGGCCAGCCACCATCGCCACACTGTCGGCCTGGCTTGCTGCTCAGGTTCGGTCGCGGTCGATTGCTCACTCACGTTCTTACTCTATTCCCGTTCCCGGGTGGCTCAGCCTCCAGCTCAGTCCAAGGTTGCCGCTCATAGGGACCGTTTCTGATCCTGCCTTTATGGATCGCTGAGGAAGTGCCACCTAGTTGACTTCGTGGTAGAAGTCGAAAAAGGTTGGGATCCGCAATCAGGGCACCAACGATCGTCGTGCCTCCGAGCAGCCAGGAGTTCAGCAGGTTGGGGCTGATACTTGCCAAGAACTGAAAGCCCGACTTCACGATCGCCAGTCCGACCGCTGTGAGTAACGCCAAAGTGGTCAGACCGCCGGGCACCGACCAGGGCCGTGGACGTCGCGGGTGCTTCTTTGGGTGATCCGATTCCTGCCGGACTCCACAGATATCGCAGTAAATGGCGTCATCCGCAATGGTCTCGGCGCACGCACGACATCGACGATCATCCACTGCACCAGTGTCCCATTGGACAAGGAGGAGCAAGGCGCTGGCGTTTGGCTTGGTTTTCGAAGAAGCTACCCGTTCACGCCGGTGCCACGTCGCTCCGGGGGTAGGTTCCCTCTCGGCCGCCCCTACATGATGGTCCGGGTCGTAAGGCGTCAGGTTTTCAGGATTCAGATGGGACGGACCCGGATTCGATCCGCCTGTTGGCTTCCTGGATCATCGCTTTCAGCTCCTGACTGTGGATCTCTTGGAGACGCTCTGCTGCTGGGATGACTGAGTGCACGCCGTCTCTCTCACCCTCAGCAATCCTTCTCCCCTGATCCTCAAACAGGGAGTGCTGTACGCCAACGAAGGCAGCCATGGTCTGCAGGCTGAAATGCTCAGGCCAACTGGTGGGGGTCCATTCCCTGTGCACCAGGCTGCTCGAGAAGCGTTCCGTGGGGAGGCGGAATGGTTCGATCATGGTGAGAGTAGCCGACTGACAATCGAACAGTGGGGAAAGGTCGTAGTCGTCGAGATCGGGGGCTCTCTGCCATCGTGCGTAGACTTGCATGACAGGACCACCGGGAGTAGGGCCGCCTGTCTCCCACTCAAGCAAGTCGGGTGCCGCAATCAGCTCTCCGCTGTCTTCGTCAATCTCGGGCTTGGGACGCAGCTGCGCCCATCTGGCGAACGGATCAAACTCCGACGGAATCGCCAGTCCGGGCTCAGCTAGGAACTCCACATACTCAACGACCATGTCTCCATTATCGGTTCTACTCCAGGGGATACGCATCGCCGTTGAGAAGGGTCTGGCCTCCCCTGGGCTAGCAATTCGCGATCGACTCACTCGCTCGACCCAGGGACTGGCCTGATCGCAGTCCAATACTCCTCACGCACGTCATCATTGACGTACACGGGCCGCCGACCACAGCAGCCTTTCGACTTCATGGTCTCGGGGTCACGTGAGCCCTCCTCGAAGTAGTTCGCTCCGAAGTGTTCGGTTGTGGGAGCGAATGAACGCCCCTCACCACCGCACGGTCGCCGCGAACGATCAGATGTTGCCAACACATGGTCTGGATGCCGGGGAACGCTCCCTGTTAACAGCGGGGCCGCAATCAAGAGTCCCTCACAATGGCGAGGGCGTTCGTCCAGCCGATGAGTTGGTCAAGGAGAGTGTCGAGCCGTTTGAGATGGTAGTCGTTGGCTTGCACCGTCTGCTCATCGGTGAAGTCGGTGAATATGGACAGCGCCACCTGCATGGTCACGTCGGCCATCTGCAAGTCACCAGCGACCATGCGTAGCGTTTCGACCGCGCGAACTCCGCCATTCGTACCGTAGGACACGAAGGCGACAGCCTTGTTGTTCCACTCGGCGTAGAGGTAGTCGAGGGCGTTCTTGAGTGCCGCTGAAGTGCCGTGGTTGTATTCAGGAGTGACGATGATGAAACCGTCCAAGCCCCGAATCGTTTCCGACCAGGCGATGGTGTGAGCATGCGCGTAGGGCGCGCCTGTCATCGCCGGCTGCGGCTCGTCAAGTAGGGGCAGGGCATAGTCGCTGATATCTACGAGTTCGAACGTGGCTTCGCTTCGCTTGCTCGCAATTCGGTAGACCCATTCAGCTACCGGTCGGGCACGCCTTCCAGGTCGAGTGCTACCGACCAGGATTCCTATCTTCACCACACGTCTCCTTCCACACGACGGGACCATCGTCACAGTCTCCCTTTCAAGTATCTCGATCCCAAGCATCATCATGAGTACTACCGACTCCCTCTCGGGGGCGCCCGCCGTTGGTGAGACGATGAAGACATGACTGGAGGCAAGGCCCAACGGAAGAGACTGCGCCAGTTGGCCGAGGCGATGATCAGCCAGCAGCCGGTGCGCATCCGGCGCGCCATCCCAAACGCGACCACCGTCTCGGGGCTGGTCCAAGCCGTCGGAGAGCAATGGGTTCTGATCGGCTACGTCGATGATCGAATCCGGCCTGACGGTTGGCGAGCAATCCGACTCGACGACATCTCATCAATAAGGCCGGACCCCTACTCATCATTCGTCAGACAAGCTCTCGAAGCTGCCGGGCAATGGCCCCTACCTCAACCCGAAACACCAATCGAGCTCGACTCAACGCCAGAGGCCCTGACCATGGCCGGCCGAGTAGCGCCGCTGGTAGCAATCTCAACCGACGAGAGTTCCCCCGACAGCTGCTGGATCGGCTCGATCACCAAGATCGGCAAGAGACGACTGACACTCATGGAGGTCACCCCCAACGCCGAATGGGAAACCTCCACAAGCAAATACGACCTCGCCGCAATCACCGAGATCGGATTCGGCGGAGGCTACGAAGCCTCCCTCTACACCGTCGCTTCCCGCCACCAACAACCCTGACCGAAGCAGACTGCCAAGCGCCGAGGGCCGCCAACAAACGTCCAGCCTCCGCCAGTGGAGGAAACGGTTGTCGACGGCAGGCCTGGATTCAGGCCGCAGGATCCGTGAACTGTTGGATTCGGACCGAATGTCGCCAGTCCTACGTCTGCATTCCCCTGCGCGGACGTGTGGTCCATCACGTTGTCGGTGCTGCGTCGGTCGGTGAGGCGCTTCGCATACTTTCCACCCTCAAACGGTTGTGCAGCCGTCGAGGTGAGACGTGTCAAGATAGCGAGTGGACGAGTTCAGCATGGCCCAGCTTGACCGGCTGTCTGCGCCTGCGGTTGAGCTGGCCGGTCCAACGTATGGTGGGGACCCTGTGTTCAAGCACGATGGCCTGGTCACCGAAGTCGGTCTGCTGGGCCAGGACGTGGCGCGTATAGCCGCCACTGACAGACACGTTTACGGATGGACTCCAGGTCGTCGCGAATTGATCATTGTGGACTCAGCCATGGCGACTGTGATTCGAGAGCTCCGCCTTCCAGGAGGCATCGTCGATGTTCAGCCCTGCACCCCGAACACAGTCGTGATCGGGCTCGCAGGCTCGCCAGCCGGGTCAGCATGGGATGGTCTGCTCGTTATTGACGATCAGGCCGTGGAGGAACAGTGCAGGCTACAGGGTGTGCCAACCGCATTCACGTGGTCGGACCACCACCAGTCGCTGTTCGTCGCGGAGCACGGCCAGATCGTCCAGGTGGGGCTGGATGGTGAACGTCACAATCCATTCGATCTCGGCAAGAGGGTTGACCAGATCGTGGCTACTGGCGCTGGGCCGCTCGGTATTCGCGCTGATGATCGCGTATGGCTTCTCCACCCCGACGCCACGGAACCGATCTCGGATTCAGGCTATGAGCCACCCCCGGACACAAGCAGCCCAACGCGCCGACAGCCCACCCGGCTGCACGAGATCGCCGCCGACCCCGCTGGACACCGGATCTTCATCAGTACCATCCGTCGAGGGCGCGGGCCGTGGGCTCTGCAGGTCCTGGACACCACCACCGGCAACATCTCTGTTCCGAATATCGGCGGTTGGGACGGCAGTGTCGCGGTGCACCCAACCGGTCGATGGCTGCTGGACGACGATGGCGATGGCGGCCGTCACGTTGGACTACGTACCACGACCAGCTGGGAAGTGTTGGACCTAGCCATCCAACGAGGACCGCGAGGAGTCGCTTTCTCTCCCGACGGCGAATCGGCCTACGTCGCCTTCGGCAACCTGATCGCCACCCTGCCGGGCAACCTCGACCACATGATCGCCAGACGGCTCCTAGACGGGGTGAGCCAGACCATCAAGGAACTCCTCAAACTCCACCCCGTCACGACCGGCCAACTCCCGCAGGAGAACGTGGAGGTGATCACCGCGGAGGTCACACGGCACACAGACTTCACCGCGGACCTGACCGTCATCTACAGAAGCTCTCTGTTTCCCACAGTTCCCAAGATCGGCGTCACCCTGCAGTGCCACTGGGAGGACGACTTTCACGTCAGCCCTGCAGCGGCAGCTGAAGGCATCACCGCCAGCCTCCACCTTCGACACTCACAGGGCGAAGAAGCCCTCTCCGAGCCACGCGAGGACGTGCAGTATTGGCCCAGCTAAACGTCGCGCCCGACCGTCTTCCTTCGTTCTGGGGCAGGCTGGCAGGTCTGCGAGCATGGATCGGTGAAGAAACTCTGGGTGGCGGCATTCGTCTGCTGGTTGGGGGCCCTCCTCGTCACAGGCGGAGCTCGCGCGGATCAATTCTCCGAGCGTGAACTCAAACGACTCTTACCGTCGCAGCAGGACGTCTACCGCCTTTGGCAACCCCCTCCATCAAACCGAGGGAGCATCTTCTCCTTCGCCCCTTGGGTTTCGGGCTGCGACGGACCCGGACGATGGTCGCCGGCCCAACCCATCTCACAAGGTGCTCAGTTCTTCGACCTTGCCCGCGGACGTCACCGCACGGAACTACGTCATCTGGCTCTGCTGAACTCCGACATGGGATCTGCACACAAGGCCAAGCGACTAATGCGCCAGTTGCGCCGCAATCTGACCCGTGAATGCCCACCCCGCGTACGTGTCTCCGGCAAAGAGCTCTACCCAGTTCGTCAAAGAGGCAGCGTCAGGACTGACTGGTACGGCCAGATACTCACCTCATGGAGTCGCGCTCACTACCCCGGCGCACGTCGTCCCTACAGGCACTATGAGCTGGTCCGCCGCGTCGGCTCCATCATCAACATCACGCACCTGTTTGATTCTGGAAATGGGCAGCTGGGTATGACCCAACGCTCCAAACTCAGCAGTATCTCGACCCTGAGTGCGCACAGGCTGATCATGCGGGACAACGACCAGCGCAGTTGACCCTCGCAGCGGAGTGCACCATCTTCGCTTCGGAGACCCGTCGGCGGGCCATGCGACTGCGCGAGTTGATAGGTCCGAGGTTCACTCATTGTCGTGAGGCGCGCAGAACCACTGTTGGCAGTGAGGCGCGCAGAACCACTGTTGGCAGTGAGGATCAGGAGCTGCTCATGTCTGGCCAAGTCAGCATCAGCCAAAGGAAGGACAGGCCGACGCCCGCCACGCTGAGGCACACCATCACCAGGACTATCCAGAAGCCAATCCCCTGCATTCTCCACGGCAGAGCCACGAGCACCCCAATGAGCGACACTGCAGGGATGACTCTGCAGAAAATGAGGTCGACACTGAAGCCGGGCATCGAGCCCTCGCTGTACCGATAGGGGACGTACTGGAGGCTTGAGGCCGCAAGGACTACCACCAGGCCAACCGTCCAGACAGCCCACCACGAACCAGGCGACCCCACGTCACTACGCGGACTTCTCTCCAGCTGACCACCTCTAGATCTCATCTACTCCAGTACCCCTCACCACTGCCGCACCCTGTGGACATGTGCCACGCGACTCCACAACCAGCCGATGAGCCCACCGCCTGAGTCGGCCTCGTGAGGGAGTCGCCGTTGGGAACCGTCTGCCGACACACGTCCACACTCCCCCACTGGAGGAATCAGTTGTCGACGGCACATCAGGCTCCAGGGCGGGAACGAGCGTCGACTCATGCCGCTGACGACATCGACCGCGCCTTCAGAACCTAGGGATTCGATCACGCGGAGTTCAGGAGCTCTCGCACCAGGAAGTTTAGGCTTGCCAGCGTTCGAGGCGGCTGAGCAGCGCGTCACGTGTCGCTGATGGCAACCTGCGTCCGGCCATATCGACCTGCATGCCTTCAGCCCATTCGACCATGTCCTGCTTCACATCTTCTGCCGCATCTTGTGGACTCTGAGTTTCTAAGACGTCTACCAAGGCATCGGCGATCTCCACAGCCGAGAGTCTCTCGTGGTTTGCGGCGAAGACCCGTTCAGCTGCCTGAGCTTGCAAGGCAGGCTCGCGATCAAGGGGAACCGCCAACCCCAAGCGACTCAAGACCCCGACCCAGAACCGTGCTTCGAGTGCTGGATCCTCCTCACCTTGCCAGAAGACGCTCTGAAACGCGTGCAGTGCCCCCTGCACCGCTTCCTCCCTTACCTCCGAGCGAAATGGTTCAACCGCATCGGACAGCGGGAAAAACTTCGCGTCCCGTTCCGACACAGGCTCGGGCTCCAGGGGCAACACCGTCTGATTGTCTCAACCTTCACGACCAGTGTCGACAAACGTCCACACTCCCCCACTGGAGGAAAGGGTTGTCGCCAGCGAGTGGGAATCTAGGCCACGAAATCCCTGAACTGTTGGATTCGGACCCAATCTCGCCAGTGGCGACAACGGTTTCGTGCAGGTGGCCGCCTCCTTGGACAGTTGTCCAGGAGCCCCGGGGCGATATTGACGAGACGTTGACCTTCACCTTCAGCCCCAACTTCCCTGGGAGTATGACAGGGACGTGCACCGTGACTGGAAGGGCTGCCCAGCCGTTGTCAGGCTCGGACGCCTACGACTTCATCTGTGGCGAGCCTGCCAGCCCGGAGCGCCGGTTCCGCATCGGCGGGCTGAGCGGGTATCAGCAGGACGTCGCCTAGCCGTACAGCTCAGTGAGGCCGGAATGGATACTCAGCAACCCTCCAACTGCGGAGGTACCCTGCGTCTGGGGGCAGTTCGTCCCTGCACAGATTCGTCTTCAGGGGGAGCGATGCTGGATTCGTGGAATGGACACGGCGGACGCGCCTTGGTCGCGGTCAGTGCGGCTGTCGCGATGGGGATCACGGTCATCCCCGCTGCGTCAGCAACAAGTGGCCTGCGAGCTGAGGCGTCCTCACCCGTCGCTGCCACTGCCAACAGTCCCGTGGGCAGGTCGGCTGAGCACTCGGAGCGCAAGAAGCAGCCCAAGCGGTCAATAAAGGTGATCGTCTCGGGACCGACACCCACGCCCTTTCTGGCGGGGAAGGTGATCGCGAGGGGACCCAAGTGGATAGATCTCACTACCGGCGAGACGAAGAGGTACAGGAAGACCGTGACCGGGACGACACTGCTCAAGAATCTTCCTTTGGGGCGGTACAGGTTCAAAGCCAAAGCGGTCAGCGTCTCTGGCACCACAGCGACCGCCAAGGTCAAGCCACGCCGGGTCAAGGTCACTGCTACGACCCCAAAGACCGTCAACGTCACCTACCGGTACGCGTCCCGGCGGCACACATACGTCGTGTGCGGCGCAGGGGCCGCAGACACAACCGCGATCGGGCAGCTGGTCAGGAAACCCAAGAAGTGCCTGCGAGCCCAGCGCGGCAACGTTCAGCTGGACCTGCGAGGGATCCGGTACAAGTCAAAGTGGGGTGCTCCCAAGGTCAAGGCAACGGCACTCGTCGGAAATTCACCAGTTGCGGCGCCTGAGCGGTCCACAGTGGTCTTCAAGGGCCGAGTCGGGCTGCCCGAGAAGTCGAGGTGTCCGAAGGATCGAGAAACCCCGGGGTGGTATCAGTACACGAAGTTGTACATCGCCTTGAGCCAGCTGACGGTGAAGCTGCAGACCAACCACAACTGCGTTGCGTCCCATTGAGATGCAGAGGGTGGCCTTGACCTCAGCGGCGCCGGGCTCTCAAGACTGACACGCTGAGCCGATGGCTCTCAAGAACCCGGTGATGGCAGCCACGGCGACGGCTGCTCCGACCGCGGCCAACCCACCCTGGATCGACAGTAGCCCCATACTGTTCGCCCCGGCCGATCCAGCGTGCCACTGCCACGAAGAGGGTCGCCTTGACGGCGTCGACCACACAGAACTGCAGCGCTTGGATCGGTCACATCGAACGTCAGGTCCCAACGACCTCAGCCGCTAGGCCCACTGCGCACAGGCACAGTCAACCTTGGGGGCGCAGCCACAACAACCCAGTCACGAGCGCAACGTTGGGCCACCAGAGCAGCGAGACGCCGTCGGGAGTGAGCAGCGGGTGGAGCAGGACCGCACCGACGTAGAAGCAAGAACTCCAAGCCCAACAACGGGACGCCACGCCATGGGCCGCGCGCCGGCCACCCGGCTGCTCCACCCCACCCGCCGTGCGCGATGGGCGCCAAGACACTCATCACGCCCTCCGTTGCGGGTCGAGCCCCACGTGGTCAACTCGCGGCACCCCCAGCTGATGCTCAGCTGAATCCCACTCTCGCTCGCTTCAATCTAGCCAGGCGCGATCATCAATGCTGTTCAGAAACGGTTCGGGACGCATGCACTGATGGGTGACGCCCGGCTCGGATGGCCCGCAAACAAACCTCCAGCCTCCGCCACCGGAGGAAACGGTTCTCGACAGTGGACCAGGGTTCAGGACGCTATTTCCATGAACTGTTGGATTCGGACCGATTGGCTGCAGTTTCGCTCAGGGTGGCCCGATTCTTGGTGAGTTGTCCGACGCGGGTCATCCCGGACGATGGCTCGTACTGGGTCCGGGTTCCATGCCGGCCTGCCCGGTCACACCCGGTCAAGGTGACAACTCCTCACCGGGCCCACTATTCGCTCCAGGGTGTGTATACTGTGTGTATGGCTCGTTTGAATGTGTACGTTCCCGACGACATGGCCAAGGAAGCCAAGGCCGCCAAGATCAACGTCTCGGCCATCACACAGCATGGACTCGCTCGGGCTCTGGCGACCCGCAACTTCACGCAATGGGTGGACAGCCTCGACCAACTCGACCCTGTCCACTTGGCCAAGTCCGACGTTGAAGCCGCCCTGGACGACGCACGCTCCGAGTTCGGCGCATGACCCAATCAGTCGTGATCGACGCCTCGGTTATCGTGGACGTCCTGTTGGAGCCTGCCCGACGGATAGTCCTCTTGGCGGCCGTTGCGGAACGCGCCGTCATTGCCCCCTGCCACATTGACGCCGAGGTCACCTCAGCACTGGCACGGCTCTACCGTGAGGGGAAGTTGAGCGACGAGGCCGTCCGGCAGCGCCTCGGCTTGCTCGCGTCCATGAAGATCGAGCGAAGCCCCCTGGGCTCACTGGCACTACCTGCCTGGGACTTGAAAGACAATGTCGCCGTGCTGGACGCCCTCTACGTCGCCCTCGCTGAGGAAAGGGACACGGTCGTGCTCACCACCGACGCCCGACTATCTCGCGCCCACCATCGAGCTGAACTGCTGGACTGGACCGCGTCCCACTGATACTCCCAGGTGAGGCTCACGCTATGACGCCGAGAGCGCTCAGTGGACAACGGCTTGGGAGAGCACGTTCGGGCTTCTTGGCACGCCCCAGCTGTCGACAAACGTCCACACTCCCCCACTGGAGGAAACGGTTGTCGCCAGCGAGTGGCAATCCGGGCCACGGAATCCCTGAACTGTTGGTTTCGGACCGGATATCGACAGTGTCCGGCCACCCTCGGCAGTTGGAGCCCAGGGGCGCTTGTCGGCATGGTTCGTCGCCTTGCCTGGATCATGGCTGGTATCGAACCTCCGTCAGGGTTCGTGATGTGGTCTAGTGGTGAGGTGAGTAGACGGGTGATCTTGGCGGGGTTTGCCGTGGTGGTGCTCGCCGGGTGCGTTGTTGCGGTCGGGATCGTGGTCAGTGTGCTCAGCGTCAGCCGCGATGTGGAACGGATTCAGGAACACCCGTTGGTGGTGTCGAACGCTGCCAATGAGGTACAACACTCTGTGGATTCCATGCAGCAGTATGTCGAGTTGGCCTGGCACGCGGAGACTCCCCAACAAGTGGAACAGCAAACCCAAGCGTGGGATGAACACTACCTGTACGCGGTGCCGAGGTTGCAGGTCATTGATCGACAGTTCCTTGGGGATCCAACGCAGATCGATGCCGTGCAGGCTGACTTCGACAACTACGTCGAGCTGCAACGTCGGCTGCTTCGCGAAGCGTCCACTGGCACAGTCACGCGGGATCAGATCGCCGCGTCCAGCGACGTGGAGCAAGACCTGGAGTCCCAACTCGATGAGGTGATCGACTTCGCCTTCGACCGGGCTGATCGTTTCGCCGACGAGGTCACCGGGCACTTGACTACGTTGACGGTCGTTGCTGCTGTGGCCAGTCTTGTCGGAATCGTGGCGACAGTGGGCCTTGCCTGGGCTTGGTCTCGTTCCTATGGCCGGCAAGTACGAAAGCTGGAGAAGGACGCAGCCACGATCAGTGACAATGTGCTGATGCTGACCTTGGACGAGCGCGGCCGGGTCACCTCGATCTCGCAAGCCCTTGCCGTCCTGCTGCATGTTCAACCCTCAGCCATCACGGGTCGCCTGTTCCTGCCCGACAACACTGCAGAGGCAGATAGCCTCGTGGAAGAAGCCCTAGCCAAAGCGCTCGAGGGCCACACGTGGAATGGCAGGACGACGTGGACCCGGCACGAAGACCAAGAACCGCTTCGGCTACGCGCACGGCTGGTCGCCGCCTTCGACACTGGCGGCACAGTCACCTCCATGACCGCGGTATTCACCGACGAGACCTCCCAAGTGTTGTCGCTGACCGACCAGCTCACCCAGTTACCCAATCGCCGAGCATTCGACACAGCACTTGACCGGGAAGTACGGCGAGCCAACCGCAGCGGCCACTACCTCACCGTCGCGATCGCAGACCTTGACTGGTTCAAGAACATCAATGACCAATGCGGCCACCCAGCCGGCGACCGGACCCTCCAACAAGTCGCCACCGAACTGCGTCAGCATTTCCGCCGAGAAGCCGACAGCACCTTCCGTATCGGAGGAGACGAGTTCGCGATCATCATGGCAGGCCCCGACCCCGAGAAAGCCCACACAATCCTCAACACGCTCATCCAACATGTCGCCGACCAACCCCCGGACCGAGCATGCTGCCCCGACCGCAACAACACCCTCTCAATCGGAGCCATCACCACCCACATCACCACCGGCCACAGCGCCGAGACCCTCTACCACGAAGCCGACCAACAACTCCTCAAAGCCAAGAAGCACCGGAACTGCCTACGAACCACCGACGAGTCAACCATCATCATCCCCACCAACAACCAGTAACCTCCCAAACCAACACCCGTCACACCAGACACGCAATCCGGGCAAGCCAGGTCGAACAGTCACAGCCCCCGGTCAAGTGTCGTCAAACGTCCGTAGGCGAGCAGGTCGCAAAGGAGATCGGTCCTTCCATCAGTCCCTAAGCGGCGAACTGACGGAATACCCCGCCACCAATTCAGACCGCCAAGTACGGTACCCGTAACGTTAGCCGGCACCCCAGAACGCCCACCAGATTCAACATCACGGGCTACCGACCCGCATCGCCGGCCGAGGCCTTCTCCTCCCCACGCCAAACCCACTGACTCGACACCAAGGCTTCGTCGTCACCACCAGCAGGCTCCCCTCATGCGGTGGTTTCGGGGGTGTGGATGTGCCAGTTGTATCTAGTGGGGGGACGCCGAACACCAGAGCGCCGATCCAGTGTTCAAACACTCGGACGCCGACAACTGCGCGGGCATTCCCCCAAGCGCCTTCTGGCCTACCGACTTCCCCGGCGCCCCGTAGTGCCTACGATTCCTCTCCCTACCGTGCTCTACCTACCGGTCCAAGGGTCCCTTGCCGGCCATGATCTTCTCGCGGTACTTCGCGATTCGGCTCAGACGCGTGTCGGCCTTCTTGGCGCCGCTCAGGTTTATGGCGTAGCCCCGGCGCCGACCGGGTGTCAGTCGGTCCCAGGCCTCGGAGAGTTCCGGGTCAGCGGCCAGCACCTCGATCAGCTCGTCGGGCAATTCCAGCTCACGCTCGTCGCGTGGCTCGATCAGACCAGCTTCGGCATAGCCGACTGCTTCGGCCAGGTATGCGCTGATCGTGGCTTCGAGTTCCACCACTTGATCGTTGTTCGTGAACCGGATCATGTCCGGGAACCGCGTGCCCTGCCCCTGCCGCTCCAGGATCCCGCTCTGATCTTTCATGAGACCTGCGTTGAAGAAGCTCAGCCTGAAGTCGTCACGGAACGCGCCGATGATCACGATATTGCGCCCAGCGGCCATGTAGCAGGGATGACCCCACTTGACCATCTCGGTCAGTCCCGAAGCCAGGCAGACCCGCCGCAACTGGGCCAGCCCCTCGGCCCAGCGTTTGGTCGAGCAGTCGGGGGTGTCGAACCGCTCACAGCGGCCGCAGCCCTTGGTGAAGTAGTCCTCGATATCGGTGATCATGTGTAGCCCCTCGTCCTTCACACAGTATCTCGCGACCGACCCAGCAGCGACCGACACCGTGCTCCTGCCATCCGTGCCCGGCACCGAGGTCCTGCCTCAGTGGCGACGGCGCACAGGTCACAGATGGACATGTCGGCCAAACCTCACCAACCCGAATCGCGGTGGGGCAACTGTGCCGGACTCTTCGGAAGAAAAGGGCAAGCCGGTCCTCTCGAACCGGCAAGATCATGAACGTGACCCGTTTCCTGTACCGCGTCGCCCGCACCTGTGGCGACCATGCCTGGTGGGTCATTGCGGCGTGGGTGGTCACACTTCTGCTGCTAACCGCCGCCAACAATGCCATTCCCCCCGCCGGGCAGCAGGACTTCGAGCTCGAGGGCACCGACAGCGCAGCGGCACTCACCCTGATGCAGCGAGCCTTCCCCGGCACATCCTCTGGGTCGAACCCACTGGTGATCGGAGGCAGCGAGGAACTGGACACGGGTGCGGGGCTGCAGACCATCAAGAAGGTCGAGCACGACGTCAAGCAGATCACCGGCGTTGCCAAGGTGCAGGGTCCGCAGGACAACCCGGACCAGTATTCTCCTGACAAGCAGACCGCGATCATCCAGGTCACCGTTCAGGACCGGTATGCGGGCAAGCCCGACATGGCCCAAGAGATCCTCGACACGGCGCGCCAGGCCGCGCCCTCGAATCTGGTGGCCCTCGGCGGCTTCCTCGGCCAGTCGATCAGCAACCCGGACACACATCTAAGCGAGGGGTTAGGGCTGCTCGCGGCCGTGATCGTACTCATTCTCACCTTCCGCAGGCTCTGGGCGGCCGCGATACCACTGATCAGCGCCATCATCACCGTCGGCATCGGCAGCGCCATCGTCGCCCTGCTGGGCAGGGTCGTACTGATCCCGCCCGAGGCGCCGGTCCTCGGAACGATGCTGGGCCTCGGGGTGGGGATCGACTATGCTCTGTTCCTCGTCATGCGCCAGCGCATGATGCTGGCCCGGGGCTTCGAGCCCTCGGATGCCGCAGGGCGCACCGCGGGCACTTCCGGTGCGGGTATCGTCTTCGCGGGCACCACACTGATCCTGGCCGTCTGCGGTCTGGCACTGACCGGCATCGACTTCCTGGCGTGGCTGGGCTACTCGGCGGCGATCATGGTTCTGGTTGCCGTGGTCGTCTCCGCCACCCTGGTGCCGGCGATTCTCGGCCTGCTGGGCAAACGCATTCTCCGCAAGGAGCATCGAGATCTGTTCCATGAGAATGACGATCACCTCGACCGGGGAATGTGGGCACGGATCGCAGATTCGGTGACGGGCAAACCCTGGCGCTACACGATCATCGCGGTGGTGATCCTGCTGGTGCTGGCCGCTCCTATGCTCACCATGTCTTTCGGAATGACCGACAACAGCGACCTACCGCCGACCACAACCGCCTACCAGGCGAACGAAATGATGGTGGAGGGCTTCGGCCCTGGCAGTACCGGACCGCTGCTCATCGTCTCGCAGATGAACAAACCGGCGACAGCACCCAAGAATGCCGACGCGCCTTCCGGAGTGGACCCGCGGACGCTCGATCCCCGACTGGTGGATCTGCAGAAGGACCTTGAGGATACGGCGGGTATCAAGTCCGTCAGTGACGTCTTCGTCGATCCGAGCGGCGGCGTGGCGGTGATGACCGCAACCCCGACGACGGGTCCCGCCGATCCGGCAACGGAGACACTCATCAACGACCTGCGCGACAATGTGCTGCCCGAAGCGACCGCCGGCAAGGACATGGAGTCCCATGTCGGGGGTTCCACTGCACTCATGATGGATCTGACCACCGTGATCGGGCAGCGACTACCGTACTTCATCATCGGTGTCGCTACGCTCGCCGCGCTACTGCTGATGCTCGCCTACCGATCGATCTGGATTCCGGTCAAGGCCGCGGCGATGAACATCGTCTCGATCTGTGCGGCCTATGGGGTCGTGGTCGCTGTCTTCGAATGGGGCTGGGGCGCATCGCTGATCGGTCTTGACGAGCTTGTGCCGATACAGACCTTCATCCCGATGTTCATGTTCGCCATTCTGTTCGGCCTCTCGATGGACTACGAGGTCTTCTTGCTGACGGGCTTCCGGGAGCATTGGGAGCGCACGGGCAACATGGTCACCGCAGTCCGGCGCGGCCTCACCGACACCGGCCAGGTGGTTACCTCAGCAGCGACCATCATGGTCGTGGTCTTCCTGTCATTCATCCTGGTCCCCGACGCCACCGTGAAGATGTTCGGCGTGGGTCTGGCCACGGCGGTATTCGTGGACGCGACGATCGTGCGGTGCATGCTCGTGCCCGCCCTCATGGTGCTGGCTGCCAAGTGGACCTGGTGGCTGCCGAAGTGGCTGGACCGGGCTCTGCCACACCTGAACGTCGAGGGTGATCCGACGGCGCTGGGCGATATCGAGAAGAAGCCCGAGCCATACAAGCCGCACGACGTTGCCGAGGCCACCCGGCCGATCGTGCCCATGTTCGGGGTGGTGATCGCGGTTGCGCTCGCCTGGTTCATCGGCGTTCGCATGGTCCCCGACTCTCCCTCGGCCCCATACGCCAGCCTGAGCATTGCGGTGGCGGCCCTTGCCGGCGGCATCATCACCTGGCTGCCTCGCGGCACGCCCGGAGCGGGTAGCCGTCCCGGCGTCCGGATCCTCATGCTGCTGATTGGCGTGCTCTCGGTCAGCATTCTGTTCTTCCTGCTGAAGGTACTCATCCCGTTCACCGACCAGAACCAGGGCCAGATCGCCGCCTGGAGCCTGCTGATCATCGCGCTCATCGTCGCCATTACGCCCCTGCGCAAGGTGTCGCTGCCGTTCCTGCTCGGCGGGATCCTCATCACGCTGTCACTGGCCGTCGGTTCCAGCGGCATCACGACCGATTACGGCGACATGCTGCAGAATGCCCTGGTTCCGACCTTCCTCGCGGGGTTCCTGGCGCTGCTGATCGGTCGCCTGACGGGGCACGCCGACGACGCGCGCGATTCCGCCGATGGCCCCGGGTCAGCGGAGCCATCACCATCGGGCTCCACTGCGGCTGACGCTGCTCCCGTCAAGGACCAGGTCGGGAGCAGCACATGAGGAAGGGGGTGAAGAGCCTGGCTGCTACCGGCGCGGCCCTGGCCGTTCTGGCGCTGTCCGCCGCACCGGCCGCCGCCGAACATTCCGAGTGGTCGGCCCTGGATGTAATTGCTCCACCGCAGACCGATCAGAGCACGGACGACTACTTCACGACCCAGCAGATCGCCGTGGCAGATCTGGACCCGACGGGCCTGCCGATCGACACCAGGCTGGTCACTCGCGTGGCCAGCAGAGGCGGCCCGCAGCGGACCGAGCTGATCCCCAGCAGCACGACGAACGTCCAGTTCCTCAACCAGCGCGGCCAGCCGGACATCGGGACGAACGGCATCAATGTCGAGGTGGGGGGTCAGGAGCCGTCGGTGTATCTGTGGCGGGCCTTGTTCGACCAGCCGATGCCCATCGCACTGCACGTGGAGTACAAGCTCAACGGCGAAGTGGTCGACCCCACCGCCGTGCTGGGTCAGTCAGGCGAACTCGATGTGAAGTACCTGATCACCAACGCGGATGTGAAGCAGAAGACCCTCACCTACACGAACTCCGCCGGTGAGCAGAAGAGCGAGAAGCAACCGGTCTTCCCGCCGTTCGTGGGGACACTGGTGTCAACGCTGCCCGAGGACTTCGAGTTGATCGACACCGGGACCGCAGTCGCAAGCACCGATGATGAGGGCCAGACACTGCTGACCTGGAACATCCTTGTGTATCCGCCGCTGGGAACCAACCAGCAGGAGCTGCACTTCAAGGCCAGCGTCTCAGCCGGTGAGATTCCCGGACTGCTGTTCACCATGCTCCCCGTCCCGGTCACCTCCGACCCGGCTCCCGACTTCTCCGACCAACTGCTCAGCAACACGGTGAAGGGCAATGAGTCGCTCACCGAGGGACTGGATCAGATCAATGAGCAGACGCTCACACTGGCCAACGCGACTGCAGAGCTGAGCGCCGGGCTGCTGACGCTGGCGGACAAGACGAACGAAGCCAGCGTCGCCTACTCGACGCAACTGCTGCCCGGGGCCGAACAGCTCGCTGCGGGCAGCCAGGGCATCGCGGCGGGCCAGGCCGAGCTGACGCGGTTCCTGGCGCTGTCGGTGACCGGGGCCGAACAGGTGGAGACCGGCGCCAAGGCCCTGTCGGACGGCCTTGACGGGCTCGTCGCCGGACTGGAGGTACTGGGGACCAGCACACCGAAGATCCAGCAGGGCACCGCAAAGATTCTCGCTGCCACCGAACTGCTGGCCCAAGGTGTCGGGGATCCGGACGACGGCCCGATCGTCTCTCCGTCACCTACTCCCTCGCCGGGCCAGTACAACCTGGTGCAGGCGACCAAGACTGCAGTCGTGGGCATGAACCTGCTGAGCGTCGCCCTGAACGATCTCGTCACAGGCCTCGAGCCACTGCCCGGGCAACTGCAGGCGGCAGCCGCCGACGCACGCAGCGCAGCCTCGGACGCCCAGGACGCTCACGACCTGCTCGATCCGGTACTTGCCTCGCTGTGCAACCCGCCGGTCGCACCGGTGACTCAGCAGCAGTGCGACTCAATGGCCGACAGCGCCGACGCCGCAGCACTGTCCGCGCAGGAGGCCGGTACTGTCGCCACCGATGTCGACGCCACCGGGTCGGACCTGGCCGCGCAGGTGAGTCGAGCCCGGATCGCGGCCGCCGGCGCCGACGACCTGCGCCAGCTGCTGATCCTGATCCAGGAAGGGGTCGTCGAGGTGGCTGCGGCGCTGTCCGGGACGAGCCAGCAGCCGGGTCTCGTCGAGGCGCTGGACGATCTGAACACCGCAATGCTCGGACTGGTGCAACTGGCGGAGCAGCTCGAGGCGGGTGGCAAGAAGCTGCAACCCGGAGCCGCCGCACTGGCCAGTGGCACGGCCAAGCTCACAGACGGACTCAGCCAGACCGAGTCCGGCTCCGCGCAACTGGCGACAGGCTCTGCCGAGCTGGCCTCGGGAGCGGCCCTGAACGTGGTGGGCAGCGAGGCCTTCGCACAAGGCATCGCGCTGCTCGCGGCGGGGATGGACGAGTCGGCCTCAGGTGCCGAACAACTGGCCTACGGGGCTGACCAGCTGCAGTCCGAGGGTACCCAGCAGATCCTCGACCAGGTGATCGCCGGTTCCGACGAGCCGGCCCTGGCCAGCGAATGGATCCGGGCCACGGACAAGCGGGCCAAGAAGGCACTCCCCTACGGCCTTGCCGATGGCGCAACCGGATCAGCGGCATATGTCATGACGCTGCAGAGCCAGTCCGCGAGCGACACGAGCGTGTGGACTATCCTCGCCCTCGTGCTGGTCCTGCTCGCCGCCGTGGCCGGAGCCATCGTGAGACAACTGCGCAGGAACCGCTGACCATCCTTGCGGGCACCCAGCTTGATCCGCCTGATGTACGAGCTGGGGCTGATCCAGGGTTCAGGCGCCGGCTGCACTGAGATCGAAATGCCGCCTGATCGTACGGCCTGGATCGGCCTCAACAAGCCAGCCAGTGGTCTCCCATGAGTCGCCGGCCTCCGTGAACATGACTTTGACAGTCGCCGGACCAGGGGTCTCGCCAGCTGGGCGGACCGTCTCGACTTCCAGCTCGAAGGCCCCACGCTTGTTGGTCGTCGCGCATTGCATCTCCGCAAGTGTTGCGGCACAGACCGGCCGTTTCACTGCAGTGCTGGCACCGTGCACGAGCACGGGCTCGGTTCTCGTCATCTCGATCATCTCGATCATCTCGATCTTGGGAACGTCCCCCTGGTTGCTGGGAGCGATCCAGTACTGCCAGGCTCCTTCAGAGGGTTTGCCATCTCTTTCGGGGTAGCCGAAGGGCCGACTTTGGTCGTAGTCAGACGCTGGCCCGACCCGACTCGTCAGTCCGATCACACATCCGCTCACCGCGGTGATTCAGTCCAGCCATCGCGCTGAACGCCCAGGGCGTGACGCACACCTCCTTGTCCGCCAAGGCGCCGTGAACATCCCCTGTCAGGATTCCCTCGGCGTAGCCACGCGGCGCAAGCGTGTTGACGCCATTGACCGCCTCCTGGCTGGCCCAGGGGCTGTCGCGGAACGGATCACCGACGGACAGGTAGTTGTGACCCTGACCGATGTCGGACCACGCTTCGAAGTGAACCGCGAAGCTCCCGTCGCGCTTGGTGGTGGTCAGGCAATCGACAGAAGTCCTTGTCTTCCTCAGGTCGATATCACAGATGGGAAGCCCGGCGATCGGCCGACCCCGTGGATCGACGACAGTTCCGGACACGTTCGGGGCCGGCTGCTGGCGATAGGCGAACTCGGCCGTTGCCACGCGATCACGCCGGACCCGGAACCGGTATGGCTTACCTTCTGGGACCGCCATCCGGCCATCCCTCGTTCGCTTCACCGGCTTCGCGCTCACTCGGTACATCCCGGTCGCGAGGCCGTTGACCGTCTTGTGACGCTTCACCCTGACTGTTCGCTCGGCGCCTCTGGCGTTGCCACGAATTCCAGTCAACGTGAGCCGGGCGCGCTGGCCGAACCGGGCGCCCGTGACCGAGATGCGAACGGCGCCGGACGCAGACTGCGCGGAGGACGCGGAGGGGGCAGTTTACTGCCTGGCGCCTGTGGCAGCCGTTGGGACCGTGAGCCCAACCAGCAACGCCGAAGCGGACAGGATCGACAGCACTAAACCGCCTCATGAACGTACCCCCGAATTGCGTTCCACCTATCCACTTCACGCTAGCCCTCTGCTCGACCAAGGAGCAGCAGACTACGGCATCGTGTCAGTCGCAAACTGCGCCCTGTGACGCCGAACCCACGAGCTTGGCGTACTTGTGCAGCACGCCGCGGGTGTAGCGCGGCGCCAACGGCACCCAGTCACGGCGCCGGTCCGACAGTTCCTTCTCGCTGACGTGCAGCTCGAGCTTGCGCTCGGCCATGTCGATGGAGATCCGGTCTCCGTCGCGGACCAATGCGATCGGACCACCCACTGCCGCCTCGGGTGCCACGTGCCCGACACAGAGTCCCGTGGAGCCTCCCGAGAACCGGCCATCGGTGATGAGCAGCGTGTCCTTGCCCAGGCCCGCGCCTTTGAGGGCGCCGGTGATCATCAGCATCTCGCGCATGCCGGGCCCGCCCTGAGGGCCCTCGTATCGGATCACGATCACATCCCCGGCCTGGATCGTGCCATCCTCGAGAGCCTCCATGGCCGCCTGCTCCCGCTCGAACACGCGAGCTCGGCCCTCGAAGTGCGGCACATCCACGCCGGCGCTCTTGACGACCGCCCCCTCCGGCGCGAGACTTCCGGACAGGATCGTGATGCCGCCACTGGTGTCCAGGGGCGCCTGAGTCGAGTGCAGGATCCGGCCGTCCGGATCGGGGGGCGCGATGTCGTCGAGGTTCTCCGCCAACGTCCTCCCGGTGACGGTGAGGACATCGCCGTGCAGCAGCCCGGCATCCAGGAGCGCCCTCATCACCACGGGCACACCACCCACACGATCCACGTCGGACATGACGTACTGGCCGAACGGTTTCAGGTCACCCAACAGCGGCACTCGTGATCCGATGGTGTGGAAGTCCTCCATCTCCAGTGGCACATCCGCCTCGTGCGCGAGCGCGAGCAGATGCAGCACGGCGTTGGTGGAACCCCCGAGCGCCATCAGCACGGTGATCGCGTTCTCGAAGGCGGGCCGTGTCATGATCTGGCGCGCGGTGATGTCCTTACGCAGCAGCTCAACGACCGCTTCGCCACTGCGACGGGCGATGCCGTCCCTACGACGATCCACGGCCGGTGGGGCCGCCGAGCCCGGCAGCGACATTCCGATCGCTTCGGCGATGCTTGCCATCGTGTTGGCGGTGTACATACCACCGCAGGCACCCTCACCGGGGCAGATGGCCCGCTCGATCGCGTCCACATCCTCCCTCGGGATGAGCCCGCGCGCACAGGCGCCGACGGCTTCGAAGGCGTCGATGATCGTGACTTCCTTCTCAGTGCCGTCGGACAGCTTGGCGTGGCCCGGCAGGATGGACCCCGCATAGACGAAGACGCTGGCCACGTCGAGGCGGGCGGCTGCCATGAGCATGCCCGGCAGCGACTTGTCACAGCCCGCGAAGGTCACCATGCCGTCGAGGCGCTCGCCCTCCATCACGGTCTCCACCGAGTCCGCGATGATCTCGCGGCTCACCAGGGAGAAGTGCATTCCCTCGTGGCCCATGGAGATGCCGTCCGAGACAGAGATGGTGGCGAACTCCAGCGGATAGCCACCGCCGGCGTGCACGCCGTCCTTCGCCGCCTTGGCCAGCCGGTCCAGAGACAGGTTGCAGGGAGTGATCTCGTTCCACGAGGATGCGACGCCGATCTGCGGCTTGTCGAAGTCATCGTCGTCCATACCGACAGCTCGCAGCATTCCGCGAGCTGGTGCTCGTTCAAGGCCGTCGGTGACGACGCGGCTTCGGGGTCGGGGGTCGATTGCAGTCATACCCCTAGCGTATGCGCCGGAGTGGCGAGCCGCGACTGTCGGGCGGTCGGCCTGGCCGCACCCACAGAATCGACAATCCGGACCTTGGGGACAGACGCGTGTCGTCCGTGTCATCGCCGCGATAGGGCCATTGTTCTGTGAGAGGTTGAGGTATGCGACGACCCCGGCTCCTCCTCGCATGCACGCTCGCCATGCTGACCCTTGCGGCCTGCTCCATGCCTTTCAGCGTGACAGTGAGAGAGCACGAGGTGCCGGCCAACCAGTTGCGGCCCCTGGATCCACAGGCCGGCGGCCCGAATCCGGCGCTGGTCGGCGACGCGGCGGAAGCCTCGCCCAGCAGCGCCGCCCCATCAACCATCCCGACCCCTGCCACCACCGGAGCGACGCCGCCACCGAGCACCACGTTGCAGCCCACTCCGGCTCCAAGCACCGAGAAGCGATCCGCGAAGGCAGGCCCCTCCCCATCCACCACGAAGCAACTCACGCGGCAGGAGAAGAAGCGCAAAGTCATCTACCTCACGTTCGATGACGGCCCCTGGGTCCCATACACCGACGAACTGCTCGACATCCTCGCCGAGTACGACGCGAAGGCCACGTTCTTCGTGGTCGGCGAGATGGCGGCGTACCACTCAGACAAGTTGCGCAGGATCCATGCCGAGGGACACGCGATCGGGAACCACACCTGGGGCCACGCCGACCTGAAAAAGCTGTCCGACCAGGGTGTGGCGGATCAGTTGACCCAGACTGCCGAGACGGTGGGTAAGAACATGGCACCATGCATGCGACCGCCGTACGGCTCCGCCGACTCGCGGGTGCGCCGCATCAGCCAGGAACTCGGATACGCCACGGTCATGTGGACCACCCACGCGTGGGACTGGGAACGGCCACCTGCCCAACGGATGGCCGAGGATATGAGGAAGGCGACCCAGCCGCACCTGAACCTGCTGCTGCATGACGGTGGCGGGGACCGCACCAACACCGTCGAAGCGGTGCGACTGATGCTGCCCTACTGGGCCAGCCTCGGGTACACGTTCGAGGTGGTGCCCGAATGCGCCGGACGGTTGCCGGAGAACCAGAGGCAGTGACCCGGCGACCCATCGGTCACGTCGAGTTACGGTTTCGTAGCAATTCCGTGGCATTCTGAAGAGTATGCACGATGAGTTCGACCTGACTGGCGGCGACGGCACCCGTCTCGTAGCCTGGCGCAACCGCAACGACACCGGCCCCAGAGTCCTGATCTGCAACGGCATGGCCGTGCCGCCGCAGGCCTGGCCCCGGCTCCTTTCGGAGGATTCTCAGTTCAACGTCGCCGGCTGGAACCATCGTGGCTGCTTCGGGTCGGACCGCCCAGCCGATCCGGATGCCGTCCGTATCGAGGATCATGTTGCCGACGCTGTGGCGCTCCTCGACCATCTGGGCTGGGATTCAGCCATCGTGGTCGGGTGGTCCCTGGGAGTCAACGTCGCTTTCGAGCTGGCCAAGGAACACCCTGAGCGAGTCTCGGGCATGCTCGGTGTCGCCGGCGTACCCGGTGGCACGTTCGACACGCTGTTCGCGCCACAGCTGGTCCCGCGAGTGTTGCGGCGGCCGCTCGGAACCAACGTCGCGCGACTGGGCCGGCTCATCTCCCCGGGGCTGAACTTCATCTCCAAGAACCTGCCGACCGGACGGCCGCTGGGCGAGATGCTGCGATTCTCCGGAGTGGTACTTCCGCATGCGAGTCAGGAACACGTGGCGGACTGGGCCGGCAACATGTTCAAGGATCAGGACTTCGACTGGTACTTCCACCTGGCACTCGGTCTTGCAGAGCATGAGGAGTTCGATCCGTCCTTCATGAAGTGTCCCGTCACCGTGGTCGCCGGCTCCGTGGACTTCCTGACCTCGGGGCAGGATGTGATCCGTGCCGCGACGAAGATCCCGAACGTCGAGGTCCACACCCTGCCTGGGACTCACTGCCTGCCGCTGGAGTTCCCGGAGGAGATCGAGGAGATGCTCACCGATCTGGCCGCGCGCGTCGAATGGCAGGCATCCCTTGCTGCGGCCAGAGCCGAAGCAGGCATCACCGACGAGATCGTGGACGACGGTGATCCCATCGTCGATCTGAACGACGAGGAACTGATCGCTGTGCGCGACCCCGACTTCGTGGGGACGTAGCCTCTCTCAAACCCCGGGGTCAATGACAACCCGTCGTCCCGCTGTCGGTGTAGGTGTCACCGGCGACCGGGAGGAACTCCCAGTCATAGCCGCCTTCGCTCAGGTTCAGCCCCAGCAATCCATGACTGCTGTCGTCACTGGCCTCAGTCCTGTCGCTGGTGCCCACGCTCCGTAGTCCGGTGCCACCGGTCCCGACGACGAACATCCGCATGCCATTCGGATCCGCCTGTCCCGCGGCGTTCATAGGAGTGAACCGTTCATAGTCGTGGTCGTGTCCGGCCAGCATCATCTCAGCCCCGCTGTCGGCCAGCGTTGCCCAGAGATCCTGGACATCGTCATCGTCGCCGTGCGAACCACTGCTGAAGCGTGGGTGGTGCATGTACGCCAGGGTGCACTGGGCGGGGTTGGCCGCGAGGTCGGCACTGAGCCAGTCATGTTGGGGTGAGCCGATATCGCACCCCCCGATCTCACTGCAGTTGCTGTTCAGGCTCACCACATGCCAGGCCCCGATGTCGAAGCTGTAGTAGCCCTTGGCGGGGTCCCCCGCCGCAGCGCCGAAGTAGTTGAAGTATCCCGAGGCGTTCGTCGTTCCGTATTCGTGATTGCCGGGCGCCGGGGAGATACGTTCCTTGTGCTTGCCCCAGGATTGGTGGAAACAAGCGAAGTCTTCATCGCTGCCACTGCCGTATGCAGCGTCCCCGAGCGTGAGGATGTGTGCGTCAGGCTCCCGATCCAGCAGCAGGGCGGTCTCCTCATCTCCGTTGTCACCGCAGTGAGCGATGTCTCCGGCGGCCAGGATCCGGTTGCCCAGTTGAATGGCGCCGGCGCGAATGTCGATCTGGTCGGCGCCCGTGGCGCCTTGGTCGTCGGTCACCACCAGCCTGGCGGTGAATCGGCCCTCGGTCGTATAGGTGTGGCTGACGGTCGCTCCCGTAGCGGTTGCTCCGTCTCCGAAGTCCCACTCGTATGACACGATCTCGCCATCCACGTCCACAGAGTTCGTCGCGTCGAAGTCGACCACGAGGGGAAGGTCCCCTTCAGCCACAGACGACTCGGCCACTGCAACCGGAACCCGATTGCTGCCGGGGCTGGGCACATCGGTGTTGAACCGGAACCAGTTCATGTTCACGTAGTCACTGCGGTAGCCGGTCTCGAAGGTCACATAGAGATCATGGACTCCTTCAGCTCCGCTGATTCCAGCCGGCACGGCCTTCCAGGACTGCCAGCCACCGGTGTTGCCGATGGCCATCTTTCCCAGGATCGGACCGTCAACGGCATCCTGGCGGAACACGATCAGCCCTGAGCCTCCGGAACCCACCCCTGAAGCCAGTCGCAGATCGACTCTGGTCGGGCGTGTCCCGAAGTCGACATCCTTGAATGCGATGTGATCGCCGTTGCCGATCCCCGTCACGTCGTGACCGCCGCCGAGGTCCTCCGTCGTCTCGAGAGCCACACCTGACAGGATGTTGCCGGCTTCTGCCTGGAACAGCCCGGGCT
>JAGQTY010000180.1 GCA_020438795.1 Actinomycetota bacterium
CACCCGGCGATCTCTTCAGCGTTGGAAACGGTCGCCGAAAGGCAGACCAGCTGGACGTGATCGGGACAGAGAATGATCGACTCTTCCCAGGTCGTCCCGCGTTCCGGATCGGCCAAGAAATGAATCTCGTCGAAGATGACCGTGTCGACATCGTCCACATCCCACGGTGTCTGCAACAACATATTGCGCAGCACTTCGGTGGTCATGACGACGACCTGAGCGTTCTTGTTTTCGGTCACGTCCCCGGTCAGCAACCCGACCTGATCCCCGTAGAGTTGGCGCAGATCGCGGAATTTCTGGTTGGAGAGCGCCTTGATCGGGGTGGTGTAGATCACCCGTCCGGTACGACGAAACGCGGAGTAGACCGCATACTCCGCAACCACGGTCTTGCCCGTACCGGTTGGCGCCGCAACCATGACTGAATCGCCATCGACCAAGGCGGCAATGGCTTCCTGCTGGAAGGTATCGAGCGGAAACGGGTAAAGCGCGGCGAATTGATCGATGGCCGCCTGCTGTTTCTTTGTCGGGACGAATCGAGGTGCGGGAACGTGATCCTCGGCGAGAACGGGGACTTCCACGGCAGAT
>JAGQTY010000181.1 GCA_020438795.1 Actinomycetota bacterium
GGACACGCTGGACTTCTCCGGCTTCCTCGCCGCCTACGAGGACCTCATTCGCAAGGTGAAGACCAACAAGCTCGCCGTGGCGGACTTCCAGGGCGCCAACATCAGCCTCACCAACCCGGGCACCATCGGCACGGTCCAGAGCGTGCCGCGGCTGATGCCCGGCCAGGCCGTCATCGTGGGTGTCGGCTCGATCGACTACCCGGCCGAGTTCCAGGGCGCCGACGAGCGCACCCTCGGCTCCATCGGCGTCAGCAAGGTCATCACGGTCACCAGCACGTACGACCACCGCATCATCCAGGGCGCGGAGAGCGGCCTGTTCCTGAAGCGGGTCCACGAGTTGCTGCTGGGTAACCACGGGTTCTACGACCAGGTCTTCAAGAGCCTCGGCGTGCCGTACGAGGCCGTCGAGTGGCGGGTGGACACCAACCCGGTGGACCGCGAGGAAGCCATGCTGCACAAGCAGATGCAGGTGGCCACCCTCATCCGCGTGCACCGCGTCCGTGGCCACCTCATCGCCGACCTGGACCCGCTGCGCTGGAAGGAGCCCCACCTCCCGCCGGAGCTGGACCCTGCCACCTACGGC
>JAGQTY010000182.1 GCA_020438795.1 Actinomycetota bacterium
AACAACAAGGTCTTCTGGTGGGGCTGCGACGATAGGCGACCGGGTGGTGGTGGCGGCGCCGGTGGCGGGGGTGGCGCCGGCGGCGGGGCCGGAACTGGTGGCGGAGCGGGTGGTGGTTCGTTCGGCCTCTACTCGAACAACGCGGTGCTCTTGGTAGGACCTGACACCGAGATCGAAGTCGGCAACGGCGGCAAAGGCGGTGACGGAGGCAAGGGTGCCCGTGGTGGCGATGGCCAGAGCGGGGGCAAGGGTGGCTCCGGAGAATCAGACGAGGGTGGCCCCGGTGGCGGCGGCGGCGGCGGTGGCGGCGGCGGTGCTGGCGGTGCCGGTGCTGGTGGCCAAGGTGGACCGTCGGTTGCGGTCTTCTTCATGACCGACAACGGCACCGCGGCCCCGACGGTCGATGGATCTGCTCAGCTTTCGTACGGCGTAGCCGGCGGTGGCGGCAGCAGGGCTGGCGCAGTAGCGGGCGGCGACGGTGGAGGGGGTGGGGCGCGTGGCACTACTTCCGGCAACGGCGGTGACGATGCGCAACCGGGAGCCTCTGCAACGTCTGGGGCGGGAAGCCCTGAAGGACTTCCGG
>JAGQTY010000183.1 GCA_020438795.1 Actinomycetota bacterium
GACAGCGCGCGGATGGCGGCCGAGGAACTGTTGGACAACGTGATCGTCGCGGTGCTGGAAAAGCCGGGGTTTTCGCTGGAGGCGGGGGTGGTGATGCGGCCCGACGGTGGCGCGGTGAAGATCGACCGGGCCGATCCTCTGGCGACGGTGGGGCGGATCGTTCAGGAGGATTTCTGCCTGCTGGAGAAGCGCGGCGACGAGCATGTGCTGGTGGGCGGGATCCTGTGTTTCCCGTCGAGCTGGATGCTGGAAGAGAAATTCCTGCGGCCGCTGGTGAGCATCCACATCCCGGTGACGCCCTATGACGAGAACATCGCCAAGCGGGTGCAGCGGCTGTTCGACGGGGTCCAGCCGGCGAGGCCGCTGTGGCGGTTCAACGTGCTCTGGTATGCCGATGCCGTGCTGCACCAGCCGCGGCGCGAGAACGAGCGGCGGCCGGAGCGCGGGGCGCAGACGGCGGAGTTCCTGCGCTCGGAGATGCAGACGGTGCGGCGGCTGCCGGAAAGCGGCACGGTGGTGTTCGGGATTCATACCCATGTGCTGGCGCGTGAGGATGCGGAGGCGTTGCGGGTGGGGTAGCGC
>JAGQTY010000184.1 GCA_020438795.1 Actinomycetota bacterium
CGATCGACTCCTCGACCGATCGGGCGAACGACGCGAACTCGGGGTCGCGGCGCGCTCCGGCGCCGAACAGGACGCGGAAGCAGTCGGTGCGGGCGTCGACGTAGTGGAAGTAGGCCCGCATGCCCTGCTCGACCTGCTGGCGCGGTCCGGCCGCATCCGCAGTGGCCTTGTCGATCGTCTCGCGCAGCTCGTCGCCGATCGCGGTGAGCAGCTCGACGAACAGGTCCCGCTTGGAGCTGAAGTGCTGGTACAGGACGGGCTTGGTCACCCCCGCGGCTTCGGCCACGTCGTTCATCGACGCCGCGTGGTAGCCACGTTCCGCGAACACGTGCACCGCCGTGTCGAGCAGCTGGGTGCGCCGCTGGGCGGCCGGCATCCTCATCGCTGCGACCGGACCCGGGCCTGGCGGGGCCCGGAGTCGGGAGTGGCGGACCGGGGCATGCGGACCATGGTACCGCCCATGTTACCGCGTGGTAACAAGCGGGTGCGGGGACCCGGTCGGTGGCTCGTCGGCGCCGGCCCCGGCCTCGGTAGCCTGCCCGGGTGTCCGAGTCCCCTCCGCCGGTCGCTCCGGTCCC
>JAGQTY010000185.1 GCA_020438795.1 Actinomycetota bacterium
CGTCGCCTTGAAAACTTGCACCATGGGATCAATGAGGCGGCTACATCGCGGAGCCGCGGCGGCACGAACGCGGCTCCTAAGGGGTCACGGGAGTGAGCGGCCAGATCCACGGAATCAGGATCATGGCGACCACCGCGAGTAGCAGGCTGATGGGGAGGCCAACGCGCATGAAGTCGGAGAATCGATAACCACCTGGGCCGTAGACCATCATGTTGGTTTGATAGCCGATTGGAGTCACGAAGCTGGCGGAGGCCGCCAGGGTCAGCGCGATAATGAACGGGCGTGGTTCGACTTCGTAGATCTCGGCGGTCTTCAACGCGAAGGGGAACATCAACAACGCGGCGGCGTTGTTGGTGATGAGCTCGGTGACCAACATCGTCGTCAAGTAAATCAACAGCAGCGCGGTGATCGGTCCTCCCAGCGTCTGACTCAGCTGGACCAAGCCTCCCGCGACCCACTCGGCCGCGCCACTCTTGTCGATAGCGGTGCCGACGCCGAAGGCGGCCGCGATGGCGATGAGCACTTGCCACTCGACGCTCTCGCGCGCCTGGCCAATGCTCAAGCAACCAGTCGCCACC
>JAGQTY010000186.1 GCA_020438795.1 Actinomycetota bacterium
CGTCAAGGCGATGACCGAGAAGTTCGGTTACGCCAATCGCTACGAGGTGCCCAAGATCGAGAAGATCACGCTCAACATGGGCGTCGGCGAGGCGAGCCAGGACAAGAAGAAGGTCCAGACCGCCGCCGAGGAAATGGAACTGATCGCAGGCCAGAAGCCCGTCATCACCAAGGCGAAGAAGTCGATCGCGCAGTTCAAGCTGCGCGAGGGCATGCCGATCGGCTGCAAGGTCACCCTGCGCCGTGAACGCATGTACGAGTTCCTTGACCGTCTGGTGACCGTGGCCATGCCGCGCATCCGCGACTTTCGCGGGGTCAATCCCAAGAGCTTCGACGGTCGTGGCAACTATGCAATGGGTCTCAAGGAACAGATCGTGTTCCCCGAGATCAGCTACGACAAGATCGAGAAGGTGCGCGGTCTCGACATCATCGTGACCACCACTGCCAAGACCGACGACGAGGCGCGCGAACTGCTTCGCCTGTTCGGTTTCCCGTTCCCCGCCGAGGCGGAAGAAGAGAAGGAAGCCGCGTAAGCGGCCCGAGAAAGAGAGCTTAAGTCCATGGCGAAACTGAGTTCC
>JAGQTY010000187.1 GCA_020438795.1 Actinomycetota bacterium
CTGCACGGCTTCGCCGGCTTCCCGTGCGAAGGTGACCTCGCCATCGACGTAGTCGACGCGGACCGTGTCGCCCTCGGTGTAGTGCTCCTGGAGCACCGCGTCCGAGAGCGGGTCCTCGATCTGGTTCTGGATGACGCGGCGCAGCGGCCGTGCCCCGAACACCGGATCGAAGCCATCCTCGCCGAGGTGGTCGAGCAGCGCGTCGCTGACGGTGAGGAACATGCCCTTCGCCTTCAGGTTCTCGCGCAGGTCGTCCAGCTCGAGGTTCACGATCTGGCGGATGTGCTCCTGCTGCAGGGCGCGGAACACGACCGACTGGTCGATACGGTTGAGGAACTCGGGCCGGAAGACCCGCTTCATCTCTTCCTCGACGCGGACCTTCATCCGCTTGTAGGCGTCCTCGGCGTTCTTCACCTCGTCCTGCGTGGTGGCGAAGCCGACGCGCGAGTCCTTCCGGATGAGGTCGGACCCGACGTTGGATGTCATGATGATGATCGTGTTCCGGAAGTCGACCTTCCGGCCCTTCGCGTCGGACAGGTGCCCGTCGTCGAAGATCTGGAGCAGCATGTTGAACACG
>JAGQTY010000188.1 GCA_020438795.1 Actinomycetota bacterium
AGAAGTGCTCACCGACCAGCGGCTCGCAACCAGCCTCTATCATCAGGCAAAGACCGGCTACAGTCCCCATTAGGCTGGGTCCATGGCGAACCAGCAACTCGGCACGGTGGTCTTCGACGGCGACTGTGGCTTCTGCACCTGGTCGATCGACCAGATGAAGCGATGGGTGAAACCGCCCGCGGCTGTGGTCCCGTTCCAGTTCGCCGACCTCCAGCGACTTGGGCTCACGCTGGCCGAATGCGAAGCGGCCGTGCAGTGGGTGCCGGTCCGAGGACCCGCCCGATCGGGCGGGCGAGCGGTGGCAGCGATCCTGAAGACCTCTGGATTCCCCTGGTCCGGACTCGGCACGCTGGCCGACCTGCCGGGAGTCCGCGTGCTGGTCGACCTGCTCTATCGGCAGGTGGCGGCACACCGCTATCAGTTGCCAGGGGCGACACCAGCCTGCCGGTTGCCGCAGTGAACGGGCTGCCGCAAGGCATCACACCTGAGGCTCCGCCACTGCAGGGACCGGTGCTGTTCGACCAGCGGTGGCTGGATGCCACATTCATCCACTGGGGGGTGGCCCCGCACTACGT
>JAGQTY010000189.1 GCA_020438795.1 Actinomycetota bacterium
CCGCATACGCGTGCTGGGCCGGCGCGAGGGTCTGCCCAGGGACATCGCGGCACTGGTCGACAAGGCGGAACGCGAAACGGCCCACAATACGAGCTTCTACCTCAACATCGCCTTCAACTATGGCGGCCGCGAGGAAATACTCCGGGCGGTGCAGAAGGCGGCGGATGCCGTGGCGCGAGGCGAGCTGGACCCGGCCGCCCTGGACGAGGCGCGGTTCGGCGACTTCCTCGATACGGCGGGTATTCCGGATCCTGATGTGCTGGTGCGGACCAGCGGCGAGTACAGGCTCAGCAACTTCCTGCTGTGGCAGGCGGCGTATGCCGAGCTCGTCTTCATGGATATCCTCTGGCCGGACTTTGACGGTGAAGCCCTCAAGCGCGCCATCGCGGAGTATCACAATCGCGAGCGCCGGTTCGGCGCCCTTTCCTCAGGAGCGGCCTGATGGGGGACTGGACGCCCCGGGAGCTCAGATTCTCGAATCTGGGCCTTCGGCTCATGTCTGCCGCAGTGCTCATTCCGCTCGCGATCGGAGGGGTCTGGCTCGGCAACTGGGTGCTGGCCGTGCTGTGTGCCG
>JAGQTY010000018.1:0-32771 GCA_020438795.1 Actinomycetota bacterium
TCCACGCAACAGTTTGTCCATGGCAGGGCAACGCCTCGAGACAACTATGAGCCCAGGGTCGTGGAGTTTGGCGTTGCGAGAGAGGGGGATCAGTGGAAGCTCGAACGCATCTACGCTATGAATCGCGAGAACTACACGCGATGCTGATGACGGCTCTCCTCGGAGTGCTTTTGGTCCTGTCAGCCGCCGCCCTGCCGGCCCCCCTACAGGCAAGTCAGCCAGACAACCGATCCAGCGGGGTTTCATACAGCACAAGGGGTGGAAGTATCGAGATTCAGATCCGGGCGGGATACGAACACACCAGTCCCGCCTCCAACGGGTCCGGTCCGAGCAACGGCCTCCCGGGCGCTCCCGTGAACCACGAAGTGGAACACACCTGCTTCTACCCCAACGGGAGCACCAGGCCCTGCAAGGGCCCGACTGATGACTGGAGCCCGGAGCTGGGGTGCTTCATCCAGTACATGCAACCCCAGCCTCCACAGACCGATCCCGTCTGGGCGGGACGTACCTCGGGAGCGATCTACCGCTGCTGGCGCGGCGCCCCGGAGCTCGGTGAGGCCGTGTGGCGACCGAGTCCACCGGACACGGGACCACCGCCCGTGGTGGTCGCGGAGGAAGCGATCCGGCAGCTTCGCCTGCAACCGATCGTGATCGGCAAGACCCCACGCGATGGCGGGATCGGCATCCTGAGCGTGCCCACGTGGCTATGGGTGGAGACACCCTCGATGCAGCAGTACGCCCCGAACACTGAGCCTCGTTCGGCCACGGCTACGGCAGGTCCGGTCAGCGTCACTGCCGATGCCCATGTCACCCACATCAGCTATGACATGGGCGACGGTCACACTGTGACCTGCCAGACCAGCGGGACCCCCTACCGGACACGTTTCGGTGACCGGGCCAGTCCCGACTGCGGCCACATCTACCTACGATCGAGCACCCGTGAACCACAGCGGAGCTACGAGATCCGGGCCACCGCGCATTGGCAGGTCGACTGGCACGAGAACACCGGACCCCAGACGGGCCAGCGCATCCTGACTCTGACCAGCACGACCCGTCACCGGGTCGCCGAGATTCAGTTGCTGACGGGTCCGTGATGCTGGGTCCACACACAGGTACCCGCAGGGCAGCAGTCTCCAGCTTCAGAGCGGCGGGCAAAGACGCGGGTTCAGCGGCACTCGAGTCGGTGATGGTCGCCGTGGCAGCACTGCTCTTCATCACCACGGTCATCGCAGTGGCGCGGCTGGCCATCGCCGGCCAAGCCATCCAGTCGGCGGCGGACGAGGCAGCCAGACAAGCGAGCCTCGCCCGCAGCGCAAGCGCGGCGCAAGAGGAGGGACGGCAAACGGCGGACCGGCTGCTCACGCAGGATGGAGTGACTTGCACGGACCGTCTGATCGAGGTGGACACCTCCGGGTTCCGGGTGCCGGTCGGCAGGTCCGCTGACGTCCACGCCGAGATCCGCTGCGAGGTCGACCTCAGCGATGTCGCAGTTCCGGGACTGCCCGGCCGACGGACGCTGGAGGCCCGAGCCACCAGTCCACTCGACCGGTTCCGACTGCGCTCATGAACAGCGCACCGCTGCCCGCCACGACAAGCGGACTAAGGCAGTTCTCGCGTGACGATGGATCGATCTCCGTGTTCTTCGCGGTCTTTGCAATCGCCCTCCTGCTCGCCGTCGGCCTCGTCGTAGACGGTGGCGCTCGGATCCGGGCCCATCAGCGAGTGAATGCCATCGCCGAGGAAGCGGCTCGATCGGGAGGGCAAGAGGTGGACATTGCTTCGGCGCAGTCCGGTGAGGGCGTCCGCCTGGTCAGAGCGCAGGCGAGAGCTGCCGCCACGGAACACCTACGGGCAGCCGGGATCCAGGGCGAAGTCAGCATCCTGGGAGATGATCGGCTCGTCGTTCGTGCCGAGGATTCGGTTGAAATGATCTTCCTGCCCCTGATCGGCATCAGCTCGGCCACGGTTGTGGGCCGTGGCGAAGCCCGGCTTCTGCACAGGCTGTCCGGGGATTGAAACAGGGGTGGATCGACCCATGACCGACGCCACGCGTTGCCATAGCCTGGGGGCTCAATGCCCGGATGCCGGCGTTTCCAAGGGAGGAGCATGAACGAGCGCAGATCACTGATCCGACCTCCGAGCCCCGTGCAGCGCCTCCAAGGACTGCTGGCACTGGTCATCTCCCTGCTGCTGCTCCTAGGTGTGCCACTGGCGCTTCTCAGCATCTGGGGCGCACCAATACCCGCGGGGCTCCCGGAAGCGACCACTCTCTGGCGCGAGCTGAGTTCCCCCGACGACGGCTCTCTCTTGCTGAATGTGCTCGGCTACGCTGCCTGGTGCGGCTGGCTGGTGTTTGCGGTGAGCTTCTCGATGGAAGCCGCCGTGATGATGAGGGGCACCACCAAGCGCGTGGTTGCCGCCTACAGTCCCAGAGGGGCCTCACGACGGCTCCTGGCATCGATCGGATTGCTGCTCTTTCCCCTCGCGGGCTCCCCCGTCGGATCAGCAGTCGCTCTTGAACCGGTCGCGGCCCAAGTAGCCGTCACGACTGACTCCTCCGCAGCGCGAGAGGGCATCCCACCAGCCGAGCAGGGGCCACCTGCCGGGCGCCTGGCAGGTGAACGGGAACGAACAGTAGTCACAGGGGACACCTTGTGGACCATCGCCGCTCAGGAACTCGGCTCGGGCGACCGCTACCCGGAGATCTACGCACGGAGTCGCTTGATCGAGCAACCGGACGGCGACAGGCTCACCGACCCGGACCACATCGAGCCGGGCTGGCGGCTCCGGGTACCCGGCCGCGAGCCAGCCGAGCCGCCCAGCCGACACCTGAGTGAACCTGACGAAGTCAACCCTGGTCCAGCAGTAGTGCCACCGACGACCGAGGACCACGACGGCGAAGTCGACCAGGGGCCCTCAACCAGTACACCGATCCCCGAGCTCGCTCACCCCCAGACTTCACCCCGCCCACGGAGTCCACAGATTCACCCGAGCGCCCAGAGCCAATCGCGCCCGACTCCACAGGCCGCAGGCAGCAGTGACGCCCGACAGACATCGTCCGGTGAGACGGACGAGTCGCCAGTGGCCGGCGTGCTAATGCCGATGGGGGGCATCGGAGTGATCCTCGGCAGCGGAATCGCGGCGCTGCTGATGAGGCGCAGACGAGCCGCCAACGCCAGGCGGGAGCCGGGCACACCACTGCCGGTTCCTGCTGCACTGCAGGCGAAACTCGAAGAACGGGTCCATGTGAGCGACGACCCGATGACGGTCGAGGTCGTGGACCGCGCGCTGCGTCTGCTCGCCATGGAGCTCTCGGCGCGGGACCGTAGCGTTCCACTCCTTCACTATGCGGAGCTCACACGCACGGCGCTCACCCTGCACCTTGCCTCAGCCGAGGAACTTCCACCGCCATGGCGACAGGTACAAGGCGCCAAAACCTGGCGGGTGGACAGCAGCGACCTGGACCGGTCCGTGGGCCTTGACGACCTGGGCCCCGCCCCCTATCCGATGCTGGTGAGCGTCGGTTTCCGGACGGACCCTGGTCAGCAGTCCCATGTACTTCTCGATCTGGAGTCCTGCCCAGCTCTAGGTATCGATGGGGACGTAGAGCAGGTGGACGGCATGCTTCGGGCGCTGGCCCTGGAGTTGTGCACGAGCACCTACTGCGACGACATCCGTCTCTCGGCGGTCGATGGCCTCGTAGGCCTGGAGACCGCAACAGGGACGGGCCGAGTCACGGAAGAAGACTCCAATTCGCCATGGCAGGAACAGTTCCTCCGCAGAATCCAGACAGTGCGCCAGGAGCTTGAAGAGTCGGGGGTGAACGTACGAGAAGCGCGTGCCAGCAGAACCCTGCCGCAGACGTGGACCCCGGAGGCAGTGCTGTGTTGTGGCCCGCTGCCCCAGGATGCCAAGTTGCGCGAGGTCTGCGATGGAACATTGCCCGCTGGGGTCGTGCTCGGGCACCGGCATGGGGAGTGGACCATCGAGCTGTCACGGGCCGGCGAGGCGACCCTGCACCCCCTGGAACTCAGGTTCTCAGCCCAGACACTCGACGATGAGAGCTACGCCGCCATCCTGGGTCTTGCCCGGCAGAACACCTTCGATGGTGCGGCTCCGAGCAGCGCGACGCCCCTGCCCCGTGATGTCTCCCAGCTCCGCCTCCGGAGCGGTTCGCGGCTGGAGGATGTCGATTCTGCGGAGATTCGGCTATGCCTCCTCGGCGCACCGCAGCTGCGGGGAGCGCCCGCTTCGATCGACCAGGGCCTCGTGGGCAAGGCGACCGAGGTCCTCGCCTACCTGTCCACTCACCCAGACGGCAGCCAGTCACAGTTCAAGCAGGCACTCTGGCGTGGCAGTGGCCCCGGTTTCAGCACCACCCAGCTGGCGCTTCTCAGCCGAATCCGTCGCTGGCTGGGCGAGGACCAAGCAGGCTCACCCCGACTGAAGTTCGACGAGCAGTCCGCGCCACGACTGACCCTCACCACCGATCTGGAGGAATTCAACTCCATGACCGCCGTCGACCTCAGTGACGCCGACACTGACGATCTGCTTCGCGCCGCTGGCCTCGTTCGCGGTGCGCCACTGCACGACGGTTCCCCACAGCGTTACCAGTGGGCGGCAGGGCTCGCACTTCGGCTGATACCGCGCATGACCGACGTACTCTACGAGTCTGGCACCCGACTGTTGCACAAGGGGTTCGCCGAGGACGCAGCACGGCTGGCCCGCACGGGGCTGAGTGTGGACATCCTGTGCCAGCCGCTGTGGCGACTGCTGCTGACTGCGACGTCAGCGTTGACTCCCGACCTCGTACCCTCAGTCGAGGAGGAGCTGAGATCCGTCCTGGTCGAGCATGATGGTGAGTTCACCCAGCAGACGGTGGAACTTCTCGCGCGGCTGCGGCCGGCTGCAGCGAGGCGGCCCGTCGAACCGCAGGTTCTGACGCAGGCACCGATTGCCAACAACAGAGCCGGACAGACCAACGCCATCCTCTGATGGGCTCCAACGCGAGCTCGCCTGTCTGCAGATTCCACGGTTGTCCAGCGCTCCGCAGGGCTTTCGTCCATTCCGGTCAACAATGCCAGCCCATCTCTGCTCAGAGGGACCGCACGCGACCGCGTCAGTAGGCTGGCACCATGAAATTCCCAGGGATCACCAGAGACCCGCGAGTCATGGACGGGCGGGCCTGCGTCCGGGACACCCGCGTGACCGTGGCCACCATCCTGGGGTTGCTCGCCGAGGGGCACAGCCAGCGGGTGATCCTGGAGAACTACTCATACCTGACCAGCGAGGACATCCGCGAGGCGCTGACCTACTGCGCCTGGCGGATGGAAGAACAAGAGATTCAGTTGTCGACGTGAAGTTCCTGCTGGACATGAACCTGAGCCCGGTGTGGGTGGGCCTGCTGACGATCGCCGAACACGATGCCGTGCACTGGTCGGACATCGGGGCCCCCGGCGCCCATGACGAGATCCTCGTGAAACACGCCCGCAGTCACAAGATGGTCCTCATGACTGCAGACACTGATTTCGAGTCCGTGCTGCTACAGCACCGCTGGGACCGCCCCAGCGTTGTGCGGATCAGGGGCATCGGTCAGCAACTGCCCAAGACCTCCGGACGCGTCGTCCTCGCGGCGATCCGCGCTTGCCGCGAGGAGCTTCAGGCAGGCGCGGTGCTGAGCGTCGAGCCCGCGTTGCCCCGGGCAACCCTGCTGCAGCTGTGAGTCCGACGTTCAGGGCGGCAACGTGAATCCCACGGCCAGACCCGTCATGCTTGGAAAATGGAGATCCTGCGAGTAATTCTCAACGTGATCTGGCTGATCGTGGCGGGCATCGGCTGTGCCATCGGCTACGTCATCACCGGCATCATCATGTTCATCCTGTTCTTCCTGATCGTGACCATCCCCTTCGGAATCGCCAGCTTCCGCCTGGCGGGCTACGCCCTGTGGCCCTTTGGACGGACCGTGGTGCGCGATCCCGAGGCAGGGGCTGCCTCCGTGATCGGCAACATCATCTGGTTCATCTTCGCCGGACTCTGGCTGGCAATCGGACAGGCCATCGCAGGGGTGGTGCTCTGCATCACGATCATCGGTATCCCCTTCGGCATCGCCATGTTCAAACTGGCAAGGCTGTCCATCAATCCGCTGGGCAAGATGGTGGTCCCACTGGAATACGCCGATGCGGCACAGAACGGCTGGCAGCGCTACGTACCCGTGCAGTGATTGCCTCTTGTCCGGCGGGAATCGCGTTGTTGCGCTAGGTTCCCAATAGGAGTAAGGGACTCCGCTCAGGTTGGCTGCCCTTCCCGTGACACCCACACTGAATGGACGGAGTGCCCGACCGGACAATCCGCACCACCTGGAGGCAACCGTGGTCCGCAGAACATCCAGGCTCGCAATGGGCGGCACGGCACTGCTGGGCGCAGCGCTTGTAGTGTCCGTACTCCCGGCGGCGCAGGCCGCGAACCCAGCTCCGGACGGACCGGCACCCGCAGGCACTGAGGTCGATGCCGCAGCAGTGCTGACCGTCTCGAGTCTCAGCTCCGCAGGCTCGGGCTCGCTGCGGGCAGCGATCAAGACGGCCAACAGCGCCAAGAAGGGCGCTACCATCCGGTTCTCGGTCGCAGGCCGGATCAAGCTCACCAAGAAGCTGCCCGAGGTGCGCAACAAGGTCAGCATCGATGGCACCTCCGCACCGGGCTGGGTCGACGGCGGCCCTCCTGTCGTCGAGGTCGACTCCAACGGCAAGGAGGGACTCACGCTCTGCCCCAAGGCCAAGTGGTCCAGGATCGCCGGACTGGCGCTCGTGGGGTCCAGCACCAACGGGCTCACACTGCACGCGGACAGGGTGACCGTCATCGACAACTACATCGGTGTCGGGATGTCCGGACGAGCGGACAGCAACGCCGGGTCCGGCATCGAGGTGACCTCGGATCACACCAGGATCGGCCTCAACACCTCCGGCGACTCCGGCGTGCTCAGCAATCTGATCTCAGGCAACCGCGGCAACGGGATCACGGTCAACGGCGGGTCACACAACACGATCGTGGCCAACCGGATCGGGACCGACGCAGCCGGGACAGCCAAGGTTCGTAACCGTGGCCACGGTGTCGTTTTCACGAACAAGGCCAAGAAGAACACCCTGGGCGGCACGGAGTACACCGACGCCGCGACGGGTCAGACCAACGATCCCACCGGCGACAAGGGTTCGGTGCCACCGGTATTCGTCGTGCCCCCACTGGGGAACCTGATCTCGGGCAACCGTCGCGATGGTGTGCTCATCAAGTCGGCTTCGGCGAACAACGTCCTCAACGGCAACTTCGTCGGCACCACGGCCGACGGCGACTCCGCCCTCGGCAATGGCGGGGACGGTGTGCACCTACTCGACGCACCGGGCAACAGCCTCATCGGCTGCACGTTCGTCGAGAACCCATTCGTCTACTACAACGTGCTGAGCGGCAACGGCGGTCACGGACTGCGGATCACGGACTCAGACGACGTGACTGTCCATGCCAATTTCTTCGGCGTCGGCGCGAACAACACCGACCTGGTGCCCAACAACGGCAACGGCATCCTCGTGGAGGGCGACTCCGCTGACACCCAGGTCGGCGGCGTGATCCCGCTGGGCAACGTGTCAGCCGGCAATCGCCTCAACGGCATCGAGGTCAAGGACCAGGTGAGTGGATTCATCACCTTCAACACCTTCGGCGGCCTGCTGGCCTTCAAGGGAGCCGCACCAAACGGACGCAACGGCCTGCTGGTGACCAGCACCGGCGGCGACAATCTGGCACGTACCAATGTGTTCTCCGGGAACACCGGCAACGGGATCCGGATCGCAGGCAAGGCTCGCGGCGTCACTGTCGATCCGAACATGGTGGGAGCCAGCACGAACGGCCAGAGCCCGCTGCCCAACGGCAAGAATGGGGTCGAACTGGCGAACAAGGCTCACCACAACACGATCGGCGGGACACGATCCTCGGTGATTCCCCAGAACCTCTTCTCCGCCAATCTCGGCTACGGCCTGGTGCTCCGGGACAAGGTGCACGACAACGACGTGCAGCACACCTTCATCGGCACCGACACCTTCGGCGAGTTGGCCCTGCCGAACCAGAAGGGGGGAATCCTGGTGACGGGCACGGCCAACAACAACTTCATCGGGCTGAAGAAGAAGACCCCCGCGAACATCATCAGCGGCAACAACGGCAACGGTGTGACGCTCACCAAAGAGACACACGACAACGCCTTCAACCGCAACTACATCGGGCTCGATCACACCGGCAGGGACCTGCCGAACAGCGGGCTGGCGATCAGCGACTCCGGCAAATGGAACGTGTTCGCGGGCACACAGGCGACCTGGGTCCGTTAGACCGACCACCTGCACATCGGGCGGTCGTCTGACGTCAGCCGACCACCGGTGCGGTTGGCCCTCACGCGGGCACCTGGCTGCCAAGGGCTGTCGCGTCACGCTCATGCCGGCCGGATTCCCTGAACCCGGCGGGAGGCGGCTGCCCAGCCAGTAGCGTTGACCTGATGCTGCTACGCACCAGGAAGCGGGAACACAGGGATTCCCCGGAACGTCTGCTCGGTTTCAGCGACGCACTGTTCTCGATCGCCATCACGTTCCTCGCCCTCGACCTCGGTGACCTGCCCACGCTCGACTCCGGTGAAGCCATCCACGACTTCCTGGTCGAACACCTCAGCGACTACGCAGTCTATTTCGCCACGTTCCTGGTGGTCGGATTCATGTGGTGGCGCCATCGGCTCGTATTTCGCAACATCCGCTACCGGACTCCTGCGATCTCGTGGCTGAACGTGTTCATCCTGGCACTGGTGGCGATGCTTCCCTACCCGGCCAGTCTGCTCAGCGCGAGCTTCGGTCTCGGCATCTCACTTTCCGCACTGCTGCTCCCGCTGACGCTCGCCTCGTATGCGCTCTGGGTCCTGTTCGAGCTCGCCCGGCAGCAGCACGTGATGATGCCAGACGTCACCGAACCCACCGTCACCTACGTCCGTTCCACCGTGCTGTCGACCTCCATCATCATGACGATCGGCCTGACCTTCGCGGGTCTGAGCTGGGCGCTGGAGAGCGAGACCTGGTTCTACGTCTCGCTCGCGAGTCTCACGTTGCTGCTGATCGCCCCACCGGTCCTGAGCAAGTGGGTGTTCCCGCGCCCCGACGTCTATGCGGCGACCGACGTCCGGGACGGCTCCGACGAGAAGCCCGAAGTGGACGTTGAGGCACGCGAGTCCGGACTGAATTGGTGGGACAAGCTGCGCCTGGAGTCCGAAGGGATGCGCTTCGCGATCTTCTCCGACGGCGTGTTCGCGATCTCGGCCACCATCCTGGCACTGCAGCTGCGGCCCCCCGACGTCGATCGCGGAACCATCAGCACCGAGGTGATCCTGAAGAACATCGCCCAGGTGCCTTGGTACGCGTACCTGGTCACATTCCTGCTCATCGGCCTCTTCTGGACCCACCACGTCCGGCTGTTCGAGAAGATCGTCCGCTCGGACACCGTGCTGCTCTGGCTCAACCTGATCGTGCTCATGTTCGTGGCGTTCCTGCCCATGCCCAGCGAACTGCTCGAGCTGGGGGTCAGCAACACGGTGAGTCCGCTGCTGCTCTACCTCACCACGATCTCGGCGATCTCGGTCTTCATGTCCGCGACACGCATCTACGCCAACCACGCCACCGGGGTGGAGGCTCAGCTGAGCCAGAGCAGCCGGCAACGGAACGCCCAGACCATTCGGGCCATCTGGTTCTCGGCGTCATTCGTCCTGCCAACGATCATGGTGGCACTCACGCAGGTGGGCACGTGGAGTATCGCCATCCCCATCCTGCTGATATCCCGACCGATCCTGCTGCGCCTGCTACGCCCCGACCTCGTCGACACTGACGACGAGTAGTGACTGCGAGCACTCGCTGCTGCCCATGGCGGTGGCAGCTCCACGCGAATGGGTCAGAGGCCGTCAGGCGTTGAGCTGGGCGACCAGAGCCGAAGCAGATTCGGCGCAATGCCCGAGGTCCGGCTCGTTGGCGTGCAGATCCCGGTTGAGGGCCTCGGCGGTCGCTGCGGCCTGGATGTGGCCGTACATCCCCAGGGCGCCGGCTGCCGACCGGCCCATGATACGCCCACCAGGAATGAGTCCCCCGAAATCGTGCTGGCTCGACCCACAGGGCTCCAGCCAGCCACAGGGGCGCGCAGCGGGAGTCGTACGATCGGAGCATGAGTGAACCCAGGACGTGGCAGCCGCCATCCAAGACCCTCCCTGCTGGGCAGGCCACGGCTCGATCCCCACTCGGACGTCTGGCGACGCTGACTGCCGGCGCCCTGCTGGCGCTCGGCCTCGGGGGCTGCGCCACCGGCACCGGAGCCTCGAGCGATGCCGCGTTGTGGAGCTACCCGACCGACTCCCTGGACGTCCATGCGGTCGCCGCGACTGCGGATATCACCGCCATCGTCGACAGCGACTCACTGGTTGGTGTCTCGTCCCAGTCCGGCGGGCAGCAGTGGAGTGCGCCCGGGGCATTCGGATCAGTGCAACCCGACCAAGGAGTGCTCTACGCTACCTGCTGCACCGAGGACAAGGGCAAAGCGTCCGTGGCAGCCGTACAGGGCGACTCCGGCGAGGTCCGCTGGACCGTGGAGCGCAAGGCGTCCTCGGGCTCTGTGGTCTTTGCGCCCCCCACTGTGGCGCAGGGCACCGTCTTCGTCTCCTCCAGCGACGACGAGTTGTTCGCCGTGGACGCAGCCTCCGGCAAAGAACTGTGGACCGTTGACACGAGTGCTTTCGGGCAGCCCGTGGTGGCCGATGGAACTGTCGTGGCGCCGGGCTTCGGGCAGGTTCAGGGGTTCGACGCCGACACCGGCAAAAAGGTCTGGCAGGTGGAGGATGACGCCGATCTCGAGTTCCTCGAACCAGTCGTGCAGGGCAAGGATCTGGTGTTCAGCACGGCCGTCAGCAGCACCGTCGACGTGACTGCGAAGGATGCACCGCAGGCGAAGGTCGTCGCCCTGAACGCGGCGAGCGGCAAGAAGCACTGGTCACATGAGACGTCGGCCTCCGAACTCAGTCAGCCGGTGCTCTCCGGCGACCTCGTGGCTGTGGGGGCGATCAAGGACTACTCGGATGAGGAGACTGGCGTGCTGGCGTTCGACGGCTCCTCCGACAAGCCGGTCTGGACGAGCACGGCAGCGGGCAGCAAGGTGAGTGGCCTGGCAGCCAGCCCTGATGGCGTCTTCGCCTCGGCCACCAGGTCCGTGATCGGGCTGGCGCCCAGCGACGGCACGAAGCTGTGGCAGTACGACTTCCCCGAGGTGGCTGTCGACCACCTGCTGGCGCAGGACCAGCAGGTGTGGGCCGTGGGCGACGCGGATACCGTCGTCGCCCTTTCAGCCGACAGCGGTGCGGTCTCGTCGCAGTACCAGGCCGAAGCAGCGGTGGTGTCACTGACGCAGGGCGAAGGCCTGGTGCTGGTCGGCACCTACGGAGCCGGACTGGTCGCCCTCCACGACTGATCCCGTGAGTTCGATCCGGTTGGCTTGCCGCCGAGATTGCGGCGGTCGATCCGTCGGACGGGGCCGTCAGTCCGTTGCGATCGTGGCAATCACATTGAGCCTGGCCGCCCGGCGTGCCGGCAGCACCGCGGCCAGCACCCCCACCAGCACCGAGCAGGCGAGCACCACCAGCAGCGTGGGCAGCGGGATCGCGAGGCTTCGGATGCCCGACTCGGCCAGAGCCTGTTGCAGGATCAACCCTCCCAAGAGCCCCAGGACCAGCCCGAGCGCGGTCCCCAGCAGCGCGATGAGCACCGCCTCCCACCGGATCATTCTGCGGATCTGCCGCTGCGTCGCCCCGATCGCGCGGAGCAGGCCGATCTCGCGGGTTCGCTCCAGCACGGCCAGCACCAGAGTGTTCAGCACCCCGAGCACCGCGATGATCACCGACAACGCCAGCAGCGCGTAGATGATGATGAGCAACTGGTTCAGCTGATCGCCGTTCTGCTCCTTCAGCGCGGTCTGATCCAGGACGCGCAACAGTGGGTCAGCGCTGACGGCCGCACGCAAGCCATCAGCAACCTCGTCGGGGGACGCACCCCCAGCCACTGTCACGAGAACCGATCGGGTCAGATCCGAGCCACCAGAACCCCGCAGCTGCGCCAAGGACATGATGGCTCCCTGGAGCAACTCGTTGCCCTCGAATATGCCGACAATCATCACCGGAGCACGCTCGCCGTTCGGGAGTGTGGCTGTCACGGTGTCCCCGACCTCCCAGCCGCGCTCGGCCGCGGTCGTCGCGTCAATGACGAGTTCCCCGGGTTCGAGGTCCGCCAGCTCACCAGCGACGACGGGAACAGCGTAGACGGAGGAGAGATCTCCGCCACCGACAGCGACGGCGCGGACCTCCTGCCCATCAAGCTCGATGCGGTCGCCACCGACACTGACGACCTCTGCCACGCCATCAACAGCACGCAGGCGTTCGGCGACGGTCCCGTCGAAGGACCGTCCGGTGAGCGATGAGACCACGAATTCCGCGCCATAGGTGGAATCAACCAGCTCGTCGAGAGACGCTCGCGCACTCGCCGCGACCACTGTTGCAGAGACCACCAGGGCGACACCCACCAGCAACGCACCGGCCGTGGTGGCCAGCCGTGCCGGAGCACGCGCGGCGTTGCGCGCGGCGAGCCTGCCGGCAGTCCCCGCCAGCAGTCCGGTGAGGGGTGTGAAGAGTCGCACGAGTCCCACACCGAGCGCGGGCAACAGCCCCAGTCCCGCAATGATCAGCAGGAGCAGGCCAAGCGCACTCCCCCTGACTCGCGCCGCCTCATCGACCAGCTCGAGAGAGCGCTGAACCACCAGGAGACCGGCGAGCGCAACCGCGACCGAGAGCACGATCCTGATCCGCCCGAGCCGCTGGCGTGGGGCGGCGGTGTCCCGGATGGCTGCCACGGGCGCGACATGAGAGCCGCGATACGCCGGCAGCAGGCTGGCTGCCACCGTCACGCCCACGCCGATCACCAGGGCGAGCAGGACCACGCCGCCCGTCAGCTGGATGCCGGCGGTCAGCTCCAGTCCGACGGCCGCGAACAGCGCCGACAGACCCCACGCCAGCGCCAGGCCACCAAGCACTCCCAGCACGGCGGCGAGCAGTCCGACGGCGAGGGCCTCAGCAAGAATGCTGCCCAGCACCTGCGCCCGGGTGGCGCCGATCGCCCTGAGCAGCGCCAGTTCCCTGCCACGCTGGGCGACCAGCATCCCGAACGTGTTGTAGATCAAGAAGGCCGCGACCAGCAGGGAGACTGCCGCGAAGCCACCTACGACATAGGTCACGAAGGACAAGCCCTCCTGGAGGGCCTCGGTGCGAGCGGTCACCTGCTGCTCACGTGTCACCACCTGGTAGCCGTCGCCCAATTCTGCGGCGATACGACCGGCCACCGTATCGGGATCGGCGTCCGGCTGCAGTGCGACATCGACGGTGTTCCAGCGCCCCGGCGCGGCAAACAGTGATTGCGCCTGTTCGTCACTGAACGCGGTGAGCGTTGCGCCGGCCAGCCCCGCGGAGTCGCCGAACCGGAACTCACCGACGAGTTCCACGTTGGTCGGCCCCTGTGGAGTGATGACCAGGGTTCGTTCCCCCAGTGCCCGCCCCAGTGTCGCGAACGTCAGCGAATCCACGGCGATCTCACCGACCGCCATGGGCGCCCGCCCCGAGACGACCTCCGCTGCCGACAGCGCCGGGTCGCCCTGCCAGTTCACCGCGAGTGCGGGTGGCCCGGCTGCCCCGATCAGGTCGCCATCCCTGTCGATGAGATAGGCGCCCGTACCAAGGATGGCGCCGGCGGCGGCGGCCACGCCGGCGGTCTGGCGGATCTGCGCGACCTCGTCCTCACCGATGGTCAGACCTCGGACGGGTCCCCCGTCGGGTCGCGCTTCTCCCACCGCGGGTGCGGGTGACACCCGGATGTCCTGGGCCGCGCCCTCGATGATTGCTGTGAAGGTCCGGTCGAGGGAGTCGGTGAGGATGAAGGAGCCGGTGACGAATGCCGTCCCGAGCACCACGGCAACGGCGGAGAGTCCCAGCCTGCCGAAGTGGGCCAGGAGCGTGCGGAATGTTGCTCGCAGCATGCCGCTCCCGTGATCGTGGACTCAGGATCTGCAACACCGGAGTCGGTCATCCTAGTCCCGCCGGGAGCAGTTCTCCGGCGGAGCAGCGCCCGGACTCAGTCCTCGAGCTGGGTGATCTCCACCGTCACGCCCAGAGCTTCCGAGCCGCCACCGGAATAGAGCCCCTTCAGGGGCGGAACATCACGATAGTCCCGCCCAGCGGCCACCTTCACATGCGCCGATCCGACCGAGCGGTTGTTGGTCGGATCGAACCCCTCCCAGGCGCCGTCCCACACCTCGATCCAGGCATGCGACTCCCCGACCACTGTCTGGCCGAGAGCCGGTTCCTCGCTGTGCAGATAGCCGCTCACGTAGCGAGCGGGGATGCGCAGCGCCCGCAGCAGCGACAACGCCACATGCGTGAAGTCCTGACACACACCGATACCACCGGACCAGGCCTCCGAAGCGCTGGTGAACACTGTGGTCGCCCCAGGCGTGTAGGTCATACGCTCATGGACGAGGTCGACCACCGCTCTGATCACCTGCTTGGGAGTGGCCAGCGCCTCGAGCTCCGCCAGGATCTCCAGCTGATCCTCCCCGGGACGGTTCACGTATTCGGTGGGTGCCAGGTATTCACAGTGGCGGTCCTGCACCTCTGGAGAGAGGACCTCCTCCCACGGAGCGCCACGGGCCTCGGTGTGGTCCCCGGGGGTGACGACCAGCGACTCCGCGGTGACCTCGAGCATCCGGTGCGGCTTGTGGACGTCGAAGAAGTCCACCTGCGCGCCCCAGTAATCCTCGTAGTTGTACACCAGGGCGTCCGGCTTGAGCGACAACACATGTTCGAGCAACTGCTGTCCGCCTCCGTCGGCGGGGGTCATCCTGACCTCGTTGAAGGACACCTGAACGTCGGTGGAGTACCGGTATCCGGAGCGATGAATGATCCGCAGCTTACGTCCGGTCGGCATCACTGGCTCCACACGATCGTGCCGGTCTGTCTGAAGAAGCCCCGGGTCGCGCAGTCGCTGGCGCGTCCCGCCGCTGCCTGGGCCTTGCTCGCGAGCACATCGACGTCCGAGGGCGAGGGATCGACCGCGTACTCGAGCTGGGAACGCAGCAGGCCCACCTCACGCAGCAGGGCCCCGCCATCGGAGGCGCCGAGCTGGTACATCCCCCGGACGGCCTTCTCCGCATCACCGGAACAGACAAGCACCGACCGTGGGAAGGTCGGATCCAGGACCAGGAAGTCCCGCACACTGTCCCCGTCCAGTGGCAGCTGCGCGCGCAGGAATGCGCTCAGGGCCCCGGCCGCTCGCAGCGTCGCCGGCGGTCCGGTCTCGGGCCACAACTGGTCGTGGCGAACTCCCAGCATCCGGGCGGTCATGTCGATGCGTTCGAGCCCTCTGCCGAGGGTCAGGAACCGGTAGCCCTCATCGCGGGGCATGGTCCATTCGATCACACCATGCACCACCTGCAACCGTTCCACGACGCGATGCAGCGCGACACCGGGGCTGGCCACGGAGACCATCCCCCGGCGCAACGCGATGTGGGTGGCGTTCAGCGCCTCGAAGACCTCGGCGGACAGCTGGTCGCGGACACCGCGGGCGTTCTCACGTGCGACCGTGATCGAGCCGATGATGGTGGAGGTGTCCTCCGGCTCCCCGATGATCGCCTTCACGAGTTCCGGTGCCGTGTTGGCCCGCACCGCCGGCAGGGACAGCGCGTCCAGCAGGACCGCACAGGCCACATCCTCGGGCACTGACGGATCCTCGATCATCAACTGGTGATGCTCGGCGAGCAGCCGTGCCGTCGCCTCGGATCGCTCGATGTAGCGACCGATCCAGAAGAAGGACTCCGCGATCCGGCTCAGCATGGGCCGCCGCCCGACTGCTGGCGGGACTGCTGCTGCTGGGCCTCCTGCTGCTGTCGTCGCTCATCGTGGACCCGGGGTGAGTGCATCCGGCTCATGCCGACGCCTGAGGCCCGCCGTACGCGACGCACGGGCCGGACCAGGCTGCGGTGAACGCCGCCTCCCTCTTCCAGCACCCAGGTGTCCTTCGAGCCACCACCCTGACTCGAGTTGACCACGAGGGAACCCTCGGGCAGCGCCACTCGGGTGAGGCCACCGGGCAGGACGTAGATGTCATCCCCGGAGTTCACCGCGAAGGGGCGCAGGTCGACGTGGCGCGATCCCAGGGACGCGTCGCCCACAGCCGTGGGGGCCGTGGAGAAGTTGACGATCGGTTGCGCGATCCAGCCGCGTGGGTCGCGCAACACCTTGCCGCGCGCCTCCTCGAGCTCCTGCTCGGTCGCCTTCGTCCCGATGACCAGTCCGTAGCCACCAGAGCCGTCCGACGGTTTGAGGACCATACGGTCCAGCTGACCGAGCACGAACTCCCGCTGGTCGGCGTCCTCAAGGTCGTAGGTGTCCACGTTGGGCAGGATCGGCTCCTCATCGAGGTAGTACCGGATCAGCTCAGGGACGTGCGGATAGACGGCCTTGTCGTCGGCGACACCGTTCCCGACCGCGTTGGCGATGGTGACGTGCCCCAGTCGGGCGGCATTCAGCAGGCCCGGCACCCCGAGCACGGAGTCGTGCCGGAACTGCACCGGGTCCAGGAACTCGTCATCGATGCGCCGGAACACCACGTGGACGCGCTGCGGGCCGGAGGTGGTTCGCATCCACAAGAAGCCGTCGCGGCAATACATGTCGCGGCCCTCGACAAGCTCCACTCCCATGCGCAGCGCAAGGAACGCGTGTTCATAGTGGGCAGAGTTGTGGACCCCTGGGGTCATCACAACCACCACTGGCTCGTCCACCCCCTTGGGCGCAGCCGCCTGGAGAGCATCGAGCAGGCGCTCCGGATACTCCTCAACCTGCCGAACCCGGTGGCCACCGAAGACCTCCGGCAGCACATGGGCCAGCGCCCGGCGGTTCTCCAGCACATAGGAAACGCCTGAGGGGTTGCGCAGGTTGTCCTCCAGCACCCGGAACCGGCCGTCCTCGTCCCGGATCAGGTCGATCCCGCTGACGTGCAACCGGACGTTGTTCGGCGGCGTGATCCCGTAGGCCGCGCGATGGTAGTGCGTGCTCGAGAGCACGAGCTTGCGGGGGATCACTCCGTCGCTGAGACACTCCTGTGGCCCGTAGAGGTCGGCCAGAAAAGCCTCAAGAGCGCGGATGCGCTGCTTCACCCCAGCTTCGATGGGCTTCCACTCCTCGTGGGTGATGATACGTGGCACTAGGTCCAGCGGCAGCGGACGTTCCTTGCCGGACAAGGTGAACGTGATGCCCTGCTGGTCGAGGTAGCCGTCCCGAAGCCGCCCTCGTTCCTTGAGGCCATCGACGCCGAGGGCCTGGATGGCATGCAGCAGCGACGAGTGTGTCGGGCGCGGCTCGCCGGATGAGGTGAACATCTCGTCGTAGTGCCCACGCAGGAGTTCAGGCGAGGCTGCCTCCTCCACGACCAGGGTGTTGTCGTCGCTCACTGGTCAGCCGTCCGACTCATTCCAGCCACTTCGGGGGCCCACTGATGAGTGCCGTGATCGCGCCACCGATGGCCGCGCCGATCGCGCCGCTCCAGGCGGTCATAGGGATGAAGAAGACGAGCCAGCCGATGAGGAAACCGATGATGCCGCTGCCCACTCCGGCGATGAGCATCCAGCCGATACGGGAGACACCACTGTCGTCATCGTCGCCCTTGCCGGCCACCTCGCCCTTCTTCTTGGCAGGCGGCTTGGCGGACCCAGCCTGGTTCATCTGATTGACCTCGGCCAGGAGTTTCTCGATCTCGTCCTCATCCGCCATGCTTCTATCGTGGCCGGTATGGGCATCCCATGTCTACGGGATCGCGTGGATGAGAGGCGGGTGTTGCTCACATGAACTGCGGTGGTCATACCCGCGTCGGTGTCCGCTGAGCTCAGCCACCCGCCTGGTACCAGGAGGTGCGCTGCTCGGCGCCGTCATGATTCAGCGAGATGTGGATGTGGTTGCGGTGGCAGGTGTTGTCGTACTCGGGTGAGCGGTACTGGGCCTGCGAACAGTCGTTGTACTCCCGCCAGCCGTCCTCCAGCCGGTACTGGCCCCAGATCCGCCCGCGCCACACGAGATACATGACACCCAGCCGCCTGGCCATCGCTGCCGGTTCTCCGTCCCTGGTGGCCAGCAACCACTGCACGAAGGCGTCGCCCTTCGACGCCTGGTTCCGGTCCCTCGAATCGACCATCCAGTCGATGGCGCGGCCGTCATAGTGCTCACTGGTGTCGGAAAGGCACTCACGGTTCATGTAGGCAGGGATGTCCTCACCGTAGGTCGCCAGGAGCAGTTCCCGCAGCGCCACAGTGCCGGGTCGCGGCTGTGTTCTGCATTCCTTCTGGGGCTCGTAGCTGGTGATCTCATCGACCGGAAGGCCCGCGAAGCCGGGCGAAGCAGGGGTGTTCGTGGGGAGGATGGGCTCGGGAATCTCGCCGGCAGGATTGCTGAGCGTGAACGACACACGCTTGACCACACCCCTGGCGCGGACCCGCCTGGAGGAGTCGAGTGTGGCGGAATCGTCGAACCATTGCGAGGTACGCAGCTTCCCATAGCCGTCGGCCAGGACGCGATAGCCACCCGGTGACAGATCCAGGCGGTACTTTCCCTTGCTGTTGGTTGTCGTCTCGGCCAGCGGCTCAGTGCCCTGCCTCGTGCCCTGTTTCGGATAGGCGAGCACGGTTATGCCGGCGATCTTCCTGCCGTTCGGCCTGTTGACCTTGCCCTTGATGACCGCAACAGCGCTCGAGCCGACGCCGACGTCAGGGGCCACGACGGGCGAGCCGGCAGCAGCAGGAACCAGACTGCCGGGCAGCGCGACGGCACCGACGAGCACGAATAGATGGACTCGCTTCATCGACCCTCCCATTGTTGGATCGGTCGCCGGTGATCGGTTCGGGAGCCGCCGAACGGATGGTGCCGGGGTGCCCACCCTCGCAAACATCGGCCGATCACGTCCGATTGAGAACACCCAATTCGCCCTTTGCGCCCATCAGGTTCCGCATTATTTGGACAAACGCGTCACGATTCGGAACACTGGCGCGCGTGTCCCCCAAATTCGGATCGCTGATCCTGCTATTTGCCCTGGTGATCGGAACTCTGGTTCCCGGAGCTGCCAGCGCTGGCACGGTGACGGCTCCGAGCAAGCTGACCTTTCCGTTGCAGCCCCGCTCGCTGCCACACCAGCTGAACGCCAACGTGCAGAATCGTCTCCCCAAGGTCTCGGCGCAGGCGGTGCGGATCATCGGAGACAAGATCGACCAGAGCGGCCTCACCGAGATTCAGGCGGTGTCGGCGTTCCATATCCGCAAGGTCTTCAAGAGCCGGCTCGGTCGCGACGCCTTCCGCAGCGCTCTCCGGATCGCCTGGCGCGAGTCCCGGCTGCTGCCGAACATCGTCAACGACAAGAACAAGAACAAGACCATGGACTGGGGCCTGTTCCAGCTGAACGACGGCGGAACACTGCAGTACGCGGGCAAGGAGCCGGGTGAGAAGATCCTGCAGCCCCGGCGCAACGCCAAAGCGGCCCGCTTCATCGTCGAGAATGCCGGCTGGGGTTCCTGGGGTGGCATGCTCTGAGACCGGCGGAGCTGGAGCGCACAGGCACGATACGGGGTCCGGTATTCGTCCGTTCAGGCGCATGCGCCCGGGCCGGGAGTGTCGGGAGTGGACCAGACCCCGCGGATATGAGATATTGATCATGACCCCTCCTGGTGCATCCCCCGTCGCCAGGAGGGGTCGACTCAATTCTGGCTAATTCTGCCTCTGGGTCCCACCGCTTGTCCGAGTCTTCCTCGGCCCCTCAACCGCTTGCGAATCGCGGCTGTCTGGCCAGCCGGCCGGCAGTCTGCCGGGAGCTCCTCTTGACCCTGACGCCACGTCAGCCTCTACCGTCGGGACATGGACACGATTCCCATCGCCGAGGCCGCCGCCGAGCTCGACGTCAGTGTGAGGACGCTGCGGTACTACGACGCGATCGGCCTCGTGGCGGCGCAACGCGATGGCTCCGGCTACCGCCGCTACGGGGACGGCGAGTTGCATAGGGCACGGGCAGTGCTGCAGTGGCGAGCCATGGGCTTCACGCTGGAGGAGATTCGCCTGCTCGAGTCTGGCGACACCTCGCACCGAGCCGCCGCCCTGCGCCGCCGCGCCCAGGAACTGCGCTCGGAACTCGACCGACTCGGCTCCGCACTGGACTCAGTGAACGGAATGCTCGAGCAGCTGCCGGAAACGACGCAAGCCGGAATCCAGAAGGAAGGAGAGGCAGACATGGACAACGAGTACGCCGAGGAGGCATACGAGCGCTGGGGGAACACCGACGCCTACAAGGAGTCGGCCCGTCGGACGGCCAGCTACGGCGAGACGGAGTGGAATTCCATCAGGGCTGAGACTGCCCGGATCGAACGAGCGGCGAGCGACCTGCTGCGCGAGGGGGTGAGCGCCGAGGACGAAGCGGCCATGGACGTCGCCGAGGACCATCGGCTGTCCATCGACCGCTGGTTCTACCCCTGCAGCTATGAGATGCACACGGCCCTGGCCACGACCTACGTCAGCGACCCACTGTTCCGGCAGCACTATGAAGATGTGGCCGTCGGTCTGGCGGACTACCTGAGTGCGGCGATCACAGCGAACGCCCTGCGCATGACACAGGGCTGATCAGCGGCTCAGCCCTGCTGCTGGAGCTTCTTGGCCTCACTGCGGATGGCGAAGGCGCCGAAGATCCATACGATGCCCATGATGATGAGCCAGACTCCGGCCACGATCGCCAGAGCGAGCAGCGTGATGGCTGGCCACAACAGCACCACGCCACCGGCAATCATGCCCAGGACACCGACGAAGATCGTGAGCCCACGACCGGCCTGACCCTTGGCCCCGATGCCCACGATCAGGTCGGTGATCCCGCGGAACAACCAGCCGATCCCGACGAAGAGCGCGAGGATCTCAACCGCCTGGAAGGCCCCCCGAAAGGCCAGGAGACCCAGCAGGATCGACAGCGCGCCGACGATGCCCATCATCACCCGGGAGGTCGTGTCCTCATCCCTCGCAGAGAAACTGGTGACGAGGGCGAATACGCCGCTGACGAGTAGCCAGGCGCCCAGGACGATCGCCATCACGAGCACCGTGATGCCCGGCCAGATCAGCATCAGGATGCCGACCGCCACGCTCACAAGACCGAAGGCCAGGAACCAGCCCCAGTTGCTCCCCAACTTGTTCAATAGATTGCGAACATCCGGATCGTCGGGGTCGAGCTGGGGGGAAGCGGCGTTGGGCATTGTTGTCATGCTTCCAATATCTCAGGTCGCGGCCACCGTACCAAGCTTCAGCAACGTGTCCCGCGCCACGTCAGGCATGAACACTACAGTCACCAATTCCAGCGATCACCGATGCCCACCACGACAGCCCGGGAGCCTGCCGCCCGCACCTCCTCGTTGAACGCCTCGACATCACAGCCGGGCAGCTGCCGGGGCCGGGCGCCCCATGGCAGCGTGTAATCGTCCCAGTGACATGGGATCACCACCTGCGGACGAACGGCCCGCACGATCGCACTCGTGTAGTCCTGCTTGTACTGCCGGCCGATGGCACACAACAGCAGCACGTCGACCTGCACATCGATGAATGTCTCCAGGCGATAGTCTGCGGAGTCCACGTGCAGCATCCGCACGTCGCCGAGGTCGAGATACCAGGAGTAGACCGGACCATGTCGTAGTTCGGTGACCCGCGGCGGCCAGGAGGGTGGCCGGTCGATGGTGCCCGGCAGCGGCACCTTACCGAATGGCGGCACCCGGCCGTGCGCCGAGGGCAGGGCCGCGGCCACGCTGGAGCCGATGCGCACGGAACCGACCGCGAGTTCAGGGCCCTGGGCCTCAGCTCTGGACTCGATGTCCACGAGCTGGGACTCGGGCAGGCCCGCGGCCCGGCCGATGTTGAGGGTCGACTGCGACCCGATCAGGGGACAGCCGCTGTGACGGGCGAGATCAGGGGCATCGAGGGCGTGATCGTAGTGGGAATGGCCGCACAGCACGGCGTCGGCTCGCGGTATCTCGGTCACGAGCCGGTCGGTGTTCACGGCGAGCCGGCCGAAGATCGTCTGCAGCAGCCCAGGCCTGGTCAGGTAGGGGTCGAGCAGGAGCCGGCTCTGATCCGCTGCCACGAGCTCGAAGCCGGCGGTCCCCAGGAACCGCAGCCTGCCGTCCGGCTGGCCCGCTGCGCTGCGCGGTGCCGGGGCGAGCAGGCGCTGGAAGGGGTGGCCGGGCACGCCCCGACGCTAGCCGAAGCGCGCCGACTATGCTCGGTGAACAGAGAGGAGCCATGATGGACGAGATGATCGTCGAAGAGCGGATCGAGGCTCCCCCGGACGTCTTGTGGGCAGTTATCACCAACATCGAGAACGCCACCGACGTGATCTCGGGGATCTCTGTCATCGAACGGGTGGACGATGGCTCTGGCTTCGACGTCGGGTTCACGTGGCGGGAGACCCGCCGGATGTTCGGCAAGGACACCACAGAGGAGATGCAGGTGGTGGCGGTCGACGACGGCCGTTCCTACGACGTGGAGTCCGACAGCCACGGCACACGATACTTCAGCACGACCTCGGTGCTGCCGGACGGCGACGGCTGCGTCCTACGGATGGCCTTCCGCGGTGAGGCGCAGAACACCCTCAGCAAGGTGATGGGAGCCACGTTGGGACGGCTCTTCGAGGGTCCCACGCGCAGGGCGATCCAGCAGGACCTGCGCGATATCGCGGCAGAGGCGCAGCGCCGCGCGCAGTCCTGAGCCCCAGCGCCACCGACGGCCGGCCGCGGCCTGTCAGGCACAATTGCCGGATGGACGACGTGGCGCAACGTTTGGGTTCGGCGGAGTTCCCGTACCGGTTGCGGCCACACCAGCTCGCCGCCGTACGTGCTGCTCAGCGGGCCGAGGATCCGAGCAGGTGTCACCTCGTCCTGCCCCCCGGCTCGGGCAAGACCCTGATCGGTGCCGAGCTGGCGCGCCGGGCGGGCAACCGGACGCTGGTCCTGGCTCCCAACACCGCGATCGCCGGCCAATGGGTCCTGCTGTGGCGACTGCTGGGCCGCGACACCATCTCCATCGGCGAGGACCGGTCGCTCAGCAGTGACGTGACCGTCCTGACCTATCAGGCGCTGGCGACCTTCGCCAGCGACGCTGACGAGCTGGCGGACCTTGATCGCGGCGCCGAGCTGGACCCGGAGGACCCCGACTCTCACACTGCCCGGCTGACGCCACAGGCGGCCGCACTGGTCGCACGGATCCGTGCCGAGCCGCAGCTGACCCTCATCCTCGATGAGGCGCACCATCTCGCCGAGACCTGGGGCGAGCTCCTGGACGAGGTCCTCGACGACTCCGACGATCACTTGGTGATCGCGCTCACCGCCACACCAAGGAGCCGGCTGAATGCGGAGCAGCGGGAACTCACCGACCGGCTGTTCGGCCCGGTGCTGTTCACGGTGAGTACGCCGGCCCTGGTTCGCGATGAAGTCCTGGCCCCGTTCCGGGAACTCGTGCGATTCGTGCAGCCCACTGCTGCCGAGTCCGGCTATCTCGAATCGCAGGCCACCCGGTGGCAGGAGCTGCTCACCAGCCTGCGAGACCCGGAATTCAGTGCTCCGAGCTTCGACGAGCACATTCGCAGCCGCTGGCTGGACCGTTCGGGACAGGACGGCCACGATGCCCCCAGCTGGTCCCAGGTGAGCAAGCGCCATCCACAGATCGCCCGGGCCATCCTGCGTCTCGTGCACGTCGATCTGCTGCCGTTGCCCGAGGGCGCCCGGCTCGGCGAGGCCGACCGGCAGGCACCGGCGGTTGAGGACTGGGTCGCGCTCATCGAGGACTACGGAACAACAGTGCTGCTCGAGCGGGAGCCACAGCAGTGGGAGCAGCTGCGTGCCGCGCTGCGTTCCGTGGGATGGACGCTGACCAGCCGGGGAGCCCGTCGTGGGCGTTCCAGCGTCGACAGGGTGCTCGCCAAGTCGGCGGCCAAGTCGGATGCGGCCGTGACCGTGTTGCGCGAAGAACTGGCCGTGCGGGGCAACCGGCTTCGGGCGGCCGTGGTGACCGATCACGAGCAGGCCGCAGCGATGCCCAGTGCCGATCTGCGCAGCGTCCTGGCCGACGACGCCGGCAGCGCTTGGGAGGCGCTTGCCAGCATCCAGACGGCACTGCCCGAACTGCGGCCGGTGCTCATGACCGGACGCTCGGTCGCGGGCGCCAGGACCACGATGACCGAACTGGTGCACCACATCAGCAACGGGAATCCGCAACTGGGGGCAGCGCTGTCCGTCGAGGAGGCCGACGTGCGCGGCGTCCCGCTGTCCCGGTTGTCGGGACCGGGCTGGCACCCCAGAGTCTGGATCTCTGCCATTACGGGCTGGTTCCTGGCAGGAGGCACGAACGTCCTGGTCGGCACTCGAGGCCTGCTGGGTGAGGGCTGGGATGCGGCGAGCCTGAACGTGCTGATCGACCTGACCACCGCGACCACACCGACGGCTGTGGTCCAGACCCGCGGCAGGGCCCTACGTCGCGATCCGGGTGATCCAGCGAAGGGGGCACACATCTGGTCGATCGTGGCGGTGTCGGACACGCATCCCCGTGGCGATCTCGACTACCGCAGGTTCGTGACCAAGCACGAGGGCTTCCACAGCATCGACACAGGTGGACGCATCGTTTCCGGGGTGGCCCATGTCGATCCCGAGTGTGGCCCCTACCAGCCGCCCAGCGCTGCCATCCGGGAACAGGTCAACGCCCGCATGCTGGCCGGCGTCGGCGATGTCCACACCCTCGCCGAGGCCTGGGGCGTGGGTCAGCCCTACCTCGACATCGACACCGACGTGGTGCAGGTGCTCGGGCGCTCGCAGCGGCTCACGGGTCTGGACGCGCCCGCCGTCGTCGCCGAACCCTACGAGAAGGTTCGCGGCCTTGTACCCACGGTCGGCGCAGGCGTCGGACTGGTGCTTCCCATCATCGCGGGCGCGCCACCGATCCAGGGCTTCGGCTTCGCGGCACTCGGAGCCGTGCTGGGGTGGGGCGTTGACGCTGGGGCCCGGCGGCTGGCCCGGAACAGGGAACTGTCACGACTGGCCGAGGATGACACGCTGCTGGCGATCGGGCGGGCGGTCGCTGCTGCCTACAACCTGGATCCGGATCACGTCAGCGTCACTCCCGACGAGGACAACGTGTGGCGGGTGAGCTACCTGAACCCCGACGGTCCACGCGCGGACGAATCGGCAGCGGTCTCGGCCGCGGTCACGCAGATCCTCACCCCAGTGGACTGGCCGCGGTACCTGGTGTCGCGTCGGCTGCCCCGGCAGCGGGCCGAGGTCTGGCATGCGGTCCCGGATGATCTCGGGAGGAACAGGGACAGCGCTGATCGGTTCCTGCGATGCTGGCAGGAACACGTGTCGCCCGGCAGGGTCGTCTATACCGGCAACCCCGAGGGCGCGGGGCTGCTCACGGCCGCGCGCGGGCTCAATCCTGGCGACGTGACGGCAGCCATCCGCAGCGAGTGGAACTGAGGGTGCGCCGACCGATGGCCTGCGGCGTGACCACCGGCCGATGCGCTCGATTCGGTCAGTCCCAGTGATCCAGACCACAGAAGTTGTTGTCCAGCAATGATTTCTCCACCTGTGGCCTCGCCGCATGCTCGGCCGCCGCATGCCCGCATCACCGGATCGGGTGACCCTGGCGGCTCTGGATGTGATCCAGGGAACGCCTCAGGTGCCATGCAGAACCGGTTCGGCGAGCAAGCCGTCGCCCACGAGGCTGACTCTGCCCGAGATCCCGTTGTCCGAGCACCACTGCGGGCAGCCCCCGAACATGACGAAGGATTCGACAACGACAGACAAGAACACACCTCAGAGCGAGACTCACAACGACCGCTTCAGCAACAAGGTGATCGCCGGCGGCATCGCCGTGACGCTGCTGGTGGGGCTGGGAACACCGGCAGCCGCGGCGGCGATGACCGGGGAGAACCCGGTCGCTCCGGCAGCTGCCAGCGCCACCTCAGGAGCCAAGGGCCAGAAATCACAACCACAGCAGCCGATCCACTCGGCCAAAGCGTCCAAGAAGTACGCCAAGACGCTGATGAAGCAGAAGTACGGCTGGGGCGAGAGCCAGTACCAGGACCTGGTGGCCCTGTGGAACCGGGAATCGGGCTGGAACTACCAGGCGACGAACGCGAGTTCAGGCGCCTACGGCATTCCCCAGTCGCTACCCGGCTCGAAGATGAGCTCGGCGGGCAAGGACTGGAAGACCAACGCGGCGACCCAGATCAAGTGGGGCCTTCGCTACATCAAGGACACCTACGGCTCCCCGGCCGGGGCCCTGGCTCACGAGAACTCCGCCGGCTGGTACTGATGGGGACCTCCAGCACCGCTCCGGCACAGGCCGGAGCGGTGATTCCGTGAGCGGTTGCTGAACGCTTCGGCTCGGCGGTGACGACGCCTCAAAGCTCGACGATCTCGATCAGTCTCTCGAGGCCCCGCAAGGTCAGCAGGGTTCCTCGTGTAGAGCGGAAGACCATTGGCCGCGGCGACTGATGCAATCAAGAGATCCGCAAGTGGTGTGACGGCCGACACAGAAATCCGCAGAATCCAGGCCATCAAGTCAACCCCTGCTACTCCGAACGGGTGAGTCAGGGAGAAACATTCATACTCGCCGGCATTGCGGGCAGGGCGTCTGCATGAGCAAGAACAACGAGATGAACGAGACGGAAGCCTCCCAGGGACTGTCCAAGAAGGCCGTGGCCTTCACCGCCGCCGGCGCGATCGCCGCGGCCGTGGCAATCCCCGCGGTGGGAATCGCAACGCACTCAAGCGCAGCTGAACAGAGCCCGCAGAGCTCGGCCGCCCAGACCGACACCGCGGTCTCGGGTGCCAAGCAGGCGCAGCATTACGCCAAGAAGGAGATGAAGGACAAGTACGGCTGGGGCAACAAGCAGTACCAGGATCTGGTGCTGTTGTGGAACAAGGAGTCGGGCTGGAACGTCAAGGCGTCCAACTCCTCCTCCGGCGCTTACGGGATCGCCCAGGCTCTGCCCGGCTCGAAGATGAGCTCCGCCGGAAAGGACTGGAAGTCCAACGCCAAGACCCAGGTGGACTGGGGACTGAAGTACATCAAGGACCGCTACGGCAGCCCATCAGCCGCCTGGAGTCACAGCCAGAACACCGGCTGGTACTGAGCCACCGACCCACAGGGACTCCCGCTCACGGAGCGGGAGTCCTCGACTTTTTCGGGCGGCGATGGCCGTACCCGGCGGGCGCCACCCGATGCAGCTGCGCGAGTCCCTGCAGCCGTTCAGCTGCGGGTCTCCTCCAGGAAACGGTCATACTTCTTGTTCATCATGGGACGGAGGAACAGCCGCACCGGCCCGGGCAGCACACCCCAGACCGCCTTGCGATCTGCCTCTGTGGCGCCGTCGGACACCCAGGGGAAGACCAGCATGTTGTCGGGGCCGGATCTGGTGAACTTCATGAAGTCCCCGAGGTCCTCGCGCTTGACGTACTTCTCCAGTAGCGGCACCGCGTCACGCTCCTCATGATCGCAGTGGCCGGCGACGATCCCTGAGAGCTGGCCGAGATGAGTGAGCATCGCGGCGATGTCCACAGACTCCCCGTTGGCGGCAGTCGCGAACGACTGGTCCAGGGCGTCGATCTTGCGATGCATCGCCGCGTGTTCTGACTCCATGGCTGACATGACGACGAGCTCCGACTGATCCTTGGACCGTTCCTCGACCAACGGCCACAGGTAGGTGTCTTCAGCCTCGTGATGGTGCTTGAGCTGGTCGGAGAAGAACTGCCAGCGCCGGATCAGTCCCACTGGGATACGATCGTCTGCCTCGGCGTTCTTGAGCCCCTGCTGGATACGCACCAGTTCGCGCTTGAACGATCGGTGCAGCAAGGTGTTCATCTCGTAGTTGACCTGCTTGGACATCTCAGCGCCTCTCTATCGATCCGCCAACGGCACGTAATCCCGCTCGACCGCGCCGGTGTACACCTGGCGGGGGCGGCCGATCTTGGTCTCGGGGTCCGCGATCATCTCACGCCACTGAGCGAGCCAGCCGGGGAGCCGGCCGAGAGCGAACATCACCGTGAACATGCGGGTCGGGAAGCCGAGGGCCTTGTAGATGAGCCCCGTGTAGAAGTCGACGTTGGGATAGAGGTTGCGGCTGACGAAGAAGTCGTCGGCCAGGGCCACCTCCTCCAGCCGGAGGGCGATGTCGAGCAGTGGATCTCTCACATCGAGGATCCGGAACACCTCGTGAGCCTTCTCCTTGATGATCGCGGCACGGGGATCGTAGTTCTTGTAGACGCGGTGCCCGAATCCCATGAGCTTGACGCCACCCTCGCGGTTCTTCACCTGCCGGATGAAGGTCTTCACACCGCCACCCGAGGCGTGGATCCCCTCGAGCATCTCCAGCACCGCTTGGTTGGCTCCGCCATGCAACGGCCCGAACAGGGCGTTGATGCCGGCGGAGACGCTGGCGAAGAGGTTGGCGTGCGAGGATCCGACGAGCCGTACCGTCGAGGTGGAACAGTTCTGCTCGTGGTCGGCGTGCAGCACGAGCAGCATGTCCAGCACGTCCACAACGGCGGGATCGACCTCGTACTCCTCCGCCGGCACCCCGAACGTCATCCGGAGGAAGTTGTGGACGTAGCTCAACGAGTTGTCGGGGTAGAGATAGGGCTGCCCGACGGACTTCTTGTAGGCGTAGGCGGCAATGGTGGGGAGCTTTGCGAGCAGCCGGATGGTGGAGATCTCCACCTGTTCAGGGTCCAGTGGATCGAGGGAGTCCTCGTAGAAGGTTGAGAGCGCGCTGACCGCACTGGACAGCACCGGCATCGGATGGGCCTCGCGCGGGAACCCGTCGAACAGCCGGCGAAGATCCTCATGCAGCAGCGTATGGCGTTTGATCCGCGTCGTGAACGCTTCCAGCTCGAGCGCCGAAGGCAGCTCCCCGTAGATCAGCAGGTAGGCGACCTCGAGGTAGGTGGAGGATGTGGCCAGCTGTTCGATCGGATAGCCGCGATAGCGCAGGATGCCGACCTCACCGTTGATGTAGGTGATCTTCGATTCGCACGAGGCGGTGTTGACGAACCCCACGTCGAGCGCCACATTGCCCGTGGTCGCACGCAGTCGGGAGATGTCGAGTCCCACATCACCTACCGAGGGCGGCACCACCGGCAGGTCCAGGGAGCCCCCGGGGTATTCAAGAGATACGTCACTCACGCCCAACCTCCACGATTTGCTCCTACTCAAAGGTATCGAGTCGATGCCGGCTCGTGATGAGTGCCTCGCGGTTTGCACCGACACGGGCGCGTTGCCGACCGCTGCGCCTGGTCTGAGCACCGGTCGGCGCTGGCCCGGAGCGGTTGGGCCACAAGCAGAAATCCTCAGTCCCCGAAGTGGCGGAGGATGTCGGCGGCGGCCAGTGTGTCACTCGTATTGGCGGTGAGTGCCACCCTGATGTGCGCGGCCCCGGTCGGCCCGTAGAAGCCCCCGGGTGCCACAACCAGGCCCTTCTCGGCCAGTCGACGGGTGACCAACACATCCTCTTCGCCATTGCTGGCCCACACGAACAGACCCGCGGTCGAGTCGTCCACCCGGAATCCGCCTGCCTCCAGCGCCTGCCGCAGCACCTGCCTGTGCCGGTCGTAGTGAGCGGCAGCGTCGGCGACGTGGGCATCATCGTTGAGGGCGGCAGTGGCTGCGGCCTGGATCGGCCCGGGCACGATCAGCCCGAGGCTACGGCGCAGCGCCAGCAGGTCGGCCACAACGCTCGGATCACCGCTCACGAAACCGACACGGTAACCTGCCATCGCCGACCGCTTGGACAGGGAGTGCACGGCCAGAAGGTTGCCCAGCTCGCCGTCATTCACCTCCGGGTCCAGGATCGAGACCGGTCGCTGACCGGGCGGTTGCAGTTCCAGGTAGCACTCGTCGCTGGCCACCAGCGCATTCCGGTCACGAGCCCACTGCAGCACCTTGCGCAGGTGGGGCACGCCGAGCACCCTTCCGGTCGGGTTGCCGGGGGTGTTCAGCCAGACGAGGCGGGGACGCTGCGGTCCGAGGGCGGTGAGGGAATCGGCGGCAAGGATGCGGCACCCTGCACGCTGCGCACCGAGACGGTACGTCGGGTAGCTGAGCTCGGGGACCACGACCAGGTCGTCCCGTCCGAGCCCGAGCAGGGCGGGCAGCCCGGCGATCAGTTCCTTGGAGCCGATCGTCGGCAGCACCAGCTCCGGGTCGAGCGCCGCCGCGAACGCGCGCCCCGCCCAGTCGGCATAGGCCTGCCTCAGTGCGGCTGAGCCGTGGGTGGCCGGATAGCCCGGGGCATCGGCAGCGGCTGCGAGCGCCTGCTGCACCACTTGGGGGGTAGGCAGTGTGGGGGTCCCGGCGGACAGGTCCAGTACGGTACAGCCGCTGGCTTCGGCACGCTCGCGCAGTTCCGCGGCGACCTCGACGATGTTCCAGCTCACCACGGCGGAGCTCCGAGCAGTGCGACCTGGAACCCCGCCGACCCGCCGTCGATGCTGAGCACTTCCAGCCCGGTGTCCCTGGCCGCGAGCAGCCGGTCGCGCAGCGCCTCCGCAGAGGGAATGATCAGCTGCTCCACCTCACCAGAGCGCGACGACTCGAAGAGTCCGCGGGCTCGGTGGCTCGCCTCCAGCCAATCCGCCACATCGTCGACCGCGGCTGCATCGAGACTGTCCGCAACCGCATTCAGCGCGGAGGCTGCCGCGCGCGCCCGCGCAGCAGCCTGCTCATGGTTGGCGACCACGAACTCCGCGGTCCGGGCGGGTGGTGATCCGCTGATGCGCGTCACGTCCCGGAACGAACCGGCCGCCAGCCGCAGTGCCAGACTCTCGTGGTTGCTCATGGTCTGCCCGAGGGCTCCGGCAAGCAGGTGCGGCAGGTGCGACACGGTCGCGACCGCCCGGTCGTGAGCGGCTGCCGAGACCGGCACGGCCCGGGCGCCCATAGCGGCGATGAGAGAGAGCACCAGGGCGAGAGCCTGCGGGTCAGTGTGCTCCACGATAACGACTGGCCATGAGGCACCCTGGAAGAGGTCGGCCCGCCCGGCGCTGAACCCCGCGAATTCGGAACCCGCCATCGGATGACTCGGTATGAACCGCACGGCCGGGTTCGACGCCCACGCTTCGACGATCGGCAGCTTGGCTGAGCCCACATCCATGACGGCAGCAGTACCCGGCGGCAGTTCCGACAACAGCGCCGCATTCACGGCGGTCGGACCGGCCAGCACGAGGACATCGGACTCCAGGAGTTCGGTGAGCCCCCCGCGAACATCGATCCCGATGGCGGCGGCATCTTCGCGGGTGCGCTGATCGGGATCGTAGCCGAGGACCCGACCACGCAGCAGGGCGGCACGCGCGATCGACGAGCCGATCAGCCCGAGGCCGCACACTCCGACAACCGACATGGCCGTCTCAGCGTCCGTCCAGAAGATTGTCCAGCCAGGCGCCTAGATGATCGGCATCAACCGATCCGGGCGGCGACGCATCGAGCACCTGGTTGCGGCCCGAGTCAACGAGTGCCGCGTAGCTACCAAGCAGTTTGATGTCCGCGGGGAGTTCGGCCACGTCCTGAAGGGCCAGTTGCAGCCGTTCGTCGCGAATGTGACCGCGCGCTGAGATCAGGAAGGAGTATTCACCCTGTTTGGTGCGCAGGGCACGGGAACTGATCGCAGTCAGTGCGATGTCCCGTTCGGCGAAGCGGGCCAGGATGTCCACGAGCACACCCGTACGGTCTCCGGTGGGTGTCACCACAACGGCAGACTTGTCATGCCCGGTGGGTGCGGCCACCTGGCGCCGCAGCAGCGCCATCCGCGTGGAGAGTCCGGAGTGATCCTCGGCGACGCCGCGCAGGACCGCCAGGCCATGCAGTCGCGCACTGCGGGCGTTGGTCACCGCGGCAACGTGCGGCGAACCATCAGCCAGCACCGCCTCACAAGCGGCCGCCGTCGAGGCCACGAGCGTGACCTCCGCTGACGTCGACTCCAGGAACCGACGGCACTGGGCGCTGGCAGCGCTGGTTGTGATGATGCGGCGGAGGTCCGCGGTACGCTCACCGGCCAGCCCCGCCACCACGTAGTTGATGGGAACAATGAGTTCCTCGTTGATGAAACACAGCGAGGAACGGAAGATCAGCTCGTCGACGGTGCTGGTGATGTCACCCTCGACCGAGCTCTCCAGGGGGACGACGCCCGCATCGGCCTCGCCGGACTCGACGCTGAAGATCACATCGGCGATCCCGGCGCGCGGCTCCACGCCTCCCTGCCAGGGCGACGAGAGCAGATCCACTGCCGCGTGCGTGAAGGAGCCGGGAGGTCCCAGGTAGGTGAGCAGCGAGTCAGCGCTCACTCGTCGTGTTCCTGGGGCGGAAGTGCCGCCACCAGGGGCACATCCTTCTGGAACGGACCGTGCTTGGCCGCACCGCCGAGATCGGCGTCGTCGATGTCGTTGAAGAAGTCGGCGTTCGCGTCGGTGTACTCGGTCATGTCCTCGGGGACGTCGTCCTCGTAGTAGATGGCCTCGACGGGGCACACCGGTTCGCAGGCGCCGCAGTCCACGCACTCGTCGGGGTGGATGTACAGCATCCGCTC
>JAGQTY010000018.1:32783-66194 GCA_020438795.1 Actinomycetota bacterium
TGCAGTCGACCGGGCATTCATCGATGCATGCCTTGTCCTTGAGGTCAACACAGGTCTGGATGATGACGTAGGTCATCGGTGGGCCTCCTCGAGTGATACCGGTCAGGCTGACAGCGCGCAGCTGTTCACTGGTACAAGACTAGCCTGCCCCACAGCGGAGCCGACCCACAATCCCCTGTGGGCACGTTGCACCTGCATTGGCGGCCCATCAGCCCCGCGGCATCGTGCCGGACAGCCGGGCGGCCACCACCATGGGCAGCTCTGGCGCGGAGACCACCCGGGCACCCGGCAACTGCGCAGCGCGGCTCACGAGCACCGAGAATTCCGCATCGGCCGGGTCCAGTACGAACAATTCGCCACCTGCGTCCAGAACGTCGTCGGAATCTTGAAGTTGTCCAGTCACGTCATTCGTTCACGGTCCTGCCCTGCTCAACAAGAGCCGGCACGTCGCCGTCCGCTCGCTTCGCGTCGTAGATCGCGTAATCGGCATCGAGGAGGATCGCGTCAAGGCTCCGGGAGTCCCTCGCGGTGACCAGCGTCAGCCCCAGCCTGGCAGGTGCTGCCACGGTGTCACCGTGGGGAGCTAAAGGGATGACGCAGCTTGGTGCTCAGCCGCTCACCGACCATCGTCAGTTCCCGGACGTCGGCGAGGCCGTGAACGATCGGGCAGAACTTGTCGCCCCCAGCCGGGCGACCAGAACGTAGCCTTGCCCGATGCCACCCTGCGCCCTCTGCCTCGCAGAGGATGGTGTCCCCGATGAACCCACATTTCCGCTCGGGCGGCGGACAGGACACCTGGATTCCGTCTCCTGCCTCCAGATCCTCGCTGCCTGAGGAACAACTGGTACGAATGGTCCACGGGTCGGCTGTCGCGCGGATCCTTAGTAGTCTCGTCACATCTACCGCGTTGTGAGGGAGTTGCCAGGTGCCGTTGTTCCCGACGGGGCGGACCCCCTTCAACATCAGCCCCGCAGACGTGGACCGCCGGGTCAAGCTGACGATGACCAACTCGAGGATGGGCGACAACCCCACCGTGCTGCCCAAGGACATGGACCGGCTCGAAGGAGTGCTGTTCCGCTGGACCGGTGGCTTCAAGAAGGGCATCCTGCGGGTGCGGACCCGCCGGGGCGACGAATACGGGGTACGGGCCAAGGACATCAAGACGATCCGGGTGCAGCCCCCGGAGGTGTCCTCCTACGATATGCAGCGGCTGGCACAGCAGGCCTGGCCGCCCCTGGTCACCGACGCCATGGGCGAGTGGGAGCTGCGCTGTTCCCAGGGAGGGACCAACCGCGCCAACAGTGTCCGTGTCGCCGGTCCGCCCGGTCGTCAGATGTCGAGCATGACCCGGATGATCGCCGACTGGTACGGCGAGCGTGGCGTGAGCCCGTTGCTGCAGGTGACGCGCCCGTCCGGCTTCGACGATGAGCTCGAGAGCGCCGGCTGGAAACGATTCCGGGCCGGGCGGGTCATGACGACCTCGGTGGCGAGGCTGGCCACCGAGACGGCGGCGGTCCGGGAACGCAACGATCTCGAAGTGGAGATACGGGAACAGGCCAATCCGGAATGGCTCTCACTGTTCCGGGCCTATTCACCCGATACCGCGACCGAGGTGGACCACATCATGGAATCGGGCGCCCCGAGCGCGTTCGTCTACTGCCGCAACAACGCCGGTGAACTGCTCGGCATCGGACGCGCCACGCTCCAGGACACCTGGGTGGGAGCCACGGTCCTGGACACGGTGCCACAGTCTCGCCGCCGTGGCATCGCCTCGGCGGTGACGGCCACCATGGCCCACTGGGCGCTCACGATGCAGGCCTCGAACTGGTACGTGATGGTGTTCAACGACAATGCGGCGGCACGAGCCCTGTGGGAACGCTACGGCGCCACCACCCATCACCAGTACGACTACTGGGCCCTGGACGAAGACGCGCTGGGCAGCTACGAGTGAGGTCGCAAGAGCCTGTGGCGACTCAGGCCGGAGGAGCCTCCGCGCATCGGTGTCAGGATGTGCCACCGACGGAGAATCACTTCTCGAGCGCGTAGTATTCCCTGCGCCAGTAGAGCAGCGGGTCATTGGCCTCGCTGCGCGTCGCACAGTCGACCGAACCGATGAAGATGTCGTGATCCCCGGCCCGCACCACCTCGGACGTCGTGCATTCCAGCCAGGCCAGACTCTCGTCCAGCAACGCGTAGCCCCGCGTGGACCTGCGATGTGGCACACGATCAAGCTGGCCGGCCAGCGGCCGTCCCGGCGTGGCCAACCACTGCGCGTGCTGCTGCGCGCGAGCGGAGAGCACCGAGACTCCCCAATGCTCCACGCTGGAGATGGCCTCCCAGAACCGCGCAGTCCGCGAGACACACGCAAGAACGAGGGGCGGATCCAGGGAGACCGAGGTGACGGCGCTGGCGGTCATGGCGTGATCGACCTCGGAATCCCCGACGCAGGTCACCACGCTGACGCCGCTGGCCAGCGAGGCGAGCGCGTACCGGAACTGCTCCTGCCGCTCGATGAGCGCGGCCTCGGCATCCATTCAGTCCTCTTCCACGGTGACCTCGACCTGCTCCTGCGGACCGAGCCTCGCGGGCAGGGAGACGATCATGGCCCCGACGATCACGCCACCGAACACATAGAACCACTGGGCGGCACCTGCACCGATGATGATGTCGCCGCCCGGCATCGGGCTGGCGAGCAGGATCGTCACGATCAGCCAGCTCGCGTACAGCACGATGGCAGACCTGCGCGAGCCGTAGGTGGTCGTCATGGCGCGGCAGAAGACGGCCAGCGCGGTGATCAGCACGAGGGCCCAGATGGGGATGGTGATCGGTCCGATCGTCCAGGTCTTCGCCTGCAGGAAGGCACCCACGAGGCCCAGCAGCACACCGATAATGATGCCGTTGCCCCAGCCGGACCACGTGCCCGATTGCTCCGGAGCCTGTGCTTGCGGCTCGGTCAGGTGTTCACTCACGCAGATCCCATTCTCGGTCGGTCGCTCCTCCAGAGTCCCATGCCGATCACCCACAAGAATAGACACCCCGCGGCACTGACCGCTGCCGCATGCGGCTGCCCGCTCGCGTCCTAGCCGTCCGAAAGGTCCGGGAACAGGGTGTCGTCGGCTTCGGGATCGCCACGGACCAGTTGGAAGTGCTCCGTGGTCAGGAACGGGAAGTCGAAGTCATTCGACAGCGAGAAGCGGTCCTGCTCGACCCGCACCTGGGTGTGATGAGCCGTCATCGCTGCGCGCTTGCGGTCGAGGAAGGCGCTGATGTCCACGGTCACGTCGATGTCCGCCGCCGGCACTCCCGGCGGACGCGCCGGGTCGAACCATTGCGTGCTTGCGTGCGGACCCAGAGCCGCGACTCCTGCCGCCAGAGGCTCCGCTCCCATCACGGCCCAGTAGATCCGTGGGATCTCCCACGCGGCACCGAGTTCGTGCGCATAGCCCCTGACGCCCGCCAGATCGGCGGCGTACATCGCCACCCTGTGCGCCTTGATGTGATCGGGGTGGCCGTACCCGCCGAAGTGGTCATAGGTGAGCAGCACCTCAGGACGCACCTCCCTGATGATGCGCACCAGGTGATCGGCCGCCTCACGCAGATCGGCCTGCCAGAAGGACCGGGGGTCCTCATTGGGGGCAGTGCCCATCATGCCGGAGTCCCGATATCTCCCCGCCCCGCCGAGGAACCGCTGGTCCACGGTTCCCTGGCCTGCGGCCAGCTCGCTCAGGGCACTCTCAAGCTCGCCGATGCGGTGCCGCCCCAGCGCGTCGGGGTCCTCGGCGAGGTGCTGCAGTGACTCAGGGATCACCTCTCCCTGTTCCCCGAGCGTGCAGGTGACCAGGCAGACAGGTTCATCGGCGGCCAGCTGTGCGGCCATCACGCCGCCGGTGGTGAGCACCTCGTCGTCGGGATGCGCATGCACGAGCAGCAGTGGACGTGCCATGGCGCCAGCCTAGACCGCCGTGAGCCTGCGTCACAGCCCCCATCACGCCAACGGAGCCCGGATCCGTCCCCACTCACAGTCGCAAACACTTCAGGACCCACCGCTGACCGAGACATCCCGCTCACCGCGCTGACATCCACTCGCCAACACGTGAGAATGGGCCCGTGACCTCCTACAACTTCCCCCTGCGGCGTGCCCTGACCATGAATTTCCGAGCCGGCACGCCTCGGGACGTGACGGTCCGCGAAGACGGACGAGCGGCACTCTTCCTCCGCTCCGGAGGAGCTGAGTCCGGTGTGACCGACCTGTGGGCACTGGTCATCGACGAGGACGACAACTTCAGCGAGGAACGAGTGGTTGCGGCAGTGGGGCTTCCCGATTCCGGTGATCTGCCGGAAGCTGAACGGGCCCGGCGCGAACGGATGCGGGAGGCGGCCGGCGGCATCACCGCCTACAGCTGCGACAAGGCCCAGACCAAGGTCGCTCTGGCGGTCGGAGGCACGCTCTTCGTGACGGACCTGGCGGCCAACGAGACGACTGCCATCGCCGAGGGTGGCGTGTCCGACGTGACTATGTCGCCGACCGGGGACCACGTGAGTTTCGTCCGCGACGGCTCGCTGTTCGCGGTCGACCTCGCCACCGGTACACAGACCTGTCTGGCTGAGCGCGAGGAGCCGAGCATCAGCTGGGGGTCCGCGGAGTTCATCGCCGCAGAGGAGATGGGCCGCTACCGCGGACACTGGTGGTCCCCGGACGGAACTGCGATCCTGACGACGCGCGTGGACGAGTCGCCCGTGGCGGTGTGGCACATCAGCAACCCTGCGCTGCCCAGCACGGCGCCCCGCCCGCAGCGCTACCCCGCGGCGGGCCAGCCCAACGCCGTTGTGTCACTGTTCCTGCTGGACCTCGAGGGTGGCCGCCACAAGCTGTCGTGGGACGACGAGTACGAGTATCTGACCCGAGTCCACTGGGGCGATGAGGGCGACCCGATCTTCATGGTGCAGAGCCGCGACCAGCGCCGGGCGGCCATCTACTCCGTGACCCCGGAACGCGGGAGCGCCCGACTGGTCACACGGTGGCAGGAGGACCCCTGGATCGACCTCACACCGGGAGTACCACGACAGGTCGAGACGGGCATCCTGGATGTCATCGTGGACACCGACCACGACACCCACCGGCTGGCGCTGCGCTCTCCCAAAGGCCTCGACCCGACGTTCCTGACCCCTGAGGGCTGTCAGGTCCGGGCCGTCAGCAGGGTCGACGACGAGGGTGTCTGGTTCGTCGGGACCATCGACATGACGACCCAGGACCTCTGGCATGTCACGTGGGACGGCGAGACCACCCGGCACAGCGAGCCCGGTGGCTGGTCCTCCGGCAGCAACACCGGGGGCACCATGCTCGTGGGGCGCGCCGAGCCGGACGAGCCGCGGACCACGCTGGCCGTGACGACGGCGGCCGGGAACCGGTACGTCCTGTCCGACTTCTCCGAGACCTGCCCGATCACTCCGGAGCCGGACTTCCTGGCGATCGGAACCACCCACCCGAACACCGCAGTGCTGTGGCCCCAGCAGGACCGGGAGGGCCCGGTGCCGATCATCATGTCCCCGTACGGTGGTCCGCACGCCCAGCGTGCGATCCGGGCAGGCTCGGCCTTCCTCACCGAGCAGTGGCTTGCCAACCAGGGGTACTGCGTGATCGTCAGCGACGGACCCGGCACCCCGCGCACCCCGTCGTGGGAGGCCCTCGTGGCCGGGGACCTCGCTACGGGGCCGCTGCAGGGCCAGGTGGATGCGCTGACCGAGATCGTCGCCCAGTACGGGGACCGCGTCGACCCCGACCGGGTGGGAATCCGGGGCTGGTCGTTCGGTGGCTACCTGGCTGCGCTGGCGGTGCTGGCCCGTCCGGACCTGTTCCACGTGGCGGTCGCCGGTGCGCCCGTGACGCACTGGCAGCTCTACGACACGCACTACACGGAACGTTACCTCGGTGATCCGCGCGCCAATACGCAGGCATACACCACCTCATCGCTGCTGGCTCGGGCCGCTGAACTGAGCCGCCCACTCCTGCTCGTCCACGGCCTCAGCGATGACAATGTCGTGGTGGCACACACGCTGCAACTGTCGACCGCACTGCTGGGGGCCGGGCGTCCCCACAATGTGCTGCCGCTGTCCGGAGTCACACACATGACGCCGCAGGCGAGCGTGGCAGAGAACCTGCTGAATCTTGACGTCGGATTCCTCTCCGAGCACCTGCACCCTGCGGCCCGCTGAGACCCACCGGGCTCGCAGTCGCGACGCCGGAACCCACCCCGTTGCCGGGGCCAAGTTGACCGAGCACCGATGCCGTGGCCGCGGGCTCGATAGGGTTGAGGAGGACGGCAAGGAGCTGCGGTGACATCAGACAACCCCTCGGTGCTGCGCACCGAATGGTCCTGGCTCCTCGTGGGAGTGACCGCGGTGCTGTTCCTGTTCTTCGGATCGGGCTGGACCGCAGACCTGTCGAGTCCGGTGAAGCTCGTGCTCATCTTCGTCTGGCTGTTCGTCATCATTCTGGTCGCGGCCTTCAACGTGGTCCGTCATGCGGATGCGCTCGCGGTGATACTGGGCGAACCACTGGGGACACTCGTACTGACGCTGAGCGTGATCACCATCGAGGTCCTCATGATCTCTGCGGTGATGCTGACCGGAAGCAGCCAGCCCACGCTCGCCAGGGACACGATGTTCGCCGTGGCAATGATCGTGATGAATGGTCTCATCGGCCTCGCCCTGCTGGTGGGCGGACTGCGGCACCACGAACAGAACTACAACCTGCGTGGCGCCAACGCCTATCTGGCCGTGATCCTGCCCCTGGCGGTGCTGGGCCTGGTACTGCCGAGCTTCACCAAGAGCACGGATGACGCGACACTGAGCACCGGCCAGGAAGTCATCGAGATCATCGTCTTCCTCGCGCTCTACATCGTGTTCCTCGCGATCCAGACGGTCCGTCACAGAGATCTCTTCATGCCCCCCAAACCGGCACTGAAGATCAGTGCCGAACCGGGCGAGACGGTCAAGGTGAGTCAGACCGAGACCGGCACCCTCCAGGCATTGACCGCCACCACGAAACAACAGGTCAAGCCGGTCGACCCTCACATCGAGGACCACGGGGGCCTCGTGATCAGGTCGATCGGCTTCCATGCGGTCATGCTGCTCGCATTCCTCATTCCCGTCGTGGTGCTGTCCAAGCAACTCGCCTACCCGATCGACTACACGATCGGGGTCACCGGCGCCCCCGTTGCGCTCGGGGGCTTCATCGTGGCGCTGCTCATCCTGTCCCCCGAAGCCATGAGCGGGTTGCGGGCAGCTGCCAACAACCGCCTGCAGCGCTCAGTCAACCTCTATCTCGGCTCCGTGGCCGCCACCATCGGCCTCACCGTGCCCGCGGTGCTCATCATCGGCCTGGCAACCGGCAACGACGTGATCCTCGGCCTCGAACCCACCGGCATCATCCTGCTGTCGGTGACACTGGCGGTATCGCTGCTCACCTTTGAGAGCCGGCGCACGAATGTCCTTCACGGCGCCGTACATCTGGTGCTCTTCGCGGCCTACTTCATGCTGATCTTCGACTGAGCCTCACAGCTCTATTCGCAAGCGGCCGTCGGGTTGGGAGAGCAACTCCACCCCAGCCAGCGAGTCACGCCACAAATCCGCTTCAGCCAGCGCCGTGCGCAGGTGGCTGGTGAGCAGTCCCAGGACCCGCGCCCCCGCACTCCTTCCCGCAGCCACTCCTGTCGGGGAGTCCTCGATGACCAGGCACCGCGCAATGTCCAGCCCGAGCAGCTGCGCGGCCAGCAGATAACCGTCCGGCGCCGGCTTGCCGTTGCTTACATCCTCCGGCGTCACCAGCACCGGCACCTCGCCGTAACCGGCTGCCCGCAGCCGGGCTTCGGCGACCGGACGGGCGGCGCTGGTGAACACCGCCCAGCGCCCGCTCGGCACCTGCGCGACGAATTCGGGAGAACCGGGGATGGCCAGGACCTCGTGCGAGTGATCGATCTCGTACTGCTCCACGAGCGCAACCTCACACGCGGCATCCAGGTCGGGGCGCAGCAGCGGGACGATGTCGCGGTTCGGGAGGCCGTGGACCGTTCGCAGCACCTCGTCCGGGTCCAGATCCTTGGCGAGCGCCCAGTCCCGCCACTTGCGTTCATCGCTGGCGATGGAGTTGACCAGTACGCCATCCATGTCGAAGAGGATGCCGTCGAGTCCGTCCATGGCCAGTCAGGTTAGACCCGGACCCGCCCTCTCGCCACCGGACCGGAGGCCGGGTCACCCGGCCGAGGGCGTGGCGGCCTCGGTCTGCAGCCCCGTGACATCGAGGAGTCCGAACGGGGTCAGCCTGACCGAGTCGGCGACGATACGGCTGCTCCACAGCAGTTGCCGATCGCTGAGGAAGGTCGGTGTAGCAGGAGGATCGGAGTTGAGCTGGCGGGCCGCGTCCTCGTACTTCGCCTGCGCCTGATCCCGAGGCAGCAGCGCCGCCTCGTCGATGAGGTTCAGGAATGCCTCGTTCTCGTAGCCACCGTCGTTAACGCCCCCGGACCCGTACAGCGGGCCGAGGAAGCCGGCCACGTCGGGGTATTCGAGCTTCCAGCTCGTCACGAACGGTCCGGTCATCTTCTTGTCCTCGACGTCGGCAAAGAACGCATCGGAGTCCTGGTACTCGTTGGCTTCGCACGGGACGTCGATGGCGTCGGTGATCCACTCACACGCCTGCGCAACCCAGTCCGAGTGACCACCCCCCTTGTTGAAGGCGATCGTGATCGGCTCTCCGACATCCTTGGACTGCGCGAACAGCTGGCGGGCGCGCGCAGCGTCGTAGCCGCAGGCCTGCTCACAGGTCGCCCCCGAGGCGCCGAACGCCGGTTCGGGTGCCCACAGCTGCGCACCCTGCCGGGTGTCGGCGAAGGCGTTGGCAGCGATGGCACCCCGGTCGATCGCTGCGGCCAGGGCCAGCCGAAGGTCCGTGGACTGGTAGCGAGCCTCGTACATCGGGAAGGTCAGCGATGTCAGGGTGTCGCCGGGTCGCTGCCCCGACTGACCTTCCGGTACATGTTGCTGCCACTGCCCCTCGGAGAGCGCGGACACCGGCACCTGCGGCAGTACATCGAGCTCGTCGGGGCCGAAGGAATCGTAGGCCTGCGTCAGATTCGCGTACTTGTTGAACGTCACGGCTGCGGGCAGCCCGGAAGTGTCGGGATAGTCCTCGTAGCGTTCGAGCTGCAGGTCCGACCCGGTGTCTCGTGCCAGCCTATAAGGCCCGTTGCCAGTAGCTGCGTCAGTGGGGTCCTCTTGTGACGGGGAGGGGGATGCCTGTGTCAGGGCCACGGGCGCGGCGCCACCACCACTGTTCTGCGAGGGTTGCAGTGCGGCCAGCGTCTGGTCCGACATGGGTGACAGCGCCCAGTGACCGAGCATGGACGGCAGGGCCGGTTGCGGATCGTTGAGCGTGATCCGGAACGAGTAGTCGTCAAGCACGGTCAGTCCCCGCAGCGACCGGTCCAGTCCGGCGCAGTCACGAGTCCCGTCGGCCTTGGTCTTCCCAGAGACATCCCCATAGCCCTGCACATTCATGACACTGGGCCCGAGGTAGTACTGGTTCGGTGAATCCGTCTCGCAGCGGGCCACCCAGTTCCAGCTCTGCAGGTAGTTGGCCGCCAGCACGGGCGTGCCGTCGTGAAAGCTGAAGTCGGGGCGCAACTGCACCTTCCAGGTGATGTTGTCCTCAGAGGTGATCTCCGCCGCGTTGGCCATGACCGGCGCGCTCGTCGCTGCGTCGTAGGTGACCAGCGGTGTGTACAGAGTGTTCACGATCGTGGCGCTCTCAGCGTCAGTGACCATACCGGGGATCAGCGACCCGTCACGATAGGTGGTGGCCACCGTGAGTGGCGACGGCTCCGGGGCGGGTTCCTCCTGCGCGGCGCAGCCGGTGAACGCCACAATCCCCACCGACACAGCCGCAAGCGACGAACGGATCACGCAACCTCCCAATCGACACTGGATTGCCTTGCTGGGCCCCGCGCTCGACCCCACCCAAGCGGCCGCAGCGTCCCCGCACGAGGCTCGCCGAGACTGTCTGTGATTGCCTCATCGCAGCAGTTGCGGGCAGAGCCACCCTGTTCCATGCCGACTCTGCCACGAAGACGCGACTGATTCCCTGGGAATCGCGATTCCCGGGATGGTCTTCAGCGGGGACGCTGGTCGGGCCGCTGGGCGGCATCACCGTGTTTCGGGTCAGTGGTGGCCAACAGCCGAACGGCTGGACCGGTCAGGCCACGGGGGTTCCGGCGAACACGGAGCCGACCACGCTGACCGTGTCGAGGTGCTGCAGCGGGTCCTGGTCCAGGACAGTGAAGTCGGCCCGCTTGCCCGCTCGGACAGAGCCGAGCTCATCCTCCATCCGCAGGATCCAGGCAGCGTCGATGGTGACGGCTCTCAGCGCCTGTTCCGGCGTCAGGCACTCACCAGCCCCAACGACGTTGCCTGCCAGGGTTCGTCTCGTGACCGCGGTCCGCATCAGCCCGATGGGGTCGATCGGGGCCATCGGGCAGTCCGAGTGCAGAGCCAGAGGCAGGCCGTGGCTGACCGCCGTGCCGGCTCCGGAGAGCCGCGCGACCCGGTCGGCGCCGAGGCTGCCACGGTAGACGTCCCCGAGCACATGGGTGTAGTTGGGTTGCATGGACACCTGACAGCCGAGCGCGGCCGCCCTGCGGTTCTGCTCCTCAGTGGCGAAGCCCCAGTGCTCGAGGGTGAACCGGTGGTCCAGGCGGGGCTGCCGCTCGAAGCACTCGGCAGCGAGATCCAGGCAGAACCGGGCGCCGTCATCCCCGTTGACGTGGACGTGCAACTGGTACCCCGCGTCCCAGAAGGTGTGGGCGAAGTTCGTGGTCATCGCCGGCGGCGCCACCCATTCCCCTTCATGGCCATCCAGGTACCCGGGGCTGCACAACCGGAACCCCTGCGAGAAGAAGGCGCCATCGGCGAACAGCTTGAAGTGCCTGCTGACCTCCACATTGCGGCCCTGTGTCTGCTCGACCATGGACTCGACGCGGCCGAGGGCAGCCTCCGGGTCCACCCCTTCCTGCAGGAACGAGGTCTCGTTGGGGACCGCCACCACCCGGAATCCGACAGCCGGGTCCTCGAAGTTCTGCTGCTGCAGCGCCAGCTCGAGTTCGGGCGCCGCCAGAATGCCCAGTGCCATGTCGGCGACCGTCGTGACTCCGGCCGCCCGCACCATCTCGGCGAACCGCTGGAACCCCGCGGAGACCCGTTCGGCGGTCCCGTAGACCTGCTGCACCTTGGGGAAGAAGGCCGCCAGCCCACCCTCGAAGAAGTGACCCTTCTCCAGATCCACCTGTTCCGCGACGCCAGGGAGGTCGGGCAGGTCGGCCGGGCCTGATATCCCCAGCCACTTCAGACCCGCCGAGTTCACGAACACCGCATGGAAGGAACGATCCCAGACCACGACGGGGTGGTCGGCAGAAAGCCGCTCGTCGAGCGCGGCACGTGCCATCGGCCCGTGGAACCAGGCGGAGTACCCCCAAGTGATGAACGGATCATCCGAATCATGGCGGGCGAACGCGGCGGTGAGCGCCGCCCAGTAACCGTCCGGGTCGGTCACACCAGGGAAGTCGCCGGTCGGCAGCTGCCAGCGCTCAGGGGCGATGAACGGGAATTGCATCAGCAGTGCTGGCAGCATCGGGTGCAGGTGCGGGTCGATGAAGCCGGGCACCAGCACCTGATCGGCATATCGCTCGTCGACCTCGTGGCTGTCCGTGTCAAGCCATGGCTGGAGTTCTTCGACAGTGGTACCGACTCCCAGGATGCGCCCATCCCGGACCGCCACGGCCGTGGCGGTGGGGAGCTGGTTGTCGAGCGTGTGGATGAGTCTCGCGCGGTAGACGGTGATCATGGGGCTCCTCGGGGTTGCTGCCCACTGTCCCACCCGCGCACTGCCGATGTGGGACGAGTACACGAGAGTCGCAGCGCCTCTGCCCGTTCCCCGAACGCTCGGGCGTTGGGGCGTTGGGGCTGGCCGCACGGGGGTGATCAGGCCGGCTTCACGGACTCCTTGGGCCACTCCGGTGAGGGCCAGTCCAGCTTGACGCTGAGCACCCGCAGGCCGGTCACGATGAGCACGCAGACCCCCACAGCGAGCCAGAAGTTCACGTACACGGTCAGCGCCCAGAACACTGTGGTCCCGACCACGAGTGCCGAGGCCACCCAGTGGGCCTGGCTCGCCACGGTGGCTGCGTGGCCGGTCATCATATCCGCCACCATGCCACCGGCCGACGCGGTGATCACGCCCAGGAAGATCACTGAGATCACGGGCGCCTCGTACGACAGCGCCTTCTGCGCACCGATGGTGACCAGGAACCCGAGGGTGACGCCCTGCGCGATCAGGAATCCCAGATCCCACCCCACCACCTTGTGGAAGGTGAGGGCGCCGATGATCGAAGCAACGATCACTCCCGGAATGTAGTACCAGGCACTGATCGCCACCGGCTCCAGGCCCAGGAGCACGTCCCGGGTCATGCCGCCGCCCAGGCCGACGAGGATCCCGGCCAGCAGCGTGCCGTAGATGGGCACCCGACGGCTGCGCGCCACTGCAGCTCCGAAGAAGCCGTTCATGGCCATTGCCAGCAGATCGAACCAGGCGGGCAGCGCATACAGGGGATCGGGTGGCGGGGGCGCGGCGAGCTCGATCATGCGCTTTCCAATGCCGTCTCGGGCTCCATGAGCGGCATGGCGGGGTTCCGCGGGCCGCTCCAGGGGGCGGGCACCGCGAAGTAGCGGGCCGCGATGTCGTAGCTGGCACGGAAGTACATCCGTCGCAGGTGCGCGAACCGGCGCCAGACCACGTCCGGGTCGGGCAGCGGCTGCACACCGTCGACCCGCAGCGAGTCCTCGACCAGCTTGTAGCCGTGCTGCCATTCCTCCTCGCTGAGCCCCGCATCCTCGAATGGAACCGGCTCGGTGGCCGCGAGGGCATCGAGAATGCCGTGCTCGGCGGTCCAGTTGTGCAACCGGGCCGCGCCCTCCCTGTTGAGGTTCAGCGTGGTGAGCGTGATGGCGCCCTCGGTGATGAGCTGCACCCAGTCCGAACGCGGCTTCTCCGCGTCGGTCGCGATGCGCAGGGCGGTGGCATCCAGCACCGCCAGCAGTGTCACCGACCAGTGCCGGTTCGGCGACGTGGAACGCAGTGACGCGAGCACCGGATTGACCTGATGGTTCAGGCGCAGGTCACAGGTCCAGTTGATCCAGTCCATGGTCTGAGGGGCTTGCGTGCTCGCAATGCCGAGCCTGCTGGCGCGGAAGAGTACGACCGGGCCCCAAGCAGGTTCCCCAGCCAGCATCGAGAGACGGGCCATCACCGACTCCCGCGAGACATAGGCGGAGTACAGGGCCATGAGGTAGCCGATGAACAGCGCGATCACGACCAGGCCGATCAGTGCTGCGATGAAGGTGACGATCGCACTCGGCACGTTGACGGGGGCCACGATGCCGAGGGTGGTCAGCGTGGATCCGGACTGATAGAAGGCCTCCAACCAGTCCAGGTCCGAGGTCCCGTAGACGAAGAGCCCCAGCGCTGCGATGAGTAGGGCAACGTAGACGACCAGTTCCAGCAGCACCACGAGCGGTCCGGTACCGGCGAGCCACCGATCCTGCCGGGAGTAGTTCCGGCTCAACCGCGCGGGCAGCACTGCCAGGAGGAAGAGGGTCCTGGCGATCAGACGTGGCAGCCAGGAAGAGGCGGGTCGGGGCACCAGCATGACCTGGGCCACCGCCATCAGCAGCCAGACGGTCAGCAGGGCGCCGATGACGGCGATCGCGATGCGCATCCTCGCCTCCCTACTGTTTGTAGGCGGCCCAGACACCCACGGCGAAACCCGGCGCCTGCTGCCATTGCCTGAAGGGGTCGGAGTCCATCGGGAGTGTCAGGGGCACAGCCAGGTCCGGGCGACGGCCGCCGATGAGTTTGTGCTGATCCATCCACCACTTCGGGCTGCCCTTGGTCTTTGCTGACCTTGTCACCACAGCCGGGTCATCCACCGCACCCACGAGCGGGGGCTCATCCGCGTCGATCGGGTTCAGCGAGAAGACGCCACTGGAACCCTGCGAGCCGTCGTCCACCCGGTTCGCGACGACCGTGTAGGCCTGCGCGGTCTTGGCGATCGCGTACCAGAGGCACATCGTGTTGCTCGGGTAGGAGCCCTCGAACAGCCCCTTGGAGTCGTGCAGATGGCCACCGTACTGGCCCTGCCAGGAGGTGGGGATGCCGATCAGGTCCGCACGACGCACCGCCAGCACGCCGGAGGCCTCCGGGAACTGGACGTCGCGGTCCAGCAGCATGCCCACCCGGCCGACCTCAGTGTCGTAGACAGGCAGATCCTCGCCCGGGGTGCACCAGTCGGCGAGTTCTGCGCCGACATGCGTCTGGTTGTAGCCACCGATCACCCGGCCGTTGGGGGCAACCAGGACCGCACGGTGACTCAACGAATCACCGTCCCGGTGGATGTAGCTCACTATCACGTGGCGACCGGAGCGGGCCGCGAAGTCGCTGGCCACCTGCACCGACCGGCCGTTCTCGTTCTCTGCGTTCCGGGCTGCAGCATCCTTGTCCGGGGGCAGTCCTGAGAAGCTGCCGGCAGGCAGGACAAGCAGACCCTTGCGCCGGTCCCCCTGCGCCACCGCGGCGAACTGCTCCTCGGCGCGATTCAGGTTCCCGTCGAAGTCTCCATCGATTACTCGGTACTGCAGCGCGGTGAGTTCGACCTCATGGCTCTCGGTACTGGCCTGCGTGTCAGTCGGCGCGCGGAAGAAGGTGAGGTCCGTGTAGAGCTCGGGACGCCGGTCGGCCAGGGTCTTCCTCTGATCGTTGTCGAACCTGGCCGGGTCAAGTTCCCCGTACAGGATCGAGCCGGGGTTGGCGATGGTGGTGTTCCCCTTGGTGGCCGGCGAGTGCGCCGTGCGTTCTCCGTCGGCCTGCCAGATCGAGGCCGAGCCACCATAGGTGACGGTGACTCCGGTGGTCGGGTTGCTCTCGGCGTTGTTGCGATCGGCGGCCACCATTGCCAGCCCGTTCCAGGCACACAACTGCTGCACCGTGGCGATCGTGGAATGATTGCCACTGGCCTCCGGCCCCAGTTCGGTGAGGACCCGGTCGGAACTACAGATGTAGGCGATGATGTCCGCGCCCTTGATCGCCGGCAGTCGAGCCGGCTCCCAGTAGGTGTCGTCGTAGCAGATGATCATGCAGATGTTGCCGAGCTCGGTCTCGAACACCGGATGGCCGGTGTTGCCCGGCATGAACCACTTGATGTCCGACGGATTGAGGCCGACCTTGCGGTACTTGCCGATGTAGCCCTTGGGACCCACCAGTGCACCGGTGTTGTAGCTGAGGTTCGACACCTTGTCGATCTCTGCCAGCCCGAAGGCGACGTAGCATCCGTGCTTGGCGCAGACCTCGCCGATCGCGTCCGTCGCCCGGCCGGGCACCTCGTCCATGTAGGGCAGGAACTGTTCCCTGTCGGCATAGATGTAGCCAGACAGACATGCCTCTGGCAGCACGATCAGCCGTGCACCCGCTTGCGCGGCCTCTTCCACCACGGCAACCGCCGCCTTCAGGTTGCCCTCGAAATCGAACAGCCGCGGGTTGAATTCGACAGCAGCCACTTTGAACGCATCGCTCACACAGCCAGTCTGGCCACGGCGCGGTCGGTGTGGCCAGATCAGTGCCGGGCTTGGGTGCCTTTGTCCGGCATGGCCTCGACACCGTAGACCCCTGATCGGAGGGATGCATCTCAAGTACTCGGCTCCGGCCGCGCGTGGAGCGCACTGTCCGGCACCGACAGGCATCACCGCCGGGACATGTGGCACCTTGTGGGTGAGGGCCCAGTCGGAGCTGAGCCCCTCGTGACAGGATCAGCGATGGACCACCTTGGCAGAGTGCTGTCGGCCGCGCTTCTTGCGGGGACAGCACTCACCGGACCGATCATGATGGCGCCGAGCGCCCTCGCCGGTGAGGATGTCACGGAGACGATCGTTGACGGCCGACCGGCAGAAGCGGGGTCCTGGCCGGCCATCGCCATGTTCGGGGAGCAGGGCACGCCCTTCACCAAGTACACGTTCTGCGGCGGCACCCTGATCCACCCGAGGATCGTCCTGACCGCCGCGCATTGCGTGGTCGTCAAACCCGGTGAACCCCCAGCCACCTCATTCAAACTGGGACTCGGGCGGCTGAAGCGTTCGGGTCACGGCGGGGAGACGATCCGCGTCATCGCCGACGTCGTCCATCGCGACTACGACCGGAAGACCCTGCACAACGACCTGGCGATGGTGGTGCTGGCCCGTGCTTCGCAGCAGCCAACCATGCCACTGCTGAAGCAGAGCCGGCGGTTGACGGTTGGCCGGTCGGCCCAAGTGGCGGGCTGGGGCAACCTGTCCGAGGGGGGCGGCCAGCCGGACCGCCTGCAAGAAGCAACGATGTCGGTGCTGCCGCAACGCCGATGCGACGAGGTCTATGACGACTACGATCGGCGCACCGGATTCTGCGCTGGGCATTGGCCGGGCCCCGGCCCCGACACGTGCCAGGGTGACAGCGGTGGACCGATGACCATCAGTGTGAACGGTGAGGCGCGTCTGGCGGGCGTCACCAGTTTCGGTGGTGATTGTGGTGCCCCCAAGGAACCGGGTGTCTACACCGATCTGACGCGATACAAACGGTGGATCGGGGTCAACGTGAGGCGGGTCCTGGGAGCACTCGGCCGCGGTTGAGGCTGCGAAACCAATGCTGGCGGACGGCGGCGCGGCATGATGGGGAATCGAGGCCAGGCGGCCGGAGAAAGTCGAGCGATACCGGAGACGATGAGCATGTTTTTCGAAGAGATCGACTGGCGGGACACCCCGATGGGGGAACTGGCGCTGCGCCGACGCTTTGACCGAATACTCGACGCAGAGGTCTTCGAGGTGAAGCTCGGCGACGAGTTCCTGATGTCGAGCGCTTTCACTGTGGCCGAGAAGGAGCTGGCACGACTGGCACTGACTGCCGTGGCAACCGGGCACATCAGCGTCCTGGTCGGAGGTCTTGGGCTGGGATACACGACAGCGGCAGCCCTCGAGGACCCGCGGGTCGGAACGGTGGTGGTGGTTGAGGCGCTCCCTGCAGTGATCGACTGGCACCAGCGTGATCTGCTTCCTGACACCGCGGGTCTCGCATCGGACCCGCGCCTCACCCTGGTCCAGCATGACTTCTTCGAGCTCTGTCGCGGGGAAGATGGATTTCACGTCCTTGGCCAGGATCGTTTCGACGCCATACTCCTCGATGTGGATCACACACCCCGACACCTCCTGCACCCCAGCCATGCATCGTTCTACAGCCGCAACGGCCTGCAATCCGTACGGCGGTCCCTCAATCCAGGGGGCGTATTCGTCCTCTGGTCCGACGACCCCCCTGACGAGGACTTCCTGGCCGATCTCAGCGCTGTATTCCCGGCCTCGGCCGCCCACGTTGTCGCGTTTCCGAATCCGTTGACGGGAAGCAGCTCGAGTAACACCGTCTATGTCAGCGCAGCCAAGGCCCAGGAAGCTCCCTGAGTCAGTGCAGCGCGTCAGGTCCGACTTCTGGCCCGTGGTTCAGCGTGCCGCATCGTAGCGCGGCGTGCGTTCCTCACGTCGCATCACGAGCTGCCAGAGCTGCAGTGAGTGTGCACGAAATGCCGCCGCGGAACTCAACAGGTAGTACCTCCACATCCGCCGGAATCGCTCATCGTACTCCCGCAGGTCATCCCAGGCCGCCTCGACATTTGAGCACCAGGCCAACAGGGTCGGATCGTAGTCGGGACCCAGGTTCTGCACGTCCTCGATCACGAATCTCTTCCGGGAAGCTGTGAATATCTGGCCCAGGGAGGGGATCACTCCCCCCGGGAATATGTATCGATCCACGAATGCGTCTCCATGCCGGATGGACGACTGCGAGCCGATGGTGTGGTGCAGCATGATCCCCTCGGGAGCCAGCACCGAGTCGCACACTCTGAAGAATTCCTTCAGGTTCCGTGGTCCGACGTGCTCCATCATCCCGATGGAGACCACACGGTCGAACTGCCCAGCGACCTCCCGATAGTCCTGCTGACGTATCTCCACCGGTAGATCGGCACATCTTTCTCGTGCGATCCTCACCTGTTCTCCCGCGGGAGAGATGCCCACCGCCCGCACGCCATAGCGTTCCGCGGCGAACTGAATGAATCCACCCCAGCCGCAACCGATGTCCAGCACTCGCATTCCCGGTTCGAACTGCAGCTTCCGGCAGATGAGGTCAAGTTTCGCCTCCTGAGCATCCGCGAGATTGTCCGCGACCTTCCAGTATCCGCAGCTGTAGATCATCCGAGGATCAAGCATGGCAGCGTAGAGATCATTGCCGATGTCGTAGTGATACTGGGCATTGCGGCGTGCTCTTAGCAGGGTCTGCCGATTGGACAGCATCGAACCCACTGCCAGTAACACCAGGCTCGGGCTGAGACGGAGCATTCCTTCGAGATTGGCCGTCAGAATACGCGTGAGCATCTCGTCGATGGCGTCACACTCCCACCAGCCATCCATATAGGACTCGCCGAGGCCGAGATTGTGCTGTGAGAGGACCCGCTGCCAGACACGGTCATCGTTGACCCGGATGCTCCAGGGCTGCGAGCCATTGATGGGCACGTCGGCTCGGGCCAGGAGATCCGTGATGAGCGTTTTCGCGTCCTGAGCCATGGTCTCCTTATAGCAGTCTCGGCCTATCGGGCTGAACGGCAGCGTCCTTGGGCGGATCACCAGCAACCACCCGTGACTGATCAGGATGGTTCGTCTCAGCACGTCCCAAGTCGGATCGTTGTGGTGGGGCGGTTCAGACGTTGAACTTGAAGTCCACCACGTCGCCGTCAGCCATCACGTAGTCCTTACCCTCGAGCCGCAGCAGACCCCGTGAGCGGGCTTCCGCGACAGACCCACAGTCGACCAGGTCGGCGTATGAGACGATCTCCGCCTTGATGAAGCCCCGCTCGAAGTCGGTGTGGATCACCCCCGCTGCCTGCGGCGCCGTACAGCCCTTGGGGATGGTCCAGGCACGGGTCTCCTTGGGTCCGGTCGTCAGGTAGGTCTGCAGGCCGAGGGTGTCGAAGCCGACGCGCGCCAGGGCCGCAATCCCGGTCTCCTCCTGGCCGATCGACTCGAGCAGCTCGAGTGCCTCATCCTCGGGCAGTTCGACGAGCTCGGACTCCACCTGGGCATCGAGGAACACCGCCTCGGCCGGGCTCACGAGCTCGGCCATCCGCTGGTGGAACTCGGGGTCACCGAGGGCCTCCTCGTCAGCATTGATCACGTACAGGAAGGGCTTGGCCGTCAGCAGGAACAGTTCGCGGATCGGCTCAGCATCGAAGTCCGCGGCGAACAGAGTCTGGCCCTCGTTCAGGATTTCCATCGCCCGCTCCGCCGCTGCCAGCACCGGCTGCCGCGACTTGTCGTTGCGTGCCTCTTTCACCAGTCGCGGCAGGGCCTTGTCCAGGGTCTGGATGTCGGCGAGGATCAGCTCGGTATTGATGGTCTCCATGTCCTCGGCCGGGCTCACCCTGCCCTCGACGTGGACGACATCTGGATCGTTGAAGGCTCGCAGCACCTGACAGATCGCGTCGGACTCCCGGATGTGGGAGAGGAACTGATTGCCCAGACCCTGGCCCTCACTGGCCCCTTTCACGATCCCGGCAATGTCGACGAACGTCACAGTGGCGGGGAGTGTCTTGACCGAACCTGACAACTCCGCCAGAACGGGCAGTCGCGCGTCCGGAACCTCGACCACCCCGGTGTTCGGCTCGATCGTGGCGAACGGATAGTTGGCTGCCAGCGCGCCATCCACCTGATGGGTCAGGGCATTGAAGAGCGTCGACTTGCCGACGTTGGGAAGACCGACGATACCGATGGTGAGAGCCACCGTTTCATTCTACGGTCGAAACAGGGGCAGCCGAACGACGGTGCCTGGCGGACGGAGCGCAGGCGCAGTGGCTCAGGCGGAGCGCCCCAACCTGTCAGCGTCGCCCTCGTCCTTGCGGGTACGGTTGGCGAGTTCGCGTACGACCTGCTCCTCATCGTCCTGCTCGACGACGTCCCAGTTGCCGGGACTGAGCGGCCTGGGAGCAGCGGTGATCTCCTCCGGCTCCCAGCCTTCGGCGTTGACCAGCTCAGCGACCTTGCGCGCACCCGGCATCACCCTGCGTTCCAGGGAGCCGACCGTCTTGTTGTAGGTGTCGACTGTTGCCTGGATGCGGCTCCCCAACTGTGTGAAGTGATCCCCCATCGTTCGCAACCTGCTGTGAAGCTCGGTCGCCAACGCCATGATGTCGCGGGCATTGTGTGCGATCGTGTCCTGCTGCCAGGCATAGGAAGCCGTGTTGAGGATTGCCAGCAGGGTGGTCGGTGTGGCCGGCACGACCCGGGCATCGAACGCCTGCTTGAGCAGCGCCGGCTGTTCCTGGAGCGCCAGGCTGAGCAGGGACTCCGCCGGCAGGAACATCACCACCATCTCGGGTGTGTCGTAGTGCTCCCAGTACTTCTTGTTCGACAGTGTCTTCACATGCTTCACCACTGCCTGGGCGTGTTGTGCCACCGCTGCCTGATAGTCCTGCTCGGTGGCGTCGTCCGACAGGTGCAGGAAGGAGTCCAGGCTGACCTTGGAGTCCACGACGATCTTGCGACCTCCCGCGAGGTCGACGACCATGTCCGGCCGGATCGCCGAGCCATCGCCCTCCTGGGAGTCCTGCGTTACATAGTGGACATGCTCGACCATTCCGGCTGATTCGACGATCTGCTGCAGCCGCATCTCACCCCAGCTGCCACGCCGCCCGCTGCTCGACAACGCCGAGTTCAGCCGCTGTGCCTCCTGCCGGACATCCTTGGCTGCCGCCTTGACCTCCAGCCCCATCGCCTTGGTCGAGTCCGTGATGCGATCGCCCACGGACCTCACCTGCTCCTGCAACTCGCCCTGAGCCTTCTGCCGCCGGTTCTCGGCATCATGGATCTGCTTGTCCAGCTGCTCCAGCGCGGTGCGCATGGGCAGCATCTGCTCTTGAAGGTCGATCTTGGCCGCACGATCCTGACTGGCCTGCTTCTCGGCCCGCTCGACTGCGATCTGCGCCTGCTGCAGTTCGCCCCCGAGCCTCTCGACCTTCTGCAGCGCGAGAGCGCTCTGCGCCTCCTGGGCCACCACTTCCTGCCGGTGCTCCGCCTCGAGTCGTCGGCGCTCGGCGGCGCCGAGCACCTTTGCCAGCCAGTAGCCAGCCGCAATACCGAGTGCGAGCAGCACCAGCATGATTCCCAGTTCCATCGCGGTCACGATCGTTCCTTCCGGCGCAGGCGTTCTCTACGTTCCCGACTCTTCCACAGGGGCCCGACACGCGCCTCGAACGCCACGAGCGCAACATGGCATCCGGCTGCCAGGATCCGGGCCTGCGCGCCCGTATTGTTGATGGGAGCGTGGGAGGCAAGCATGGATCAGTCCGCCCATGGGGAGGATCCGAACACCGTGGCCACAGACCTGGTTGACCCGACAGCCAACTCCGCTCAGGCAGCGCCGTCGGATCTCCTGACGCGTCCCCGTGCAGGGCTGAGTCTCACGACACGCGGCACCATCCTGGTGATCATGGTCCCGCTGCTGGTCGTAGGGGTCTTCGGACTCTTCCAGCAGGCCACCATTCTGCCCGGCTCGCTGGGGCTGACCCTGATCATCAGCAGCGCCGTGGCGGCATGGCTGGCCAGACCGTCGGCTCGCTGGGTGGCCGTGGTCTGCCCGCCGCTGGTCCTCGCTCTGGTGGTCATCGTTCTGGGCCAGGTGACGCTGCTGGGTAGCGGATACTCCCCGACCCGAGAACTGGCGATGTTCGCCACCGCCATGGTCTCCTACGCGCCGGCGCAGCTGCTCGCAGTGGGTGCGGCAGGCCTGATCTTCTACCTCAAGCAGCGCCGGGAAGCCGCCGCGCGGGCCCTCGGCGCCGGCGGAGCCGCCTGAGTCTGAGCCATGGGAGCGGACCGGTCGCCGGGGCGATTCACTCGTCGATATGTTCGATCCCCTGCTCGGCGAGCTCGGCCACACGCGAACGCATCGTGGCGAGCGTCTGCGCATCGTGGCCCTGCCATCGCACCACCTCGCCGACCACGCGGACGGGCTCGCGGGTCCGGAATGAGCGGGTGGGATTGCCGGCGAACCGCTTGTCCGTGACGTTCGGGTCATCCTCCAGGGACCCAGTGACCTCAACGACGTAGATGCGTCCGCGGCCTTCCCCCACCGAAAGCTCAGCGCCCCAGACAGCGGCATCCAGCGTTCCGGTCACATACACGAAGTTGGCGACCCTGCGGCTGCCGAAGTTCGAGGTGTGGCCGGGCCGGATGAGGTCTCCGGGCTCGAGCTGCGCCTTGGTGCCGTGCAGGTAGGCCTGCGCGAACACACCGGGCGCGGGGCCGGAACCCATTGCAGAAGTCTCTGTCATGGCGTTTCCTCCCGTGATGGCATCTGAATCCTGCTCGGGCGCTCGCGCGCCATGTCAGGCGCGGCGCGCCCGGAGTTCCTTGGGCAGCGAGAAGCTCAGGGTCTCGTGGCTGTCCTCTACCGTCTGCACATCGTCGTACCCGTGCGCAGCCAGCCAGGCGAGCACCTCCTGAACCAGCACCTCAGGGACTGAGGCGCCACTGGTCAGACCCACGGTGGTCACGCCGTCGAGCCAGCGCACGTCGAGCTCGCCGGTGCCATCCACACGCTCGGCGCGCCCCGCTCCAGCCTGCAGGCCCACCTCGACGAGCCGGACGCTGTTGGACGAGTTGGCCGAACCGACGACGATCAGGAGCTCGCACTGCGGCGCGATGCGTTTCACAGCCGACTGTCGGTTCTGCGTCGCGTAGCAGATGTCGTCGCTGGGGGGGTCCGCCAGCCGCGGAAAACGTTCCCTGAGCACCGCCACAGTCTCGAGGGTCTCGTCGACCGACAACGTCGTCTGCGACAGCCAGGCCAGCTTCTCGTGGGGAACCTCGACGGTGCGGGCGTGTTCGGGTCCATCGACGATGGTCACGTCGTCCGGCGCCTCCCCCGCCGTCCCGACCACCTCTTCATGTCCCTCATGGCCCACGAGAAGGATGTGGTAGCCCTCGCGGGAGTACCGCTTGGCCTCCTGGTGCACCTTGGTGACCAGCGGGCAGGTCGCATCGATGGCCGCAAGGCCCCGTTCGGCCGCCTCCTGCTTGACCGAGGGCGCCACTCCGTGTGCGGAGAAGATGACCGTGTTGTCGTCAGGAACCTCATCGACCTCATCCACGAAGATCGCACCGGCCTTCTCGAGTTCGGAGACCACGTACCGGTTGTGGACGATCTCATGGCGCACATAGACAGGGGCCTCGCGCTGCTGAAGTGTCCGCTCGACCGCCTCGATGGCCCGCTCCACGCCGGCGCAGTAGCCGCGGGGACTGGCCAGCAGCACTCTTCTGCCGTTCTCTACCGCCATGCCTCCATGTTAGTCGACCCTGACCTCCCGCCGAAGCCGCCGAAATCCTGCCTCCCCGTCGAAGGGGCCCGCAGGGGGTCCGAGGGCTATCTCGGCAAAGCAAGGCGAAGCCCACGTGGCCGCCCGGAACGTTCAGCACGGTGCTCGGACCGGGGTGCGTGCGAGAATGTGCGCAGGAGGACACGTGGCAGAAACCAGCTCGCCGGAACAACCTGTCTCCGTTGCGAAGGCGTCCCGGCTCATGCACGGCTGGATCCAGCGACTTGGGGCGATCTGGGTCGAGGGCGAGGTCACCGAGCTACGGGTGCGCCGGACCACCGCATGGTTGCGCCTGCGCGACGTCTCCACCGACATGTCCATCCCGCTCATGGCACGAGCAGACTCCGTGCAACGCCTGGCTGCCGGCCCGCTCGACGTCGGGCAGCGGGTGGTGGCGCAGCTGCAGCCCGACTACCTGTTCAAGCGCGGTGAGCTGCAGTGGCGTGCTTCGCAGTTCCGGCCCGTGGGCGTGGGCGCCCTGCTGGAACGGATCGAACAACTGCGCAAGCAGCTGGCCGCCGAAGGCCTGTTCGATGCCGAGCGCAAGCGGGCCCTGCCGTTCCTGCCCCGATCCATCGGGCTGATCGTCGGCCGCCGGAGCGCGGCCGAACACGACGTGGTGGTGAATACGACCGCACGCTGGCCCGGGATTCACTTCACAAGCCGAGAGGTGTCCGTTCAGGGCACCCGGGCGGTGCCTGAGGTGATCGAGGCGCTACGGGCACTCGACGCGCACAGCGCAGTGGATGTCATCGTGATTGCACGCGGTGGTGGTTCCACCGAAGACCTGATCCCCTTCAGCAACGAGGCGCTGGTCAGGGCTGTCGCCGAGGCCGGGACACCGGTGATCTCCGCGATCGGACACGAGGAGGACAGTCCCCTGCTGGATCTGGTCGCGGATGTGCGGGCCTCGACACCGACTGACGCTGCAAGCTACCTGGTCCCTGAGCTGGCCCTCGAACAGCGGCTCATCGAAGCCGCCCGTGAGCAGGCCACCCGCAACGTGCGACGCCTGCTCGATGAGCAGCGCAGCGTCCTTGCGCAGGCGACCCAGCGTCCGGTCATGGCCTCGTTCGATGCCGTCCTGGACCGGCAACGCGCCATCATCGCTGACCTGGCAAACCGCGCCCATGCCGTCACTTCGCAACGGACCCATGCCCAGCGCTCGGAGGTGATGCGCTGGCGGCTACGGCTGGCAGGCGCCCGTCCCCAGGTCGGCGGGCTGCGACGCGAGCTCGACGGGCTTCGTCACGCTTCTCGCGCAGCGATGACGACACGCACGCACGCCGAAGAGCGTTTCCTGTCGGGGCAGGTGGCCGCCTTGCGGTCTCTGTCGCCACAGCAGACCCTGGCCCGCGGCTACGCGATCCTGCGGGCACCGACGGGCGCGGTCATCACGGCACCGGACCAGGTCCGGCCGGGTGATGAGCTGCTGGCAAGATTGGCCGAGGGTGAATTGACAGTCTCAGTGACGGAGGTGGAGCGGTTTGAGCGCTGAACAGGAGTCGCCGAGCTACGAACAGGCCCGCGACGAGCTGATCGGAATCGTCGAGGAACTGGAGAAGGGAACCGCGAGCCTGGAGCAGTCGCTGGCGCTGTGGGAACGGGGCGAGAAACTGGCCAGGTTCTGCCAGTCATGGCTCGACCAGGCACAGCAGCGGCTGGAGTCAGCGGGAGACGAGTCGCCGCAGGTTGATGAGCACCAGTGATGGGCGGTAGCCCAAGCCAGGCGTGGTAGCAGACCCGCTACCCGGGACTCTGCTGACCCACTCGGACCAGAGACTCAGCGAAGGCCTCCAAGCCCGCCCAGTCCTGGGTCCCCACGACGATGGTTGTACCCTTCTCGCCGATGTCCACCAGCGCACGGTCGCGGCCGTTGCGGCTCTCGTACCTGGTCCAGCCGGCAGCGAACCCGGCGTCGTCGGGTACGGTGCCGACCACGGTTCCCTGACCGGTCTGCTCTGCGATGAAACCTGAGTTGGTGGCCGCACTCTGCACCAGCGCGGCGAACTCGTCATCCGGCGAGACCCAGCCGGTGTACCAGACGTTGTTGTCGGCCGAGAACTCCGTGGGCTCGAGCCGCGCTGATGTCGGCCGCCAGCCCTCCTGCGCGAGGTCGGGGATGAGCACCTTGAAGGACGACTCGCGGGCGGCCAGGTTGGCAAGGGGTTCGACATCGACGTCGTGGACCGGGTCCACCGGCGCCCGCCAGCTCAGGAACAACACCCCCAGTACGACCAGCAGCACCAGGCCGATCGAGCGGAAGGCATCACCGGTGGTCTTGTTGAGCTGGCTGCCGGGCTTGGCCTCCACCACGACCTTCTCTGCGGCAGGTTCCGCCGTGGGCTGGTCAGTGATGTCCACGTGCTGCCCCATGACCTCTGCCTCCCTATCACGGCCGGCGTCGGTTCTGAGGAACTGACGTTCCCGGCGACGGCGCCGCGATACGCACGAGTCTATCCCGGCGTACGGGGCACGACCGGGCAGTCCCGGCGGATGTTCAGGACTCGTCGTCCCCGGGTTCGATCGCCTTGGGTGGCTGAGGTGGCTGCGGCAGTACCCCTGGCGCACGCAACGTCCAGCCCCCGTCCACGTCGGGAGCCTTCACCACGATCGAGACACTGCCCAGGATCGCCGCACCTGTCACCCGGATCACCGGAACCCCAGTGCCACGGTCGGCCGTTCGTCGCCGAGAGCTCTTGCGCTCGAACTCGCCGAGCACTCCCACACCGTTGACGTCCACGGCCACATCACTGGGCACGACGACCTTGACCTCGCCGAACACCGCGACCGCCCGTATCTCGGTGTCGTCAGAGAGGAGTTCGGCCTGCCTGAGGTCAACCTCCACGGACCCGAAGACAGCGACCGCGGACTGGTCGGGGTCCACGGCCCAGCGCCCTTTCCTGCTGCTCGAGGAGAACACCGCAACGACGGCGGATGCCTGGGTCGTCACCGGCACCGAGGAACCGCGGGCGACAACCTGCGACGAGGGCTGCGCAAGCCCGGGAGGAGCAGGGAGATCGTGGGCGTTGGGGAGATCGGCGACCAGCGGCGCCAGCTCGGCGAAAGTGCGCGCCTCGTAGGCCTGGGCCATCCGCTCGTCGTACTCCTCATGCGAGAGCCGCCCCTCGGCGTAGGCGACCTGCAGGACCTCGACGAAAGCCTCGCGCTCGCTGTCCGAAGCTCGGAATTCCCAGGGATCGGGTTGACTGCTCACCCTTCAAAAATAGTCCACGTGTCCAGATGGCACGAATCAGCCGCCGGGCGTGGTCGTAACCTGGGTACATGGCTGAGTTCCGCTATTCACCGCAGCTCCCCCTCGGACCGGACACCACCGACTACCGGATGCTGAGCGCCAAGGGCGTCGAGATTCTGGACCTCGGCGGACGCGAGTTCCTCCAGGTGTCCGACCGAGCGCTGACCGAGCTGGCCTTCGAAGCGATCGCCGACATCAGCCACAGGCTGCGGACCAGTCACCTGCAGCAACTGGCAAACATCCTCGAGGATCCGGAGGCGAGCCCGAACGATCGCTTCGTGGCGCTCGACCTGCTCAAGAATGCGAACATCGCCGCCGGCGGCGTGCTGCCCATGTGCCAGGACACTGGCACCGCCATCGTGATGGGCAAGCGGGGTCAGCGGGTGCTGACCGCGGGGCCGGACGAGAAACCGCTGTCCCGCGGCATCTACGACGCCTATCAGCAGCTGAACCTGCGCTACTCCCAGATGGCCCCGCTGAACATGTGGGAGGAACGCAACACCGGCAACAACCTGCCCGCCCAGATCGACCTCTACGCCGCCACCGATGAGGACGCCGCGACTTCCTACAAGTTCCTGTTCATGGCCAAGGGCGGCGGGTCTGCCAACAAGTCATTCCTCTACCAGCAGACCAAGGCGATCCTGAACCAGCAGGCGCTGCTCACCTTCCTGAACGAGAAACTGCGTGAACTCGGCACCGCAGCCTGCCCCCCGTATCACCTCGCCGTGGTCATCGGTGGCACGAGCGCTGAGGACGCGCTCAAGGTGGCCAAGTACGCAAGTACGCGGTATCTCGACAGCCTCCCCACCTCCGGAGACATGTCGGGTCATGGCTTCCGCGACGTTGAGACCGAGAACCTCATCCTTGAGATGACACGCAACTTCGGCATCGGGGCCCAGTTCGGTGGCAAGTACTTCTGTCACGACGTCAGGGTCATCCGGCTGCCCCGGCACGGGGCATCACTGCCGGTGGCGGTGGCGGTGTCTTGTTCGGCCGACCGGCAGGCCAAGGCCAAGATCACCAGCGAGGGCGTCTTCCTGGAACGGCTGGAGACCGATCCGGCGCAATTCCTTCCCGAGGTGTTGGACGAGGCACTCACCCAGGACGTGGTGCGGATCGACCTGCATCAGCCGATGTCGCAGATCAGGGAACAGTTGTCCGAATTGCCTGTGGCAACACGGGTGAGCCTGTCGGGGCCCATGGTGGTGGCCCGCGATATCGCCCACGCGCGGATCAGGGACCTGCTGGACCGGGGCGAGGAGATGCCGGAGTACCTGCGCGACCATTGTGTCTACTACGCCGGGCCGGCGAAGACCCCCGACGGCTATGCATCGGGTTCGTTCGGACCCACGACCGCGGGTCGGATGGACTCCTACGTGGACCAGTTCCAGAAGGCGGGCGGTTCGTTCGTGATGCTGGCCAAAGGGAACCGCTCGTCGGCGGTCACACGCGCCTGCCAGGAGAACGGCGGCTTCTACCTCGGCAGCATCGGCGGGCCCGCAGCCCGGCTGGCCCAGGACAACATCAAGCATGTCGAGGTCATCGACTTCCCGGAGCTCGGCATGGAGGCCGTCTGGAAGATCGAGGTGGAGGACTTCCCCGCCTTCGTGATCGTGGATGACAAGGGCAACGACTTCTTCGCAGAGAAGCTGCGACCCATCGCCACGGCCATCCCGGTGGGACCGCCGACGACCTGAACCGGCGCCGCGTGCGGGAAGACCAGGACGGGTGTAGCGGTCAGGTGCCGAAGCGCCGCTCGCGCTGTGCATACGAACGAAGCGCACGCAGGAAGTCGACCTCACGGAAGTCGGGCCAGAAGGCTTCGCAGAAGTAGAACTCGGAATGGGCGCTCTGCCAGAGCAGGAACCCCGAGAGCCGCTGTTCACCGGAGGTCCGGATCACGAGATCGGGATCGGGCTGACCCTTGGTGTAGAGATGCTCGCCGATGCCCTCGATGCTAACCAGCTGGGCGATCTCCTCAGCGCTCATGTCCTCCGCATGGTTCTCCATCAGCAGGGACCTGACCGCATCGACGACCTCGCGGCGACCACCGTATCCCACAGCGACGTTCACGGTCATGCCTGACACCGACGCGGTGCGCTCGTCGGCCTGCTTGAACTGTTCGCGATAGGCATCGGGAAGCAGGTCCAGCGCCCCCATCGGATGGATCCGCCAGCGGCCGGTGTTGGTGAGCTCCCAGACTGTGTCGCCGATGATCTGCAGAAGCGCATCCACCTCCTGCGGATCGCGTTCCAGATTGTCCGTCGACAGCAGCCACAAGGTGACGACTTCAACGCCTGCGTCCTCGCACCAGCCGAGGAACTCAGCGATCTTGGCGGCCCCCGCGCGATGACCCTCCTCGCTCGAGGACCTTCGCAGGGAGGCCCAGCGGCGGTTGCCGTCCAGGATCACGCCCACATGCGCCGGGGTACGCTCATCGGCGAGGCGATGCCGCAGGGCCCTGGAATAGGCGTGGTAGACGACATCGCGAGCTCCGGTCACTGTGATCAGTCCACTCGGACGGCAGCGCTCTTGGTGTCAGGAGCAACCAGACGCTTGTCCACCCGGTGCGTGACCCACCGCTCGGCGACGAAGGACATGAAAGGAATGGTTCCGGCCAGGACCACGAGCAGTGCTCGCCACAGTGCCCACTTCATCCGGAAGACCAGGTCCAGGCTGGCCGCCACGTAGACGATGTAGAGCCAGCCGTGCGCGACCCACCCGAGGCCGTACCAGGCAGGACGCTCGTCCTTCGGAACGTCCCAGAGGACTACGAGCGCCACGGTCAGGGCTCCGAGCACCACGCCGGTGACGAACGCCATGACTCGGTAGCGGAGCAGGGCACCACGGAGGCCCTTGGGCTCCCGGCCGCCATCGCGCAGATCGATCGTCGGTTCGGAAGGCGTTTGACTCACCCACCCACATTAACCCGGTCGTGATCCTGCGCCAAAGCCGCCTCGTCCGCTGCCGGCCGCGATTCCTGGCGCAGCCACCACCCCCAGATGACGATCGCGACCAGGGCGAACACGATCCACTGCAGCCCATAGGCGAAGTTGCGCACCGGGAAGCCCACGCCGGGGTTCTCACCGATCACCGGCCGTACCAGTTCTATCGCGGGTATGCCAGGAGCCGCGGCGGTGGTCGCCACGAACCCGGGGGTGAGGTCCCCTGGCGAGACCCGATCGTCCCAGTGTGCGAGCAGACCCTCGTGGGTGATCGTGACCAAGGGCCGGCTGGCGTGCACGACGGCGTCGGGGTAGAAGTTCTCCTCGGTCTGCAGCCGTCCCTCGATGACGACTTCGCCGCGCGGGAACGTGAACCGGGCATCCGGCACCCAGCCCAGCAGCACCGGAACCGTGGCTCCGTGTCCCGTACTGACGCTGGAGAGCGCCCAGTACCCGGCCTCCCCGGAATCGGACTCGCGGTCGCGCACCAGCACACCGTGCTCCGGCTGCCAGACCCCAGCGAGGCTCACCTGCCTGCCGATTCCGGCCACTGGCATGGCAGCACCCGGCTCGACCAGGTCGGACAGCGGCACCCGTTCAGCCACCGCGGCCTCGTCCAGCGTGAGCTCCTGACTCGTTCGTTCGAATTGCCACCACGCCGCGAGCAGGCACCCGGCGATCACGACCAGCAGTACCAGGGTCAGCAACGCCCAGCGGAACGAGAGCAGGGTACGAAGCATGAGTCTCAGGCAGTGTCCTGCTCATCGGCGACCGGCTTGGCCGACACCGCGTTGTCCCGCAGATCCACACTCGGCTCGGAGTCAGCCTTAGCCTTGTTGCCCTCGTCGCCCTCGTCGAAGTTGATCCGCTTGAGCTGCTTGTTGAGCGAGAACCACAGCAGGACCACGCCGAGCAGCATCAGCAGGAACAGCAGAAATCCCCAGTACCCGGCGCTGCGATCGTCCGGCAGATCCCCGGGGCTCGGATACGTCTGGGTCAGCACGCCCAGCGCTGTGGTGATTCCCGCCATCGGTCCCATCCCATCTTCAGGCTGGTCGGCGAGCCTACCGGCTCCCGAGCGCCACGCCTCGCAGCCAGTCTAACCCTGCGCCACCGCCACGCCGAGCAGGTCGTGTTGCACAATGGTCGGTGAGAACCATGACGACAACCGATCAGCACCTCGGCGACGATCTCGAGCTCATGCTCGAGGAACGCTATGGTGTGCGCAGGCAGCGCCGACGGGCTTGGGTGCTCGGCGGGGTTGCCGTCCTGGTGTTCGCGGCGGTACTCCTCTGGGTGGCGGTCCAGTTGCTCTCGACGTCGGTCGAGGGCCGTGTCGTGCGCTGGTCCGCCCCGGGCGAGCGGGTGCTGCTGGTCGATCTCGAGCTGCGGGGAGAGGCCGACGAGGTCGAGTGTGTCATCCGGGCCAAGGACGCCGAGGCGTCCGATGTCGGGTACGCCCACGTCCGGTTCCCCTCAGCGCCCTCGTTCGGCCAGGTACAGGTGGAGACCGTCGTGGCGACAGCACAGGTCGAATTGCTCGGCTGTGCTTCGGCGGGCGATCCCCAGACAGTGGCTCCCGCAGCCTTCCCGCCGGGCGTGGCTCCACCGTCGGCCACCGCTGAACTCGTGCACCACCAGTAGTCCGCCGCTGAGCCGGCTGCTCCCTTCGGGTGCAGGTGATTGACGCCCGCGCGCAGAGGGTCCATCCTTGGGTCACCGAGATAGCTACTTCCGTCGCCCGTCCCTGACTTCTGCCACTCATGCTTTGGGCTGTGATCCTGATTCCTGATTGGGGACGATCATGGTTTTCGTCGTATTTCTGCTTGTCGGAGCCGCCGCGCAATTCGTGGACGGCATGCTGGGACTCGGCTTCGGAGTGACTTCCGCGACCCTGCTGACACTGCTCGGCTATTCGGCGGTCGCCGCCTCCGCGAGTACCCATGCCGCCAAGATGGGGACCGGACTGGTCTCGGGGCTCAGCCACTGGCGGGCGGGCAACGTGGACTGGCGGCTCGTTGCCGTGATCGGCATCCCGGGCGCGTTCGGGGCGTTCGTAGGTGCAGTGGCACTCACGACGCTGGTGTCCTCCGGCTCGCAGATCGTGATGGCAGCCCTGCTCATGGTGCTCGGGCTGGGCATTCTGTTCCGGTTCGCGTGGCGACGGTCCCTGGTACCCGCACTGAGGCTCCAGCGCCGGCACCTGTGGCCCGTGGGACTGCTGGCCGGAGCGATCGACTCCGCTGGTGGTGGTGGCTGGGGTCCCGTCGCCACGCCCACCTTGCTGAGCACGACGGTGCAGCCGACCTACCGGATCGTCGGCTCGGTGAACACCGCCGAGTTCTTCGTCGCGGTCTCCGCCTCGCTGGGCTTCCTCGTCGCCGGACAGTCCGAGGCCATCCCATGGCTGGCGGTGCTCGGACTGGTGGCGGGCGGCGCACTGACGGCGCCACTGGCGGCCCGACTGGTCCACAAGTCCCCGTCCGACCTGCTCGGCATCCTGGTGGCAGGCATGGTGCTGGTCGCGAACATGGCGGTGATCGCCAAGGTCGGCGATCTGCCCGGGACCATCACCGCGATCGCGCTGGCGATGATCGCACTGCTGATGCTGGCCGCGCTGGGCTCCTACTTCCGCAACCGGCGCAGGGTCGCGACGGTGGCTCAGAGCGGGGAATCGGATTCCCCCGAGCCGCTGGTCGCGGACGACTCCGGTGGATAGACCAGTACGACCTGTCCCCCCGGTTCCTGTGATTTGAGATTCATCAACAGCTCATCGGCTCGATGCAGCACGTCCTCCGGATCAGGGTCGGTGCCGGGCAGCACTACCATCCCCCCCACGGAGGCTCCGATCACGGCAGCGGGATTGCTGAACGGGTGTGCGATCTGCTCACGGATACGGTTGGCCAGCAGCCTGAGCTGAGACGCCTCCTGCAACTGCGGCGCCAGGACGACGAACTCGTCGCCACCGAACCTGGCGACGGTGTCCCCCTGTCGGACCGCGTCACACAACCTGTAGGCGACTTCTCGCAATACCGCGTCACCCCCGGAATGGCCGAATTGCGTGTTCACCTCCTTGAAGCCGTCAAGATCGACGTAGAGGACCCCGAGGGGCCGGCTGCGACGACGGTCGGCCAGCACGCGGTACAGTTCCTCCTTGACGGTCCGGCGATTGGCCAGGCCGGTGAGCGGGTCGATGCTCGCACGATGCGTCTCCCGGTCCAGCCGCGCGGTCGTGCGGGAGGCGAGTATCACGGCGATCACCACGACCATGACTGTGGCGATCAATCGCAGCCAGTAGTTCAGGTCCGGGTAGTAGTCGGACACCAGGCCGGACAACAGATACAGCAGTACCGCCCAGGCAGCCAGCAAGCCGGTCCGCTGCGGTCCCGCGAAAGCGGCCGCCAGCAGGACAGGAACCACGAGGTAGACCAGGGCCACGACGTCCTGAGGGAGCATCGCATCGACCCAGGCGATGAGAACCATGAGGACGGCCAGAGCCACTGTCCACGCGTTGCGGCGCACACTTCAGTATGTCCTCGCGGTCGCGGCGGACTCGCGCTGGTCAGTGGTCCGCTTCGGTTCGATCCGCCTTGTCCGGGCCCCTGAGGTCGTTCGAGGGTTAGACTTCTTCCTACTTGAAGCCGTTGCTGCTGCGTGCGCTGTCGTCAGGAGC
>JAGQTY010000190.1 GCA_020438795.1 Actinomycetota bacterium
GATGTTTATCGGGATATGGATATCAACCTGCTCCGCAAGAAAGTGGGTATGGTTTTTCAGAAACCCAATCCTTTCCCAATGAGCATCTATGACAATGTGGCCTTTGGACCACGGACCCACGGGATTCATAACAAGGCCCAGTTGGATGAAATTGTGGAGCGCTCTCTCAAGCAGGCGGCTATTTGGGATGAGGTCAAGGACCGTCTGAACAAATCAGCCCTGGGCATGTCAGGTGGTCAGCAGCAGCGGCTCTGTATCGCCAGAGCCTTGGCCATCGAGCCAGATATCCTGCTCATGGACGAGCCGACCAGTGCCTTGGACCCGATTTCAACTGCTAAAATCGAAGAATTGGTCATTGAACTCAAATCCAAATACACCATTGTCATTGTGACCCACAATATGCAGCAGGCTGTTCGGATTTCCGACAAGGCGGCCTTCTTCCTCCTGGGAGAAATTGTGGAGTACAACAAGACTAGCCAGCTCTTTTCATTGCCACAAGATGAACGGACCGAAAAATACATCACAGGGAGATTCGGATGATTCGCTCAAGATTTGAACACCAACTGCAC
>JAGQTY010000191.1 GCA_020438795.1 Actinomycetota bacterium
GCTGTGGCTGGACGCGTTTGTGAGACATCCACTGCGCGATTCCTGGTGGGAAGAAAGGGATCTCACTCCCCTGCTGTCCGATATCGACATCCCGGTCTACCTGGGCTGCGACTGGGAGAACGTCCCACTGCACCTGCCGTCGACATTCGCATGCTGGAAAGCGCTGGCGCACAATCCAAATGTCCGGATGGGCCTGCTCGGCCAGAACGGATTGACCTGGCCGTGGGAGAGCCTGCACACCGAGGCGCTGGCCTGGTTCGACCACTGGCTCAAGGGTGCCGACACCGGGATCCTGGACGGCCCGCCCATCCGGTACGTGCTGCCCGGCGCCGAGGGTTGGCACACCGCCGAGCAGTGGCCGCCGGCCGGCACGGCGCACCGGGAGCTGGCGCTACGCGCCGACGGAGCACTGGCCGCCGACGAGGGCGACCCGGGATCCCGGTCGTTGATAACCCTGGGATCGGGCACCGGCCGCGTCAGGGCCAGCGCGATCGACCCGCCCGCGCTGCTCGACTGGACCTCTGCCCCAATGGAACACGACCTCGATGTGGTCGGCGACATC
>JAGQTY010000192.1 GCA_020438795.1 Actinomycetota bacterium
TCACGTACCAGGGAGCGTCCTCTGTGGCGGTGGCGCGGATCGCCTCCTCGAACGCGACCTGGTAGTCGTCCCAGTACGCCCTCTCCCTCACGTCACCGGCGGAGAACTTCCAGTTCTTCTCCGGCGTGTCGATCCGGTCGAGGAACCGCAGACGCTGCTCCTCGCGCGACAGGTGCAGGAAGAACTTCACCACCACGATCCCGTTGCGGACCAGGTGCCGCTCGAAGGCGACCATGTCCTCGTAGCGGTGCTGCCACAGGTGCGGTCCCCGGGCCCGGGCCGGGAGGCGCTGGTTGGCGATCACCTCGGGGTGCACGCGGGCGACGAGCACCTCCTCGTAGTAGGACCGGTTGAAGATCCCGACCTGGCCACGTTCGGGAAGCCGTCGGGCGTAGCGCCATAGGTAGTTGTGGTCGAGCTCCTCAACGCTGGGCACCTTGAAGCTGGACACGACGACGCCCTGCGGGTTCATGCCGCTGACCTGCTCGATGCGGTCCTTCTCGGCCATCTGCCCCACCGCCCCAGCGGGCTCCATGTCCATCAGCACCGTCAAATCAGGAA
>JAGQTY010000193.1 GCA_020438795.1 Actinomycetota bacterium
CGCGACATGAAACGCCGCGATCTGCGCGCTCTCATCGGCTATGTGCCGCAAAAAATCATGCTTTTCTCCGGCACGGTCACCAGTAATCTGCGGTATGCCGATGGCGACGCCACGCTCGACCACCTGAAACGCGCGGCCGCCGTCGCGCAGGCAGATGAATTCATTTCCACGATGGCGGATGGCTATGACGCCCACATTGCGCAGGGCGGATCCAATTTGTCGGGCGGACAGAAACAGCGTCTCTCGATTGCGCGGGCGTTGGTGAAAAACGCCCCTATCTACATCTTCGACGACAGCTTCTCGGCCCTCGACATGAAGACCGACGCCACCTTGCGCGAGGCGCTGAGTCAGGCGGCGCGCGGGAGCACCTTGTTGATTGTGGCGCAGCGGGTGGGCACCATCCTGAATGCCGACCAGATTATCGTGCTTGAAAATGGCGAAATTGTCGGGCGCGGCACGCACCACGAACTGCTGCGCAGTTGTGATGTCTACCGCGAAATCGCCCAATCGCAGCTTTCGGAGGAAGAACTTGTTCAGGCCTACTAATTTTTCGGATGCCA
>JAGQTY010000194.1 GCA_020438795.1 Actinomycetota bacterium
TCCTCGGAATCGACGCCGGGTGGGTAGCTCCCCGACACCGTGACGACCTGCGGGCACTTGGCGCGAACGATGTCGAGCAGCGACGTTGCGAGCTCGTCCCATCTGCCGGCCACGCTCGGACCGGTTTCGTTGATCACGGTCGAGGTGATCTTGTCGACGATGATCGTCGAGGTTCGGGTCTCCCCCTCGTCGAGCCATATCCACTCCGACGGCATGCCGGTCGCCGCAGCGTGCTCGGCGACGAGCCGACCGGTCGGGCCGGCGAGGGGCCCGATGGCCAGAACCGAGGTGCCGAACTCGTGCAGCACCCGGGCCACGTTGAGGCCCTTGCCGCCGGCGGCCTCGACCACCCGATCGGCGCGGTGGACGGCGTTGCGAACGAGATGCGGGACCGTCAGCGTCCGGTCGAGCGCTGGATTGGGCGTGATGCAGATGACGGCCGTGGGTGTCGTCATCGCACGGCCTCATCGGACGATTCAGGAGTCACCCCCCGAGTCTCGCAGTGTCGGGCGCCCAGACCAGGCAGCGAGGCCCCAGCGACGCGTCGCTCAGTCGTCGAG
>JAGQTY010000195.1 GCA_020438795.1 Actinomycetota bacterium
GATGCTGCCGATCGTCGACGTCCCGACCATCCAGCTGGTGGTCGAGGAGGCGGTCCGCGCCGGCATCACCGACGTCGTCATGGTGACCGGCCGCAACAAGGTCGCGCTGGTCGATCACTTCGACCACGCCTACGAGCTCGAGCACACGCTGCGCTCGCGCGGCAAGGCCGACGTCGCCGACGCCATGGAGCGGATCTCGGAGATGGTCCGGCTGATCACCGTGCGGCAGAAGACCCCGCTCGGCCTCGGCCACGCGGTGCTGTGCGCGCGCGAGGCCATCGGCGCCGAGCCGTTCGCGCTGCTGCTCGGCGACGACCTGATCGACAACGACGACGACCCCGGCATCGGCCAGCTGGCCCGGGTCTACGAGGAGACCGGCGCCGGCGCGATCGCGATCATGGAGGTGCCGCCCGGCCGCGAGCACATGTACGGCATCGTCGCCGGCGACTGGGACGACGCCGGCCGGCTGCGCATCCGCCAGATGGTCGAGAAGCCCAAGGCCGGCACCGCGCCCAGCCGCTGGGCGATCGTCGGCCGCTACGTCCTGCCGCCCGCG
>JAGQTY010000196.1 GCA_020438795.1 Actinomycetota bacterium
TGTCTCTCCTTCTCGGTCGGTGTGTGCGGCGCGGTTCAGCGCGGGAGGCGGATGGCGCCGGTCGGCAGGTGGTCCACCGCGTCGATCCCGATGCCGAGCATGCGCCGCGCCAGCTCGACGAACGCCGCCGTGTCCTCGCCCGTCGCCTCGTAGCGGATGAGGGGCTCGCCCGCAGCAGGATCACGCAGCAGTTCGCGCTGCGTGAGCACGCGATAGACCTCGGCGGCCGTCTCGATATCGCTCGACACGAGCGCGACCTGAGGGCCGACGACCTGGCTGATCGCGCCGCGCAGGAACGGGTAGTGCGTGCAGCCGAGCACGAGCGTGTCGATGTCGTGCGCGACGAGCGGCGAGAGGTATTCCTCGGCGACCGCGAGCGCCTCCGGGCCGCTCGTGAGGCCGGCCTCGACCAGTTCCACGAAGCGCGGGCAGGCCTGCGCGGTGAGCGAGATCTCGGGTCGCATGCTGAAGAGATCGTCGTAGACGCGCGATTGGATGGTTCCGGCCGTGCCGATGAGCCCCACTCTGCGATTGCGCGTGATGCTCATCGCGCT
>JAGQTY010000197.1 GCA_020438795.1 Actinomycetota bacterium
TCGACCACCACACGCGGTGTCTCGAAACCGGTCGGCCCCTCGACAATCACCGAGCGCAGTACCGGGGCGAGTCGGGTGGCCCGCTCGTAGCGCTCCCGCAGCTTGCTCCAGTCCGGGCTGCTCTCCAGCACGAGCAGCCCCAGAATGGTGGAACGCATTACCGGATCGTCAGTGGCCATCCGACAGGTAGCGAAATCCCCGCAGCCGCGCCGACAGGCCACTGTGATGGTCTCCCCGCCTCGGAGTGTCTTGGCGGGTATCTTCTGCGGCGGCGCCTCTTTCACGGCAACTTTCTTCGCGGTCGCCTTCTTCGCGGTCGCCTTATTCGCGGTCGCCTTCTTCGCGGGCGCCTTCTTCGCGGGCGCCTTCTTCGCGGGCGCCTTCTTCGCGGCAGCGGTCGTGGCGACGGCCTTCTTCACGGGCGCCTTCTTCGCGGCAGCCTCTTTCGCGGGCGCCTTCTTCGCGGGCGCCTTCTCCACGGCTGCTGTCTCGACCGGGGCATTGCTTTCCGGGCTGTCCGCCACGGTGTCCTCCTTGATTCGGGGTCGTCCAAC
>JAGQTY010000198.1 GCA_020438795.1 Actinomycetota bacterium
CCCGACAGCTCGTGGGGGAGCGCGTTGCGGAACCGGGCGAGCCCGACGGCGTCGAGCAGCACGAGCGGGTCGGGGAGCGACGGCGCGTTCGCAGCCCGGTTGACGTCCTGCAGCAGCCGGACGTTGGCTTCGACCGATCGCCACGGCAGCAGCGCCGGCGACTGTGGCACGAACCCGAACCGCTTGGCGGCACGTGCGGCTGCCGGAGGTTCGTCGTCGACGCTGACCGAGCCGGTGGTCGGTGTCTCGAGGCCGGCGATCATCCGCAGCAGGGTGGTCTTGCCGCAGCCACTCGGGCCGAGGAGGGTGACGACCTCGCCGGGGGCGACGTCGAGGGTGATCGGCGTCAGCGCCTCGAGGTCGCCGAACGACTTCCCGGCCGCTGCGATGCTGATGCCGGCCGACACGGTGACGAGCGTAGCGGTGGCGGTTGTCAGCCGAACCCCGCCGGCCGTAGCCTTGCAGGGTCCGTTCGGGCTCCGGCTCGGGCGCGATGCGTACGGCCGTCATTCCCGGCGGCGGTCGCGACCTCCATCAGGAAGGCATCATCATG
>JAGQTY010000019.1:0-40327 GCA_020438795.1 Actinomycetota bacterium
ACCAGCCTGGCGGTCCGTGCCTGCTCGGCCGTGGCCGGAAGAGTGAGCGTAGCAGTGGGCATCAGGCTCCCAGCACCGCGTCGAGATCACCCTGAAGCGACATGACCGCGTCCAGGCCGGTGATCCGAAAGACCTTGACCACACGCTCGTCCGAAGCGACCACCTGCAGCGTTCCGCCTGCCTCCTTGGCGCGCTTCAGTCCCTTGACCATGGCGCCGAGCCCCGTGGAATCCAGGAAGGAGACCCCGCCGAGATCGACAACCACATTCACACTGCCGCCAGCGATCAGCTCGGTCAGCACCTTCTCAAGCTTGGGCGCTGTATACACATCCAATTCGCCGGCGACCGCCACAACGGCGAAGTCACCCTCCTGACGAACCGCCACATCCAGTTCCATGGGAACCTCCTGTGGTCAGCTTAGTGGCTGTTGGCCGCCGTGACTCAGGTATCCCCGGGTGACCTTCGGGCGCTGCCGCGCGCCCACGGCAGCGGAGGTTGTCGGAGTCTTGTGCTACTCCTGGTTTCAGGAGTTTCAGGGTTTCAGGGTTTCTGGAAAGGGCCACCGGCTGCCCATACCTTGCCCATACTGCCGCGCGGGTCGGGCCCCAACCGGTCCAGGAATCTTGGGTGAATGCGAAGTGGCTCATAGTCTGGGAGGAACCTGCGCAGGACCGCCGAACAGGCTGGGGTGACAGGCTCCGGTCGAAGAGGAGCGGCCGGCGAGGAGCGGCCGGCGGGGAGCGGCCGGCGGGGAGCGGCCGGCGGGGAGCGGTCAGAGAGGAGAGTCCATGACAGGGCCAGCGCCGCTCGTGCCGTCCGTGCTGCGGGGAGCCCACACGGACGACCGGGTCGCCGGCGCCCGGACCGCGGCGCAGACCGCAGACCGGGACAGCAGGGATCTGGCCACGATCACCGGGATCGTGCGCGATGCGCTGCTGACCCCTGCGACGGCCACCGTGTCGGTGCCGGCCCGACCGGGCGTCACGATGGACTGGCCTGACTGGCTGAGTACTCCCGTCCGGGAGGCCCTGACCGGCTCGGGAGTGAGCGCGCCGTGGCGCCACCAGGTCCTGGCAGCTGAGCAGATCGTCCGGCGCCAGCACACCCTGATCGCGACAGGAACCGGAAGTGGCAAGTCGCTGGCCTACCTCATGCCGATCCTCACCGAAGTGACGGCCGGTCACGCGACCGCAATCCATCTCAGTCCCACCAAGGCGCTGGCACACGACCAGCTCGGGGCGATCAACCGCCTCGACGTCGCCGGGGTCACCGCGGCCACCTACGACGGGGACACCCCTACAGAGGTGCGGCCATGGCTGCGCCGCCACGCGAACATCGTGCTCAGCAATCCCGACATGCTTCATCACGATCTGCTGACCGGCCACCGGCGCTGGACCCACTTCTTCAAGCGGCTCCGCTTCGTCGTGCTCGACGAGGCCCACCACTACCGGGGTGTGTTCGGTTCGCACGTCGCGGCCCTGGTGCGGCGGCTGCGGCGGATCTGCGCCGCGCTGGACGCTGACCCCACCTTCATCCTCGCCTCGGCCACGATGTCGGGGGCCGAGACGAACGCCACTCGCCTCGTGGGTGAGCCGGTAGCTGCGATCACGGGCGACGATTCGCCCCGCGGGCCACTGGAACTCGTGGTGGTGGATCCGGGATCGGGCCTGCAGGACGACGTCGATACACCGACCGAGCCGCCCTCGGCCTTCTCCGAGGCGGTGTCCGTGCTGACGGCGCTGACCCGCGCCCGGATCCGCACCCTGGGATTCGTGCGAGGCCGTAAGGGCAGCGAGGTCATGGCCGGCATGGTGAAGGACCGCGTGGGCGGTCGTCTTGGCCAGACCGTCAGCGCCTACCGGGGCGGACTGCTGCCTGAGGAACGTCGCCTCCTGGAGTCACGGCTGCGCACCGGTGAACTCAACACCGTCGCGACCACCAACGCACTGGAACTCGGCGTGGACATCTCCGGTCTCGACGCGGTGGTCCTGTGCGGATGGCCCGGGACCAGGGCGTCATTCCTGCAGCAGGTCGGGCGCGCGGGCAGAGCAGGGGCGCCGGGCGTCGCCGTCCTGATCGCCGATGACGACCCCCTCGACCGCTTCGTCGTCAACCACGCCGATCGGCTGCTGCGTGACCCGCTGGAGACCACCGTCGTCAACGTCGACAACCCCCACGTCCTGCTGCCCCAGCTCTGCGCCGCGATCGCTGAGCTCCCGGACTCCGCAATGGGCCTGACTGGCTGGTTCGGATCCCAGACCGACCCCCTGTGCCAGCTCCTGCTGGAACGACGGTGGGTCCGCGACAGGCGGGGGACACTGCATTGGACCGCGGAGCAACGCGGCGCCTCGCTGGTCGACCTGCGCGGCAGCGGCCGAGGACCCGTGAGGATCACCGACCGCGAGACCGGCACGATCCTCGGGACGGTCGACGAGTCCTCCGCGCCCGCTCACGTGCACCCAGGTGCGGTGTATGTGCACCTGGGACAGCTGTTCCTCATCGAGGAACTCGACCTGGAGGGCGGCGTGGCCATCGCCCGCCGCGCCTCGCCCCAGTTCCTCACGGCACCCACATCCAGCAGCAGTCTCTCCGTGCGGCACATCCACCACCAGGCACGAATCGGTGGCGCGACCCTGGCTCACGGCGAGGTCGAAGTCACCTCGCAGGTGACCGGATTCACCCGCAAGTCCTTCCAGGGGCAGTTCCTGGGTTTCGAGCCGCTGGAGATGCCGGTGAGCCGGCTGCACACCGAAGCGGTCTGGTGGGCACTGCCCGACGCTGTCCGCAACCGCCTGGAGGTTCCCGACCAATTGCTGCCCGGTGGCCTGCACGCCGCCGAACACGCATCGATCGGTATTCTGCCGGGGTTCGCCAGTTGTGATCGCTGGGACATCGGCGGGCTGAGCACCGACCTGCACCCGGACACGGGTATGCCGACCGTATTCGTGTACGACGGGCATCCTGGCGGCGCCGGCATCGCCGAACACGCCTTCGCGAACGCCTCGAGCTGGCTCACGGCGACGCGCGATGTGATCGTCACCTGCCGATGTGAGGGCGGGTGTCCGCGATGCGTCCAGTCACCCAAGTGCGGCAACGGCAACGAGCCGCTCGACAAGCTGGTCGCGGTCACCATACTGCGCCACCTGACCGAAGATCAGGCCCGGTGAGCGCTCTGGAGCCTCACCATTGACCTGTCCGGCGCGCAAGTGTGGCAGCCGAGGCGGCTCTTCGGCGCCCCGACCCTGAACCCACGTCCACATGGACGACTGGCCCGTCCAGCTCGCAGGAGACCAGAGTCACCCGGTTGGCTGAGGCCACGGCGGCGGCTGAATCGCAGGCAGCGGGTTCGAACAGGCGGGCGGCGGCAGCCAGCGCAGCGAGGTCGGCGACGCTCTCCAGATGCGCGACCAGCGCCAGTCCACGCAGGTGCTGCACAAGCACCAGACCTGCAGCGCACAAGGCAGTCGTCAGGAACACGACCAGCACGGAAGCACTGCCCCGCGCGCCCTCACCCATGACACGTGCCCGCCACGCCCGGCTCGGGGAGCGCGAAGATATCCGAGGACACCTGCCAACTCAGCCCGGAACCGCCCCAGGGTCCCGCCACAATCGTCCGGCGCACCCGAACCAGGATCTCGACCGGGCCCCGCTCCACACTCACGGTCGCGCCGGGCAGCACGGGCTGTGGAAGCTCGTCGCAACGCAGCGCCGCCCTCGCCGTGGCACGCGCAGTCTCGATCGCCAGCACCTGAAGACCCGCGGTGAGCAGGAACGTCACGAGTGCCCCGGAGATCACCACCAGCAGCGGCAGCGCCAGCGCCAGCTCCACGGTCACGAAGCCGGCAGTCCGGTGCGGGGAAGCCAGCGCGCGGCAATGACTCCCCCACACCGGTCAGTTCCCCACCTGGGAGAAACCCGACTCGAAGACCCCACGCAACAGGCCCGCGAACCAGTCGCTGGTGAGCAGGCGCAGCATCAGGCCTCCGAGCCCGATCACCGCGATGGTGCCGATTTGTTGGTATGCAGCAGGGACTCCCCCTCCTGGGGCGCATCACGGCCACTGGCGAGGCTAGGGAAGCAGTGTTGCTATGGGCCCGGTGCTGGCGTGTCTGACGCTGGGAGGGGCGCAAAGGCAGGCTACCTTGGATGGTGCTTGTTGATCCGGACTCGGCCCCGCCGAAGGTCGTACGAAAGCGTGTGGTCCTTGACCAGTCATGCGCTTTGTCGTATTGGACCCTGTTGGCGGGCGACTCGTTGCTCCCTGTGCCTGTGGTCGATGACTTCCTGCGAGATGTTGTAGCAGTCCGGGGTTGTGCTTCCAGCACATCCAAGACCTATGCGGGGATGCTCAGCGCTGTGACTCAGTTCCGACTCGCATCGGAAGCCTCGTGGGAATCCGTCGCCGAACACTTCGACGCGTATCTACTCTGGCGCCGCAGACGGAAGCGCGACTCGGCTGGACGAGGATTCGGAGTAGGGGCGTCCGCGGCGACGATCAACCAGGAGCTTGGGGTCATCGCTCAATTGTTCGACTATGGGACCGAGCGAGGGGGGATAGAGGCCCGAGTAGCTCCACTTGTCCTTGAGTACTCGCCGGCCCGGTGGACCGCTTCCGTTAAGGCTCATACGCGTTCTGGTCGCGCGCGGCCTAAGTACCGGGTTCGCACAGGCGCGAAGGGCGCTGATCGCGCCTTGATTCGTCGGAGGGAGCAGCCCAGAGCCGCTACCGACGATGAGGTCGTCGCGCTACTCACTCATGCTTCATCTGCACGGGACCGCCTGGCTATCGGACTCATGCGCGTTCCCGGCCTTCGTGTGGGGGCGGTTGCGACGCTTCGCCGCGACCGGATCCACACCGTACAAGGCAAGTGTCAGTGGGATCGTTTGGGGGCGCACGTCCATGTTCAGGACTCGGGGGATCATCCAGGGATGGACGGGGTCAAATACCCGGCCGTACTCCCGTTGGGCGGTCAGGTCCTTCAGTTGTATTGGGCCTGGCTTGAGGAGCGGCGCAGCATTGCTGGAGCCTCGCGATCTCCCTGGCTATTTGTGACGCTACCCGGTTCCCCAAGGATCTCGAGCGGACAGCCTATCTCTGCAAGCGGCATACGGCAGGTCATCGGCAACCTTTGCCACAAGGCAGGGACCCGGCATCTCACGCCCCACCAGCTGCGGCACGCGATGGGTGAGCAGGCGGCTGACATGGGGTTGGCCCCTGACATCCTGCAGGTCCTCCTTGGACATAGTTCCATCGAGTCCCAACAGACGTACCGTCACCCGTCCTCGGAAGCCATGGCCAGCGCTGTCGAACGGCTGGATTCGAGAGTTCCTCTGTGAGTGCTGACCAGGGTGCCAGGTCCCTTGCGCCGACCTCGGCTGGGGATTCGAAACAAGCACCGCACAGCACTGCTTCGGCTGCAGCCACTCTCAACCCCGACTGGAAGAGGCTTGAGGAGTTGGGGTTGGACCGATCCCTACGCCAGTGGGTCTTTCCATTTGGGCCAGAGCCAACATGGTGGCACGACCTCACCACGTGTAACCGCAGCGGATGCCCCTACCCAACACGAGCGAAGGTCTGCGTCAGTTGCTCCACGGTCTGGCGCCGAGCCAACCAAGCCAAGGACGTCCGGTTGTCAGTTGAGGATTGGCTGGCCCTGACACCGCCGCGACCGCCACATTTTAGGAGGAGAGACTACACACGTCGGTGCTGTCGCATCTGCTCCAGCCCTGGGCACGAACGCTCCGGAAAAGGCCCCTACGACCTGTGCAGCCCTCATAGGCTCAAACTCTCGAAGGCAGCCGGTACAAGCCCGACAGTGGCCGCCGATCCCACAGAGTGGATACGCAGTCAGACGCCACTCCCAACGTTTGGTCGATGCCGAGCCAAGGTTCTGGAATCGCTAGCTTGCCCGGACTGGGCCGACTCGACCACAGGGTTCTGTTCGCCGCACCATGAGCAGGCAAAGAAGCAGGGGATCCACGGCCGCTCTCAGCTGGAGGATTGGTTCGCGATCCCACGGCCGCTCGCGATGAGGACCGCAGCCGAGACGATCGATTTCTCCTATCTGACCGAGGACCTGTTCCGAGAGACCGTCTGGAACATCGGCGAGGACTTGCTCCAGCAATCAATGAAACTCTCACCGCAGATGATCAACACAGTGCTACGTAGTCTGCCTGTGGGATGCCACAGCCTAGTCGCCCCAGAAGCAGCTGAGATCCGAGTCAACCACGACCCTCGAAGGTTCCTGAAACGATGGAGGCGGCGAACTAGCCTGGCACTCTCCTCACCCAAGGACGAGGTCCACCGCGACGCAATCCGTCTGGCGGTGCTGGATGATCGTTTCTCGGACAAGCACACCCTCTCCGTGGAGGATGTATCACAGCCATGGCTGCGCAGCGCCGTGGCTTCGCAGATCACCCACCTCGTCGCAGTGGGCGCGAGCCTCACGAACTTCTTCGAGGCTGGGAAGTCTGCCAGGTGGTTCAGCGCGTATCTTCGCACGCTTCCTGAGGGTGGAGACGCTCCAGCGTTGCTGACGCGCAGCCTTGTGTGCGACGGCTTTCGCAGATGGCTGGACTCTCGCCGGGAGGGTTACCTCGAATGGCTCGGGCTCGAAGGAGAACACGACGCTGCTGCGGCTGCCCATCGCCGCTCCTTGGAGGAAAGGTACTTCCTACCTTCCCATGGAGGTGGGCACAACCCCAACCTGACTCACTTGAAGGTGTCCGCTGGCACTCGGACGACCATCCTTCGGCGCACACAGGAGCTCCTGGACGATCAGCGCGAACTCCTGACAGCTTTGGGCTGCTCAGGCTGGCGCCTGCACAAGAGCTCGATCCCGACCACAACGCAGACCCGCCTGCTGGTGCAGGAAGAACACGGCACCGTGGGGCAGGCCCGCGCGCTGCCTCAGGCCGTCGCTGCCCAGTTGGACAGGCACTTCCATCTCCTCGGCGAGGACGGCACCCCCCGGAACATGATTGAGTTCATTAGGGGCAGCGGACGCCGCCCCGAGGACACCATCGAGATGCACTTCAACTGTCTGTCAGAGCGGGTACACCGCACCGCAGATGGAACAGAACGGACTCATACGTGGCTCACCTACACTGACCGGCTGAAGGACGGACGAGGTGGACACCCGGTGTCCATTCCACTATTCACCAGCACTGCAGCCGTAGTTCGCCGACAACAAGCCTACGTGCGTCGCACCCATCCCAAGTGGTTCAACGAGGAAGGGCAGCCCAAGAACCCAAACTTGCGGCTCTTCCCGACGAGAGCGACCAACCCGCAAGGGACTCGCGGAGTGAGCGCCAAGTCACTTGGGAGCTGGATTGGTCAATGGGTCGGGCGACCCGGCGCAAGGCGAGCCCGAAACATCCGCACTATCCCTCAACCTCTGATCACCACCGATGGCACTCCCTATCCCGCCTCTCGGATCACTCCCTACACGTTTCGTCACACCTTCGGCCAAGACCTCTGGGACGCGGGTGTCGCGATCGACACAATACAGGCGCTCATGGGACACGACGATCTCGCAAGCACGCAGATTTACGCACAACCCAACGACGAGGCAAAAGTTGCCGCCGTCGAGGCCCTGGAACGTCTCCGGCAAGCGACGATCTCACAGGCCGGAGATGTGGTAATGCTTGGAGTCCCCTCCATAGGGCTCCAGGAGCATGACAACGTCACACGAGCCGTGATGAACTGTGGCCGTTGCGCGGAAAAGGGCCGCGTCTCAACACACGGAGGTCATTGCCCACTGGGCGGCCACTGCACCAACTGCACCGAATGGAGGGCCAGCGTCGCCGACCTACCAGACCTACACCGAAGCAGAAGGAGGACAGCAGCCGTGCTTGAGCGAATGGAGGCGGGACTCGCCCCGGAAGGTGTGCTCACAACGGCACAGATCGAAACTCTGCGCCTCGAAGTGACAAGGCTGGACGACATACTTGAGAAGCTCGAGGACGAACTCGATAGCTCGCCGGAGGTCAGCGACGATCAGCGGACGAAGGTTCGCGAGATGCTGGCACTGAACACTCGGATCGACCTTGACATTCTCGAACCCCTAGGTGAAAACCGGGGTTTGGTGAGGCTGACTCCAGATCGCCGGATTGAGCACCCTCTCGCTGCCCTGGAAGCCCAGGAAGTTGATGACAATATGCAGGGAAACCAATGGCGTCAAACGTGACTACCACCCAACGTGCCCACGCCCTCAGGCTGGGGAGGCTCAAGGCTGCCGAGTCTGGGCGCGCTCGTGCCGAGTCTCGACGTTCGCGAGTGGAATCGGTGCTCGACCAGCTTGAGCAAGCTGGCGAGCTCGTCGCGAACATCGAAATCGCCCGGCGAGCCGGCGTCGGCAAGAACTACCTCCGCGAATCTGCACCAGATCTGGCAGCACGCGCCAGGCAAGTCCGTTCACGTTTAGCTGGCGAACGCGCCGAACAGGCACTTGCCCAACAAGACGAACTACGGGAGCAGATCATTTCCGAGAACGATCAGCTGCTGGGTGAGCTGCAACGACGAGGCGAGCGTATACACTTCCTCGAAAATGAACTCGCCGAGGCCCGAGCGCAGTCCTTGGCAGACCGCCATGGTCGTATTGACGGCCCCACGAGTGCCGCTCTTAGAGATCAGAACGGACAGCTCAGTGACAGGGTCCGTGAGCTTGAGGCAGCGAACCGTCGCCTCACGATGGAGCGGGACACCTTGCGACACGAGCTCGCCGACAAGCTGCGTGAACTTCGAGAAGCCCAGCGGCGCATTGACGCGTCAGCCGCAGCCCTGCAGCAATCCGAACGGGCAATGCGTCGCCATCTCACCGCTGACGACTAACACCCGCCCCCGCTAGATACGCTGACCAACTAGTGCGCTCCAGTTACAGTATCCGAGGTGGTTTGCCCCCTACGGGCTTGAGCGTCAGCATCGGCAGAACTAGCTGTGTCACGTCTCGGGCTTGAGGCGGAGACTGCACGACGTAAAGAGGTCGAGCTGGACCTCGAATTGCGCAACGTTGGGTGAGTGGTCAAGGTGTGTTGGCTCCACCTGATCGCAAATCGCAAAGTTGAGCAGCCCCACTTCACTCAGGACAACTCTGGCCAAGGCGGGCCGCACCCGTAATCGAGCGTCGACGTTGACCCACCTGCCAAGAAGGGGTGACAGCGTCCGTTGACGACGCTCGCAATAGTCGGCTGAGTTTGTCGACAGCCAAGCACTCGGGAAGCTGCTTGATGCCACTGGCTCCGCCCGGGCGGCGTCTTACGGGACGTTTGTCGACAGCACGAAGACGGTGCCCGGCTGGCGCGATGTGCCCTGTGATCGGCTCCCACCAGCCTGCAGAGGCTCACTCGTTAGCGAGAAAACCCTTGGCCGTGAGCTTGAACGCTATGCCGTTGTCCCGTTCGTAACGCACACCTCGAACGCGAGAGTAGTTCTGTCGTCGGGCCGCCTTGGCGAGCTTGCGGTTCACCTTGTCGATCGGGGGCTCCCACCCGGCAAAACCGCTGTAGACCTCGAATGTGCAAGAGACCGGACGAGTCTTGGCAGTCGGAGGCAGATCCGACTCGAAGGTGATCGTGACGCCATCAACTTCACGCGGATGTTGGTCCTTCAGTCGAACGGCCCGTCGACCCATGATCGGCATGGTTGAGCTGATGCGTTGCTCAGCGATTTGCGCTCGAGGCTGCCCGCGTATCGCCGTCAGGGGCTGTAGCCCAACCTGCGACTCCATGGTCGTGTCCCGAGGACGTCCACCCTTCAACTCAAACAGGGAGTACGTCACGTAGCCGTGCTCCCTCTCAAGTGCTCGACGACGCTTGAGGGATCGGCGCACTGGCACGATGGCGATCACGGTCGCCGTGAACAGGGCAGCCATCACCAGTGCCAGCCAGTTCGACTCAGTGGCCCATCCGATGACCGCCAAGGCTACCCCCAGGCAGGCGACAGAGAGTCCGGCGATCTCCGTCATGGCCGCCGCAAGGCCGTACGACATGCCTGGCTGGAGTTGGTACTCCGAGTCAGTTCGCCTCAACTTCATTGCCAGATTCCTTTGCCGACCGCCATCTACGCTTCGGCATTCCCCGTTGACCGGCCACCCAAACGGAGGCGTGTATCGCCAAAGGGTCCGAATCCAACAGTTCAGGCAATTCTCGGCCTGCATCCAGGTCCACCGTCGACAACTGTTCCCTCCACTGGGGGAGTGTGGACGTTTGTCGACAGCCGAGAATCATGCGGTCCTCGACTGGGTCGAAGGCCTTGCCGTCCTCGAAGGGATAGCCCGCGAAGCGACGCATGAGCAGCAGGCCGAGAAGGCTAACAGGCCCAAGCTCATCCTTGTTGCGACCGCTGAGAGCGCGAGCGGGTTGTCGTCGACGCGAGCACTTGGAAGACCATCACGATGGTCCACATCCCGGTGCCGAAGACCTCGATGCTCACCGCGGCGAACAGGAGCCGATAGTCTCGCGAAGCCAGTGGCTGGCCGCCGGGCACGTGTCCGGTTGAGGATCTTCTCGCTTATCCCAGCGCCTCGCCTTCGACCATCGAAGTCAGTTCGAGGCTCGGCCATTCGTCGACGTCGCGGAGCAGCTGCCGGTCGTGCGTTGACAGGACGACCGCCGCTGCGGTCGCTCCGAGCGCGTCGGTGAGTTCGTCAACGAGCGCGATGGAAAGGTGGTTGGTGGGTTCGTCCAAGAGCAGCACATGCGGGCGCATCGCGAGCACGAGTGCAAGATTGAGCCGGCGCTGCTGCCCCATCGAGAGCTCGCCCACTCGTTTGCCCGCCTCGCGCGGGCGCAGGAGACCAAGCTGAGATAGGCCGATCGCATCCGATTCCTGCAAGGTGCCTTCGGACACGAGCGCGCCGACGTGCGTGGCGTACAACTCGCTCGCTCTCCGACCGGGCGGCAGCGCCGTTTCCTGATGGAGAAGGCCGAGGCGCGTGCTCCGAGGCATCCGAACCGCTCCGGTGTCCGGCGATAGCTCACCACCAACCACGCTCAGCAGTGTGGACTTGCCGGCACCGTTCGGGCCGGTCACGACGAGACGGCCGCGGTGGGACAGTGAGAACGACACTGGCTGGCTCAACCGCCCAGCGACGCTGACGTGATCGACGCTGAGCAGAACCGCGCCAGTTCGTGTGGGGAGGTCGGGGAACCGGAAGAGCTCAGGAGGTTCCGGCACGGTGACGGCGTGGGCTTCGAGTGCTTTCTGGCGTCGGTGGACGTTCTGCACGAGCCCGCCGGCCCGGGTGGCGCGCCCATGCTTGTTGGTGCCCTTCTCTGGTCTCCACCCCGAGACGAGTCGGTTCTGCGCAGAGCTGAGACTGTCCTGCAGCCGAACATGCTCGGCCTGCTGGCGGTCGTACTCCTGTTCCCAGCGTTCCCGCTCGGCCCGGCGTCCCTCCCGGTAGCCGGCATAGCCGTTTCCGTACACGCGCGGCCGATCGTCCGGCGTCGGGTCGAGGTCGACGATGGTCTCGGCGATGTCGGACAGCAGCGCGCGATCGTGGCTGACGACGACCATACCCCCACTCCGTGCTCGCAGCTGCGCGGTCAGGAACTCAAGCCCACTTCGGTCGAGGTGGTTGGTGGGCTCATCAAGCAGAAGGAAGTCGTGATCGGCGCCCAGGAGGCACGCCAGCCGTACCCGGTAACGCTGTCCCACCGAAAGGTCCGCGAGAAGCCTGGTCGTGTCCGTCTCCGCGTCGAGTGCTTCGAGCGCGATCTGCACGCGCCGTTCGGCATCCCACGCATCAAGCGCTTCGGCATGTTCCAACGCGGCCGCGTACTCCTCCTCCGCACGGTCCGTGCCGTCCGCGAGAGCGAGAGCAGCCGCGTCGAGTCCAGCCAACGCGGCCAGTGGTTCGGCGATCGCCTCCGCGACCGCCTGCCCAACAGTTCGACCGTCAGCGGCGGCCATCTCTTGCTCGGCAACACCGATCGTGCCGATGCAGCGGACTGTTCCGCTGTCCGGGACCAGGACGCCAGCCAGGACCTGCAGGAGGGTCGATTTTCCTCGCCCGTTCTCTCCCACGATCGCGACACGCGATGAGGAAGTGAGGGTGAGGTCGACATGGTGGAGGACGGGTGTGGCTCCGCGCGTCAAAGACACATCGGAAGTGATGAGTTGCGCGCGATGGCGCGCCGGATGACAGTTCGTCGGGGTGAGCATTGCAGTCCTTCGAGACGACGCACCACCAGCCACAGACAGGCAAATAGGGTGCGCAAGTGACGGCGACCCCGGAAGGGTCAGAACGAGCGGCCGCCGCAGTGTCGGATTACTCAACGAGCGCGGTAGGCCAACTCAGCCGTCAGAGGAAGTAGAAATGCATGACGCAAGTCTACCGCGCCACGTCGATGGACCTTCCGCTCAACTACGCGATCACTAGAAGGGCGGCACACAGAGGACGAGATTCGCTCCATCAGCCGCCGCTACCTCACCTGTAACCACCGCGCAGCGCATCGCTATCGCACTCGGGATGCCACATTCGCTGTCCGCCGCCACGAGGTATGGGGGGAAGGCAGCACGGCGGTCGCCTCGGACTCCACCCACTTCCGGTCCTACGAGCAGAACATCTTCACCGAATGGCACGCCCGCTACGGCGGCCAGGCATCCTGATCTACCGGGACGTCGAACGCGGTTCCGTGGTCGGGCACAGCCAAGCCCTGCGAGCCTGAGCCAGCGAAGTGCACGCCATGTTGGTCGACCTGAACACCCGTGCTGCTCCAAGACCTACCGCAGACGACAACTGGAGCCAGATACGGGCACTCGCCGACCGGCGAGCGCTCACGCCCCTGTTCTGGCAACACGTCCAACCCCACGGAGAAGCGAAACTCGACCTCACCCGCCGACTGCCCCTCCCCGCGTAAGTCTTACTTGGGGCTCATGACCGCACCGTTACCGACACCACGTGTTGGCGGCGAGCTCACGAACAGCGGGCCAGCTGCAGCGGTGTTGTCGTTGGAGGAGCCACTCTCCAAGGTGCCGCCTACTCCTTGACAACAATTCTTGTCAAGGAGTAGGCTGAGGTCATGCGAGACGTCGAGGTCATCGAAAGCGCGCGGGCAGCTGCCGCGGCGCTGGATCCGGTTCATGCCCGGCTGCTCGGCGAGTTGACCGTCCCGGCATCCGCCGCCGGACTCGCCGCCCGGGTCGGCCTCGCGCGCCAGAAGGTCAACTACCATCTCAAGGCGCTCGAGGCGCACGGCCTGGTGGAGCTTTGCGAGGAGCGCCGCCACGGGGGTATCACGGAGCGGGTGATGCAGGCTTCGGCGGCGTCATACGTGGTGTCGCCGGCGGTCCTCAGTGCGTCTGCCGCCAACCCGGAAAGCAACGCAGACCACCTGTCGGCGGGCTACCTCGTCGCGCTGGCCGGGCGACTGGTCCGCGAGGTCGGAGCCTTGGTGCGTCGGGCCGATGCGTCCGGAACGCGCCTGTCGACGCTGACCATCGACACGCAGATCGGCTTCCGGTCAGCCGCCGACCGGGCTGCCTTCACCAACGATGTGACCGCTGCGGTCCTGGACTTGGCCGCTCGCTACCACCATGACGACGGGCGCCCACACCGGCTCGTCGTCGCCGCCCACCCCCTTCCTGAGGAGAGCGCATGAGCACAACGCCGACCGTCCCCTACCGCCTGGAGTTCAGCGTCGAGGTTACCGGTACCCCGGAGCAGGTCTGGCAGGCCATCGCCACAGCCAAAGGCATGAGCGCATGGTTCCTGCCGACCGAGATGGAGGAGCGTGATGGAGGCGCCCTGCACTTCAGCATGGGCCCGGAGATGGGCTCGGACGGCCACGTCACCGGCTGGGAGCCGCCGCGACGCATTGTCTACGAGGAGGACTGGGCTGCCCTCATGGGCAAGGACCCCGACGCGCTCAGCCCGCTGACCTCGGAGTTCATCGTCGACGCGCAATCCGGCGGCACCTGCGTCGTGCGCGTCACCAGCAGCGGCTTCGGCACCGGCGCCGACTGGGAGTCAGAGTGGTGGGACGACATGGGCACCAATTGGATGCCGTTCTTCGACAACCTGCGCCTCTACCTGGCGCACTTCCCCGGCCAGGAGGCCACACAGCTGGAGGTCAGCGCCTCCCACCCCAGCGACGCGGAGACGCTCTGGACGATCCTGGGCGAGGCCCTCGGGCTCGGAACCGAGGGCGCGACGGTCGAAATCCGGGGCGCCACAGGCACGGTCGAGCGTATCGGCGAGCGGCAGGCGCTGGTCCGGCTCACCGCGCCTGTGCCCGGGATGCTCAGCATCTTCACACACGGACAGGGCGACGGCAAAGCCATCGCGGGCGTACGGGCGTACCTGTTCTCCGCCGACGCGCCCGCCTACCTGCGGCGCGAGGAGCCCAACTGGCAGGCCTGGCTGGAAGGGCTCCCCGTCTCAGACTGACCGCCACGACAGTGAGTTGCCTTCGACACGGCCCGAGTCTTCCTGAGGCTCAATCAGATCACCCCACCGCAATGTCCACAAGAATTGGTCGTCGAACGTACCCTGGCTCTAGCCGCTGACGCGATCGATCGGAAGCAATACGCAGGCTTCCTCCGAAGCTGACCACGGTTGGCGGAAATCGGTCGTTGTTGCACCGCTGGAGGAAGAGGAACATCCTGGAGGTGTGGAACCATCAGGAGACGGTGTCGCTGGAGCTAGACCGGGTACGATGCCCGGCGCAGCCTGGGCCTGGTTCGCTGCTTGGATGGTCGTAGGCAGCATCTCCGCTTTGGTCGCTATATCGATCGCCAGCATCGGACTGCTGTTGGCCCCGTTGGCACTGCTCGGAATGCTCGTACTGTTCATCCGAGAAGACTCGCGCGCATCCGTCTCCGGATTCATCTCCGGATTAGGACTTCCGCTGCTGTGGGTAGCCTGGCTGAATCTGGGCGGCCCGGGTCAATGGGAGGAGAGAACCGCTACAAGCGTCAGCGGTGGGGAACTCCTGAACCCTTGGCCGTGGCTGATGGCCGGACTCTTGCTGATCGGAATCGGCTTCGCAGGTCAGATTCTTGCGCGTCTCCGCAGGCGCCCGGCCCACGTGCCCGTCAACTACCCGCCCCACATTTCATCAGTCGCACTGACTCTCGGCCCCTACCAGCTCTCGGAGCCCGAGTTCCGGCCCGGGACGGCAGCGGGTCCTGGCTCAGAAACCAGTTCGCACAGCTCCACTATGGTGAATCCGGCGGCAGAGCGACATTCGGGTGCTCGGTGGCTACCTCTTCGGGACGAGGAGTCCAGCGCGGATTGGCAAAAGGAAACCCGACCTACACGAGGTCGGGTGGGTACTACCAATGTAGCGCGCAAAGCAGGTCGTGTGGGGATTTTGTGGTCAGCGCCACTCAGGTGGACGTGTGTGACCTCCAACAGTGTCTGGCATTTGATGTGCGCGAATGTGCTCGCAAGTGAGTCGAGCCCACCAGTGCCGGCCCACTCCCTCTTCAGCATCACCGAGCAGAACCGTGTAGTTGCCTCTGGGGTTGACCACTCCAACCGGAACTCTCTGTCGAAGGTGTTCGACCGGATACCCCAAGTCGGAATCATTCGATACGACGACCACCGCATCGACACGTGCCTCGTATACATCAATCAGCATGTGCGACGCGATATTCACATCTGACCCCTTCTCCTCCTTCTTCCGATATCGCACCATGAGCTCGTTTCGATTGGTGAGTCGTACCCAATCGGCATCTGGGAGTGGATCGGCAGTCGCGTTCAGTGGGCGCGGATCGCGCGGGCCACGAGTCACGAGGGCCGTGCTGGCCTTTACGCTGTAGTGACCTTCCACAATCTCGTCGACACTGCCGCTCGCCTTCAGCGCTGAGAAGTAGGCTTGTTGCCGCGCTCGAGTGCCGGTCGTTTCGCCTGGGCGAGCAGTGCAGTACACGACTCTCTCGACGGTAGCGCCGCTCCAATTCCTGCGCTGCGACACCAAATCGGCGACCAAGGACCGGATGTCCAGCCATTTCCAATCGTTGCTGCCAGCGCAGAGCGACTTTCCTCCGTAGTAGAGGTTGAAAGCATCGACGTAGACCCCCACACGCATTCCACCAGTCTACGGACCCAGCGGCCCCATCTGACTGCCCGCCCGCGGTCGACCACCCGTGAGAAACCGTTGGAAGTCGGCAGTTCCGGGGTTTCTCGGCTTGAGCCTGGTCAGCAGCCCCACCGGCCGTACGGTAGCGCTGGACTGATCGGCCCGTACTCGACGTCCGTGCTCTTGCCACGGTTCCCGAAACGGCAACTGACTGCCCATAGAATTCGGTGGGGACATCATTCAGTCAGAGGTGGTGTAGGTGATTGTGCGTATGGGTCGACCAAAGCTGCAAGCGTCCCTCTTGGTGGCGCTGTCGGCCACGGCCGCTGTGGTGGCGGGGTGCGCCGGTGCTTCCGACGTGTGCGGTCAGCCAGAGACCGCTACGCCGTGGATGGTTCGGCCAGTCCTCTCCGAAGACAAGTCCTGCTTGTTGTCGATAAGCCCGGACAGTGTCTTGGTTGCCGATCGCGGTGGAGACATGTGTAGCGGCGCCGGTATCGGATACCGCGTTGGCCCCGCAATCGAGCCCACGCCTGAGATCGACGCCACGGACGGCGGTGTACGAATTCCCGTCACGGCCGCGACCAGCGCCATGAGGGACTCATCACTGGTCATAGCTGGCACCACGGTGGTGGCTGAGTACCACCCAGGAGTCGAACAAGACGGATTCTTGTTGTTCGAATGCCTGCCGAACAGCGTGTGGCAGTTGAGTGAGGGTTGACCATCATGACGAACCTGCCACAGGCACCTGCGCCCCCTCGAGACCTTACCTACCCGATGAGGCGCCGGCCGTGAACCAGCCCGGCTTTGATGCACACTCGGTTACTTGAGTGTGGCCACGGGGTTGTGGTCGCGTTCTTGACGGTAGTGCTCGGCTTCAGCTCGTGCGGGTGGGATCAGTCCGATGCGGTGCATCAATCGGGCGTTGTTGTACCAATCGACCCAACTGCTGGTGAGTTCTTCGAGGTCGGCCAGGGTCTGGATCGGCCCGTCGCGGAACGGTGAGTCCGCACGGATCGCTTCGGTCTTGTAGAGCCCGATCGTCGTCTCAGCCAGGGCATTGTCCAGTGCATCCCCGACGGATCCCACGGAGGGCAGCAGGCCGGCCAGGAACAGTTGCTCCCCGAAGCGGACTGCGCCGTACTCCGAGCCGGCATCCGAGTGATGAATCGCTCCGGTTGGCAACGGGTATCCCTGCCGATGTCGCAGAGCGACTGCCTGACGCAGGGCTCGTTCCACGAACTCGCTGGTATGCCGCAAGGAGCATTCCCAGCCGACGATCACCCCGGCGAAGGCGTCAATCACGAACGCGGTGTAGGCGAACCGGCCGCAGGCCAGGGGCACGTACGTGAAATCCGCCACGAACAGCTCGTTCGGAGCAGCGACGGTGAAGTCCCGTTCTACGAGGTCGGCAGGGCGTTGCTGGTCTGGATCAGGGATCGTGGTGCGAACCCGGCGAGTGCGGGTCACTCCCTGCCAGCCGTTGATACGCATGAGCCGTTCCACCGTGCAGCGGGCCACTTGGATACCGTCGACGGTGTTCAGTTGCGCCCACATCTTCCTGGCCCCATACAGTGACTCCCGCGCCCACTTCGGTTCCTTACCCGGTCGTGGCTTCGGCACGTAGTACCCGGCCAGGACCTGGGTGAGCACCAGGTCGGACAAGGCTCGTTTCGACGGCGGCCGCGACCGCCACGCATAGTAGGTTCTCGGGGCGATCGGCACGCCATGCTCGCTGAGCACCCGGCAGATCGACTGGACCCCGAACCGGTCCTTGTGATCGTCGATGAATCGACAGATCACGGCTGTTTCGGGTCCAGTTCCCGCGCGAAGAAAACTGAAGCAGCCTTGAGGATATCGTTGGCCTTACGCAGCTCGGCGTTCTCCCGCTTCAACCGGCGTATCTCGGCGATCTCCTCACTGGTCCGACCCTGCCGTTCTCCCTGATTGATCTCGTCCTGGCGGACCCACTTGCGCAACGTCTCCGCAGTGACCCCCATCCTGGATGCGATCGTCTTCATCGCCGCCCACTCCGAGTCGTAATCCTGAACATGATCACGAACCAGACGGACAGCCCTCGCCTTGAACTCGGCGTCGTACTTCTTCGGCATGATGCCAACCTTCCCAACAAAGAAGGTGTGCATCAAAGCCGGGGCGATTCAAAGTGACCACCCACCCTACGCGCATCTTCACATCGTCCCCCATTCTGGTCGGGGCGGTCGCCACTGCCGGTCTTCTCCGTGACCGCGTCCTTCGCCAGGCGGAACCAACGAGGAACGATTGAAGTCTGTGAGCTCTGGATCCCTTTCAACGAGCAGATCCTCAAACGCAGACCAACCTTGATCTGCTACGAAAACGGCTTCGTCCTCCGTAATCGGCACCATCCACACAATGTTGACTGACTCACCATCCTCGTACGCTGTGGCGAACTCGTCAGGGAGATACACAGGCCGTGCCGCATAGAGGGCCTGCATGTCCGAACCACTGATCAAAGGCCCCCTCGGCCCAATGACGTCGCCGCGCAGAATGGCGTGTCCTGAACTGAGAAGTTCACCAGCCAAGTCTTGCAGAATGGCTGGGAAGGGTCCGTCCGCTTGATCGGCCTGAACCATCATCAGGAGTTCGAGACGCATCCTGCTACCACTAGCCGTTGAGTGCAAAGGAAAGCGCCCGAAGCCCACCGTGGAGTAGGCGGTGACCCCCTGAATCGGGACTAGATCGAAGCGGGCCACTTGGAAAGGAAGACGCTCCCCGTCGGCCTCGGTTGCCCATCCATATGAAATGGGTCCTAGGTGACGCTCCAGATGCTCTACGACGTTGCTCACAGGCCCACTTTGCCAGCACACGTCGCGTCTAGCGCCATCGATGGGGTGCTCGGGACCCTTGATCTCGTTGCGTCATTCGCGGAGTGACACAAGGCCCACGATGGTGGTCGGTTGGTATCCTGCGCCGTGCTGCTCTCGCAGCAAACTGTCGGAAACCTGGCGAACGTGGCGAACAATCGGTCGGATGTCGACAAGCATTCATCTCAGACGTTCATTGCGCTGGGTGGCCCCGTCTGGGAAGCGCAAGCCGGATCGACACTGGATACCGTTGACGAACAGTGGCTTGGGTACTCGTTTCCCCCCGTGGAATCAGCTCTCATAGTGCAACTAAGCAACTAAGACAGACGCACGTGTGCAGCCATTGAGCCGGATGCGACTAGCGCCCCATGTCATGAATGACCCGCGGGTGTTGTCGTCCAGTTCATTGATGTCGGCAGATCGCTGATAGACACATGGCCCTGCTTCCAGTGCCGGGTTCCATCCCGGCACTCCGATCCCGGCGTGAATCGGGGTCGCAATACCAACAAAGTTTGGCCGCGTATTCAGCGGTGGTCAGCCCGTCGTCACGGACGAGCATCTTGTTGAGACAACCGTCGTCGTCCACCCCGATCGCCATCATTTCCATTTCGATCTCCCCTCTTCTCGCTCCCAGCCTGACCCCGCCACCGGCTGCGGGACTGATCGTTTCCGCCTCTGTGGAAATCCCACGAGAACCGTGCTCAGACCCAGATCGCAGTGCTGGGCACCACAACCAACAGCACGAAGGCAGGCAGGATGCACAGACCCAGGGGCAGCACCGCCATCACGGCGGCACGGCGAACCCGCTGACGGGCTTCACTGCGGGCCTCAGCCCGTGCTTGCCCGGCGACCGACTCGAGGTTCGCCACTCCGGGCGCTCCCGTGGCGCTTCGCTGGATCATGACCTCCGCGATGGCCCGCCGAGTGCGCGTCCCATCGAATCGCCGCCAGGCGGTGACGCTGTCGTTTCCCAACTGAAGCTGCGCCGCAACTGCCGCCAGCGCCTGCGCATCCCCCGGAGGGGCGACGGCTGAGATCGCCTCCAGCACCTGGCGCTCATCTGCGCCGGATCGCAGCGCCGCCGAGAACAGAGCGGTGAGCAGCACGGGGTCACCGCGTTCTGAGTGCCCATCGAACGTGAGCCGACGGATCGCCACCGACGTCAGCGCGGTGGCCAGCAACAGACCCCACCAGTGCCACAGCAGGAAGCCCAGTATCCCGTCGATCGCCAGCCATGCGGCAGCCCCGAGGGCCCGTACCCCCGGACGCCCGGCCTCAGTGGCGCTGCTGACAGGCGGAAAGGGCATCGCCACGACTGCTGGGACGACGACCAGGCACGCAAGCGCAGGACCACTACCCACCCGGTACCGCCGTGCTGATGATCCGGCGCAACCACAGATAGCCCAGCAGGTCCAGCAGGACCCCGCCAGCCACGCCGGCCATCACCAGCGGGCGAGAGAACAACGAGCCGTAGTCGACGCCGAGCAGCACCAGACCGCCCACGGCCAGCAGCGGCAGGGCTGCGACCACTCTCGCGGAAGTGACGGGACCGGCGACCTCGACGGCGAGTTCCCGTCGCACCTCTGCGGCGTCCTGCAGGGCGTCGAGCGCTCGGTGCAGGACGGGGCGAAGCGCGACACCGAGGGACACATGCAGCGACCACGCGGAGGCGACCGCATCCAGGACCTGTGGATCACCCAGGCGGCTCGAGCGCAGCGCGAGCGGAACGTCGCCCGCGATGCCCAGTGCCCCGACCACGTCAGTGGCGACACCGTGTTCAGCGCTCACTTCGCACAGCACCACGATGCTGGGCCGCCCGGTCTCCACCGCTGAGATCAGGCCCGACAGCCAGTCCAGGATGCCTCCGCAGTGACCGGATCGGCCTCACAACCACGTTCGTGCCACGGTCGGGGCCCGAGCCTGGGCACGACCAGGACGGTCAGCAGCAGGCAGAGCAGGATCACGACAGCGCCCCGACGATCCGGTGCCCTGGCGCCAGCAGTTCGCAATTCCCCGATTCGAACGACCAGACCGGTACGAGGCCGTGCTCGGCCCAGCCCCACACACCCAGGACCCGTCTGAGTCCACCGGGCAGGTGGGCGAGCCCGATCGCTGCGTCGTAGCCGGTTGACACCTGCAGGAATGTGTCCTGCTGGCTCATGCCCGCGAGGGCGCCGAGTGCCGTGAGCCGGGCGGGCAGCGTGGTCGGGTGATTCGCATGGACCGTCAGCAGCCCGGGATGCCCGGAGTTCGTTGCGGAGAGCAGCTCGATGATCTCCGCGCCGCGGACCTCGCCCACCACGATGCGATCAGGTCGCATCCGCACCGCCTGCCGGATCAGATCCCGCACGCCGATATCACCGTATCCGTCGGCGTTCCGGCTTCGGGTCCGCAGAGATACCACATGGGGGTGCTGTGGATACAGCTCAGGCGTTTCCTCCACCAGCAGGACCCGTTCGCGCGCCGGAACCTCAGCGATCATCGCGCTGAGCAGCGATGTCTTGCCCGCCCCCGTGGGTCCGCAGATCATGACCGACAGTCGTGTGGCCACCAGTCGCCGCAACAGCCCTGCAGCCGCCACTCCGAGGCTGCCGCGCCGGACGAGGTCATCGAGCCGCAATGGACTGGTCCGCTGAACCCGGATGCTCAGCAGCGTGCCCGGCGCCGCCACGGGGGTCAGCACTGCGTTGAGCCGCAGTGTGGGACTCAGCTGGGCATCGACGATCGGTCGGGCATCGTCGATACGTTCCCCGGCACGGCTGGCGAGGCGCTGGGCCAGCTGCCTGACCGCAGCCGCCGATGCGAAGCGGACAGCCGATCGTCTCATGCCCGCTTCGTCGTGAACCCAGACGCGGTCAGGACCGTTGACGAAGATGTCGGTGAGTCCGGGCAGTTCCAGCAACGGCTGCAGCGGCCCAAGGCCCACCAGGTCGGCAGTGAGCGCAGCAACGACCTGCGCGGGGTCGTCCCCGCCGAGCAGCAGACCCAGCTCACCGGCTGCCGCCATCACGGAGTGCTCAGAGATGGGCGCCCCGCGCCGGATGTGCCAGTCGCGGATCGTGGCAAGCACGTCGGGACGCCGCTCAGCCTCCATCGCCCGGTTCCTCGCGGATCCGGTCGAGCAAGACGGCGCAGCTCCTCGCGAAGCTGCCACGTGACAGTACTCTCGCGGCGTCCTGGAAGTCGGCGGCGAACTCGAGCCCCCGGACCTGCGGTACCCGCACGGGCCGAGCGCCGCCGCAGGAGGCGAGCACCACGTCGGGTGACAGCGGGCCCCTGCCACACAAACCGACTGCTCGCCAGGGCCCTCGGACGCACCTGTGCGCTGCCTGTAGCGAGGTCACGTCCGGACCGATGAGCACTACGGCCGGCCAGGGGCTCCACCGCTGGCCCATGTGCAGGTGCAGTGGCATGTCCATCAGAACGAGGTCGACGTCTGCGGCGAGGTCACTGATCACGACGGGGGCCGCCGTCGTGTCGAATTGCGCACTCCCGTCGAAGCCCAGGATCCTGGCTCCTCCGCACAGGGGGAGACCCGCCAGCATCCTCGCAGGCGCCGCCACAGGGCCGGAGGCGCTCAAGGTCGCCCAGCTCGTGCTCCCGGGGACGAGGCCGGCGAGCCTGCTCAGGCCCTGACCGTGCACGTCAGTGTCCACCAGCACCACACGCAGCCCCGCATCGGCCGCGGCGAGTCCCACGCCAAGGGTCAGGGTGGAGCAGCCGATCCCACCCCGGGCGCCGAGCACCGGAACCGGCTGGCGTGATGACTGTGGTCGCACTCTCCAACACTGTCGCGGACGGCGGCGAACCGCGGACCGGGTGTGGAAGCTGTGGACGGCGCACGCGTCGACACGGCCAGGCGTGGCGTCTACGATGCAGGCGTGAGCACCAAGGAAGCGAAGGCAGGGGAGAGCGAGTCTCCGGACCTCGCACGGGTCTACTATCAGGCGGCGAACGGGCCCCGCGGGCCGCACTCGGCGGCCTTCTTCGACCTCGACAAGACGATTCTGGCGAAGTCCAGCACGCTGGCGCTGACCAAGGAGTTCTACAAGGACGGCATGATCAAGCGGGCGGATGCCCTGCGCGCGGCCTATGGCCAGCTCGTCTACACGATCTCCGGTGCTGACGACAACCAGATGGAGGAAGCGGCAGCGTTCATGTCCGAACTCGTCAAGGGCTGGCAGATCAGCCGGGTCCACGAGATCGTCGCGGAGGCGCTGGACAACATCGTGGAACCGATCATCTACGAAGAGGCTGAAGAACTGTTCAGGATCCACCACGAGGCAGGTCGTAAGGTCGTGATCGTCTCATCCTCGGGAACCGAGGTCGTTGAACCTATCGGACAGCGCCTCGGCGCCGACATCGTGATCGGTACACAGATGGCGGTCGAGGACGGCGCCTACACGGGCGAGATCCTCTTCTACGCCTATGCGGAGAACAAGGCGACGGCGATGGCCGACCTGGCGCAGGAGCAGGGCTTCGATCTCGACCGGTGTTTCGCCTATTCCGACTCCCACACCGATCTGCCGATGCTGGAGATGGTCGGCTACCCGGTGGCGACGAATCCGGACGCCGAGCTGCGCGACATCGCGACCGAACGCAACTGGCCGCAGGTCCGCTTCCGCAAGCCCGTGGCGCTGCAGCGATCCATCAAGAGTCGCGAGGGCAAGACAGCGGCGGCCGTGGCACTCGGCAGTGCAGTCGCGCTCGGCCTGGCCTGGTACGCGCGGCGACGTGGCTGACGGGCAAGCAGGCAGGCAGCCGGCAGTCCGCTCGAGCGGGCTTCAGCGCTCGCAAGGCATGCGGCTCAACGCACGCACGCCCTGACGGTCGGCCTCTGAGATGTCCGGGCGGGAATTCGACAGCGTGCCGTTCATGATCGACTGCGCCGCTTCTACGTGCCCGAGCCCCAGCGAGTGGCCACTCTCGTGGATGTACAGAGTCTCGCGCAGCCCGGTGGCGGCCAGCGTCGCCGCGTCCTCGGCGTCGATCATGACGAATCCCTTGTCACCGACCAGCGCGGAACCCTCTTGCGTACCCCGGGAAACCACCTGGATGCCGCCGTTGCCCGCCGTTCGTCCGCGCACCGCCGTGGCGTAGTAGGGCTGGGACTCGTCATCATCCTGCACGTAGGTGATCCCGATCGTGTCCTCATCGATCGAGTCCACGTCCACCTCGAAGCTGTCGTCCTCAGCGACGGTGGACAACTGCTTCTCACCCTCGTACACGAACGTGTACTGACCCAGGCTGGCCTCGGTCCAGGCGCTGAAGGCCCGTTGCCAGCGCCGGACCTCCTCAGCCGGGTCGAGCCCGGCGGCACCGGCCTGGGTGAAGTCGATGGTGTAGCGGAGCTGGGTGCCGGCACACCAGCGTGCCGGATAGTCATGCTCCTTCGAGGACAACAGGAATGCGTATCCCGCGGCGGTGGCCGCATCGGAGGCACTGCGTGCATCCGGCTCCCGATTGGCAGGAGCCGCGCTGTTCCCTGAGACCGGCTGACCCAGCAGACCGGCGGGACTGGCGATTCCGACAAGGAGCAACAGGGCGAGCGCCGCGATCGCAATCCCGCGCAGGACCGTATCAGCCCGATTGGACTCCATACTGGATTACCCCGCGTTTAGGGGCTCTAACGCTCAGTGAGAGAACTTCGGCGTCCCTCTATCGGAGTAGCGGTTGGACCAGAAGTCGCAATTGGTCACAAAAGCTGGGTGGCAGAGCAGGATCCGCCCCTTCGCCCACAGATCAGCCGAGCCGCTGCGCCGCCTCCTGCGCCCCCACGGCCACGCACTGCGCGTGCAGCACAAGCCACTGCACCGCGCCCTCCCGTGACCCCGCGGCGTAGTCGCGGATCGCCGCAACGTACTTGGGCCTGCCGAGGGCCCGCAACCCCGCTTCGGGCACGCTCCAGCCATCCGGGTCCAGCCCCCGCTGCTGCATGACTGCCCGGCTGGCGGCCCGCGCGATCAGTCCCGAGCCACGTTCGAAGGGCTGGGCGGACGCGAGCTCGGCGTGTGCGATCCCGGCCACCTGCACGGCCGGGAGGGATGCCGACGAGGTGAGCAGACGAGCCAGTGACTGCAGCCTGGCGGGAAGCTCAGCGGCCGGCGCCTGAACCTTGAGCCGCAGTGGGTCCACCACTTCCTCGCCCTGTCTGGGCTGACCCTGCACTCCCCCCGGTGCAGCCGCTGCCAGGATTGCGTGCATGCGAGCAAGGGCCTGCAGCGGCGCGCGTCCGAACAGGTCAGGGTCCACCATCGCGTACATCCGCAGGGTGGCAGTGGCCGTGGCTCCCATGGGCGAGGAGTCGGCAGCATCGCTGCGCAGCGATTCGATGGGGACCTCGGCTCCCTCGAATGTGGCATTGCACCAGGCACCGTAGAGCAGCGACTCCGCCGAGGCGCGCTCGGGCTCGGCTCGCAGCGTCCGGTTCCAGAGCAACTCGTCCACGGCCTCCAGCGCGTGCGCGTTGGCGGCCACCACAGCGCTGTCCTCGACCAGTTCGCCGACGAGTTCGGTGTCCACCACCTCTCGACCGTACCCACAGCGCCGCACACGGGGCAAAGCGGCAATCTCGCCGCAGGAACCTCAGTGCTGCGGCAGCGCCCGGGGGCGCGGGCCCCGTACCGGAGATCTGCCACCAGATAGGCTGGTGCAAGGAGGTCACCATGAGCGAAGACACCCTGGCCAATCTGCTGATCGAGGATCGCAGCTTCGAGCCCTCGCCCGCGTTCGCCAAACAGGCGAACGCCAAGCCTGACGTGTACAGCCTCGCCGAGGACCGCCTGGCCTTCTGGGCCGAGCAGGCCGCCAGACTCACCTGGGATGCCCCGTGGTCAGAGGTACTGGACTGGTCGGGCGCCCCGTTCGCCCGCTGGTTCACCGACGGCAGGCTGAATGTGAGTGTCAACTGCCTGGATCGCCACGTGGACGCCGGCCACGGTCACCAGACCGCGATCATCTTCGAGAGGGAGGACGGCAGCAGCGAGGAGATCAGCTACGCCGACCTCAAGGATCGCGTCTGCCGTGCCGCCAACGCCCTGACGGGACTCGGAGTCGGCGCCGGGGATCGCGTGGCCATCTACCTGCCGATGATTCCGGAAGCAGTCGTCGCCATGCTCGCCTGCGCACGCATCGGCGCCCCCCACTCGGTGGTCTTCGCCGGCTTCTCCGCTGAGGCACTGCGCAGCCGCATCGACGACGCCGAGGCCAAGCTTGTGATCACTGCGGACGGCCAGTTCCGCCGGGGCGACAGCATGGCGCTGAAACCAGCCGTTGATGAGGCCGTTGCCGGTGCGCCGACGGTCGAACACGTGCTGGTGGTCCGCAACACCGGCCAGGAGGTCACAGCGACCGACAAGGACGTCTGGTGGGAGGACGTGGTTGCGGCCGCCAGCGCCGAACACACCCCGGAGGCCTTCGACTCCGAACACCCGCTGTTCATCCTCTACACCAGTGGGACGACCGGCAAGCCCAAGGGGATCCTGCACACGACAGGTGGATATCTGACCCAGGCCGCCTACACACACTGGGCTGTGTTCGACCTCAAGCCCGATCACGATGTCTACTGGTGCACCGCCGACATCGGCTGGGTGACCGGCCACTCCTACATCGTCTACGGGCCACTGGCCAACCGTGCGACGCAGGTCATCTACGAAGGCACCCCGGACACACCCCACAAGGGACGCTGGTGGGACATCGTCCAGAAGCACCGCGTGACCACCCTCTACACCGCACCCACTGCCATCCGGACCTTCATGAAGTGGGGGGACGACTGGCCGAACCAGTTCGACCTCTCGTCGCTGCGCCTGCTCGGCTCGGTGGGCGAGCCGATCAACCCCGAAGCCTGGATGTGGTACCGGGAGGTGATCGGCGGTGGCCACTGCCCGATCGTCGACACCTGGTGGCAGACCGAGACCGGGGCGATCATGATCTCCCCCCTGCCCGGAGTGACGGCGACCAAGCCCGGGTCGGCCATGCGGGCGCTGCCCGGAATCAGTGCGACCGTCGTTGATGATCATGCCCGTCCCGTCGCCGACGGCGAGGGCGGCTATCTGGTGCTGGATCAGCCCTGGCCGAGCATGCTGCGAGGCATCTGGGGGGACGACGAACGCTACGTCACCACCTACTGGTCCCGGTTCCCCGATGTCTACTTCGCGGGGGATGGCGCCAAGCTCGATGACGACGGTGCCATCTGGTTGCTCGGCCGTGTCGACGACGTCATGAACGTCTCGGGACACCGGATCTCCACCACCGAGGTGGAATCCGCGCTCGTGAGCCACCCCGCAGTGGCCGAGGCCGCGGTCGTCGGCGCCAGCGACCAGACCACCGGACAGGGCATCGTTGCGTTCGTCATCCTTCGCGGCGGCGCCGAAGATGAGGACATCGCGTCGAAGCTTCGCGCACACGTCGCCAAGGAGATCGGACCGATCGCCAAGCCCCGCCAGATCATGGTCGTCAACGAACTGCCCAAGACCCGGTCGGGCAAGATCATGCGACGACTGCTGCGCGATGTCGCCGAGCAGCGAGACCTCGGGGATGTCACCACCTTGGCCGATCCCACCGTCATGAATCTCATCGGAGAGGGCCTGGCCGCGAGCAAGTCCGACGACTGACATCGCATTCCTCGCGATCACGACATGGCCGCTACCGTGACGCTCCGATACGCTCACTGGGAGTGACCGGAGCAACCCTGTCGCCCGCGACTTGTGGGGGTTCGGGCGAAAGCTCCCGCAATGCCCGAAACGTCCGACTTGTCCACAATCGGCACAGACAACCGATTATCCTCAGCGATTGCCGAACCGGAGGCCACTCAGAGCGCTTCAGCTCAGACGCGGACATAGCATCGGGGACATGAAACCCCGGTGGTAAGGATGCGACATGGGACTGGGCGGAGTGTTGTTCGGCCGTGACCTGGCCATCGATCTGGGCACCACGAACACCAGGGTGTTCCTCCGCGGCCGTGGCGTGGTCATCGACGAACCCAGTGTGATCAGCATCGATCTTCGAACAGGCTCGCTGGTCAGCGCTGGAATAGCAGCACGAGATGCGGTGGGGCGCACGTCGCCCACCATGACGACCGTGAGGCCACTGCGCGATGGGGTCGTCAGCGACTACCGCGCCACCGAGGCGCTGCTGCGCCAATTCATCGGGGATGCCAGCCCGGGCGGCTCTCTGGCGCGGTCGCGCGTCATCGTCTGCGTGGCAGCCGGCAGCACCGATGTCGAGCAGCGATCCATCGAGGACGCCGCCTACGCCGCCGGGGCCCGCCGCGTCTATCTGCTGGAGAAGCCACTAGCAGCGGCCATCGGGGCCGGTGTCCCCATCTTCGAGAATCAGGCGCGCCTGATCGTGGACATCGGCGGAGGATCCACCGAGATCGCGACCTTGAGCCGCGGCGCCCTGATCGCGAGCATCACGACCCCGGTGGGCGGCGACCACTTCGACGCCGCGATCGCGGAGTATCTCGACCAGGCCCACTCCATCCAGCTCGGCGAGCGCACCAGCGAACGCATCAAGATCAGCCTCGGTTCGGCGCTGGAGAGCGACTCCGAGCCTGAGGCCGAGGTCTCGGGCCGGCACTCGCTCACAGGCCGGCCGCACCACATCAAAGTCAACGCCGAGGAGATCCGGACCGCCATCATGCCGCAACTGGCACGGATCGCGGAGTCGGTCCGTGCCGTGGTCGATCACACACCGCCGGACCTCACCGGGGAGCTGATCGAGTCCGGCATCGTCCTGTGCGGGGGCGGTTCCCAGTTGCGAGGCCTTGCGTCCTACCTGTCCGCAGATGCCGATCTGACCGTGCGCCCGGCGGCGGACCCGCTGCTCAGCACGGTGAACGGCGCCGGGCGCTGCCTGGACGACATCCGGGCCCTCGACCCGATCCTGCTGCGCAGGCCTGGACGCAAGTCATGAGCTCACCCGACACGACCGGCGGGGCGGTCGTAACGCCAGACGTCAAGATGCACGGGGAATGGGCCGATGACGACTCCGCGCAACACCCCACCTACGAAGGTGGCCCCGCGGACCTCTCGATCAGCCGGGATCGCAAGCCCCGAGGCGCCCGGCGTTCGTTCCGGCCCACCACAGTGCTCGCAGTCCTGCTCATCATCGGCGGATCACTGATCCTGCTCGACCTCAGCGGCGGTCCCACAGAAACGGTGCGCAGCTTCGGTCACGTGGTCGGTGGCGGCGCCCAGGAATGGGCCGACACCGCCGTGGGGCCGCTGCGTCGCATCCCGGAGAACCGGACGGCGGTCGAGGTCCTGCAGGAGGAGGTCACCGCGCTGCAGGCCCGGAACAACGAACTCGAGGTCGAGGCAGCCCTTGCCGAGGAGGGGCTGCGCAGCACCGAGTCCTCCAAGAAGCTCCGGGCCTGGGCCAAGCAGGCCGGCCTCAATGTACTGCCCGCCAATGTGGTGGCCGCCAGCTCAGGAGTCGGGGCGAGCAACACCTTCACCCTGGACGCGGGCACGGCTGACGGAGTGCGCTCCAACTCGGCCGTCGTCGCCAACGGCGGCCTGGCCGGACGGATCGTCGAGGCGGGACCGGCCACCAGCACCCTGCAACTGATCTCTGACCCCGAGAGTGTCGTCTGGGCGCGCACCCAGCAGTTGCGCAATGCGGTCGCCGTGCAGGGCACCGGCAAGGGCATCGAACTCGGTCTCGTCGACCAGTTCACCGAGCTCGCGAACGGAGAACTGATCACGACGCTCGGCTCCCCCGACTCGCGGCCGTACCCGCGGGGAGTGCCCATCGGACGGGTCGGGAAAGCCTCGAAGTCGAAGGACTCCCTGAACCGCGGGATCGCACTGGAGCCCATCGCTGACCTCAGCTCGCTGGACCTGGTGGGCATCATCACACCGTCCGGGGGGCAATGATGCGACGCGACGTCAAATATCTCATTGTGGCGGTGGCGCTCATCGTCGGCGCCATCGTGCTGCAGACGGTCTTCATCGCACGGCTCAACCTGCCCGGGGCCGGCCCGGACCTGCTGATCCTCGCGGTGATGGCGATCGGTCTCACCTCCAGCGCCAACTACGGAGCGGTGGCGGGGTTCATCACCGGACTGCTCGCCGACGTCGTTCCCCCGGACGAGACCCTGCTGGGTGTCACCGCAGTGGTGCTGACCCTCGTCGGCTTCGTCAGCGGCAGCATCCGTGATCCCCGGGGAATGGCCCCGGTACAACTGCTGGCGTACCTGTTCACGACCACGTTCCTGGCCCAGAGCCTCTACGCGATCTCCGCGACGTTCCTCGAGGCCCGGGTCGTCGAGTACAGCGAGGCGCTACTCACGGTGGTGGCCATAAGCTGCTACACCACCGGCGTGGGCCTGCTGATCCTGCCACAGCTTCTGCCCGCCATGGCCCGGTTGCGCCAGGACAGCAGTCGGCGGGTGAGCCTGACCGATCCGATCTCCCTGCCGGAATCGTCATGAGGACGCGGGCGGGCCGCAGACTCACCCTGTTCACCCTGCTCATCGTCGCAATGATGGTGGCGCTCGGGATCCGCACCTATGACCTTGCGATCGTACGCAGCGAAGGACTGGCCGAGGCGGCGCTCTCGAACAACAGCCGGCTCGCCGCCACCGTGGCTCCCCGTGGCCTGATCGTGGACCGTACCGGTCATCCGCTGGTCGGCAACCAGGGAGCCCTGTCGTTGCAGATCGACAAGGCGGCACTGCCGGAGGATGACAAGGCCCGCAAGAAGCTGCTCGCCAGAGTGGCGGCGATGACCGGCACCCACGCATGGCGGCTGCGCCAGCAGATGATCGCCTGCGGGACCAAGGGCGCCAAGGCACCACCGCGCTGCAACGAGGGGCATCCGGCCTTTCCCTCGATCGCGTTGACCGTGAAGCGCAAGCAGGTCCAGCAGATCATGGAGGAACCTGAACGGTTCCCGGGCATCGCAGTCATCGAGTACGGGCAACGCTCCTACCCCGACAACGTCGACGTTCAGATGGGCCATGTCCTAGGCCACGTGGGACGTGTGAACGAGGCCGAGGTGGAGGCCGATCCTGACCTCAGCCCGACCGCGCTGGCGGGCCGTTCCGGGCTCGAGGAGCACTACAACAAGGCGCTGTCAGGCAAGCCGGGACTCCGGCGCAGCGAGGTCGACTCGACCGGCGAGGTCCAGTTCCGTGAAGTGATCGAGAAGGAACAGACAGGCGCCACCCTGGTGACGTCCATCGATGTCGGACTGCAGCAGGCGGTCGAGAACATCCTGCGCGACCGCCTGGAGGGTCAGGGCAAGGAGGGTGCCGCGGTGGTGCTCGACGTCAAGACCGGCCGGGTGCTGGCCATGGCGTCCTACCCGACCTACAGTCCGGACATCTGGGCCGGCGGCATCAGTAAACGGGACTACAACAAGCTGAAGCGTTCCGGGGCGCTGCTCAACCAGGCCCTGCAGGGTACTTGGGCGCCCGGCTCGACCTTCAAGCCGGTGACCACCCTGGCGATGGCACGCAATGGCGAGAACCTGCAGGGCATCTACGCCTGCCCGTCGGGCATCAATGTGGGTGGGCACACCTTCAGCAACTTCGGGGGCGCCGGTCACGGCTCCCTGCAACTGGCAGACGCGATCCGGGTCTCCTGCAACACCGTCTTCTACCAGGCAGCCAACCGGATGTGGGCCCAGGAGGGCGGCCTGCGCGTCGGCAAGAAGGAGTGGGGCAGGATCGGCAAGGCGGCCAAGGACGTCGGCCTCGGCCAGTACTCCGGGATCGATCTGGCCGGCGAGACCAAGGGCATCGTCGCCAGCCCCAAGGCGAAATACGACCTGTGGAAGGAACGCAAGCACGCCTGGTGCAAGGCAGCTGAGCAGGGCTACCCGAAGCTGCGCAGAACCGACCCCGGACTGGCCGCCAAGTACACCTCGATCGATCGGGAGAACTGCCTGGAGGGCAAGCTCTGGCGGCAGGGCGACGCCATGAACGCCGGGGTCGGGCAGGGCATGACGGCGGTGACCCCGCTGCAGATGGCCAACGCCTATGCGACGCTCCTGGGAGACGGACACCGCCGCGATCCCCACGTCGGCACAGCCCTGGTCTACCCGGACGGCCGGGTCAAGAAGATCAAGGTACCCAGGAGCAAGCAGGTCGTCCCACGTGAGACCACCATGTTCCTGCGCGACGCCATGGGCCGGGTCACCCAGGCCGGCACCGCCGCGGGCGTGTTCGGGGACTTCCCCCTGAACAAGTGGCATGTGATGGGCAAGACCGGCACGGCACAGGTCCCCGGCCAGGAGGACACGTCCTGGTTCGTGTCGGCTGCCCCCAAGGACGACCCCCAGTACGCCACGGCGGTCATGGTTGCTCGTGGCGGACAGGGCGGCCAGACCTCCGCACCGCTGACCAAGAAGATCTACGAAGCCATCTACGGCGTCGGTCGCAAGCCGGTGCTGCCCAAGGACGGTCCCAGTTACGCCATCCCCGACATCAAGCCGCTGGTGAAGGCGAAGCCACTGCAGCGGGTCAAGAAGCAGCAGCAGCGTGCGGCCAAGCAGCGCGCAGCGGCGAAGGTTGAGGCGAAGAAGCTGGCCAAGCAGCGGCAACGCCAGCTGGCGCGGGCCAAGGAACAACAGGCTCGGGCCAAGCGACTGCAGCAGCGTGCGGCAGCAGTCGCAGAGCGCGTGGAGTCCCGGCTCGAACGGAACCGCAAGCAGAGCAAGGCGGCGCGGCGACTGGCCCGGCAACAGTCCGCCCTCGCGAAGGCCGCCAGGCAGCAGTGGCGAGCCACCAAGCGGGAAGCCGCGGCTACGCGGGCGGCCGCGGAGGCAGCGCGTGAAGCCAGCATCGACCCGGATGCAAAGAAGAAGGCCAAGGAGAAGGCCCGGAAGAAGGCGCAACAGCGCAAGCAGGAGCGCCGGTCGGCCGGGAGTGAGCCGTCATGAGTGTGATCACCTACGAACGCGACCCGGACCTGCAGATCCCCCGGCGAGAGCGCAAGAGCCACCTCGCCAGACTCGACTGGATACTGCTGCTGGCCGCATTGGCCTTGTCCTGTCTGGGCGTGGCACTGGTGTGGTCTGCGACCCTGAAGACCGACGACGGCATGTCCGGGCGGCGCCAGGCCATCAGTCTCGTGGTGGCGCTGGCGCTCGCCTACCTGATCTCGCGCGCGAACACGCGGTGGCTGCGGAGGTTCGCGATCCCGGCCTACGTGCTCGCTCTGATCGGACTGCTCGCAACCTTCACCCCGCTGGGGGTCGAGGTCGCGGGAGCCCGGGCCTGGGTACAGCTGCCGGGTGGCTTCACGCTGCAGCCCTCGGAGTTCGCCAAGGTCGCCCTGATCCTCACCATCGGCGCGATCCTCAGCAGCAGCGGGCGTGAGTACGGCGACCGGCCGGGCTTCTGGCCGGTGGCGCTGAGCATCGCGGTCGCACTGCCGCCGGCGGGGATCGTCATTCTGCAGAGCGACACCGGTTCGGCGATGGTGATGGGTTGCGTACTCGCGGTCATGCTGCTCGTGGCGGGAACCTCCTGGTTCATCCTGCTGCCCATCGCACTGATCATCGGCGGCGGCGTCTACTACGTACTCACCAACGACGTGCTGCCCGACTACCAGATGGCCCGCCTCACCGCATTCATGAATCCGGAGGCCGACCCGCTGGGCGCTGGCCACAACACCCTGCAGTCGCGGATCGCCATCGGTGCCGGCGGGATGTCCGGACAGGGCCTCGGGCAGGGGATGCAGACCCAGGGGGGTTTCGTTCCTGTCAACGAGAGTGACTTCATCTACACGGTGGCGGTGGAAGAACTCGGGTTCATCGGCGGCGTGGTTCTCATCTTCCTCCTCTGTGTGATCCTGCTCCGTGGCGTCCAGATCGCCTTCCGCTCCAAGCGGGTCTTCTCCCGGTGTGTGGCCGGGGGCATTGTGGCGTGGTTCGCCTTCCAGGGCTTCGAGAGCATCGGCATGGCTCTGGGAATCACACCGGTCACAGGCGTGACGCTGCCCTTCGTCTCCTATGGCGGGACATCCATGATCGCGACCTGGCTCGCCGTCGGGATCCTGCAGGCCATCCGGATCTCGGAACGCCGTGAGCGGCTCCAGGGCGAACAGCGGACCGACGCGCCTGAGCCCGATCCCCGGCCGCCGGATCAGGATGCCGCGACTGCCGCACTGCCCCGACAGGCCGATGCACCCGACCTGGAGACTGCGCAGCCCGTGGCTCCGGCAGGTGAGCCGCAGTCCTGAGCACCCTGGCGGGTGCGGGTGAGGTCACCGGGTCGCAGGGCAGCTGCCCCGGCAACGATAGATTGGTCGAGTCGATAGGAGGACCAATGGCACAGGAGGGTCACGAGGAACTCGAGGACCCGGAGGCCAAGGACCAGCCCATCAAGGTCACGCTCTTCGAGAGACTCCCCATCGGTGAGCGCAACTGGCTGCTCCCTGCCCTTCGCGACGAGACGGTCGGTGGCGTCCTGCTCCTGATCGCCACCGTGATCGCGCTGGTGTGGGTCAACTCGCCCTGGGGTGACAGCTATATCGCCCTGTCCGAAGTGACGATCGGACCGGACTTCCTGCACCTGAACCTCACCCTGGCCGAATGGGCTGCAGATGGCCTGCTCGCAGTCTTCTTCTTCATCGCCGGAGTGGAGCTGCGTCACGAACTCGAACTCGGCACGCTGGCCAACCCCGCCAAGGCAGCCGTGCCGATCGCGGCCGCCATCGGGGGCATGGTCGTGCCGGCGGCCTTCTTCGTGGCTATCAACGCCTCGACCCACAGCGAGCATCTGCAGGGCTGGGGCATCCCCATGGCCACCGACATCGCGTTCGCGCTGGCTGTGCTGGCCGTCGTGGGACGTCGGCTGCCCGTCGCGCTGCGGGCGTTCCTGCTGTCCCTGGCGGTCGTGGATGACCTCGGCGCGATCACCGTGATCGCTGTCTTCTACTCCGAAGGGTTCATCGCCTGGTCGTTCTTCGTTTCGCTGGCGGCGCTGGCCCTCTACTGGGTGCTGCAACGGGAGCGCTTCTCGCAATGGTGGGTCTATGTGCTCCTGGCCGTCGTGGCCTGGGTGTTCATGCTGAACAGCGGGGTGCATGCGACAGTGGCCGGCGTGCTCGTGGGTCTACTGACCCGGGTCAGGACCGATCCGGGCGAGGAAGAGTCTCCCGGAGCCCGGGCAGAGCACAAGATCCGGCCGGTGAGTGCTGCCATCTGTGTCCCGATCTTCGCCTTCTTCGCCGCTGGTGTCGATCTGCGCGATGCCAACATCATCGAGACGATCGGCAGTCCCGTCGCGCTCGGGGTGATCGTCGGCCTGGTGCTGGGCAAGCCCATCGGGGTGGTGGGAACCGCCTGGGTCATGGCGCGCTTCACCAAAGCGAAGCTGTCCGAGGACATCCGGTGGCGGGATGTGATCGCCATCGGCATGCTGGCGGGCATCGGCTTCACAGTGTCACTGCTGATCGCCGAACTCGCGTTCCCGGGCGACATCGAGGGCACTGACGCGGCCAAGATCGGAATCCTGCTCGCCAGTGTGCTTGCCGCCGGACTGGCGACCCTGGTGATCCTGAGCAGGAACCGCTACTACGCGGTCCTGGCGGCACGCGAGGAACGTGACGAGGACCATGACGGGGTGCCCGACGTCTACCAGCAGGAAGGCCGGGACGACAGCGCACCACCCACAGGGCCGCAGGAGGACCCGCCTGCCGTTCAGTGAGAGGGGCCGGGAACGACCCGACTCGCTTGTGACGAGGTGATCGCCATAAGCTGGACTCTGTACTGCGCCGCCCGGAAGGAAGCACCATGAGTGACACCTCGCAGGACGATCAGTCGATCCGTTCGCTGCTCGTCTCGGTCAAGACCGATGCCACCAACCTCTTCAAGGCGCAGGCAGAACTGACCAAGGCCGAGCTCAACGAGACCAAGCGAGAGGCCGGGACCACCGGCGGCGCCTTCTTCATCGCGCTGATCTTCGGCGCGCTCGGGTTCGTGTTCCTGCTGGTGAGCATCGCCTGGCTGCTCGTCTTCTTCGGGCTTCCCGAGTGGGCCGGCTTCGGGATCGTGACCCTGGCACTGCTGCTCATCGCCGCTGTCGGCGGCATCGTGGGGATCGTCAATGCCAAGAAGATCAAGGGACCGCGGCTGAGCAAGATCGAGTGGGAGAAGACCCGGGCAGCGTTGACCGGTGGCTCCCCGGAGCAGGCTCTGGAGACCACACCGACCTCGGCCACTGCGAAGTCCGGCTCCAGCGAGAACCACTGAGTCATGACTCCCGAGGAGGCCATCTGGGAACCCGGCCCCTGGGAGCACAGGGACGTCTCGGCCAACGGCGCGCGGTTCCATACCGTCACCACCGGCTCAGGCCCGCCCGTCATCCTCCTGCACGGGTATCCGATGTTCTGGTGGACGTGGCGGCACCTCCTGCCCGAACTGGCAACGGCGGGCTACACGGCGATCGCCGTGGACATGCGCGGCTATGGCGGTTCGGACCACACACCCCACGGCTACGACCTCACCACGCTGGCCAGCGATCTCGCAGGCATCATCCGCGCCCACGGGTTCGGCAGCGCCACGGTGGTCGGCCACGGCTGGGGCGGGCTGGTTGCCTGGAGTGCGGCGGTGCAGCGCAGCAACGCGGTCCGCGCGATCGCGCCGGTCGCGGTTCCGCACCCGATCCTGCTGCGCAGGGCGCAACTGCACGACCCGGAACAACGCAGGCTGTCCCGCTACGCCATCGGATATCAATGGCCGTTCACCCCTGAGCGGGCCCTGCTCCGCAAGGACGCCGCCCAGGTGGAGGAGCTGCTGCGGCGATGGTCGGGCACCCCCGGCTGGCCCGATCCCCGAACGGCCCTGCACTATCGCCGCGCGATGCAGTTCCGGTCCACGGCGCACTGCGCCCTTGAGTACTACCGCTGGGCCCTTCGCTCGATCCCGCGCAGCGACGGACGCCGCTATCTCAACAGCATGAAGGCACCGGTCGTCCAGCCGGTGCTGCACATCCTGGGACGGGCCGACGGCAGCATCCTGCCCCGAGTGTCCGACGGCAGCGAGGATTTCGTGACCGGCCGGTATGAGCGGATCGATCTGGCGGGCGTGGGGCACTTCCCGCACGAGGAGGACGCCATGCGGTTCCGGCAGGCACTGATCCCCTGGCTCGACGCCGTGCACTCCTGAGGGGTCACACCTTGATGTCGACGTAGCGTTCGGTGTCCCAGGGCAGCGTCCATCCGACGATGTCGAACAGTCTTGAGATGATGCCGGCTGTGAACCCCCAGACCAGCATGTCCTGGACCTCGAAGCCGGGGCCGACGAAACCGATCGGATGCCGCACAGAAACCCGGTTCGCCGGGTCCAGGAGTTCCGAGATCAGCACCCGGTGCACCGATTCGACCTCGTCCGGCGAGCCCACCTGCACAGGCGTGCCCTCACCCCACCAGCCCAGCACCGGACTCACCACGAAACCGGACGGGGGCAGCCACAGGTCGGGCAGCGCCCCGAAGACCGTCACTTCCCCGGGGTCCAGGTCTGTCTCCTCCTGAGCCTCCCGGAGTGCGGCAGCCACCGCGTCCGCATCTCCGGGATCGATCGCTCCGCCGGGGAAGGCGGGTTGCCCCGCATGCGAGCGCATGTGAGCCGCTCGCTGCGTGATGAGCAGATCCGAACCTGCTGCGGTCTCACCGAACAGGATCAGCACGGCGCCCGGACGACCACCGGTTGGCGGGGGCAGGAAGGAGCTGATCTCGAGTGGGTCCACATCCGAGAGCGCGTTCGCCAGCCCGGTGAGCCAGGGCGGCAGTTCCCTGAGCGAATCACGGTCGATCCATCCCGTGCTGTTGACGTCTCCCACGACCGACCTTCCCTCGGGGTTCAGTTTAGTCCGCCAGCCTGTGCAGCGCTCGTCGCACAGAGCACGTGAGCCCTGGGGGAAGCCGCGATACCGGCCTCAGTTGCGAGGCGCCGTTCGGACGAGTTTCGCCGCGACATCGGGGTCCATGGGGCCGATGCCCGCCGAGGGGCACAGTCGCTGCACCGGGCAGACCCCGCATGCGGGTCGTCGAGCGTGGCACATCCGACGGCCGTGCCAGATCAGGACATGCGACAACTGGGTCCAGTCCGCTGGCACGAACAGGGCCATGAGGTCCCGTTCGATCTTGTCCGGGTCCTCGTGCTCGGTGAAACCCAGTCGCTGGGACAGGCGCCGGACGTGCGTGTCGACGGTGATCCCGGGAACGTCGAAGGCATTGCCCAGAACCACATTCGCGGTCTTGCGCCCGACCCCGGGCAACCTGGTCAGCCGGTCCAGAGACTCCGGCACCTCGCCGTCGTACTCGTTGACCAGGGCGCTTGCGATGCCCAGCAGGCTGGCTGTCTTGGCACGGAAGAACCCGGTCGGCCGCACGATCTCCTCCACCGCCTGCGGAGCGGCCCCCGCAAGTTCCTGCGGTGTCGGGTAGGCGGCGAACAGCGCCGGGGTGACGGCGTTCACCCGGGCATCAGTACACTGCGCGGACAGCACCGTGGCGACCAGCAATTGGAACGGCCCGTCGAAATCGAGCTCACAATGGGCATCCGGGTAGGTCGCGCTGAGAATGCGGTAGATCCTGCGGGCACGGCGCTTGCGCGCCAGTGGGGTCTGTGAGGCCACCCATTCAGAGTAAACCTCAGCACAATTGGGCCAAGGACCTCAATGGCCGGCGACGAATCCACGATACGGAAGGCACAACGAGCAGTCTGTGACTGGATTTCGACCAGCATGGCAGCAAGGCCTGGAGGAGCGATGCGTACGGACCCCGGCTCACGTGCGATCCACACGGGGGCGTTTCCGATCCAGCGCAGCGAAGCACCTGTGATGGACATCAGCAAACAGGCCCTCAATGACGTGCGACACCTGCGCAAGGGCCTCATCCGGGAGGAGGAGCAGGTCAGCTACTGGCGTCGCGTCGTGCAGGCACGGGCCGATCTGCTGCGCCGTCACGCGGATGAACGCCGGGTCCGGGTCGATGACCTCGCGGAGATCCTGGCTGACTCCCAGTCGTCCCATCGTCGTATCGCAGCCCTCGGGCTCACGCTCAACCCGACCCTGCCCGCGCTGCCGAACATCGTGGAACTGTGGACCCGATCCTCGCCCGAGAGCGACGAGGACCGCGAACAACTCCTGGCTGACCTCGACGAGGCCGAATCGGCGCTGTCGGAGTACCGGCACGAGCTCCACAGCCGCATCGATGCCACGACCGCCGAACTGATCAGCAGATATCGGGAGAATCCGGGCTTAGCCCTAACGGCGGTCTCCGAATCGTTGCCCCACATCACAACCCGCTAATGTGGTGAACGTCACATCACAGGTCGATTTACGACACACTTAGGTTGCTGGACAGCGGGAAGGACTCGGGCGTGGACGACGTCTTGATGCAAGCGCCCCTCTTTGCGGCACTGGATCCCGAGGCGGCCGCCGCGCTGCGGGCCGCCACGAACGCGGTCAGAGTGCCCAAGGGTGGCATCCTCTTTCGTGAGGGAGACCCCGGCGACCGGCTGTATGTCATCGAGGAAGGCAAGATCAAACTCGGCACTGCCTCCGCCGACGGCCGTGATGCACTACTGGCCATCATCGGCCCGGGCGAGATGATCGGCGAACTGTCGCTGTTCGATCCGGGTCCTCGGGCCGCCACGGCCACGGCCCTCACCGATACCGTCGCGCGCGAAGTGGGTCACGACGCGCTGCGGCCATGGCTGAGCGGTCGCCCGGAGGTCGCCGAGGCGCTCCTGCGCGCACTGTCGCAGCGACTGCGCAAGACGAACGAGGCGATGAGCGATCTTGTGTTCTCCGACGTGCCCGGCCGCGTGGCCAAGGCGCTGGTCGACCTGGGAGAGCGCTTCGGCGTACCGGTCGAGGGCGGGGTCAGCGTCACCCACGACATGACTCAGGAGGAACTGGCTCAGCTCGTGGGCGCCTCACGCGAAACGGTCAACAAAGCCCTGGCAGACTTCGCCCAGCGAGGCTGGATCCGGCTGGAATCACGTTCGGTCATCCTGACCGACAACGAACGTCTGGCTCGCCGGGCTCGCTGACCCGGCGCCTGCGTCACCAACCCCAGGGCGCTCCTGCCGAGGCTTCTTGTTCAGACGGCCCCAGCGGTCAGGTAGTCCCACTGCGCCCGTGCTGAGGCCAACGCGGCCGGGACGACCTCGTCCGGGATGGGCTGGTACACCATCTTGACGATGTCAGCCGGGGAGCTCGCGCCGTTGCCGATGGCTTCGCGGACCTGATCGAGGCGCTCCTCGCGATGCACGAGATAGGCGTCCAGCAGCCCGATGGGGTCCTCGGCGGTCGGTCCGTGACCGGGCAGCAGCCGAGTGGCCGTATGGGCCTGCGCCAGCCGCTGCAGGCGGCGCAACGAGGCGAGATACTCATCCAGGCGACCGTCGGGGTGGGCTACGACGGTGGTGCCGCGTCCGAGCACGGTGTCACCGGTCAGCAACGCACCGTTCTCGCGAAGCAGGAACGACAG
>JAGQTY010000019.1:40425-63599 GCA_020438795.1 Actinomycetota bacterium
AGCCACAGCATCCGAAACCGCGGCGAGATGCCGGGGATCGGCCGGACCCGGATCGATGAGCACAGCTGTGGTGCTGTCGGGAGCCGACACCAACCAGGTGTTGGTGCCGTCAAGGGTCATGGCCGACGGGTTGGGCGCCAGCACGCACTCTGCCAGCTCGTCCACCCGGCCCCCCGACCATGGGCCGACGGAACCGATGACCACAGGTGCTCCAGACATCACCAGGCTCCGAGGTCTGTGTCATCGTAGGGGTCCCTGATCCGCCAGGCCACCTGGTCGTCCCTGAGCACCGGGACCGGCATCTTGGGTTGCGGGGTGCGCCCGGATGCCTCGAGCATCACTGCGGCGGCTTTGTCGAATGCACCCAGTTGTTCCAGGGCATCCACGGTCGGCGGCAGCATGGGCATCTCTCCGGACCGTGCGGCCTCGATCGCTGCCGCAACCCCTGCCCAGGTCGACATCCGCGACTCCACCCCCAGGTCGCGGGCAGTCTGTCGATCCGGGACTTCAGCCACCAGGAACCGGGTGTCGTACCGGCGCCGTTCCACCTCTGGGGTCACCCAGTGGATCCAGGGCTGCACCAGCCCGGCATCAAGAGACAGACCCTCCGACCGCAGCCATTGCGACAGTGCGAGGTCAGCGCCCGGGCCCGGTCGGTCCTGCGAGGCCAGCACCACTGCCGCCTCCTCCCAGGTCTCGCGCATCGCTGCGATGGAGATCGCCTCGAAGTGATCCATGGGGGACGGCCGTGGCGGCAGCACAAAGGGCTCGGATCGCGCTCCGGGCTGCCAGGGCACAGTCCCGGCTCTGTCGGACTCCTCCACCCGACCACCCGGAAACACGAACATGCCGGCGGCGAATTTCATGGACCCGACACGCTGCTGCAGGAACACCTCGAGGCCGGAATCACCGTCACGGATGAGGATGATCGTGGCGGCGGGAACCGCTGGACTCGGCTGCCACGCCTCGGTGTCGCCCCGGACCAGCGCCTCGGCCCTTCGATGGAATTCCTCGGGCAGACCCATCAGCGGTCCCCACGGACACTGGCCACGATCTGCAGTTCCACCGGGCTGTCGAGCGGGAGTGCTGTGACGCCCACCGCCGTGCGGGCATGAGCGCCTGCATCGCCGAAGGCCAGAGCAAAGATCTCACTGGCCGCATTGAGGATCACCGGATGGTCGAGGAACGAATCGGGTGCGGCAACGAACCCGGTCATGTTGACGATGCCCTCGATCCGGTCCGGCTCCACGACGCTCGCGACGGCGCCGAGACCGTTCAGCGCAGCGCGTGCGGCACACGAGGCGGCCAGTTCGATGGAGACCTCCGAGGGAACCTTCCCCGTGGCCATCAGCTTGCCTGCCACGAAGGGGAGCTGGCCCGCGACGAACACCAGGTCGCCCGCACGCTTCGCAGGCACGTAGGCAGCCACGGGCGGCACCACCGCCGGCACCTCGTGTCCAGCGGCTACGAGCCGGTCAGCCCACGTAGGCACTCTCACCCTCGCGCTTGAAGTAGGCCACCATGTTCTCGGGATTCGGGCCGGGGACGATCTGCACGAGTTCCCAGCCGTCCTTCCCCCAGGTGTCCAGGATCTCCTTGGTGTTGTGGATGAGCAGCGGCGCGGTCGCGTATTCCCAAACAGCCATGGCGCTACCATAGCCGATCGGCTGGTCGCGCCTCCTCGCAGACCGGTCAACGAGCGCCTGACCGTTGAACTGCGTAGCCCCCTGCCACGGCGTTAAGATGCTGACGTGACCGATCTTTGGCCAGGCGTGCGACTGCACGTGGTCTCCGGCAAGGGTGGGACGGGCAAGACGACTGTCGCCACTGCGCTGGCCGTCGCTCTGGCCGAGGGTGGCCGCAGGGTCCTGCTGCTGGAGGTCGAAGGGCGCCAGGGGATCGCACAACTGTTCGGGCTGGAGTCGATCCCCTACGAGCAGACTCACGTCGCAGTGGCTCCGCATGGCGGTGATGTCTATGCGCTCTCGGTCGACCCGGAAGCCGCGATGCTCGAATACCTGCGCATGTTCTACAACATCAAGCGCGGCGGCACGGCGCTGAAGAAGGTCGGTGCCATCGACTTCGCTACCACGATCGCTCCAGGACTCCGCGACGTGCTGGTCACGGGCAAGGCCGGGGAGTCCGTGCGGCGTCGCAACCGCAGCGGCGACCTCGAATGGGACGCGGTCGTCATGGACGCACCCCCGACCGGGCGTATCACCCGGTTCCTCAACGTCAACGACGAGGTGAAGGATCTGGCCCGGATGGGACCGATCAAGAACCAGGCGGAGAGCGTCATGCGGGTCATCAAGAGCCCCGAGACCGCCATTCACCTTGTCTCGATCCTTGAGGAGATGCCGGTGCAGGAGACTCTGGACGGTATCGCTGAACTTGAGGTTCAGGGGCTGCCGATCGGGGCGGTCTTCGTCAATATGCTCCAGGAGGAGACCCTTCCGGAGCAGTTCATCACCGACGGAACCGGACTCGGGGCCGAGCAGGTTTCGGCGGGACTCGAGGCGGCCGGGCTGGCAGCGACGCCCGGCCTGGTGGCGAGCCTGCAACAGGAGGCCAGCGATCATCGCTCCCGCGTGCTCCTGCAACGAGCCGAGCGTGAACGTCTTGACGCGGCTCCGGTGCCGCTGATCGATCTCCCGTACCTGCCCAGCGGTGTGGATCTTCGCGGCATCGCCCACCTGGCCAGGACGATTCGCGAGCAGGCCCCGAGGGGGCGACGGTGACACCTCCAAGCCTCGACATCGACACGATCCTGAGGGACGAGAGCACCCGGATCCTGGTCTGCTGTGGCAGCGGTGGTGTCGGCAAGACGACCACCGCCGCAGCCATGGCCCTTCGTGCAGCGGAGATGGGCCGTCATGTCGTCGTGCTGACGATCGACCCCGCCCGCAGACTCGCCCAGTCCATGGGGCTCACCGAGCTCGACAACACTCCCAGGCCGGTTCCGGGCGTGTCAGGTGAGGGCAGCCTGGACGCGATGATGCTGGACATGAAGCGGACCTTCGACGAGCTGGTCGAGGCGCACAGTGACCCGGAACGGGCCAGGCAGGTGCTGGACAACCCCTTCTACCAGTCCCTGTCGAGCTCCTTCGCCGGGACACAGGAATACATGGCCATGGAGAAGCTCGGCCAGCTGCGGGCCAGGGCCGATGAGGAAGGGACGTGGGACCTCATCATCGTCGACACTCCGCCGTCACGCTCGGCACTGGACTTCCTGGACGCACCCAACCGGCTCGGCTCGTTCCTCGACGGCAGGTTCATCAAGATCCTCAGTGCACCGGCCAAGGGCGCCGGGCGAGGGATCGGCAAGGTGTTCGGTGCGGGTTTCAGCATCGTGTTCGGGTCACTGAACAAGGTTCTCGGCACTCAGTTGCTGAGCGATGTCTCATCCTTCGTGCAGGCACTCGACAGTATCTTCGGCGGTTTCCGCAAGCGTGCCGAGGCGACCTACGCACTGCTGCAGGAGCCAGGCACGTACTTCGCCGTCGTCGCGGCACCGGAGGCCGATGCTCTGCGTGAAGCCTCCTACTTCGTCGAGCGGCTCAGCGAGGAGAATATGCCGCTCAGTGGACTGCTGCTGAACCGGGTCACCATCGCCCCGGCCGATTCACTGAGTGTCGCTGAGGCGACCGATGCCGCGGCGCGCCTCGACGAACAGGAGATCCACCCGGAGACTGCTGCGGTCCTTGCCATGCACGCCGAGACCTTGCGTGCCGAGGGTCGCCAGCGTGGGCTCGCCGAGCACTTCTGTGAGTCGCACCCGGCGGTCGCTGTCGCGGTGATACCGGCACTGGCAGCGGACGTTCATGACCTCGACGGTCTTCGTGACATCGGAGCCCTGCTGGCCGACCAGCCGGATCACGAGTCCTTCTGGGACCCGGCGACCGCCTGAGACGACCGGCGCGGACCGCGCATGCTTGTGGCAAAAACAAGAATCCACCCGCCTGGAGGAGCGGGTGGATTCCTTCGGTCGCGGCCTGGAGTCCGTACCGTTGCTTGTGTCAGGGTAGCCGGACCACCGGGTTGTGCTGGGCCGGCACCAGTGGAACGGGCTGGTCGGTGTCGGCGACGCGATGGTGTTCTTCGCGCGCAGTGGCGAGCAGTCTGCGCCAGGAGGTCACATCGGGGCGGCGCCGGAGCAGCGCGCGCCGCTCCCGTTCGGTCATGCCGCCCCAGACACCGAATTCGACACGGTTGTCCAGTGCGTCGGCCAGGCACTCGGTCCGGACCTGGCATCCCATACATATGAGTTTGGCGCGGTTCTGCGCCGCACCCTGTACGAAGAGTTCGTCGGGGTCGGTTCCATTACAGGCGGCGTCCACCGCCCAATCACTGTTCCACATCTTTCGATGAGTTCCTTCCACAAGGACCCCCGCAACGAGTTGCGAAGATCGACTACGCTCGTTGTGACGGAGACTACGCGGAGAGTGATCGGGATCACAGGTCGGAATCGACCAAGTCTTCTAGTCCATTCGGACTAAATGGTCTTAGCTTGGGCACAGTTTCCCACCAAGCGAGCCCCATGGAACCGGACGACGTATCCTGAACGTCGTATGACTGTGCCAGGCGATACCTCATCGAGCGATCAGTCACGCTCCGATCAAGGTGCCCATAACCGAGCGGGGACTTCCCTGAAGTTCGTCGCCATGTTCACCGGGACTGCGGTGATCGCCGGCGTGATCGGTGCTGCCATCGCGATGCCCGCTGTGGGCGGCGTAGCCGCGATCACCAACACGGCAATCAACAGCTTCGACTCACTGCCGAAGAGCCTGGCCGACCCGGTCCTGCCGCAACGCTCCACGATCAGGGACTCCGAGGGCGACCGGATGGCCTACTTCTACGAGCAGAACCGTGTCGTCGTGCCCGGCAAGGAGATCGCGCAGGTCATGAAGGACGCCATCGTGGCGATCGAGGACTCGCGCTTCTACGAGCACAACGGGGTGGACGTTCAGGGCACGCTGCGGGCCTTCGTCACCAACCAGCAGTCCGGCTCGGTGCAGCAGGGCGGCTCGACCATCACCCAGCAGCTGGTCAAGATGACACTGCTCAACAACGCCAAGAACAAGGACGAGGAGAAGGCCGCCACCGAGCAGACCTTCTCGCGCAAGGCCAGAGAGGCCAGCATCGCCCTGGCACTCGAGAAGCAGAAGAGCAAGGAACGCATCCTCAGCGACTACCTGAACATCGCCTACTTCGGCTCCGGCGCCTACGGCGTCGAGGCAGCGGCGCAGACCTACTTCAGCAAGTCCGCCAAGAACCTCAGCCTCGTCGAGGCCGCCACGCTCGCCGGCACTGTCCAGCAACCGGGTGCCTTCGATCCCAAGCGCAATCCGAACGACTCCCAGACCCGCCGCAACGACGTCCTGCACCGGATGCTCGAACTCGGCTACATCACGGACAAGCAGTATCAGAAGGCCGTGAAGACCAAGGTCAAGCGGACCGTCAAGTTCAAGAGCTTCCCCAACGGCTGCACGTACGCCGACGATCCGTACTTCTGTGACTTCACCTTGCAGTACATCCGCAACGAGAGCGCCTTCGGCAAGACGAAGCGCGCCCGGATCAAGCTGCTGGAGAACGGCGGACTGGACATCACAACGACGCTCGATCCGGGGGACCAGAACGCCTCCCAGAACGCGATCGAGTCCTACGTGCCCACCGGCGACTACAGCAACAAGATCGCAGCCCTGTCCATGGTCGAACCAGGCACCGGCCGCATCAAGGCCATGGCACAGAACACCAGGTGGGGGACCAAGAAGGAAGTCGGCTACTCCGCCTTCAACTTCAACGTCAAGAAGAAGTACGGCGGCATCCTCGGCGTCCAGGCGGGGTCGACCTTCAAGGTCTTCACACTCGCTGCCGCGCTGGACAAGGGCATCTCCCCGTACGTGAACATCAATGCGCCGGGCGTTGCGACCTTCTATGGCTTCCGTGACTGTGAGGGCTACGGCTTCCCCCCGTACACCGTCGCGAACGCGAGCGAGAGCACCTCTGGCACCTTCAACATGTTCTCCGGCACCAAGGGCTCGGTGAACACGTTCTTCATCGGCCTCGAGCGGATGGTCAGCCTCTGCCGCCAGGCGGAGATCGCCGAGTCCATGGGCGTGCGCCTCGGCGACGGCAGCAAGCTGAACCGGGTCCCGTCGTTCCCGCTCGGTTCCAACGAGGTGACATCGCTGGACATGGCCGGGGCCTACGCATCGTTCCCCAATGACGGGGTCTGGTGCCAGCCGAACCCGATCCAGAAGATCAAGGACTCCCGCGGAAAGCCGATCTACAAGTTCACCCCACTGTGCCGGCGTGTGCTCAGCAGTCAGGTCGCCGATACGCTCGTCGCCCTGCTCCAGGGCCCCGTGAGCAGTGGCGGCACCTTCCCGGGAGCGAACTTCGGCCGGCCCATCATCGGCAAGACCGGCACCAACGACGGGGCCAACACGGCCACCTTCGCCGGTGCCACGCCGCAGAGGGCCGCCTACGTCGCGGTCTTCGACCCACGCGGCTTCAACAACTACCCACTGCGCGATGTCGTCATCAACGGCAACTACTACGGCAAGGTGTACGGCGCGGTGATCCCCGGACCGATCTGGCGCTCGGCCATGGCCGGAGCCCACTCCGATCTGCCGGTCGAAGGCTTCGGTCAGGAGCCGAAGTACATCAACGACGAGTTCCAGCGGCAGGAAGAGGAGAAGAAGAAGCGGCAGGAGGCACGGGAGTCCGCTGACGAGGGCGCACAGCTGCCCGAGGACCAGGCGCCCGAGCCGGCACCGACCGAGGACACCCGCAGCCCCTTGGAGCGACTCCGCGACTTCGACTTCGGATCCGTCTTCGGCGACTGACCGGCAGCCCGTGCTGACATCAGCACGCACCTCTCACCGCAGAACAATCGATAGCTTCTGAACCCGGATCACGCCGCGGCACTGCTGCACCTAGCATAGGACCATGCCCGACCACGCCCCGCCGGTCACGGCCGTAGCGCAGACAGAGCGGGCCCCGAGAGTGGTACGGGGTCGCAGGCATACGCGCCTCTCCCGCTTCAGCCTCGCCGGTGCCAGCACAGCCATCACTGTGGCGATTCTGGGGATCGCTGGCTTGATCGCCGCACAACGGCTCGGGGTCGGCGTCAAGGACCTGGCGATCCTCGAGAATCGAATCTCGGTGATCACCGACCAGTTCCCTCTGCTCGGCAGCTACAGCCGCTACGGCTTCGACCACCCGGGACCTGCCCAGCTGTACTTCCTCGCCATCCCCTACCACCTGTTCGGTGCCGCCACGATCGTGCTGGCGCTGGTGACACTCGGCTGGCAGCTCGGCATGTCGCTGCTCTCCTGGCGGGTGGCTCACAACCGCGACGTGCTGCTCGGCATGCTGGCCCTGCTCGGCGCCGTCATCCTGCTCTTCCAGTACCCCAACGCCATCGAACTGGCCTCCTGGTGGAATCCATGGGTCGGAGTCGTCGGCACCTTCACACTGGTGTTCCTCGCCTGGGACGCGGCCCTGCTGGGCAAGTGGGGTGCGGTCGCATTCATCCCTCTGGCGTCGTATCTGGTCCAGGCCCACCTGGGATACGCCATCACCTGCGCGTCGCTCACAGTCGCGGTCGTGTGCATCCTCCTGCTCCGGCGTCGGCGAGCCGACCGGTCACATGTCGTTGCCGGGGCAGGGACAGCACCGGTGACGACTGCTCGGCTCGCACTTCCGTGGCGGCACTGGCTCGTCGGCCTCGCGCTGGGCCTGCTGCTGTGGCTGCCGCCCATCTGGCAGGAGTTGTCCGGGGATTCAAACGTCGTCGCCATCCTCGGACGTGAGAGCGGCGATGCGATCGGGGCGGCTGACGCCAGCCGGTTCATGGCGTCTGCCTTCGAACTCGTCCCGAACTGGTTCGGGCCGGACGTGCTGTCTCCCATCAGCCAGAGCCCGATCCCGGTCCTGCTCATCCTGCCGGTGGCTGGCACCGTGGTCGCCTGGCGTCGACGACGGAACGTGGCCCTGGTGGGACTCGTACTCGGCTGGACTGCCGCACTGGCAGCTTGGCTGTCCACCGCCATGCTCTCAGACCTGACAGTGCGCTATCTGACCGTCTGGGCACCAGCGTCGGTGATGGCGCTGCTGGTCATGGGCACCTGGCCACTGCTGGAACTCCTGCCGGCCGATCCGGTGCGGCGAGTGGCCTGCCTGCTGCCGCCAGTGGCGGCGGCTGCATTGCTCGTATCAGTCATGACGGCCCCACCCAACGAGGAGTCGGCGGCGGCACGAGCGTCGATCGGCCTGGCGAGCGAGCTTGCGCAGGACCCGCAGCTCGCAGGGGGCGCTGCGGTCTACCTCTCGCACAGAGACGCGATGGGGGCAACGGTGACAGCCCGGCTGGTGCTCGAACTGCGCCGCAGGGGCATCGATGCCTACTGGAACAAACACGCTGCCGAACTCACCCACGCATCATACGGCGCGGATCCGGAGGGCAAGGTACGCCTGGAGGTCAGCGGCTTCACCCCAACCCAGGAGGACGAGATCCGCTCCGGAGCCGACGTGGCCGCGGTGTACACCTCCTGGGACCAGCAGGAAGCACCGGAACTGCTCACGGTCCACGCGGAGCTTGCACTGGTATACGAGCAGTTGCGCGCCCTGCCGCCCGATGCCTTCTCCGGACCGGAGCCCGTCGATCCACAAGTACAAGAACTCGTCGAGCGGGCGGCGGAACTGTCGGCGCAGGCGAAGACGGACGTCGGCCTGGTTGCCGTTCGCGACGGCGGTTGAGCCCGATACCCGGACTCCGCTCAGCGACCAGTGCCTGCGTAGACGACCGCTTCACCGTCCGCGTCGAGGCCGAATGCCGTGTGGACCGCCCGCAGGGCTTCAGGAGCGGCAGCGGCTGAGGTCACCACGGAGATCCGGATCTCGGATGTGGAGATCATCTCGATGTTGACGCCCGCATCGGACAGGGCTGAGAAGAAGGTGGCGCTGACGCCGGGATTGGACCGCATGCCGGCGCCCACCAACGACACCTTGGCGATGTCCTCATCGCTGGTCAGCGTCTCGAAGTCGATCTCGTCCCTGGCGTCGAAGAGCGCCTGAAGCGCTCTGGCCATGTCCGCCGTGGGACAGGTGAACGTCACGTCGGTGCGCCCGGTGGCCTGGGCGGAGACGTTCTGCACGATCATGTCGATATTCACTCCGGCTTTGGCGAGTGCCCGGAAGATGGCGGCAGCCACTCCCGGCTCGTCCTTGACGCTGACGATCGTGATCTTCGCGTCGTTGAGGTCGGCTGCCACGCCGGAGATGATGGGCTGTTCCATGGTTCCTCCCTCGGTCGGGTCCGCCACGACCCAGGTGCCGGTGGCGTTGGAGAAGGTCGAGCGGACGTGGATCGGCATTCCGAACCGACGAGCGAACTCGACACAACGCAGGTGCAGCACTTTGGCTCCCACAGCGGCCAGTTCGAGCATCTCGTCGTAACTGATGGTGTCGACTTTGTGGGCTCTGCCGACCGCCCTGGGATCGGCGGTGAAGATGCCATCGACGTCGGTGTAGATCTCGCAGACCTCGGCCTTGAGCGCGACCGCGAGGGCCACAGCGGTGGTGTCGGAACCACCCCGTCCGAGCGTGGTCACGTCCTTGGAGTCATGACTGACCCCCTGGAACCCGGCGACGATCGGGATGGCGCCGTCGGCGATGGCCGACTGGATCCTCCCCGGCGTGATGTCGATGATGCGAGCACGCCCGTGGGCGGAATCGGTGATCAGACCCGCCTGCGAGCCGGTGTAGGAGCGTGCCTCGTGCCCGAGGTCGTGGATGGCCATCGCCAGTAGCGCCATCGAGATGCGTTCCCCCGCCGTGAGGAGCATGTCCATCTCGCGTCCCGGCGGGTTCGGGGAGACCTTGTGAGCAAGATCGTTCAGTTCGTCGGTGGTGTCCCCCATCGCGGAGACGATCACCGTCACGTCATGGCCGGCTTCCTTGGTCTCGGCGATCCGGCGCGCGACGCGTCGGATGGAGGCGGCGTCGGCGACCGACGACCCCCCGTACTTCTGAACCACGAGGCCCAAGATGTGCTCCTATCGTCCCGGCTATCGCGTCCTCCCAGGGTAGAGGCAAGCCACCCCGATCGGCGATCCACGAGTCGCTGACTGCTCAGCCGAGTCCCAGCGCAGCCTTCACCGCTGCGGCCAATTCCGCACCGTCCACGCGCCCGGCAGTGGCTGGCTTGAGCGACTTCATGACCGCACCCATCGCACGCCCGCCACTGAGACCCTGTTCTGCCGCCGACGAGACCGCCTCGGCGATCAGAGCGTTGAGCTCATCGGCGGCCAGTTGCTGCGGCAGGTAGGTCGCGATGATCTCAGCCTCGGCCTGTTCGGCCGCCGCCCGGTCGGCGCGCCCGGCGTCGGCGAAGGTGCCGGCTGCCTCCCTGCGGCGCTTCTGCTCACGGGTCAGCACCATGACGACCTCGTCATCACTCAGCTCACGTGCCTGCTTGCCGGCGACCTCCTCGGCAGAGATGGCCGTCAGGAGCATCCGCAGAGTACTGGTCGTCTCCACGTCGCGTGCCTTCATCGACGCCGTGAGATCAGCGCGGATCCGGTCCTTGAGCTCGCTCATGCCACTCAGTGTCTCAAGCTCAGCTTCACACTTCAAAGTCAGCCCGCGTGGACCCGTCGCTCCCGGGATCAGCAGGCCAGGCAACGCTGTGGTCGACATGCAAGGATTGGTCGCATGTCCCCGCTGCGCACTGCCGGCCTCCCCGTCGCCGCCCTGGCGGCCGCCGGCATTGCAGGCATCGGCTACGCGATCGCTGAGACGCACCTGTTCACGTTGCGCACCGCTGAGCTGGCGATCCTGCCGCCGGGCAGTTCCCCCAAGCGGATCCTGCATCTCTCCGATCTGCACATGACCCCGAACCAGCGCGACAAGCAACGCTGGGTGGCCGACCTCGACAGGCTGGAACCTGACCTGGTGGTGGGCACCGGCGACTTCCTCGCCGATCGCCATGCCATCAATCCGGTTCTTGACGCATTGGCTCCCCTGCTCGAACGCCCCGGGGTCTTCACCCTCGGCAGCAACGACTACCTGGCGCCGCGTCCGTTCAATCCCGCACGCTACTTCCTCGGGCCGTCCAGACTCGATGCCGGGCGCAGGATCCTGCCCTGGCAGGATCTTGTCGCGGGCCTGACGCGCCGCGGCTGGGTGGACCTCGACAACCGCGCAGTCCGGCTCGACCTGACGGGCTGGACCATCGACAGCCGCGGCGTGAATGATCCTCACATCGAACTGGACCGCTACGACATGGTCGCCGGACCCTTCGATCCCAGCGCCACACTGCGACTGGGCGTGACGCACGCCCCGTATCGCCGGGTCCTCGAGCCGATGGCGGGGGACGGAGCGAGCCTGATCCTCGCCGGACACACCCACGGGGGACAGTTGCGTGTCCCCGGGTATGGTGCCCTGGTCACCAACTGTGACATCGACCGCGCCCGGGCCCGGGGAGTCTCCTCCTACACCGGATTCGGCAGCATGGGTGAGCACACGGCTGCCATGAACGTCTCAGCCGGCCTGGGATGTTCCCCCTACGCCCCGATCAGGTTCGCCTGTCGTCCCGAGGCCAGCCTGCTCCTTCTTCGAGCGGTGGACGAGCCCAGCGGCCACTGACCCGCAACCGGCACCGTCCCTGCGAGCCGGAGACGACGGACCCGCCCCAGCGTGACCGCCCGCCGGGGCACGACCGCGCCGGGTGTGGCTGAGGAAGCCTGCGGGGATGTGTAAACTGGGATCACTTGCGGGGTGTGGCGCAGCTTGGTAGCGCGCTTCGTTCGGGACGAAGAGGTCGCAAGTTCAAATCTTGTCACCCCGACTGCACTGTCGTGCTGCGTAACAGCCGCTGCCGGACAGCCGCCGGATCTCTGCTGAACCACTGGTCGCTGAACTACTCGACGCCAGCCTTGCCGGCCGAGCTGCGTCGGGCAGCCATCGCACGTCCCAGGGTGACCTCGTCGGCATACTCGAGATCACCACCGACCGGCAGTCCACTGGCGGGCCTGGTCACCTCGAGGTCGAAGTCGGCGAGCAGCCGGGTCAGATAGGTTGCCGTGGCCTCGCCCTCCAGGTTGGGATCGGTGGCGATGATGACCTCCCGGACCTGGCCATCCGCCAGCCTGGGCAGCAGCTCGTGGATGCGCAGATCGTCCGGACCGATGCCGTCGATGGGACTGATGGCACCACCGAGCACGTGGTAGCGGCCCGCGAACTCCCGGGTACGCTCGATGGCAATCACATCCTTGCTCTCCTCGACGACGCAGATCATCGTCGGGTCCCGGTTCTCGTCGCGGCAGATCCGGCACAGATCATCGTCAGCCACATTGCCGCACACCTTGCAGAACTTGACGCGGCGCTTGACCTCGACGAGCACCTTCGCCAGCTGCTCGATCTCCTCGGCGTCGGCGTCCAGGACCCAATAGGCGATCCGCTGCGCGCTCTTGGGCCCCACACCGGGGAAGCGGCCCAGTTCCTCGACCAGTTCCCCGATCACCGGGTCATACATCAGCCACCTTCAATCTCACCGATCTTGACGGCTCCGAGCTCTCGCACGGCCAGGTCGACGCCACTGAGTCCCTCCTCGCCCAGATCCGGGTCATCGGAGGCTGGGGTGTCCGGCTCGGCCCGCTTCTCCTCGGTCGATACCTCGACGACCAGATCGAGCCTGAAGTGCTCGATGAGCAGGTTCCGCATCGCCTTGTCCCTGCCACTGGCGCGGATCGAGTTGGCCTGACCCTCCGCCGGCACGAATACCCGCAGGCGGTCACCGGTGAGGCTCAGGGGGCGCGCGCCCTCCCAGCTGGCGGCTGCCACGCGGCTCTGTTCCCGGATCCTGGTCATGAGCTGCGGCCAGATCGCTGTGATCGCCTCGAGGTCAGCAGAAGCCTCTGAGGCGTCGCGGTCCCGTCCCGCTGGGCCCTGGTCCGCCGACGCTACCGGCCGTTCCTCCCCGGGAGGCGGTGTCACCGGGCGCACCGGTTCCGCTGGCGAGGCATCGCCCTGCCCTCGGGCAGCCCTGCTTCTCATGGTGGGCGGCGGTGGCGGAGAACGGCGAGGCTGGTTCGAATCAACGCTGGGGGCAGCGGGGCGCTCGTCGGCCGCCGGTACACCACCACCTGCGGTTGCGGGCTGCTGCTCAGCGACCGGTTGACTCTGCTCGGCCGTGGCGGCCGCCGGTCGTTGCACAGCAGTGCCGCGGTCGGCGGTGTGACTCACTGCCGCGCTCGGGTGCACAGCGCCGCCCGCTGCGACGGCGGAAAGTCGCCGCTCGAGTCCCTCCACGCGCGCCAGCAGACTCTCCGGATCCAGCTCCGCCGAGGGGATCAGCAACCGTGAGGCGAGCACCTCGAGCTGCAGCCGTGGCGAGGTCGAACCCTTGATCGTGGTCAGCCCCTCATTGACGACGGCGAGCAACCGGTTGAGCTCACTCACCCCGAAGTGGCTCGCCTGCTCCCGCAGCGTCTCGATCCGGTCGTCAGAGACGTCGAGGACCTCCGCGGTGATCCGCTCACCACCACTCTTGAGCAGGATGAGGTTGCGCAACTGATGCAGCAGGTCGGTGACGAAACGGCGCGCGTCATGGCCCGCGTCCATGACCGTGCCGACCACAGCGAACAACGTCGCGCCGTCACCCGCGATGACTGCCTGAACGGTCTCGTCCAGCAGGGCGTCCTCGGTCACGCCGAGCTGCTCGGCCACATCCTGCCGCAGCAGTCCGGCCTCGGGTGCGCCGGCCGCCAGCTGTCCCAGGATGCTCTGTGCGTCGCGAACACTGCCACCGCTGGCCCGTGCGATGAGTGTCAGGGCCTCGGGTTCGTAGCTGATTCCCTCGGCCTCGCAGATGTGTTCCAGATTGCCCTGGAGGGTCCGGGCGGGGACGAGCCGGAACGCGTAGTTGAACGTGCGGGAGCGGATGGTCGGGATCACCTTGTCCAGCTCCGTGGTGGCGAAGATGAACTTGAGGTGCTCGGGGGGTTCCTCGATGAGTTTCAGCAGGGCGTTGAAGCCGTCCTTGGTGACCATGTGGGCTTCATCGATGATGTAGACCTTGAACCTGGCCGAGGCGGGCACGAACGCCGCCCGCTCGCGCAGCTCCCTGGTGTCGTCCACGCCGCCGTGGCTGGCCGCGTCGAGTTCGATGACATCCACGAGCCCGGCGCCATTGGGTGCCAGCGCCGTACAGAACTCACACGTCCCGCACGGGTCAGGCGTCGGTCCCTGCTCGCACAGCATGCTCCGGGCCAGAATGCGCGCAGTGGAAGTCTTGCCGCAGCCCCTCGGACCGCTCAGCAGAAATGCGTGGTGGATCGAGCCGGACTTCAGTGCCCTCGCAAGCGGGACGGTGACATGGTCCTGACCGATGACCTCGGACAGGGAACCGGGCCGATACGTGCGATACAGGGCTAACGACATGCGACACCTTAATGCAGTGGACCCCTCGCGCACCCGATAGAGCCCACCTACCCTTGCTGCCTTCCGGCCCTGGGGGGGTTCAGCGGGATAACGCCGCACGAGGGGCTGGTCCTATTCTAGTCACGTGGACAGGATCTGCAAATGTCGCGCTGGGAGGTGGGTCGGTGACGGTTCTGACGGTCACGCGGGTGCTTGAGGCCCCGGCTGAACAGGTCTGGGACGATCTGAGCGATCTCGGCTCCCACGTGGAGTGGATGGCCGACGCAGAAGAGATCACATTCATCGGACAGCAGCGGGAAGGGGTCGGCACGCGGTTCCGCTGTCTGACCCGCGTGGGACCGCTGCAGCTCACTGACGAGATGGTCGTGACCGCCTGGCTGCCTCCGAGACGGTTCTCAGTGGATCACCGGGGCCTGGTGGGCGGCCATGGGACGTTCTTCCTGGACGCGGAGGGCGATTCCACGCGTTTCACCTGGCACGAGGAACTGCTCTTCCCCTGGTACTTCGGCGGTCCACTGGGGGCGCTGGTTGCCAGGCCGGTGCTGAAACGGCTGTGGCAGGGCAATCTGGCACGACTCGCTGAACGATTCTGAGGCGCAACGCCCGATCGGCCGGACCGGGCTCAGAACTCCGCAGCGACCAGTTCCGCGATCTGTGCCGTGTTCAGAGCAGCACCCTTGCGCAGGTTGTCACCACAGACGAAGAAGTCCAGTGCATCGGGGAAGTCCACCGCCTGGCGCACCCGACCCACCCAGGTCGGATCCGTTCCGACGACGTCAGCGGGAGTGGGGAACTGCTTGTCAGCGGGATCGTCCAGCAGTTCCACGCCGGGGGCTGCTCGCAGCAGCTCCTTCGCCTGCGCGACATCGACCGGCTCACTGAAGCGCGCGTGCACTGCCAGGGCGTGTGTCGTGACCACCGGGACCCGCACACAGGTCGCAGAGACGCGCAGGTCGGGCAGGCCCAGAATCTTGCGTGACTCGTTGCGAACCTTGAGCTCCTCGGAGGTGTAGTCGCCATCCTTGAGTGACCCCGCCCAGGGAACCACGTTGAAGGCGAGCGGGGCGGGGAACGCCTCGCCCATCGGGGCTCCGGCATCCGCCAGCGCCTTGCGCACATCCCCGGTCTGCTCCCCGACGCCCGCAGTGGCAGCCAGCACTGCCGCCTGCGCACGCAGTTCGTCGATGCCCTGCTGGCCCGCGCCCGAAGCTGCCTGGTAGGAGGCCACCACCAGTTCCTCGAGGCCCCACCGGTCGTGCAGGGCGCCGAGAGCGACGATCATGCTCAGCGTCGTGCAGTTGGGATTGCTGATGATGCCGCGGGGCCGGTCCAGTGCCGCGGCCGCGTTCACCTCAGGCACGACCAGCGGCACATCGGGGTCCATCCTGAACGCACCGGAGTTGTCGACCGCCACCGCACCGTGTTCTGCGGCGATCGGTGCCCACTGCGCCGAGACCTCGTCTGGCACATCGAACATGGCCACGTCCACGCCTTCGAACACCTCGGGGGTGAGCGCCTCGACGACCACGTCCTCACCGCGCACCCGCAGCACCTTCCCCGCGCTGCGCGCAGAGGCCACCAGCTTGATATCCCCCCAGACGTCGGGACGGGTGCTGAGGATGTCGAGCATGACGGAGCCCACGGCTCCAGTCGCTCCGACGACGGCAAGCGTGGGCTGGCTCACGGCAGTCCTTCCGGATCGTGGCAGCCGTCTGGCTGCACTCCCTGAATTGTGAGGGGCGCCCGGACAGTGCGCAACTCCCCGACAAGTCTCGGACAGGCGCCCGCGCAACGGTTCTCGTACCCGAGCCGGAAAATGTCGGCCGAAAAGCGGGAGGCGCTGTCCGTGTCACGCGGCGCGCCCCGCCCGATCAGCAAACCTCACGATCGGACCAAGCGGTCAGGACAGCCCTCCGTGGATGCAGCATCGTGGACCCTGGGAGGCTCACATGTGCCGGCTGTTCGGATTCAATTCGGGGAAGGATGCCATCCATGCGGCCTACTGGCTGCTCGAAGCGCCGGACAGCATGCTGGATCAGGGTGAACGCAACCCCGACGGGACCGGGATCGGCTGGTTCTCCGCCGACGGCACGGCGCGCATGGACAAGCAGCCGCTGGCCACCGACACCGACCCCTCCTTCGTCCGGGAGGCCAAACGGGTCGACACGGCGCAACTGGTCTCACACGTCCGCATGACCCTCCTGCCAAAGGGCAGCGATTCCGCACTGGGCAAGGACCATCTGTTGGTGGACACCCACCCCTTTCTCATCGATGACCGGCTCATGGCACACAACGGCGGGTTCGGCGACCTGGAGAAGCTCGACGAACATCTCGGCCCCTACCTCGCCCAGGTGAAGGGACACACAGACTCCGAGCGATTCGCCGCCCTCATCGCCAAGGAGTCAGCGGCCAGCGGGGATGTCGTCGAAGGCATCAGCACCGCAGCGACCTGGATCAGCCAGAACCTGCCGATGTACTCGCTGAACACGATCGTGATCGCCGAAGGGAACCTGTATGCATTGCGGTATCCCGACCAGCGCTCCCTGCATGTCGCCCGGCGTACTGTGACACCCGGGGATGACTGGCGAGGCCGGTCCTCACTGGCCGAGCATCGTCTGCGGGCCGAGGGCACCGACGATGTCAGCGTGGTCCTGGTGGCCAGCGAACGCGTCGACGATTCAGACGACTGGCGCCTCCTGAACCCGGGCGAACTTATCCACGTGGACCCCGACCTCAACGTCACATCACAGGTGGCGGTGGCGGACCCACCTGCCATGCTGCACCCACCGCACGAGCCAGACCCAAACGACGACAGGGACTGACATCGTCGCATTCGCCGAGCGCGGAGCCGCGTAACGGCACCTCGGACCCGGCAGGGCACAAGCCCCTCGAGGGTCGCCGCAGTGTGGACCGTCCCTGGCTATCTCGGGTCTGTGAGCGAGAGCAGTTTCTGTTGCTCGGCCTGCTCTGCCGCATCGATGTGGCCGTGCTTGGCGTGCCACTGCGAATAAGCGATCGTGAGGCCGGCCGCGATCAGGACGAGGACCGCACCCACGATGTTATCCACCAGTCGTTGTTCGCCGAGTTCACCGACCTGCTGGACCGACAGGGCATTCAGGAAGACTGCCGTAGGCGTGATGAACGTGTAGTACAGCCATGGGTGCGGCCCGAACTTGGCGATCACTGCGGCCGTGCCGAGGATCAGGCCGATCAGGTACACCACCGGCAGAGAGTGAATCTGGGCGACGATCAGCACCACGATCGTGGAGCCCAGGATGGTGCCGATCACCCGGTAGATGGTCGGTTTCAGTACCGCGGCCTCGCCGACCTGCGTCAGGACCAGGATCGTCGCAACCAGGAAAGCGCCTGCGAAGTCGGTGGGGTTCGCGAGTACGTAGTAGGTCGAGATGGTAGCCAGAACAGTGATGGACACGGTGTACGGAACCGCCTCGTCACGTGTGTGCAGGACTGGTGCGGGCCGCTTCATCTTGCGGAGCAGGAACGGCATGATCAGCACGGGCACCAGCGCACCCACGAAGAAGATCGCCCCCATCCATGCCAGATAGGTCTCGTCGGTGCGTACCACAGACTCGGTCGGGCCCCACGGCGGCGGCGCGATGAGCGTCCATGCAATGAAGATCACCACCAGCACCGTCGCGCGGTGAAGCCCGAACCTCGACAACCTGCCCAGCATGAGACACATCAGTGCCATCAGGGCCGCGCCGGTGATGGGGGTCTGTCCTGCGATGATCGAGACGGGGGCGAGCAGGCCCATGACGATGGCGGTGATCACACCGATCCGTGGCCCGGCCGCAGCCACGGCTACGAGTCCCCCGATGGCCGCCATCGAGGCCCAGCCCGAGGCTGCGGGCTCGTTGGTCAGCAGCGACATGATCACCGCGGGAATGGCGAGGATGACCGCCAGGATGAGCGCGATCACCAGCCGGCGGAGCAGCGACTTCATCAGTGGCGGGCGAGTCGGCGTCGCGTCGCTAGTGCCATTCATCGTGGATCCTCGATGCGCAGTGGTGCGCCATCCTACTGCGCCCGAGGCACCGGATGCTCCTCGGAGCTCCGGAACCCTCCGGGACCGGTGCATCGCGCCAGCTGCGGAGACGCGGGATTGCGCGTCGGAAACGAGGGACTGGGCAGCCTGACCAAATCCTGGCTCGGCTCAGCTTCCGCAGGACTGCCCGGCACGCGTCGTGCGAGATCCTGCGCATGTGGCTGTGGTGGGTGGCGGAGGATGCGGGATTCGAACCCGCGAGGGCGTGAACCCAACCCGCTTTCCAAGCGAGCGCCATAGGCCACTAGGCGAATCCTCCAGAACCGAGGGTACGCTACCGGTCCCCGCTGCGGTCAACCGCTCCTGTTCCGGACGCGGTCGCGGATGCTGATGGGCTCGGGGCCACGGTGGCCGGGGGCGCGCTCGATTGCGGCGTTGAGCTGCTCGGCGGGGGCGGCGTTGCAGTGGTGGAGGGCGAGGCGGATGCTGACTCTCCCGGAGTCGCGCTCGGTGACGGGCTGGCTGTTCCGCTGGGTGGTGGCTTCTTCGTGGCGGTGGGCTTCGGTTCGCGAGTGGCCTTGGGAGACTTGCTCGGCTCCGGGTCAGGAGCGCTCACCGGGATCTGCGGTACCGGTACGGTGGGCTTGCCCCACTCATCGAACTTGTTGTTCATGGGCCCGGGGTCATTGCCGTAGAGGGACCCGACGACACCGATCTTGTACGCGCAGACCCAAGGAGCCCAGCGACGCGCCTCGTAGATCCTGGCAGCGGCGCGCACATTGATCTCAGTGTTGAGGGCGAGCTTCTGAGCCTCTTCCGTGGAACTGAAGTCCTCCCCAATGGCGTGCAGCGCACCCTGAAGTGTTCCGCCGTCGTTGAGCTGGAAGGCACCCCAGTCGCGGGTTCCGTCGTTGTTCACGGCCCCGATGGCATCCGAGTGTCCCGATTCACAGGCCGCCACCGCCATGGCGTTGCCCAGTTGGCTCTGCGGGAAGTACCGCTTGATGAGCCGCTGAATCTCCGCGGACTTGGCGGTCTTCGCAGTCGTCGGGATCGGGGCGATGCCCGCAGTCCCGGTTGCTGCACTGCCGGGTGCGATCAGTGGAGTGGTCGCAAGCGCCTTCCGCTTCGCGCTCTCCTCCTTGGCCAGCGCCGCCAGGAGTTCGTCGTTGGCGACTCGATCACTCACGACTTGCCCGGGCGTCCTTGCATCGTCTCCGAAGCTGACCAGACCCGGATCCAGATCGCCGATGCTGGCGAAGGCGACGGTGCCACCGGCCGCGTCCGCGGACTCCACAGCTTCATCCTCGATCAGGATGTCCAGGACGGACATGGAGGCTCCGGTCGTGGCCGCACTCGAGCTACCGGCTCCGAGCAGCACGATACCTGCTGCGCAGCCACCCGCCGCAAGCGCCAGGAACAGCTCCCTGGGTCGCGCCATCTGGGCCTCCACGCTCGGAATCCGGTGCCGTTCGACACCGCTTCAACAGGATGACTCAGAGGACTCGACTGCGCACGCACTTACGCACAATTTCCTGACTTTCCGCACTTTGTACGGCTTGTCCGTCTTGGACCGGTTGAACCCCAATGGTGGGCCGGGCGGCTGGCAGCGTCCTCTGGTCAGAGCCATCGCATGAAGCAACGGCCGATCAGCGGCGGATCCTGACTGCCTTGCTCGTCTGTTTGGCCATTCCGTACTGCGCCGGCACCAGGACACGGTACCGGCCCTTGGGCAGGTTGACCGTGACGACATCCTTGGCCCCCTTGCTCCGTACCTTGCGGACAGTGACCCAGCGCTTCGCGCGAACCTGGGTGGTCGCCGCGCGTCCAGCAGACCTCTGCTTCTGGATCTTGACGACGTAGTTGTCGGCGGCGCGATCAGGATTCACGTCGATCCGCAGTCGGTCGCCACCACGGACCGCTTTCGTTCGCACAGTCGGTCGGGCCGGAGGCACCACCGGATCCGTCGTCGGCGGATCCACCGGGTCCGTTGCGGGAGGATCGACAGGGTCCGGCACCGGCGGGGCCACCGGTTCAGTCACCGGGCTGGGGGCGTCACCACCGAGCTCGATCTCAGCCCTCAGCAAGGTCTGATACTCGGGAATCGCGAACGGCATACTACGTTCGGGAACCGATGAAGAGATTGCAGGGTAAGCGCGCCGCTGGCGATGCCCAGTCCCGTCGGATACTGGCCAGTGCTGTGCGCCGGCACCGGGACGTCCGGATCCAGTACCGTCAGCGCAAGCGTGTCGTAGGACCAAGCATTGGTGATGGCGTTGAGTTCGTGCTGCACCGGCAGGTTGACGGCGACCTCAGCGACAGCATTGGCCCTAGGGGTGAACACCTGGGATTCACCATGGTAGAAACAGCAGCCTGGCGAGGCGGTGCTCTCGTTGTGCCGCGTGAGACCGATGACAGACACTTGCATGGATGCCGCCCGGACATACGCCGATCGACTGTTGCTCCAGCCCGCGATCAGCCGTTCCCAGACAAGGAGCAACGATTGCTGCTGTCGGTTCGGACCTTCCAGGTGCGGGACCAGATGTCGCGACCCTCGCCCGGCACCTTGATCACGATCTGCACCCGGGCCTTCAATTGCGTGGCGCACCGCGGTGTGACCCAGACCTTTGCGTTGCTTCCCTTCTGGTTGACCTTGACCTTGAAGCTGCAGAGCCTCTTCTGATCACGCTTGTTCTTGACGCGTTGGTTCTGGAACAGGCAGGTCGCCTTCACACGCTTGACCGTTCCCTCGGTCTGCACCCCCTTGACCAGTTGCGTCCGCTGTCCGGCTTTGAGCTGCTTGCCCCGCTTGACCGCATCGACGGTGGACTTGGGCGTTGGCGTTGGCGTTGGGGTCGGCGTCGGGGTCGGACTGGGCGTCGGGCTCGACGTCGGGCTTGGCGTTGGATCGGGCTCGGCCGAGGGGGTAACTGGACCTGCTGATGCAGGAGGACCGGTGCCCGCAACATTCGTGGCGGTGATCTCGAAGGTGTAAGGCTGCCCTGCAGTCAACCCCTCGATCGTGCAGGTGGTCGTGGGTGGAGTGGTGGTGCAGGTACTGCCGTTGGACGCAGTGACCGTGTAGCGGGTGATGGGCGCGCCGCCGTCCGAGGCGGGGGGCTCCCACGAGATCGCGGCTCTTCCCTGACCTGCAGTGGCAGCCGGGTTGCGCGGCGGCCCCGGTGGCTCTACCCCGGTCGTGAATCCCTCAACCTTGCCCAGGATGGCGTAGCCGTCCTGGTTCTCGGCGACCAATCGATAGTAGTAGTGAGTCCCGGGCTGCAGACCGGTCCAGGTAGCCGGCGCGGAATGCGGCCCGGCAGTGCCCGTCTCCACCTCCGCGGAAGTCTGGTCAATGGTCCCAAAGCTGGGGTCGGTGGTGAGCTGGACATAGTAGGTGATGTTCTCGGGATCATCGAGTGTGACGTCGCCGACGGTGCTGGCAGTCCGCGTGCCGACCGTCTCCGCCGCGGCCTTTGTGAGCACGATGGGCCCGAGAGCCCCGTAGAAGCGGATCCTGCCATCCTCAACGCTGCTCTCGTAGCCGGGGTTTCCGCCATCGGAGAACTGAGTACGGGTCAGGTACAGTCCGCTCGCGCAACTGCTACCCGATCCCCCTGGCTGGGCGACCTGAAAGGCAGGAGGGTCCATCACGCTGGTAGTGCCGCCACCACCGCCGCCGGAGCAGCCACCCCCGCCGCCGCCTCCGCCGAGATCGGTGAGGCCACCGTCGTCCAGACCGCCATCGCCACCGTTGTGGAAGCCGACGCCCCCGGTGCCCGCGGCTGGGCCCCCGCCACCGCCGGTGCCGCCGACGCCGTCAGGATAGGCGCCTCCGGCTGTCCCAGGATAGTCAACCCAGGAACAACTCCCCGTGGAGGCGCCGGCGGCGCCACCGGCACCCAAGGCCACACCGCCCTGCCCAGGACAGAGCCCCCATCCAGGTATCCCCGATCCGTCCGGTCCGTTGCCTGAACCGCCGCCCTCTTCCTCATCATCGTCCGCGGTGAGTATGTAGTTGGTACCGCCACCCCCGCCACTGGCCTCCGCGATGGCTGTACCACCGAGCAGCAGAGCGGTAGAGCCACCCCCGCCCGCGCCGGACTGGCCGTCGAATTCGGTGGTCTGGCCACCCCTCCCGATCACGAATTCCGCCGTGCCACCCGGCGGCAGCGACACGATCGCGTCGATGCGACCACCGCCCCCACCGTAGACGTATGCGGGTTCACCGTTTCCGCCGCCGCCGCCTCCACCGTAGAGGTAGATCTGCATACCGACGCGCGCATCAGGGTTGGCGCTGCCAGGTAGAACGCAGGTACCGTCGTCCTCCCAGACCCCGCCGAAGAATTGTCCGTCCAGGCACACCCCGCTCACGTCTGCCGAGGCGGAGGTCGCACTCAAGCCAGTGACCGCGATGGCGGCTCCTGCGATCAGGGTGAGCGCAACGCGCATGGCTACTCCTGTGGGTAGACGACGGGCGAAGACAGTCCGTGTAGGGAGGGTAGATCAGGAAGAACTGGGGTCGCTACCCATTACTCCGAAAGGGCACTCCGACCCCCCGCTACTGTCACTGTCGCGGCGGGCGAAGCCGAGCCAGGCTCAGCCAGCCGCTCACAGCTCAGTGGCCGACCAACCGGTGAGACCGGTATCCTACTTGCGGTGGCGTGTCCGAGCGGCCAAAGGAGCACGCCTCGAAAGCGTGTGTGGAGGCAACTCCACC
>JAGQTY010000001.1 GCA_020438795.1 Actinomycetota bacterium
TGTCTTGCGTTCAGCCCTCTCAGCGACATCCGCCATCACTGAGGTGATCGAACGGGCCATTTCTTTCGCGATCAGAGATCGATGGGTTGCGGCGCGTCGATCACCAGATCGGGGGATGCCTGCAGTTCCTCGACAGGTTCATCGGCCTTCGCAATGATGCCCAGTTCCTCCTTGAGGCGCTTCTCGATCTCGTTGGCAAGATCCGGGTTGTCCCGCAGGAAGGCCCGAGCGTTCTCCTTGCCCTGGCCCAGTTGATCGCCTTCATAGGTGTACCAGGCACCGGACTTGCGAACCAGGCCCTGATCGACACCCATGTCGATCAGGCTGCCTTCACGCGAGATGCCATGGCCGTAGATGATGTCGAACTCAGCCTCCTTGAAGGGCGGAGCCATCTTGTTCTTCTTCACCTTGACCCGGGTCCGGTTGCCAACGGCCTCGGTGCCACCCTTCAGCGTCTCGATCCGTCGCACATCGAGGCGGACCGATGAGTAGAACTTCAGCGCATTGCCACCGGTCGTGGTCTCCGGGGAGTTGTGAACCATGACACCGTCAACAAAGTAGTTGTGCGTACCAGCGACTTCAATGTCGAACTTCTCCATGGACCGAGTCTTGGGCTTGACCGAGATATCAAGAATGTCCGAGGCGACCAGAACTTCACGCGGGTCTGCGAGATTCTTCTCGTAGACGAAACGACCCCGATACTTCGGCAGCAACTTGTATTCCATGGACGGATGGACGTGGGGCGCCACCAAGTCCTGAAAGCGGTCTGAGGACCGAGTATCGAAGGCGAAGACCGCTTTGCCGGCCTTACCAGAACTCCGCAACATTATCTTCAGCCCGTATGTGTCGGCCAGATGATCACGAAGACGCACACGTGTGCCTGGGGTCATAGCTTCGACACAGAACTCCACCCGACCCGAACCTCCAGCTGTACGGCCCTGCAGACCCTTGGACCGGAGAGTGAAGCTGCCGTCGTCCATGTACCAGACAGCCAGCGCGAAAGGGCTCAGCATCTTGAGATACTCATCCGAGAAGAACTTGCCTTCCCCCGGCATATAGACGGCTTCTCGGAGCTCATGGAGTTCGGGCAATGGCATGAAGTCCAAGAATGCTGCATTCTCTGTTTCTCGACGCGAAGCGCCAATATTCGACAGAAGATCAGCCTTGTAGTCGAGGTACGAACGTTGCCTCACGCCATGGCCCAGGCGGAACCGAACGCCGTGACGGCCGCGTCGATTGGGAGCGAGACTCCCGTCACCCATCAAGGAGCCGAGGATCAGTTGCATCTGATGTTCGCTGAGCCGCTGAGTCTCGTTGGTCAGAACGCGATCGCCGGCGATGAGTTCCCCAGCCGGACGCCACCCACCTGGTGTGCGGATGAGGTGGTTGGGTGTGGCAGCGAAACTGCTTTTGCCATTCCGACGACTCGCAGCAACTGTGAACTGCAGGAACTGGTCCGCCTTTCCGTTCTTGAACCAGTTGGTGATCGGACGATTGACTACTTCGTTCGTCTCAGCGTCGTAGGTGCGGACCTCGACATCCATACGCTGATTCACGATCTTCCCGATCTTCTCCTGGCTTCCATCCGCCAGAGTGACCCGCGTTGAGTAGTTGAAGCATCCGAACATCACGCCTATCTTCTCGCGCAACTGGTTGATGAAGATCGCAGTGGTGCCGGAACCACTCAACGCCCCGGCCATCTTGCGTAGCGCTTGGCTCATCAGCCGCGCCTGCAGACCCACGTGACTGTCGCCCATCTCACCCTCGATCTCGGCCCGGGGCACCAGTGCGGCCACCGAGTCGATCACGATCAGATCGATCGCACCGGAGCGGACCAGGGTGTCCGTGATCTCGAGCGCCTGCTCTCCGGTATCGGGTTGTGACACGTAGAGGGAGTCAATATCCACTCCCAGTGCCTTGGCATAGATCGGGTCGAGGGCATGCTCGGCATCGATGAAGGCGGCGATGCCGCCCTGTGCCTGCACACTGGCGATCGCATGCAGAGCGATACTGGTCTTACCGCTGCTCTCCGGCCCGTACACCTCGACGATGCGTCCTCGCGGGAGTCCACCGATCCCGAGTGCGACATCAAGCGCGATGGAGCCGGTGGGGATCACCTCCACCGGGACCCGGCCCTCATCACCGAGGCGCATGATCGAGCCACGACCGAACTGCTTCTCGATCTGCGCCAGGGCGCTGTCGAGCGCGCGATCCCGGTCAGAGAGGTCCCCGCCTGAGCGGTTGAGAACCTCGGTGGACTTGGTCGAGCGTGCCTTAGCCATCTTCTCTCCTCATGCAGCGGATCTACTCACAAAGCCTTGATCCGACATTCCGGCCGGGACTCCCCATCCGCTGGTCATACCTCACGTTACGATCGGGGTCCGACATCTCCTAGCGTCAACGCTGGTGTGTGGACAACAACGTCGGGGACGTCTACTGCTCTGAGAGCGACCGGACGCTCCAGCACCTCGGATGTTGATTCGATCCGGCGCTCTCATGTATCCACACTATCGAACATCTGTTCGATAGTGTTCGTATTCCAAAGGACTGCATCACCGTGTCGCCCCGGTGTGTCTCAGCAGTCCTATCTCGGTGGTCCCTCATGCAGCTCAGCCGGCACCTCCACCTCCTGACACACGGCGCGCCATACCACTTGGGCGCTGACGCCGTCGGACAGGGCCTGATCGACGGTCTGCCCGGCGAGTGCGTCCAGATGCACGTCGTGCGCCCAGGACCGGGCATAGGACTCCCCCATCGAGGCTTCCATGCGTCGCCAGAACTCCGTGTACCTCACGGGGTCAATTGTCACCCATGACTGCGAATATCCAGCACCGGTGGCCCTTGACCTGTGAGCACACAGTCATGCCGGACCGGCTTGGCACAATCGGAGGATGCCAGCGAGACTGAAATGGTGAGCGCGCTCCCAGGATTCTCGGCGGTGACCCGGCAGTGGTTCTCCGAGTCCTTCGAGGCAGCAACCCTAGCCCAGGAGCAGGCCTGGGCAGCTATCGCCGCCGGCGATCACACCCTGGTCGTGGCGCCCACCGGTTCCGGCAAGACACTGGCGGCCTTCCTGTGGGCGATCGACCAGACCTGGCAGCAACCACGCCACCAGCAGACTTCAGTGCTCTACGTGTCGCCGCTGAAAGCACTGGCCGTGGACGTGGAACGGAACCTGCGGGCGCCCCTGGCCGGGATCGCACGGCTCTCGGGACAGGACACCGGTATCACGGCTGCGGTCCGTACCGGCGACACCACCGCCGCGCAGCGACGACGACTGCTGAGCGCACCTCCGGAGATTCTCATCACCACCCCAGAGTCGCTCTACCTGATGCTGACCTCGGCGGCCAGAGACACCCTACGCGGAGTCCACACGGTCATCATCGACGAAGTGCACGCGGTGGCAGGCTCCAAGCGTGGCTCACATCTGGCCCTGTCGCTGGAGCGCCTGGCCGAGATCACCGAGACCGAACCTCAGCGGATCGGCCTCTCCGCCACGGTACGGCCGCCGGACACGGTGGCGCACTTCCTCGCAGGTCCCCGGCCGGTCACAGTGGTGAATCCCGCCAGCGAGAAGATCATCGAGGTCACCACGGTTGTTCCGGTACCCGATCTCGCCAATCCGCCGGCCGTCACCGATGATGAGGACCGCTCCAGCGGCCCTTCCATCTGGCCGCACGTGAACGAGGCCGTGGCGGCCCGCATCCTCGAACAGACCTCGACGCTGGTGTTCGTGAACTCCCGACGCCTTGCTGAGCGCGTGACCACCCAACTGAACGAGCTGCATCAGGAGCAGACCGGCACAGACGAGGTCATCGCTGCGGCTCATCACGGATCGGTGAGCAAGGAGCGGCGCGCAGCCATCGAGGACTCACTCAAGGCAGGTCGGTTGAAGGCGGTGGTCGCCACGTCCAGCCTGGAACTCGGCATCGACATGGGCGCGGTCGACCTCGTCATTCAGATCCAGGGCCCGCCCAGCGTATCCAGTGGCCTGCAGCGGGTCGGTCGAGCCGGGCACCAGGTGGGGGTGAAGTCGTCAGCACTCTTGTTCCCCACCCATCGGGGCGACCTGTTGTCCAGCACAATGACGATCGACGCGATGTTGAACCGCGAGATCGAACCCATCCGACCACCACGACATCCGTTGGACGTCCTCGCCCAGCACATCGTTGCCATGACTGCCATGGACGATTGGGATGTCGATGAACTGTACTCGTTGGTCCGGCGTGCCGGACCCTATGAGTCGCTGCCGAGGTCGTTGTTCGACGCGGTCCTGGACATGCTCACCGGCAAATACCCCAGCGAAGACTTCGCAACACTGCGGCCGAGGGTGATCTGGGACCGCAGCCTCAACCGGCTCAGCGCGCGACCCGGATCGCAGCGACTCGCCGTGACCGCGGGCGGTACCATCCCGGATCGTGGACTGTTCGGGGTCTTCCTGGTCGGCGACGACGAGTCCCGGCGCGTGGGGGAACTCGATGAAGAGATGGTCTACGAGAGCAGGGTCGGCGAGGTGTTCGCGCTCGGGGCCTCCACCTGGCGGATCGAGGAGATCACCCACGACCGGGTGCTGGTCTCCCCCGCTCCCGGGCAACCGCCCCGGCTCCCCTTCTGGCACGGCGACGCATTGGGCCGCCCCGTGGAGCTCGGCTACACCATGGCGCAGCGACTCGACGAGCTGAACGACGATCCGGAGCGCTTCTTCCCGCAGCTGAGCAGTACTGCGGCGGCGAACCTGACCGAGTACGTCAACGAGCAGCTGGCAGCCACCGAGGTACTGCCCGGGCGCCATCGGATCGTGGTCGAGCAGTTCCGCGATGAGATCGGTGACCGACGGGTGGTCATCCACACACCGCTCGGCGCCAGGGTCCACGCGCCCTGGGCGTTGCTGCTCGGTGAGGCCGCACAGGAACGCTATGGCCTCGACGCCCACGTCATGGCCGCCGACGACGGCATCGTGATGCGACTGCCCGAAGCCGGCGCCGACTCCGGTTCGCTGCTCGACCTGGTGACGTTCGACCCGGAGACGATCTCCTCCCGGGTGCAGCAACTGGTCGGCGGATCTGCGCTCTTCGCATCACGCTTCCGGGAATGCGCGTCCCGAGCCCTGCTCTTCGGCCAGCAGCAACCGGGCAAGCGCCTGCCACTGTGGCAGCAACGACAGCGATCAGCGCAGCTGCTCGGGGCCGCAGCGCGCTTTGACTCGTTCCCGATCGTGCTCGAGACGATCCGGGAGGTCCTGCAGGACGTCTACGACGTGGCGGCACTCACCGACCTGATGAGGGAGGTGAGCGAAGGGACGACCGGCCTGATCGAGGTCCGCACCTCCAGCCCGTCGCCGTTCGCGCGCTCGCTGTTGTTCGGGTATGTCGCCGAGTTCCTCTACGAAGGCGATTCACCCCTGGCAGAACGGAAGTCTGCAGCACTGAGCCTCGACGGCGAGCTCCTCGCCGAACTGCTGGGAAGCGCCGACCTGCGTGAACTGCTCGATCCGGGCGCCATCGAAGAGGTCGAACAGCGACTGCAGCACACCGGCGAATACCGCGCCCGGACCACTGAGCAGTCCTTCGACGTCATCGCCGACATCGGGCCCGTGCCGGCCAGTGCAGCCGAGAACCACGGGATCGGGTCGGCGGCTGTCGCAGAACTGCTCAAGGCCCGTCGCATCCTCACGTTCCGGCATGCGAACGCGGAGTGGTATGCGGTCCTGGAGGATGCTGCCAGAGTCCGCGACGGTCTGGGCGTGTCCCTTCCCATCGGACTGCCTGAATCGCTGCTGGCCGAGCAGCCGGAGGCATTCGCAGACCTCATCGCCAGGTATGCACGGACCCACACGATCTTCACCACCGCCGAAGTCGCTGAGCACTTCTCGCTGCCTCGCAGCCGGGTGAACGCACAACTCGAGGCCATGCAGCGATCGGGAAAGCTCGCGCGCGGCAGTTTCAGGCCTGAGGGCCGGGGGGAGGAATGGTCGCATCCCGACTCGATGCGGCGGCTGCGGCGGCTCTCGGCTGCCCGCTACCGTAACGAGGCCGAACCGTTGGACGTCGGCCAGTACGCCACATTTCCTGCGGTCTGGCAGCGCGTCACTGCGTCTGGGCGTTCCGGCGGGGAGCGGGGTGCCGCGGGCCTGCTGAATGTCATCGAGCAGCTGGCCGGTGCACCACTGCCGGCCTCGCAGCTCGACCGTCTCATCCTGCCCTCGCGAGTACGCGACTACCACCCGGGGATGCTGGACGAACTCACCAGTAGTGGCGCAGTGACTTGGTGGGGCGTCGACCGGCTACCCAAGGACGGCTGGATCTCGCTGGCGCCGACAGCGCTGGCCCCCGCGTACCTGACCACCGAGGTCGAGGTCGAGCCGGAGGACGAGGAACTGTTCTCGGTGCTGGCATCCGGTGGCGGCTGGTTCGCTCATCAACTGGTCGCACGCCTCGGCGAACAGTCCGACGTACCCAAGGGCTTGGACCGGCTGCTCTGGAGTGGTCTGATCACCAACGACACACTGGCCCCGGTCCGCGAGACCACCAGTGCCAGGCGGACCCGTACTTCAAGCAGACGCAGGATAGGCATCGCAAGGCTGGCGCAACTGCCGTCGGGCCGCTGGTCGGTACTGCCCCGGAGTGAGATCGGTGATTCCGAGGCAGCCCTGATCCGGGCCGAGTCCCTGCTCATCCGGCACGGAATCGTCAGCCGGGGCACCAGCGAGCGACTCCGGTTCGGGGACGTCTACCGTTCACTGAGCGCGATGGAGGAGCGTGGAATCTGCCGCAGGGGCTACTTCGTCGCGGGGCTCGGCGGTGCTCAGTTCGCTTCGTCCGCCGCGATCGACTCTGCGCGGGCCCAGGGCACACAGCCATCATCCGACAAACAGGAACCGGTCTTCGTCCTGGCCGCCAGCGATCCCGCCAACCCCTACGGCGCTGCACTCGACTGGCCGGATGCGCCCACCGGCTCGCCCAACCGGAGGGCAGGTGCTTTCGTTGTCCTGTGCGGCGGGATACCCGTGGTGCACGGGCACGGCACAGCTCTGACGGTCTGGGAGGAGGAGAGGAGCTGGGTGGCCGCAGCCGGTGCCCTGATCGACGCAGTCGCGAGCGGACGGGTCCGACCCCTGACGATCAAGCAGATCAATACTGAGCCCGCCCACCAGCACCCGTTCAGCGAGGTGCTCAGCGATCAGGGTGGTCACGAAACGCCTGCAGGGGTGAAGCTGCGCCGGTCCTGAGCGGGCCCCTTGCTCAGTACCGGCGGCCACCGGCATCGTTGCTTCACGCGAGCGGGCCGTTCACCTTCGTGCTCAGAGTCCCGTCTTTGATCTGGGACAGGAACTGCTGGTAGTCGCGCTCGTTCTGTTCGGCATACGACTCCGCAAAGGTGCCGATCGCCCGAGCCATCTTCCGGCCACTCCCGAGATAGGCGCTGATCGCGATGGCGTCACCGGAACGCGCATGTCCATGCGCCAGCGCCCACCCGCAGACCGTCGCATATCTGGCCAACTCGTCGGGGTCGAGCCGATCAACCTCGACTGAACCCTTCCAGTCACGCAGCTGTCGCCAGTAGAAGTGCTTCCCTGTCTCGGTGGCGTTCCAGCCGAGGAAGATGTCAGAGACGGACTGCAGCAACTGCTGCCCTTCCACAACGCGCTACCCTGAATCCTCATAGCGACTCATCGGCAGATGCTCCTCGAGCACGGAACGGGTGGCCTCCTTGATCTGCAGGAACAGTGGGTCGTCGCCGTCCCTGCCCAGGAACAGCCCGATCAGACATCGCGTGCCGACACTTCCGACCCCTACGACCTTCAGGGCGATGTCCACCAGTTGATACTGGCTCATTAAATGCTGGAGGTTGTCCGGCAGGGAGTTGAGGTAGTCGTCCAGACTCGAGCGCAACACTTCGCTCATCGCCTCGGGCCGGAGTTCCTGCGGAATCTCCCGCAACGGCACGAGCAGAGGTGGTTGACTCTTGATCCGGTAGCTCCCACCCACCTTCTCCGTGTACTTCGCCAGGGCCTGCTGGCGTGTCCGCTTACGAGCCTGCCCTGCGAGTTTGGCCAGCCCCTTGCGCTGGGTCTTGGGCAACCTGGCCAACATTTCGTCGACGTCCAGGTGCTCGTACCAGTTCTGCAGACAGCCCTCACCCGCAAACTTGCTCATTGCCGCGCTGTAGGCTGTGACAGAGGACTCCGTGGTGGCGCGAGCATCCTCAGGGCTGAAGTGCTGGGCCTCGGCAGCGATCCAGATACTGGCTGCCAGTCGTTTCAAATCCCATTCCCAGGGGCCGGGCAGTGTCTCATCGAAGTCGTTCACATCGAAGACCAGTCGCCGCTCCGGCGAAGCGTAGAACCCGAAGTTCGACAGATGGGCATCGCCGCATGCCTGCACTACTAGCCCGCTGTCCGGGGTGCCAGCCAGATCGGCAGCCATGATTCGCGCCGCGCCCCGATAAAAGGCGAAGGGCGACTGGGCCATCCGTGCCCGGCGGATGGGGATCAGGAACTCCACACGTGCTGCGTTCTGCTCTTCAAGCAACTCCACGGGGTCCGGACGATCCGGACTCGGCGCCCACTGCCCATGGACCGAACGCGGAGTGGACTTGCGCCGTGCTCTGCCGAGATCCATGCGCTCCTGTGCGGACATGGGCGCGGTGGCTGTCAGCGGCGAGATGCCGTTCATGAGAAGCTCCTTCGGACATGCACTGCAGACTCAACGTAGCAGTCGTAGGGCCTTCAGGGTCGGCGCCCAGCGATCCCACGAGACAGAGGATGTCGCCCGATTCAGTGCCTGGCTCCAATCACCGCTCGCGCATCAGGCCGGGCAGGCCGTCAATGCTGTGCCGGTTCTTCTTGTCCTGGTAGTCGCGGACACCCTCAGGACCCTTCGAAGCGATGAACTTATCCATGATGTCTCGTTCTCCGAGGAACTCCATCCGCGGCACCCCCCACCCACATGATTCCGATACCCGTTCCACATCAACCCTGATGATGGCTCGAACGCCGTCCCGGCGCGGGAAGTGCTTGAGAAGTTCTTCATAGGCGGCTTCCCCTGGCTGGACGGCAGACCCACGTCCGTAGAGTCGCACAATGTTCGGGCGCTCATCGAAGGAGCAGAACATGACCGTGATCCGGGAGTTCTCGCGGACATGCGCCACTGTCTCGATCCCACTGCCGGTCAGGTCAAGATACGCGACCGTTCGCTCGTCGATCACGGCGAAGGTGTCCGACATGCCCTTCGGAGAGAGATTCACCCGGCCATCCGCACCCAGCGGGGCGGTGGCCACAAAGAAGATGTGCTGGTCAGGCAGCCAGCCCAGCAGCTTGTCGCTTATGCGGTCCGCGATCGTCCCCATGCCCCCAGGCTACGGGGTGCGGCGTTAGGATCGACAGCGATGCGCCGGTCCGATACGGCTCCCACGCAGCCGCTGGATTCGCTTGTCACTGACCGTCGGGCCTGTGGCTGTCCATCTCCGCAAGGAACCGTTCGACCTGCGCCCCGATCTGGTCCGCGTCCGGCATGGACACCTGGGGCACGCCGTCCTCGGGTTCGCCGGTTCCGGACAGCGAGTCGTCGTACTGGGTCTCAAGGGCCTGCAGCAGCGGCGGGAACTCTTCGGAATCGCTGGTCTGCCTCGAGATCTCGGCGTCGGCCTGGGCAGCGGCCTCCTCGAGCTCGTCGGTCTCCAGACTCAGCCCGGAGGCGCCGGCCAAACCACGGAGCAGAGCGATCGCCGCCCTCGGGTAGTCGAACTGAGTGAGATAGTGGGGCACCTGGACGGCCAGGCCCATCGCATCGTGTCCCGCCTCGCCGAGGTGGTACTCCAGCATCGCCGCGATGTGTCCCGGAATCTCGAGTTCGCCGAGCGTTGAGGTGTGTCCCGCGATCAACTCCGGTCTCGTGCCGTGGAAGGTCACCCCCATCGGACGGGTGTGGGGTGCCGGCCACGGAATCCCGATGAGGCCGATCGTCAGATCAACACCCAGGGCCTCGATCAGGCTTGTCACACAGTCGATGAACTCGCCCCAGCGATAGTCGGGTTCCGGGCCGGTCAGCAGCAGGAACTTCGAGCCGCGCATGTCGGTGGCTTCGAACAACTGCACCGTGGGTATCTCGATCCCGGTGAAATGATCGGAGTCGTAGGTCATCTTGGGCCGGCGGGCGCGGTAGTCGACGACGTCGTCCGGGTCGAGCTCGGCGATCAACCGGGTATCACAGGTCTTCAGCAGATGATCGACGGCGATCTGCGAGGCCGACCCTGCATCCATGAAGCCGGAGAAGCTGTGCACAAGCACACGAGTACCGTCGATGCTCGGTTCGTCGAACACTTCGAACTGGATGCTCATCTCATAACCTCTTGGCACATTGTCCCCGAAAAGGGGGGGAAGATCACATCTGGTGCACGTACGGGCGTGTACGGCTCGGGAAGGTCCGGACAGCCCCGGACGGGTCAGGCAGCAAGGATGTGGTCGCTGCGACGCAGGCCCGAGGCCCTCGCAGTGCGCACCATGGCCAGCCGCTCCTGAACCGCTGCAGACTCGCTCGCCGAGGAAAGCACCTCGGACAACGGCGCCGCAAGGGCGTCACAGATGGCGGCGAGCAGTTCGGACGATGCCTCCTTCTGGCCCCGTTCCACCTCGCTCAGGTACCCCAGCGACACCTGCGCGGCATCGGAGACTTCCCGCAGGGTTCGGCCCTGGGCCCGGCGCAGCTTACGAAGCTCAGCGCCGATGATTTCGCGAATCACAATCATGCTCGCCACCTCCTCTCCACCACACTCACTGGATGTGCCTGCAAGACTACAGTCAGGCCACGCCCATTGGTAAGACGTTTTCCCTACCGTACCTTTTGCCTTGTGTGTCGCGAACGCCGTGTTCCCGACTCCACCTGTACTGACCAACGCCCACCAGCGTCGTGGTGTTACTTGTACAACCACACCTGCATCGGCCGCATTCCCGAACTACCGGCCTGATTCCGGCGGCTCAGCGAGGAGCCGCTCGATCTTCGCGTACGTCTCCGCCCACCGGGCCTCAGCGCCGTGACTGGTGGGCTCATAGTAGACCCGGCCATTCACCGCATCCGGTGCATACTGCTGGGAGAGCACACCTGCGGGGTTGTCGTGCGGGTACCGATACCCCTTGCCGGCGCCCTTGCTGCGAGCGGACTTGGTCGAGCCGTCCCGCAGCGCCAAGGGGACATCACCGGTCCGACCCGCGCGCACATCCTCGATGGCGGCTCCGATGGCCCGATAGACCGCATTCGATTTCGGTGCCAGCGCCAGGTGCACGACCGCCTGCGCGAGAATGATCGAGGCCTCGGGCAGTCCCACATGACTCGCTGCGGTGTGGGCCGCCGTCGCGGTGACCAGGGCTGTGGGATCGGCCATCCCGATGTCCTCGCTGGCCAGAATCATCATGCGCCGGGCGATGAACCGCGGGTCCTCCCCCGCGACCACCATCACAGCGAGGTAGTGCAGGGCCGCGTTCACATCACTGCCGCGCAGGCTCTTGATGAACGCGCTGGCCACATCATAGTGACGAGTTCCGGCCCGGTCGTACAGCGGTGCGCCTGAGGCGGCGGCGGATTCCACCATCGCAACGGTGATGGAACCGGGTGCATCCGGGTCGTGCCTGGCCGTGGCTGCGGCAGCCTCGAGCATCGTGAGTGCCCGCCTGGCGTCGCCGCCGGCGAGCCGTACGATGAAGTCCGCGGCGTCCTGGTCGAGCTGGTAGGCCTGCGCCAGTCCACGTTCGTCGTTCAGGGCTCGCTCCACCAGCGTGGCAACATCCTCATCGCTGAGCGGTTCCAGCGGGAGAACCAGGCTGCGGCTCAGCAGCGCGGGGATCACCGCGAACGAGGGATTCTCGGTGGTCGCCCCCACCAGGATCACGAGTCCGTCCTCCACCGCCGGCAACAGCGCATCCTGCTGGGTCTTGGAGAACCGGTGGATCTCATCGATGAACAGTACGGGCGCAGTCGCTCCCGTCCCCGCAGCCAGTCGCGCGGACTCGATCACGGCCCGCACATCTTTGACAGTCGCCGACACTGCCGACAGTTCCACGAACTCGGCACCCGTGCTCTCGGCGATCACGCGGGCCAGTGTCGTCTTGCCCGTGCCGGGCGGCCCCCAGAGAATGACAGAGGAACCGGTCCCGTTGCGGAGCAGGGAACGCAACGGTGACTGCTCGCCAGTCAGTGCTTCCTGCCCGACCACCTCGTCGATGTCGGTCGGTCGCAATCGCGCAGCCAGAGGCGCGCGTCCGCCGACACCGAAGAGGTCACTGCTCATCGGGCTCCGCATCCACTCCCGTCTCATCCCGCTGGGCCGCGGAGATGGGCGCGGGTGCTCCTGTGAGCGGATCGGCCCCGCCCCCGGTCTTCGGGAAGGCGATGACCTCCCGCAGGTTGGAAACGCCCGCCAGGAGCATGCACAACCGGTCCCAGCCGAACGCGATCCCCCCGTGCGGCGGTGGCCCGTACTGGAACGCCTCCAGCAGGAAACCGAACTTGCTGGCGGCTTCCTCATCGTCGATGCCGAGCACCCTGAAGGCCGCCTCCTGCATCTCGCGGCGATGGATACGGATGGAGCCACCACCGACCTCGTAGCCATTGATCACAAGATCGTAGGCGTAGGCCAGGGCGTTGCCCGGGTCCTCCTCGAACCGGTCCTCCCACTCGGTGTTGGGCGCGGTGAACGGGTGATGCAGCGAGGTCCATGCTCGGGAGCCGTCGTCAAGTTCGATCTCCTCGAAAAGCGGCGCATCGACCACCCAGACCAGGCACCATTCGCTGTGGTCGATCAGCCCGAGTCGCTCGGCGATCTCGACCCTCGCGGCGCCGAGCAGGGCACGGGCGGGTCCGGGGCGACCGGCGGCGAAGAAGATGGCATCGCCCGGCGAGGCTCCCACCGCCGCGGCCAGGCCATCGCGCTCGGCGTCGGACAGGTTCTTGGCGACCGGACCACCAGGGGTGCCGTCCTCGGCGATCGTCACATAGGCGAGTCCTCGTGCGCCACGCTGTTTGGCCCACTCCTGCCAGGCGTCGAACTGCCGCCGTGGCTGTGAGGCGCCACCCGGCATGACGACCGCGCCCACGTACTCGTTCTGGAACACCCGGAAGTTGGTCCCTGCGAAGTACTCTGTGAGCTCAGTGAGCTCGAGCCCGAAGCGCAGGTCGGGCTTGTCGGTCCCGAACCTGTCCATGGCCTCGGCGAACGTGAGCCGGGGGATGTCGCCGATCTCGTAGCCGACGGTCCGGGCCCAGAGTGCCTTGATCACGGCCTCGCCGACCTCGATCACATCCTCCTGGTCCACGAAGGACATCTCGATGTCGAGCTGGGTGAACTCCGGCTGGCGATCGGCCCGGAAGTCCTCGTCGCGATAGCAGCGCGCGATCTGGTAGTACTTCTCGACACCGGCCACCATCAGCAGCTGCTTGAACAACTGCGGCGACTGCGGCAGGGCGTACCAGTGCCCGGGCTGGAGCCTGGCCGGCACGAGGAAGTCCCTGGCGCCCTCCGGAGTCGACCTCGTGAGTGTGGGCGTCTCCACCTCGAGGAAACCCCGCTCGTCCAGCACGTCCCTGGCGATCTTGTTCACGCGGCTACGCAGTCGCAGTGCCGCAGCAGGTTCCGGGCGTCGCAGATCCAGGTATCGATGACGCAGGCGGGCATCCTCACCGACGCTCACGTGCTCATCGATGGGGAACGGCAATGGCGCGGATTCGCTGAGCACGTCCAGGGAATCCACCATCACCTCGATGTCACCCGTGGCAAGCTCCGGGTTCTCATTTCCCTCGGGACGTTGCGACACTGTGCCGGTCACGTTGATGCAGAATTCATTGCGCAGAGGATGGGCGACCTCCGCCTCGCGCACCACGATCTGGACCACACCGCTGTCGTCACGCAGGTCGAAGAAGGCCACGCCGCCGTGGTCACGTCGGCGCGCGATCCACCCGGCCAGGGTCACAACCTCACCGACATCCTCGCTTCGCAGCTCACCAGCCATCCTGGTTCGGTATGCCACCTGTCATCCCTTCGCTTCCAGCAGATACCCCACCACGTCACCGACGGGCAGTTCGGTCTGCGAACCGTCCTGCATGTTCTTCACTGTCACAATTCCCTTGGCGAGCTCGTCCTCGCCGAGCAGGAGCGTATGGTGCGCTCCGCTGCGATCGGCGGCCTTCATCGCACCCTTCAGCCCCCGCTTGCCATAGGCCAGATCGGCACTGATCCCCGCGGCGCGTACGTCATTGATCAGACTCAGCAGCGGGGTCCTGGCCTCCTCGGCCAGCGCCACCCCGAAGACGCGCACACGCGCGGGATCCGCCATAGGCACGCCCTCAGCCTGCGCGGCCAGGAGTGTTCTGTCCGTGCCGATCCCCCAGCCGATCCCGGACAGGTCCGGTCCCCCGAGTTCAGCCATCAGACCGTCGTAGCGACCTCCGCCGCCGATCCCGGACTGGGCACCGAGCAATGGATGATCGAATTCGAAGGTGGTCCGGGTGTAGTAGTCGAGTCCACGCACCAACCGGGGTGCCTCCTGCCACTGCACTCCCAGCACCCGCAGCAGGGCCCGGGTCTCGTCATAGTGCGCCTGGCACTGCGCACACAGGTGATCGACCATCACGGGTACATCGACGAGCTGTGCCTGCACCGCGTCGCGCTTGTCGTCGAGAACGCGCAATGGGTTGACCCGGGCACGCTCGCGGGTCTCGTCATCAAGGTCCAGCTCCGCCAGGAACCCGGCCAGCACTTCGCGGTAGCGGGGACGGCACTCCCGGCAACCCAGGGAGGTCATCTTCAACCGGAACTGCGTCAGGCCCAGGCCCCGGAATCCCTGATCGGCAAGCGCGACCACCTCGGCGTCGAGGGCAGGGTCGTCGGAGCCGATCGCCTCCAGGCCCACCTGCTGCAGTTGCCGGTAGCGGCCCTTGGCCGGCCGTTCGGCCCTGAAGAACGGGCCTTCGTACCAGAGCTTCACCGGCAGTTGCCCGCGGTGCAGATTGTTCTGGATCACGGCACGCATGACGCCGGCGGTGCCCTCGGGACGGAGCGCCATGGGGCGCTCGGCCCGGTCGGAGAAGGTGTACATCTCCTTGGAGACGACATCACTGGACTCCCCCACACCACGGGCGAACAGTGACTCGTACTCGAAAACCGGCAGTTCGATGTAGCCGTAGCCTGCAAGCGCCGGTCCGCGGGAGAGCCCCTGCCGGACGAACAGGAAGTCCTTCGACTCCGGGGGCACGTAGTCGGGCACCCCCCGGGGCCGGCTGATGGCCTCGCTCATAGTCCTCGCCTCGGCGCCTGCTCGTCGAGATCAAGCAGGAACGGATTCGAGGACCGCTCCGCCGCCATCGTCGACTGCGGCCCGTGGCCCGGCAGAACCACGGTCTCATCCGGCAGTGGCGGCAGCACCGTCTGCAGGGATCGCAGCATGGCCGCATGATCGCCGCCGGGCAGGTCGGTGCGCCCGATCGAACCTTGGAACAGCAGATCGCCGGAGAAGAGCAACGGGGGAACCTCTCCCGCCCCGCCGTACTTGAACACGATGCTGCCGGGGGTGTGCCCCGGAGCGTGCGCGGTGGTCAGCGGTACCCCAGCGATCTCGAGGCTCATGTCGTCCTCGAGGAGCCTGACATCGGCGGGCTCCGTGTCCACCATCCTGCCGGCGTTGATCTGGGCGAGCATCATGCGCATGTCGGAGGAGATGCCGGACAGCGGATTCTCCAGCATGTGCTGATCACCGCTGTGGATGTAGGCGGGGATCTCATACCCGTCGGCCACGGGAACCACCGACCAGGTATGGTCCAGGTGTCCATGGCTAAGCAGCACAGCCACCGGGCGGAGCTTGTTCTCGGCCACCACGTCGTTGATGGGGCCCGCCGCATCCTTGCCGGGATCGATGATCAGGCACTCGTGCCCCGGACCGTCGGCGATGATGAAGCAGTTGGTACCCCACGGACCTGCGGGGAAGCCTGTGACCAGCACCTGTACTCCTTGTTGTGGTCTGCCCATCAAGCGTACCGGCAACCGGGAGGCCTCAGCTGCGAAGCCTTGGTCCGGTGCGTACCTTGCCCAACAGCAGTGAAAGATCCGGAACCACAGTGGCATACTGAGTCTGACCCGCAAGGAGGCACCGTGGCCACGAACAACAAGCGGCAACGCGAGTTGGCGAAGCAGAAGCACGAGCGGCAACGAGCCCGCCGTGTGGCCGAGGAGAAGAAGCGTCGTCGTCAGCAGATCATTGCCGGAGTCCTCATCGGCGCACTCGTGATCCTCACCACCGGTGGCTTCCTCATCGGTCAACTCTTCTCCTGACCCGGAAACCCACATGAGCGAGAATCCCTTCGGCCGCATCGCCGACGACGGCACCGTCTACGCCAAGCTGCCCGACGGCGGTGAAAAGGCAGTGGGACAATGGGCAGCGGGCGATCCGGAGGCCGGACTGCAGTACTACCGGCGTCGCTACCTCGACCTGATTGTCGAGGCCGACCTGGCGCTGAAACGGATCAAGGGCGGCCAGGCGACCCCGGAGCAGGCGGTCAGCGCCGCAGAACGGCTACGGGCAGCGGTCGTGGACCCGTCCGGCATCGGTGATCTCGCGGTGCTTGAGCAGAAGGCAGGCTCGCTGGAGGAGCAGGCGAAACTGCGCCGGGAGAAGCTCGCCGAGGAGAAGCAGGCCGCCAAGGAGGCCTCCCTTGCCAAGCGCACCGAGATCGCGGACAAGGCTCAGCAGTGGGCCGGCAGTGACCGATGGAAAGCTGGCGGTCAGGCCTTCCGTGACCTGCTGGACGAGTGGAAGAAGCTCCCCCGGTTCGACCGCAAGCTCGAGCAGGAACAGTGGGAACGGTTCAGCGCCGCCCGGACCGAGTTCGACAGGCGGCGCAAGGCGTTCTTCTCCGACCTGAAGGAACAGAACGCCCAGGGCGCCATCGAGAAGGAGGCCCTGGTCCGCAGGGCCGAGGCCCTGGCCGACTCCACCGACTGGGGCACCACGAGCCGGATCTACAGGGATCTCATGACCCAGTGGAAGGCGGCGCCGAGGGCAGCCAAAGAGGTGGATGACGCACTGTGGCAGCGCTTCCGCGCGGCCCAGGACAAGTTCTTCGGCGCGCGTGACGCCAAGGACGCGGAGCAGAACGCATCCGAAGCAGTGAACCTGGCCAAGAAGGAGGCACTGCTGACCCGGGCCGAAGCGCTGGTCCCCCCGAGCGACCATGACAAGGCCCGTCGGGAGTTCCGCGCGATCCTCAACGAATGGGACGACATCGGCCATGTGCCCCGCACCAAGAAGGCGGGTATCGAACGCCGGCTTCGTGCGGTGGAGAAGCAGATCAGCAAGTCCGAACGCGACCACTGGCGCCGCACGGACCCCGCCACGAGGGACCGAGCCTCCGCCACTGCCGCCTCATTCCGCGACTCTCTGGCCAAGCAGGAGAAGGAACTCGAGGCGGCCCGCGCGTCGGGCAACACGAAGAAGGCGGCTGACATCGAGAAATCGATGGCGACCACCCGGATGCTGCTCCAAGCTGCAGAGGGCGCGCTCGGCTGATCCGACGGCACCGAGGGTCCAGCACGGTCCGCTCGAGTGCTCTGGTGACCGTTCACCGGTGATTCCCGCGCATCATCGCAGCGGACGGGCGATTTCGCTGATTCCGGCCGAGCGCTCACAATGATTCTGGACGGACGATCGATCCCGGGAGGTCCTGTGGGCGCGGATCATAATCACGAAGCGGCAGATTCTCTCGTCGCGAGACCGATCCGGCGGGTGTTGTGGGTCTGCGTCGGGTTGCTCGCGGTCCTCACTGGTGTCGCCCTGGTGTTGCTGTGGCCCACCGAGCCGACCCCCAGCAACCCTGTGGGCGAGCCGACGGCCGGCCGGGTCGTGGCCACTGCTGAATGCGAACCCGTCACCGACAGTTGCCTCAATGTCAAAGTCGAGGTACTCGAGGGACCCTATGCGGGCGAGACAATCCGCACCGACACCTTCGTCTCCGACAGTTCCCCGGCAATGAGCGTCGGGACGGAGGTCTGGCTCAGTGAGAGCAGCCCAGGTTCCGGCGACTTCGGCCTCAGCGACATCAACAGAGAGTCCTCACTGGTCTGGCTCGCCGTGATCTTCGCCGCCGTGGTGATCCTGTTTGCCCGCTGGAAGGGCCTGGCTGCACTGGCCGGCCTGGCCTCCTCACTCGTGCTGCTCATCTGGTTCGTGCTGCCGGCGATCCTGCTCGGCGCCAATCCTGTGGTCGTGGCCGCAGTGGGCAGTGCCGCCATCGCGATCGTGGCGATGGGACTGGCTCACGGCTTCCACGTCGGTACCGCGGTCGCGATCGTGGGCACCGTGCTGGCTCTAATCCTGACGCTGCTGCTCGCCTGGGTCTTCACGGGCTTCACGTCGCTGACGGGAATGGGAGATGAGAACGCCTACTTCCTCGACCTGCAGGGGCTGAACTTCGATCTGCGAGGGCTGTTCCTCGCCGGCGTCGTCATCGGAGCCCTGGGTGTGCTGGACGATGTGACGATCACGCAGACCGCTGCCGTGGCTGAAGTCAAGCGCGCGGCGCCACACACGGCATTCCGGGAGTTGTTCGGCTCAGGCATGCGGGTAGGACGTGATCACGTCGCGGCCACCGTGAATACACTGGTGCTTGCCTACGCCGGTGCCGCCCTGCCGACCTTCATCCTGCTCACCATGTCCGACGTCGGCCTGCTGCATTCCATGAACGCCGAAATCCTGGCCCAAGAGATTGTCCGTGGCCTGGTCGGCGGCCTGGGCATCATTGCCGCTGTCCCGATCACAACCGCGCTCATGGCAGCGGTGCTCTCCGAACGCCACCCGCACGAGCAGGCAACCGTCGACGTACGCGAGCCGAAGGAACAGCTTGCCGAAGACTTCTGGAATTCCTGACCGTCATCACTGCGGCAGCGGAAGCGACTGCGTTCAGGTCCGATAGGCGTCGTAGACGCCCGACACCCCACGAACCGCCCGCAGTACTGCCCCGAGGTGATGCGGATCAGCCATCTCGAAGGAGAACTTGGACAGCGCGATGCGGTCATCGGTGGTGGTGACCGAGGCGCTCAGGATGTTCACATGATGGTCGCTGAGGACACGTGTGACATCGGAGAGAAGTCCGGCACGGTCGAGCGCCTCCACCTGGATGTTGACCAGGAACAGGCTGGACTGGGTGGGCGCCCACTCAACGTCCACCATCCGGTTCTCCTGCTTGGCCAGTTGCTGGACATTCGAACAGTTCTTCCGGTGCACTGAGACTCCGGCGCCCCGGGTCACGAAGCCGACGATCGGATCCCCCGGCACGGGAGTGCAGCAGCGGGCCAGCTTGACCCAGACGTCGGGCTCCCCGGCCACGATCACACCGGGGGCATCTCCCGAACGTGGGGTCCGCGTCGGGACGACGGTCGGCTGTTCCTCCTCCTGATCCGATTCGCCCTCTGCGATGATCGCCGACAGCTTCTTGATGACCGCGGCCGCCTCGATCCGGTTGTCACCCACTGCGGCGTACAGAGCGCTCAGGTCCTGCTGCCCGAACTCCTCGGCCACCGCCTCGATGTTGTCTGTCTTCATGGCCTTCTGGATGGGGAGCCCCTGGCGCCGGGCCACCTTCACCAGCGACTCCCGACCGCGCTCCACGGCCACCTCGCGGCGTTCCTTGGAGAACCAGGCCTTGATCTTGTTCCTGGCGCGCGGGCTCTTCACGAACTCGAGCCAGTCGCGCGAGGGACCGCTGTTCTCGTCTTTGCTAGTGAGGATCTCGATCACATCGCCGTTACTCAGCTCCGACTCCAGCGAAGCCAGTTTGCCGTTGACGCGGGCCCCCACACAACGGTGTCCCACCTCGGTGTGGACCGAGTACGCGAAGTCCACCGGTGTGGCTCCGGTGGGCAGCGCGATGACATCACCCTGCGGGGTGAAGACGAACACCTCGTTGGACTTGAGATCGTAGCGCAGCGAATCGAGGAACTCCTCGGGGTCCTCGGTCTCACGCTGCCAGTCCAGCATCTGCCGGACCCAGGCCAGATCGTCCGGCCCGTTGCGAGAGCCCACTGCCCCGGTCTTGTACCGCCAGTGGGCGGCGACACCGAACTCGGCGGCACGATGCATCTGATGGGTGCGGATCTGCAGCTCCACCGGTTTGCCGGCCGGCCCGATCACACTCGTGTGCAATGACTGGTACATGTTGTACTTGGGCATCGCGATGTAGTCCTTGAAGCGGCCCGGCACCGGGCTCCACTTGCTGTGCACGATGCCCAGGACTTCGTAGCACTCCCGTACCGACTCCACGAGTACCCTGACCCCCACGAGATCGTAGATGTCGTTGAAGTCGCGGCCACGAACCACCATCTTCTCGTAGATCGAGTAGTAGTGCTTCGGCCGGCCGGTCACGATCGCCCGGATCCGGGCCTCCCGCAGGGTCGCGTTGAGATCCTCGATCACGTGGTTGAGATTCTCGTCCCTGGCGGGGGCCCGTTTGCTGACCAGATGCACGATCTCCTCGTACACCTTCGGCTGCAGGGCGGCGAAGGCCAGGTCCTCCAGTTCCCATTTGAGGGTGTTCATGCCGAGGCGATGCGCCAGGGGCGCATAGATCTCGAGGGTCTCGCGTGCCTTCTTCTCCTGTTTGGAGCTGGGCAACCAGCGTAGGGTCCGCATGTTGTGCAGCCGGTCGGCCAGTTTGATGACCAAGACCCGGATGTCACGAGCCATCGCGACGATCATCTTGCGTACGGTCTCTGCGGCGGTCGTTCGGCCGTACTCGACCTGGTCGAGCTTGGTGACCCCGTCAACGAGTCGGGCGATCTCCTCGCCGAAGTCGCGCTCCAGACTCTGCAGGGAGTAGTCGGTGTCCTCCACGGTGTCGTGGAGCAACGCCGCGGCCAGGGTCGGACCTGTCATCCCCAGCTCGGCCAGGATCGTCGCCACGGCCAGGGGATGAGTGATGTACGGCTCTCCGGAACGACGGCGCTGGTCCTTGTGCAGTACCTTGGCCGTCTCATAGGCCCGTTCGATCAGCCGAAGATCCGTGCGCGGGTGGTACTGCTTGACGGTGCGTGCGAGCGGTTCGAGTTCGGGATGGTTCGGTCGCCCGACCGTGATCCTGGCCAGCCGCTCACGGAGCCTGCCCACCTGTTCGGTGGCAGCCTGCACCGAAGCCACCGGGTCGAACCCGGTGGACGGCGGTACGGGCTCGTTGGACATGAGTTCAGTGTAGTCCGGGGCACGCACCACTTGGCAGGTCCACTGCCGGGCTGAGCCAGTGTTCCGGTCGGGATTGGCGAGCCCAGCTACTCGTCCTTGCGCGGCCGAGTCCGCTTGGATCTGGCCGTTCGCTTGGGTTGATGACGTTCACCCGACTCTGTCACATGTCTGCTGTCGACCAGGCTCACACCGCCACTCGGTGATCCGACCGCAACACCCTCCTGCTCGCCTTCTTCGGCCTTCTTCTTCCGCCTGGCCAGCACGCGCCGCTGGAGCGCCTGAATCTCAGGCTCGCGGTCCTTCAGCTGCGCCAGCAGCGGCGTCGCTACGAAGATGGACGAGTAGGTGCCGGCAGCCATGCCGACGAACAGCGCCAGGGACAGGTCCTTGAGGGTACCCGCACCGAGCAGTCCCGCCCCCACGAAGAGAATGGCCGCCACGGGAAGCAGCGCAACGATGCTGGTGTTGATGGACCGCATGACCGTCTGGTTGATGGCCAGGTTCGCGGCTTCGGAGTAGGTCAGGCGCGATTGCCCAGTGATGCGTTGGGTATTCTCCTTGACCTTGTCGAACACGACGACGGTGTCATACAAGGAGTAGCCGAGAATCGTGAGCACACCGATCGCGGTCGCCGGGGTCACTTCGAACCCGATGAGCGAGTACACGCCGATGGTGATGATCAGGTCGTGGGCCAGGGCCACCAGCGCCGCGATGGCCATCTTCAACTCGAAGTAGATCGCCAGGAAGATCGAGACCAGGATCAGGAAGACGATCAGGCCCTGCAATGCCTTCTGGGAGATATCGGCACCCCACGTGGGACCGATGATCTGGATCTTGATGTCGTTGGGCGCCACGCCACACGCGGCGCCGAGTTCCTGACTCACCTCGGTGCCCTGGGCAGCCGTCAGCTCGCCGGTCTGGATACGCAGCGACCCGTCGCCGAGCTGCGTGACGATCGCCTGACCGCCGCTGGCTCCTTCGGCGGTATCGCGCGCGTCCTCGATGCTGCAGGTGGCACCCGCGGGCACCTGGAACTCCGAGCCACCGGTGAACTCGATGCCCATGTTGAGACCACGGAAGACCAACGAGCCGATGGTGATCACCAGCACGATGGCAGAGATTGAATACCAGATCTTGCGCCGGCCCATGAAGTCGTACTGGACCTGGCCTGCGTAGAGGCGATGCCCCAAGTCTCGGATACCAGACATGCTGCTACACCTGTGCCCCGTCGTCGTAGGGATCGTTCAGCGTTGGTCTCTTGCGCTTCGTGGGCTCCTCGTCGGATGGTTCGTCCTCGTCCGGACCACCGGCCCCCACCCGCGATCTGGTCCGGGTGCGAGGCCGTTGCTTACCCGCCAGGGATTCCACTCCGAGCCGCTTGGGCGAGACGCCCGTGAAGCCACTGCCCCGCTGCATCCACGCGGAGCGACACATGATCGCGACCAGCGGTCGGGTGAACCAGAAGGCCACGATCACGTCCACGATCGTGGTCAGGCCCAGGGCGAAGGCGAAGCCCCGTACATTGCCGACACTGAGCCAGTACAGAACCGCGGCGGCGAGGAACGACACGAAGTCGGCGGCCAGCAGGGTGCGCCGCGCGCGAACCCAACCGTCGTCCGCGGCGCGACGCAGGGATTTGCCCTCCCGGATCTCATCCCGCAGCCTTTCGAAGTACACGACGAAGGAGTCAGCCGTGATGCCCACCGCCACGATCGCACCCGCTATCCCGGCCAGCGTCAGGGTGAACCCGATCGTGTTTCCGAGAATGACGAACATGCAGTAGGTGATCCAGCCCGCCACCAGCAGGCTCACACCGGCAACGATCCCCAGGGCCCGGTAGTAGAACAGCAGGTATATGGCGACGAGGACCAGGCCGAGGATGCCGGCGATGATCCCGTACCGCAACGAATCGGCACCGATCGTGGGTGAGACACTCTCGACCGCCTGCACCTCCAGGGTCATCGGCAGCGCCCCGAACTTGAGGACGTTGGCCAGGTCGGAGGCCTCCTGCTGGGTGAAGTTGCCGGTGATCTGAGCACTGCCTCCGAGGATGGGCTCATTGAACGACGGCGCCGAGACCACCACACCGTCCAGCACGATCGCGAACCGGTTCTTCGGCTCCGGCAGGCTGTACAGCTTCTGCGAAGCCTCAGCGAGCTGGGAGGAGCCCTCGGAGTCGAAATCCAGGGTCACGATCCAGCCGGCACCCTGCGGATTCAATTGCGCCGAGGCTGACTCGATGGTGTCACCCTTGATGAACGCCGGTTCCAGGATGTACTTGGCATTCGCCTCCGGAGGACGCTGACAGGTCCCGAGCCACTGTGCCGGGTCATCGGGAGTGCCGCCGTTGATGTTCTCGGTCTTGGTGCAGTCGAGTGCCAGCACCTGTTTCTGGAACTTCGCGTTGTTGTTCGGGGACTGCACGATCTCAGCACCCTGCTGCGTGTCCGCGGCATCGGTGGTGTCGCTGCTGCCCGACCCGCCGGAGTCAGTCGCGCTGGGCTGCGGGTCGGCGGTCTTCTTGCCGTTGTCCTTCTGCTGGTTGTCGCTCTGCGCCGGCAGTTCCGCATTGTCACCGGCCTTGCCGCTGTCGGAGTTGCCACCATCGCTGTTGAGCTGTTTGTTCAGCTTGTCGATCTGATCCTGGACCCCCGGGTCCTGGGCCTGCTGCCCGTCGGCAGACGCAGGCGCCGGGTTCAGGATCTGGTCAACCGGCCGGAAATCCAGCAATGCGGTGCGACCCACCAGTTCCACAATCCGATCCTGTGTGGCGCCGGGGACCGAGACCACGATGACAGCGTCATTGCCCGCTCCCTGCACGGACACATCGGCTTCAGCAACGCCGATACCGTTGACGCGCTGCCGGATGATCTCGACCGCCTGATTCAGCTGATCCTCGGTGATCTCATCGTTCTCGTTGATCGCCTTGGGCGCCAGGATCACCTGAGTGCCACCCTGAAGGTCGAGGCCGAGCTTGGGCGTGTGAGCCTGTCCCGGGAACAACGCCCATACCGTCAGGATCAGCACGAAGATCGCGAGCAGCAACAGGACGCGTCCTGGCCGGTACACGTTTGGCGCAGCCACGCACACTCCTCAGTGTCAGGTCTGTGGGGAACCCGGATAATCGGGACCCGTGTTGCAGACCTCTACCCTATCCCGGCCGATTTGCCCTTGGGCATCACACCCATGATCTGCGCAGGATCGTTACGAACCGGGTTCAAGACTGTCTGCGAGGGCCGGCTGCTCCTCGACGATCACCGGGGGATCGAGCTGTGCATGGCGCCATGCCGAGGCGGTGGCCACACGCCCGCGCGGCGTCCTGGTCAGGAAGCCGAGCCGGACCAGGAAGGGCTCCGCCACGGTCTCCACGGTCTCCGGCTCCTCGCCGATGGCGACCGCAAGAGTAGCCAGGCCCACGGGGCCGCCGTCGAACCTGCGTAACAGGGCCGAGAGCACCGCGTTGTCCAGCCTGTCGAGTCCGAGCTCGTCCACCTCGTAGAGCTGCAGCGCGGCGTTGGCCATGGTGCTCGTGATCCGCCCGTCACCGTGGACCTGAGCATAGTCACGCACGCGGCGGAGCAATCTGTTGGCGACCCGGGGCGTGCCGCGGCTGCGGCGAGCGATGACCTGACGGCCGCCCGCATCGGACTCGATCCCGAGCAGGGCGGCCGAGCGCGCCACGATCGCCATCAACTCATCGTCGTCGTAGAACTCCATGTGAGCGGTGAAGCCGAACCGGTCCCGCAGCGGACCCGGCAACAGCCCGGACCGGGTGGTGGCAGCCACCAGAGTGAACGGCTCGAGGGTCAGGGGCACCGCTGTCGCGCCCGGACCTTTGCCGATGATGACGTCCACCCGGAAGTCCTCCATAGCCAGGTAGAGCATCTCCTGCGCAGGGCGAGCGATCCTGTGAATCTCATCAAGGAACAGGACTTCGCCGGGCTGCAGACTCGTCAGGAGGGCCGCGAGGTCGCCCGCATGCTGCAGAGTAGGCCCACTGGTAACCCGGAACGGCGCATTCATCTCGGCGGCGATGATCCCTGCCAGGGTTGTCTTTCCAAGCCCGGGCGGCCCGGACAGGAGCACGTGGTCGGCGGTACGCTCCCTGCCACGAGCAGCTCGCAGCACCAGGTCCAGCTGCTCACGAACTCTCGGCTGGCCCACGAACTCTGCCAGTGTGGGCGGGCGAAGCGCCGAATCGTCCATGTTCTCGCCGACAGCCGCCATTGCGTCGATCAGCCGGTCGGTGGACGCGCGATCCTCCATCATGGCCTGCCCAGCTGCTGAAGAGCCGAGCGCATCGCTTCGGCGACGGAGAGACCCTGCGGATCCTCAGCGCGCTCGGCGACCACCGTGAGCGCCGCGGTCACCTCACGTCCCGACCAGCCGAGCGAGATCAGACCTGCCTCCACATCGGAACGCCAGGAGAGTCCTGAATCCACCGTGGTTGCTGTGACATCGACTGTCTCCAGCACCAGTCGATCTGCGAGTTCGAGCAGTAGCCGCTGGGCGCTCTTGCGCCCGATCCCCGGAACCGCCAGTAGCTCCTTGGTGTCCCCCGAGGCCAGGACCCGCCGCAGACCCGAGGCGCCGAGCGTGCTGACGATCGCAGCCGCAGTTCTCGGACCGATCCCCGAGACGGAGAGCAGCAGTCGGAAGACATCGCGATCGTCCTTGGATGCGAAACCGTAGACGGTCCAGCTGTCCTCGCGGACCACGAGTTCCACCTCGACGGTCTGTTCGGCGCCGACGCGCCAGTGTTCAGATGCAGCCGCAGCGGATTCGATCCGGATGCCCAGACCACCGATGTCTACCACGGTATGGTCCACCGCGACTGACTCGACGGTGCCGCGAACATACTCAAGCATGACTTCCTCCTGCTGCGAGCGTACTTCGGGCCGGCGGCAATGGACTGCGCCACAGATGTGTGATTGCCAGAGCCAGTGCATCCGCGACATCCGCAGGCCGAGGAGGTTCGGCCAGTCGCAGCAACCGTTGCACCATGGTTGTCACCTGAGCCTTGTCCGCCCGACCGGTTCCGGTCACGGCGGCCTTCACCTCGCTCGGAGTATGCGTCGCCACGGGCAGCCCGTGCTGTGAACCGGCCAGCATCACCACACCCGCCGCCTGTGCGGTCGCCAGAGCCGTGTTCAGGTTGCGCTGAGCGAAGACCTGCTCGACAGCGACCCGGTCGGGTCCGTACTCCTCGATCATGAGCGTCACCCGTTGGTAGACCTCACGGAGACGTTCACTGAGCTGCGCGCGCGCATCTGTGCGAACCAGTCGGGTGCCGACCAGGGCCACCCTCCGATGCCGGTCGCCTTCCACAACAGCGATCCCACACCGAGTCAGTCCGGGGTCGACGGCCAGAACCCTGACACTGCCCTGAATCGAACGCATGTTCGCATCCTACAAGCGTGCGGACCCCAGGAAGGTCATTCGACACAGTTCGACGTTTCGGGTGCCAGACTCCTACGGCTCGGTCATGACAGACTTCTCGGCCGCTGCCGACTAACGGCTCGTCGACTTCTTCGCAGCAGTCTTCTTGGTTGTGGTCTTCTTGGCTGCCGATGCCTTCTTTGACGTGGTCTTCTTGGCTGCCGATGCCTTCTTTGACGTGGTCTTCTTGACCGTCGACGCGCTGTCGGTGGCCGCCTTCTTGGCCGCAGTGGCCGCCTTCGTGGTCGCCTTCTTGGCGGCGCTCACTTGTTGGGTGGCAGTCTTCCTGGCGGTCGACGCCTTCTTGGTCGCCGACTTCTTCGTGGCGGCCGCCTTCTTCGTAGTGCTCTGTTTCACCGCAGTGGCGGCCTCGCTCGCCGCCTGGGTGGCTGTGGCCGCCTTCTCAGTCGCGGACTCGGCAGCCGGAGCCGGCTTCGGGGCCTCCTGTTGCTCAGTGGCATCCACCGCTTGGGACAGCAATGACTCTGCAACGGCGCCTGCTTCTGCAAGCGTGTCACTGACGGCGTCGACCGCAGCGCGGGCACTCTCGGTCGCGGCGGTTGTGAGGTCGTCAGCGGCAGTCTTCGCGCTCTGCACTCCCTCGCTCGTGGCTACTTTCGCGGCGGCCGTCTGCTTGGACGCCGACTTCTTCGCAGCCGTGGCCTTCTTCGCGGTCGACTTCTTCGCAGCGGTCGCCTTCTTCGCAGCCGTGGCCTTCTTCGCCGTCGACTTCTTCGCAGCCGATGCCTTCTTGGCAGTAGCCTTCTTGGCGGTCGGCTTCTTCACGTTCGCGCCGCCGACCCGCTCATCAGCCGGTCCGCTTCCGGTCTTGCGGACACCGTGAGCATGGCTGTCCCGCTTCTGGTTGAGCTCAGCGACTGGGTCGGACGGTCCTACATAGCCGTCGACAACCTCCTCGAACCCGGCCCTCAGGTCGGCAACGAGGTCATCGAGATCGGGCACGGCCGCATCATCGACCGACAGTCCCAGGAAGGCTGTCCCGTCGTAGGTGACCAGCGTCAGATTGATGGCCGCGCCGATCGTGGCGACCAGGGGCCAGGTGCCAACCACCCGGGAACCGGCGACATATACGGGGAACGGCGGCCCGGGGACATTGCTTGCGGTGATGTCCGAGGTCTTCATCGCTGAAGCAAGCACCGGTACGGGGACCACCCAGCTCACGTCCGCGACGGGGTTCGCGAGGTAGAGCGCCGGTTCGTCCCGCCAGCGCTTGACCTGGTCGTGGGCCGACTGGAGGCGCTCCTGCATGTCCACACCGTTGACCGGCAGCGGAAAGCGGGCAATGGTGACAGCGTTCGAGGCGCTGCCGTCCTTGGACGTGTTACGCAGGCTGATCGGCACATTGAACCTCAACCGGCGAGTGGGCCGGCCGTGCCGCTCGTGATACTTGGCCATGCCGGTCGCGGCGGAGGCCAGGAAGATGTCGTTGACGGTGAAGCCCCGCTTCTTGGCCGCGGCGCGCATCTCCTCGAACGGCAGGTCGAAGGTGGCGAACGAATACGTGGTCGAACGTTCGGTGAGGACCGGGGACAGCTCGGACTCGTGCGGGGCCGTGAACCGTCCCAGCGAGGCTGCCATGTCGAAGGCGTCGGCCCAGGTCTCCACCGGGCGACGCAGGGTACCTTTGACGAGGTGACCGAGGATCCTGGCTCCGCTGCCCGCCATGGAGATGTAGCGCTCAACGTTGTCCTTGATGTTGGCCCCACTGACCGCCATCACCGACACCGGCTCGCCCGAGGGTGCCGGCGGAGCTTCGGGCTCGTCAGGATTGCCCTCGGGAGTGAGCTCGAACAGGTTGGCGCCCATCATGACGGTCGCCTGGCCATCGGCGATCGAGTGATGCAGTTTGAAGAGCAGTGCGGCCCGACCCCCTGGCAGGCCCTCCATGAGCTGCGCCTCCCACAACGGCCGGTCGTGGTCGAAGTCCATCAGCGACATGCGGCGGGCCTCTTCGAGGACGTCGTTCCAGCTGCCGCCCTCCGGCACCCTGGAGCGGTGAAGGTGCAGATTGATGTCGAAGTCCGGGTCCACTGCCATACGCGGAGACGAGAATCCCATAGCCCCGAACAACGGTCGTTCGCGCAGCACCGGCACGAGCCGGGTGAGGCGCTCATATCGTGCTTTGAACTTCTCCCAATTCGGAGCAGAGTCGAGCAGCACCACGCCGATGATCACGTTGCGGACGGCCCGATCGCCCACCGCAGTGCGCCAAGCGGCAGCGTCGAATCCAGACATCTGTTCCCCGACCGCACGCATCTCAGTGAGTTCGCGTACGGCGTCGCCCAATTCGGTCACTTCTGCTCCAACCATTGTCTGCAACAGGACGTTACAGGACGGGGACGGACCATACGCTGTTGACCCACGCAAGGAGCAATTGTGCGCAGCGGCGAGCTCAGCCGACCGCTTCCATCACTTCATCGGAGACGTCGAAGTTGGCATAGACGTTCTGCACATCGTCAGAATCCTCGAGGGCCTCGACGAGCCGGAAGGTCTTGGCCGCATCCGACTCCTCGAGTGCCACCGTGGTGCTCGGGAGGAACGTGGCCTCTGCAGAGTCGTAGTCGATGCCGTTCTCCTGCAGCGCCGTGCGAACCGCCACGACGTCGGTGGCTTCGCACACGACCTCGAACGACTCCCCAAGATCATTCACCTCTTCGGCGCCGGCATCCAGCACCGCCTCCATGACCTCGTCCTCGCTGGTGCCATCGGCCGGGACCAGCACCACGCCACGCCTGGCGAACAGGTAGGCGACCGAACCGGGATCGGCGAGTCGACCGCCGTTGCGTGTCATGGCAGTGCGCACCTCGCCGGCGGCACGGTTCCGGTTGTCCGTCAGGCACTCCACAAGGAAGGCCACCCCAGCCGGACCGTATCCCTCGTACATGATCGTCTCGTACTGGGCAGCGCCTGCCTCGGCACCGGACCCCCGCTTGACGGCGCGATCGATGTTGTCGTTCGGAACGGAGTTCTTCTTCGCCTTCTGGATGGCGTCATACAGCGTCGGGTTGGCCGCGGGGTCAGCACCGCCCGTACGAGCGGCGACCTCCACGTTCTTGATCAGCTTGGCGAAGAGTTTGCCGCGCTTGGCGTCGTTCGCTGCCTTCTTGTGCTTGGTGGTCGCCCACTTGGAATGCCCTGACACACGTACTCCTCTGCTGTGCTGCCATTCTAACGGCCGCCCGGGTCAGCGTTCAGCAGTCGCTGCCCTGACCCGCGCAGGTCTGCAGAAAGAGTTCGTGGATCCTCCGGTCCCCGGTCAGTTCCGGGTGAAACGCTGTCGCCAGGACGGCGCCCGAGCGCAGGGCGACTGCGCGATCCACGCCCTGCCGGCTGATGGTTGCCAGAGTCTCCACGCCGGGACCTGTCGACTCCACCCATGGCGCCCTGATGAACACCCCGGGAAACGGCCGTGACAGGCCATGGACCTCGACCGGGGCTTCGAAGGAGTCGACCTGGCGCCCGAAGGCGTTGCGGCGGGTCACGATGTCCAGGCCTCCGAACTGCTCCTGATCCGCCCGACCGTCCAGAACGGTGTCGGCGAGCATGATGAGACCCGCACAGGTTCCCAGCGCCGGCAGGCCCCCGGCGATCGCCGCCCTGATCGGTTCCATCAGACCGAGATCGATGGCGAGCTTCGACATCGTGGTGGACTCGCCGCCCGGAATGACCAGTCCCCGCAGGCCCGTGAGTTCCTCGGGCCGCCGGACGACAGCCGTGGCGACACCCAGGTCCGCCAGAGCCCGCCGGTGTTCCGCGACCGCGCCCTGCAGGCCCAGAACTCCTATCAAGGGATCACCAGCCGCGCTGGGCCAGTCGATGATCTGCCGGCAGTTCCTCCACGTTGATACCGACCATCGCCTCGCCCAGTCCGCGGGACACCTTCGCAAGCACATCGGGGTCATCGAAATGAGTGGTTGCCTGGACGATCGCGGTCGCACGATCTGCCGGATTGCCGGATTTGAAGATCCCCGAACCGACGAAGACCCCATCGGCCCCCAGTTGCATCATCATCGCCGCGTCTGCCGGCGTGGCGATACCACCGGCCGTGAACAGCACGACCGGCAGCGTTCCCGTGCGTGCCACTTCGGCGACGAGTTCGTAGGGGGCCTGCAACTCCTTGGCAGCGACGTAGAGCTCGTCCTTGGGCAGTGACGTCAGCCTGGTGATCTGATCACGAATCTGCCGCATGTGGGTGGTCGCGTTCGACACGTCGCCGGTCCCGGCCTCGCCCTTCGACCGGATCATCGCCGCCCCTTCGGTGATGCGCCGCAGCGCCTCGCCGAGGTTGGTGGCACCACACACGAAGGGAACGGTAAAGCCCCACTTGTCGATGTGGTTGGTGTAGTCGGCCGGGGTCAGGACCTCGGACTCGTCGATGTAGTCGACACCGAGTGACTGGAGGATCTGCGCCTCCACGAAGTGACCGATGCGTGCCTTGGCCATGACCGGGATCGACACCGCTTCGATGATGCCGTCGATCATGTCAGGGTCACTCATCCGTGAGACGCCACCCTGCGCGCGGATGTCCGCGGGCACACGTTCGAGAGCCATCACCGCCACGGCCCCGGCATCCTCGGCGATCCTCGCCTGCTCGGGGGTGACGACATCCATGATGACGCCGCCCTTGAGCATGTCGGCCATGCCGCGCTTGACGGTGTCAGTACCCACTGCGGGAGAGTTCTCGGTATTCATGCACTGGTCCGATGTGGAAGGGGAAACGACACTCCAAGTCTAGAGGCGTTGCCGGGGATCGGGAAACCGGCGGCCCCGCTCACCTGATCCCGAAGCCCGCCGGCGGACTGTCAGCCATGTCGAAGTAGTGCGGCCACGGGGTGTGCCCGGCGAGATGGAACCAGCGGACCATGCGTTGCTCACGCACAGCCACGGTTGCGCGAACGGCGTCGTTGTAGAACCGCCGTGTCATCTCGACCCGCCTGGTTACGCTGTTCAGTTCGTCCATCAGCCCGGTCGAACCCAATCGGTCGTTCACATCGGCCACGCAGCCCTCGTCGGCGAAGGCGTCAGCGAGCTCACGGGTCACCCTCGACTCGGCGATGCATCGCGTGTCGAAGTCCGAATCTGCGACCGTGCGCTCGAGCTCGAGCGAGTCCTTGATGGCTGAGGCCGAAGCCGGGTCGGGCAGTTCCGCCTGCGCGACGCGCTCAGCGATCTCCACCCGTTGATTCAGTGCCTGGTCCAGAGACACCCAGGCGGCATCCATGCGACGGTGCAAGCGGTCCAGGCGACCCGCCCGGAATGTCAGTCGCCAGGCCGCCAGCAGCACGATCACTGCGCCTATGGCGATCGCGACGATCCAGTACCAGTGCATTTCAGCCCCTGCGCCGGCTCTTGGTACCGCCGCGCCGCAGGATCCGGCCCATCCACATGCCGCTGAAGTCCTCGGTCACCTTCTCACCGGGTATCGCCACGCTGCGGTAGACGTCCACGATCTCGCCGGTGACCCGGCTCCAGTCATAGAGCCAGGCGCGCTTCTCTCCGCGCTCGGCCAGTTCCTTGCGCCGCACCGGATCGTCGAGGAGTTCGTTGGCGACTCTCGCGAGGTCGGCGGGATCCTCGTTCCGGAACAAGGCCCCCGCCCGTCCGTCGTCGAGCACCCTCGTGAACGCCTCGAGATCGCTGGCGATCACTGGTGTTCGTGAGGCCATCGCTTCGAGCAACACGATGCCGAAGGATTCACCGCCGGTGTTGGGAGCAACATAGGCCGTGGCTGAGTGGAAGGAGCGGACCTTGTCCTCCTCCGAGACCAGGCCCTGGAACGTGAGCCGTCCGGCAAGATCCTTCGGCAGGCCCTTGCGCACGGCCTTCTCGTCACCCGGGCCCGCCAGCAGCACTCTGAGGTCCGGATGGCGATCGATGATCTCGGGCAGAGCGCCCAGCAGCACTGGCAATCCCTTGCGGGGTTCGTCGCTGCGACCGAGGAAGAACAGCGACTTGCCCGGACCGGGCCAGCCGTCGAACGGCTCCGCTTTGGTGAAGGACGCACAGTCCACCCCGTTCGGGATGAGGATGGCGTCGCCACCCAGATGGTCGACCAGGGTTCTGCGGGCGAGTTCGGAGACCGCGATCCTGCCACGCAGCTTCTCCATGATGGTCTGACCCATCTCCTCGGTCATAGCCAGGACCCTCGAGCGTTCAATGGAGGAGTGCCAGGTCGCCACGATCGGGCCCTGCGCCGCGTACATCGCGACCCAGGAGACCCCCGGCGCCATCGGTTCGTGCACATGCATGACGTCGTAGTCGCCGGTGCGCAGCCAGTCCTTGATGATGTCGACGGTGCCGCGCCGTAGGCCCAGGCGGGCCACAGACCCGTTCCAGCTCACGGCGATCGGTTTGCCCGTGGAGGTCACATAGTCGGGTAGTCCCTTGTTGGAGTCCGCCGGCGCGAGCACGCCCACATGATGCCCGGCCTGGGTGAGGGCCTTGGTGAGGTCCCTGATGTGGAACTGCACCCCGCCGGGAACGTCCCAGGCGTAGGGACACACGATACCGATCCGCAGTGGCTCACCCAGCATCGCGCTGGTCCCCACCGGTCGCAGAGCGGTCCTGCTGCCAGGGATCCCGGGACTTGTCGAGGTCGGCGGTCCACAGCGGCTGGAGCATGTGCCAGTCACCCGGATGCTCGCGGATGCCCGAAGCAATCTGATCGGCCCACAGCTGGGTCGCCTTGCGGACGGCCTCCTGCTCGTCGCACTCCATGTCCACGGGGACCGGCGGATAGATCCGGGCCTTCGCCTCACCCCCGGAGTACCAGAACCCGACCGGCAGCAGATCGGCCCCGGTGCGGCGGGCCACCAGCGCAGAGCCGGCTGGCATCCGCGCCTCCTCACCGAAGAAGCTGACCGGAATACCCCGCCGGGACAGATCCCGCTCTCCCACGATCCCCACGATGGGCCCTGTGGTGGCCCGGTTCTCCAGGATCTCCATGATGTCGGGAGTCCCGGCCGCGATCACCTCGACCCCCATGCTGGCGCGGAAGGAGGTGAACTTCTCGAAGAGCTTCTCGGGCTTGAGGCGTTCTGCGATCGTCGTCAGGGCACCGTACTTGGTCGCCAGGAACGCGGCACCGAAGTCGTAGTTGCCGGCATGTGGGCAGACGATGACCGGGCCCCGCCCGCTCTCCTGAGCCTCGGTGACGTAGTGCAGATCGGTGACCTCCAACGAGAGCAGTCGTTCCCTGGACCAGTCGGGCATGCGAAAGGCATCACACCAGTAGCGCGCGTAGCTGTGCATGCACTCCCGCGACAGGTCTGCCAGCTCAGCCTGTGAGGCTCCGGGAACCACGCGTGCGATGTTCTTCTCGTACTGCCGCACCGAAGGGCCGCGCTTGCGCCACATCCGGTCGGCGAACCGGTCGAACAGCCGGTAGGCGGTGCGCTCGTTCAGCTTGCGCACCGTGCCCCACCCGAGGCTGTAGCCGAAGTAGACGAACTGATCGCGAGCGGTCATGCCGGACCCGCATCACTCTCGGGGGCACTCTGCGGGGCCGCGGGGTGGTGCAGTTGTCCCTTGATCTTGTTGAACCGCTGCCCGATCGTGATGATCACCAGGATCGCGAGGATGACCGCTGCCACCGTGAGTACCCACGGGTACCCGTCCGGGGATTGCACAATGAAGACGATGCCCTGCACGAACGCGAGCGCCAGGATCCAGATCTGGCGTTCCGCCCGCTCGGCGATGCCGCCCTTGGCGTCCGCGCCGAGGCTCTCCGCCCTTGCCTTGGCGTAGGAGATGACGAACGCCCCGACGGTCACGACCCACATGGCGGCGGTACCGACGGCGTAGCCTCGGGTGGCGAAGAAGATGAGGATCCCGCCGAAGATCGCTCCGTCCGCCAGTCGATCCAGCGTGGAGTCCAGGAAGTTGCCCCAGGGACTGGCCGTGCCCAGCATGCGCGCCATGGTGCCGTCGAGGAGGTCCGAGAACACGAACAGCAGGATCACCAGGGTCCCGACGACGAATTCCCCCCTCGGGAAGAACCACAGTGCCGTTGCGGCCACACCGATGGTGCCCGCATAGGTGACCATGTCCGGGGTGACACCGATCCTGATCAGCCCGCGGGCCACAGGGTCCACGTATTTGGCCACACCGTGACGGGCGTTGGGGTTATTGAGCATCGGTCCTCCCCCGCCGCGCGGGCGGTCTACAGGGTGATAGTAGCGGGAACATGATCACTTCTCTCGTGACGACGCCGCTCGGGGTATCGCGCACGGCACGCCAGGCGCCCACGCAACCCGGGGATCATAGTTCGTCCCAGGCCTCCGCGAGCAGATATCGGGTCTGCGGCAATTCCTGTGGCAGCACCTTGGTCCGGCCGACGATCGGCATGAAGTTGGAGTCGCCGCCCCAGCGCGGCACAACGTGCTCATGCAGGTGGGCCGCGATCCCGGCACCTGCGACCGGTCCCTGATTGATACCGAGGTTGAAACCGTGTGGGTCCATCGCTGCCCGGATCGCCGTCATGGCCTGCCGCGTGAACAAGGACAGTTCCGCGGCCTCCGAATCATTCAGCTCGGTGAAGTCGGCCAAGTGACGGTACGGGCAGATCAGCAGGTGACCCGAGTTGTACGGGTACAGGTTCAGCACCGCGTAGACCGATTCCCCGCGGCGCACGATGAGGCCGTCCTCGTCACTGAGGCTCGGTGCCCGGCAGAACGGGCATTCGTGGCCGGGCTCGGAATGCGGCGGCTTGTTCTCCCCCTTGATGTAGGCCATCCGATGAGGGGTCCACAGCCGCTCGAAGCCGTCGGCCATCGCCGTTTCCTCGGTCGGATCGCGGGGCAGGCCGTGCTCCGCGCCCTGGACTTGTGAGCGCAGGTCCAGACTCTCCTCGGCAGGGTCCACGCAGTCAATCTACGGCAGCGCCTACACCGGCAGCGCTGGAACACGCCGCTGGACCGCGACGCTCTATCGGCGTTCCCGGATCGCCTCCAGAATCTCCGCGACCGCGTCGGGGATGGGGACCCCATTCTTCTGCTCCCCCGATCGGTACCGGAAGGAGACTGCGTCGGATTCCACGTCACGGTCCCCCGCCAGCAGCATGTAGGGAACCTTCGCTTTCTGCGCGTTGCGGATCTTCTTCTGCATCCGGTCAGGACTGGTGTCAACCTCGGCCCTCACCCCATGGCCGCGCAGCTGTGCCACCACGCCTTCGAGATAGCCGATGTGCTCATCGGCGATGGGGATGGCCACCACCTGCACTGGCGACAGCCAGGCGGGGAACGCCCCCGCATAGTGCTCCAGCAGCACCGCGAAGAATCGCTCGATGGAGCCGAACAGCGCGCGGTGGATCATCACGGGTCGCTGCCTGGTGCCGTCATCGGCGGTGTACTCGAGGTCGAACCGCTGTGGCAGCTGGAAGTCGACCTGGATGGTGGACATCTGCCAGGTGCGTCCGATGGCGTCCTTTGCCTGGACGGAGATCTTGGGACCGTAGAAGGCGGCGCCACCCTCATCGAGGACCAGTTCGAGGCCCTGGCGCTCCCCGGCCTCCAACAGGGCGGCGGTGGCCTCTTCCCACTCATGGGCCTCCCCGACGCTTTTGTCGGGGTCGCGGGTGGACAGTTCCAGATAGAAGTCGGTGAGACCGTAGTCACGCAACAGATTCAGCACGAACGACAGCAAGGAGTCCAGCTCACCGGCCATCTGCTCCTTGGTGCAGTAGATGTGCGCATCATCCTGAGTGAAGCCCCGGGCGCGGGTCAGGCCCTGGACCACTCCGGACTTCTCGTACCGGTACACCGTGCCGAACTCGAACAGCCGGATCGGAAGCTCCCGGTAGGAACGTCCGCGGGAGTTGTAGATCAGGTTGTGCATGGGACAGTTCATGGGCTTCAGGTAGTACTTCTGGGCCTGCCGCTTCACGTGACCGTCGGGCCCGTACTCCGCGTCGAGATCCATGGGTGGATACATGCCCTCGGCGTACCAGTCGAGGTGTCCCGACTGCTGGAACAGCGCCTCCTTGCTGATGTGCGGCGTGGAGACGAACTCATAGCCCGCCTCCTCGTGGCGCACTCGGGAGTAGTCCTCCATGACCTTCTTGACCACGCCTCCCTTGGGGTGGAAGACGGCCAGTCCTGAGCCGATCTCCTCCGGGAAGGAGAACAGATCAAGCTCCGCGCCGAGGCGGCGGTGGTCGCGCCGGGCGGCCTCCTCCAGGAAGGTCAGGTAGGCACTCAGCTGCTCCTTGTCGGGCCAGGCGGTCCCGTACACGCGCTGCAGGGACTCGTTGTCCTGATCACCCAGCCAGTAGGAGGCCGAGGAGCGCATGACCTTGATCGCGTTGGGCGGGATGTACTTGGTACTGGGCACGTGGGGTCCGCGACACAGGTCGCCCCACTGGGTGTCACCCTTGCGGTCCACATTGTCGTAGATGGTCAGCTCTGCGCCTCCCACCTCCATGACCTCAGCCCCGCCCTCGCTGTCCACCAGACGCAGCTTGAGGGGTTCGTCGGCCAGTTCCGCCCGCGCCTGCTCCGGGTCGACGACGCGTCGCACGAACCGCTGCCCCTGCTTGCATATCGCCACCATGCGCTTCTGGATCGCGGTGAGGTCCGCGGCATCGAACGGCTCCGGCACCTCGAATTCGTAGTAGAAGCCGTCCTTGATCGGGGGACCGATGCCGAGCTTGGCATCCTCGTGCAGATCCTGTACCGCCTGTGCCATGACGTGCGCCGTCGAGTGTCGCAGCACGAACAGGCCGTCCTCGGATTCGATGTCCACCGGCTCCACGCTCGCCCCGTCCGGCAACTCGCGTGCGAGGTCCCACAGCTCGCCATCCACACGCATGACGACCACGGAACGGTTCTCGGCGAACACCTGCTCCCCCGTGGTCCCGGTCGGGAGTTCGCGCGCCTGGCCGTCGATGATGACCGACACCGGGCCATCGCCACTGGTGGGCATGGTGATCACTCCTTCGGGCTGCGAGGCGCGGTGATTCCGGAGCCGCCCCAGAGCAACGGCAGCATACATGACCAGTGCTGCTGGAGGATCGGGAGTGGGCGATACAGGAATCGAACCTGTGACCCCTCGCGTGTGAAGCGAGTGCTCTAGCCGCTGAGCTAATCGCCCGACCATCCGAGGATAGCAGCGTGTGGTGCAGTTCCAGCATCGACTCCTGCGTCATGCTCGGTCCGCGGGCTCGGATCGGGGCCTGCCCCGTCGTTCAGCGCCTCATGCATTGCTGAACTCGGCACTCGCCCGCATGGCTGCGCACGGCCGAACGACGGCGACCGTATCCGGACATTGCGGACATCGCCAATACAGGCGCGGCCCGTCTCAGGCGTCCACGTGGCGGCCTATGCCAAGTCGTTACGGAAACTGGGGAACATTTGCTCGCAGAAGACCGTCGTTGTCTTTGAACGCTCAGAACGGGCCGTCTGTGAGATGGGGCACAGTGACTGTCAGGTGTAGACGGGGTCTGAATGGGCATAGAGAATGTGTAAGGAGGTCGTCATGAACAATCCAACACCGGCTCCGGTGGTGACTCGCGATCTGCAGATGCAGGTCGTTCTGGATGACGACAACCGAGTCTCGCTGCCGGCCACGCTGACATATGACGCACACGATCCCTACGCCGTGAATGCGGTCTTCCGCACCGGCGACGGCGACATCTCCTGGGTCTTCGCCAGGGAGCTGCTGCGTGACGGGCTTCGCGAGGCCGTGGGCGAGGGTGACATCGTGATCCGTCCCGCACACCCGAGCCGCGGTTCCCTGGTGATCATCACCTTGACATCACCGAGTGGCACCGCACGCATCGAGGGAGACCGCCACCAGCTGCAGGAGTTCGTCGCCGATGCCTTCGACGCCGTCCCGGCAGGCGAGGAGTGGCAGTACCTCGAAGTCGATCGGGTGATCAACGAACTGTTGACCCAGGGCGAGGGCTACTGACAGCAGTCGCGCATGACCGCGACTGTCGCCCGCTCAGGCAGAATCGGACCTCGCTGTGTTCATACCCGGATCTGCGCTCGCGAGGGCGTGTTCGGGCTGAGGTCGCGAGTAGAGGAAGCCCTGTAGTAGGTCGACACCGAGGGCCACGAGTGCGTCGTGTTGTTCCTGCAGCTCGACTCCTTCAGCGATGGTGGCCAGGCCCAGTCCACGCGCAAGTTGCACCTGGGCGTGCGCGATGGTGAGGTCCTTCCTCGAGTGACAGACATTCTGTGTGAACGCCTGGTCGAGCTTGAGGAAGTCACAGGGCAGTATCCGTAGGTAGGCCAGCGATGAGTACGCGGTCCCGAAATCGTCGATCGCCAGAGCGACCCCGAGTGATCGCAGCCGTTGCAGGCGCTCAGCAGCGACCTCCGGATCGCCGATCGCCCAGGTCTCGGTGAGCTCGAGCACGATCTGCGCCCCGTCGAGCTGCGATTCGATGATGGCCTGTTCGAGGTCGGCGAGCATCTGCTCGTGGCTTATCTGGGCAGCTGAGACATTGACACTGACGAAGGGCGCGAGCAAGCGCCTGCCGGCCACGATGACCGGCTCTCGCGCGGCAGCCCACCGTTGCGCCGAATCGAGTGCGGTCCGGGTGACATAGCGGCCGAGGGGCCGGATGAGTCCGGACTCCTCGCAGATCGCGACGATCTCCGCCGGCGACGCCTTCTCCAGGTCCTCACCGCGTGCGCGTAGCAATGCTTCGTGCCCGACCACCTCCCGCTCGGGAGTGACGATGGGCTGGTAGTGCAGTTCGAACTGATCCTTCTCCAGAGCCTGACGGACATGTTTGTGCAACCGGACCCGGTCGTTGTTACGTTCCTGCAGGTCCGAGGTGAAGAAGGAGAAGCGTCCGGGGCCCAACGACTTTGCCTCATACATGGCGAGGTCGGCCAGTTCGAGCATCTCGGCGAAGTCCGCCGGGCCTTCTTGGGACGTCATCGAATCCAGGTAGATACCAATGCTCAGCCCGACGCTGATCAGCTGCTCATCCACATGGATGTCCCTGTCGAGCGTTGCGGTGATCCTGGCAGCCACTGCCTCGATCTCCCCGCGGCCCGTGATGCCGTCGACCCAGACAGCGAACTCATCGCCACCCACCCGCGCCAGCAGGTCACTCGCGCGCAGGGCATGGCTGATCCGGCGGGCAACGATACGCAGCACCTCATCCCCGGCGCGGTGACCCCAGGTGTCATTGACCTCCTTGAAACCGTCGAGATCGATGAACATCATGCCGACCTGGGGGCCCTGCACGTGCTGACCGTCGATGATTCCGCGTACCGACGTCTCGAAACCGGCCCGGTTGGGCAGGCCTGTCAGCGGGTCGATGGCAGCAAGACTGCTGCCCGTGGTTCCTGACCGGACCCCGCGGATCGACACCAGTTGGCACGGTTCGCCCTGCCAGGTCAGCGGCGTGGACGTGACCTCGGTCCCCTCGATCAGTTCCAGGCGCGGCAACGGGTGCGACCCGATGATCGGGATCCCCAGCACGGCGCCGGTGAGCGTCTGCGGAGGAGACCGCAGGAACGAGGCGGCGAGTCGGTTGCCCCACCGCACTACACCGTCCCGATCCACGATCAGCAGGCCCATACTCACGCTGTCCAGCAGGCTGCCCAGCTCGTCGCTCCGGGCGTGGGCCGACTCCACTGCCGCGTCAAGGTCCGCGATGAGGCCCCGCAGAGCTCCCAGGAGGCGGTTGGCACCCACGATCAGGTCGGACCCGGGCCCCGAAACAGGGCGGATACCGTCGAGGACTCCGTCCAGCACTGGGATGCGCGGGTCGGCGGCGCGGAGCTCGGCGCTGAGTTCAAGCGCATCGGTGAGTGCGGCGAGCCAGGCCGTGACCGCGGCCTGCCCATCGTGACGCGCCTCGACCACGTGGCGTTCCGAGGCGCCTCGACCCTGAGGAATCATGGACACTCCCTGGCTGGACCCCGCGGTGGGTCCGAAGGCGTACGATTTTAGATCGGCAGGATGGCGTCTCGCCTGTTCCTTGTCCTTCTGATGGCGCAAGCGCCCGGGGAAACGGCCAGCGAGAATCCCTCGGCTACGGCTCAGTCGACCAGTGGCACGAAGCGGACCCCACCCAGCGAGGATCGGTGCAGACCCTCTGGCGTGTTCCGGATCAGCTGCAGCTCCTGACCACCGTCGGATTCCACCGGCAGGACCAGTCGCCCACCAGCCTGCTGGTCCGCCGCGGGTCGCAACTGGGCCAGCCAGGCGCTCGGCACATCGTCACCGGCGGCTGTCGCGATGATGCCGTCGAACGGAGCCTGCTCCGGCCAGCCGGCCCTGCCGTTGCCGACCCGGTAGTGGATGCCGGCGTAACCGAGCTCCTCGAGGACGCGGCGTGCCCCGTCAGCGAGCTCTGGCCTGACCTCGATGGTGAAGACCTCGACACCGCACTGCGCCAGGACCGCCGCCTGGTACCCCGAACCGGTACCGATCTCCAGAACTCGGTCACCGGGACCAACCTGCAGCGCTTCGGTCATGAGCGCGACGATCAGGGGCTGTGAGATGGTCTGCCCCTGCCCGATCGGCAGCGGATGGTTCTCCCACGCCTGCTGCGCCAGCGAGGCCGGCACGAAGCGCTGCCTCGGGACCGACCGGATGGCATCGAGGACCAGTCGATCGTGGACCCGGCCGCCGAACATCCGGATCAGTTCGTCGGCACCCACACCTCAATCCTACGATCGGCACGCCACCAACGACCAGATCAGTCTCCCGAATGGCGACGGGCCACGCTCGCGAGCCCCGGCTGCCCACCCCTGGACCGCGACACCCCTGGCGAACAGGGACCGCTGCGGGCTCGTAGAATTTCCAAGCGGTGCCTGCCGTGGTCCAGTGAAGGGGTGTGGAGATGCTCAAGGAGTTCCGCGAGTTCATCATGCGTGGAAACGTCGTCGACCTCGCTGTCGCGGTGGTCATCGGCGCGGCGTTCGGGGCGGTCGTCACCGCGCTCGTTGAGGGGATCATCATGCCTCTCATCGCGGCGATCTTCGGCAAGCCGAACTTCGACTACTTCTCCCTCACCATCAACGGCGCGGAATTCCGTTACGGCGTCTTCCTCACCGCGGTCGTGAACTTCCTGCTCATTGCCGCTGCAGTGTTCCTGTTCGTGGTCAAGCCCATGAACATGATCAACGAACGGCGTCGCAGCAGCGAGGAGGCCACGGAACGCGAGTGCCCTGAGTGCACCAGCGAGATATCCGTGAAGGCTCGTCGCTGCCCCCACTGCACCGCTGAGATCACTCCAGCCTCTGCGTGAAACGACCGGTCGCGATCACGGGTCGGGATCCGCGTCTCGCATCCGCGCGAACGTCGAGCGTATCTCTGCGGTGACGGGGCCAGGTGCATCCAGGCGACGCTCGCCCACTGCGTTCACGGGATGGACGTCGCGCGTCGATGAGGTGATGAAGACCTCCTGTGCGGTGTACAGGACGTCCGGGGGCAAAGTCGCCTCCCGTACCGAACACCACGTCAGGACGAGTTCGCGGGTGATCCCTGGAAGACAGCCCGAAGTCAGCGGTGGCGTCAGCGCCTGACCGTCGACGACGACGAATACGTTCGAGCCGGTCCCCTCACACAGTTCACCGTCGACGTTGGCGACGAGTGCTTCCGAGCAGCCCTGTGCCCGGGCGATCGCCAGCGCCGCAGCGTTCTCTGCGTAGGATGTGCTCTTGGCCCCGCACATCGGCGACCGGTTGTTCCGCGGCCAGTCCACCAATGCCACTTCCGTGGTCTCCGGCCACGGCTCGGCAGGGGTCAGCGTGACAAGCAGCGTTCTGGGGCCGGGACCGCGCACACTGCCGGCCTCTCCGGGTCCACTGGTGTAGGTGACCCGGACCCGTGTCAGGGCATGGTGTGGGTTGGCCGTGACGGTTTCGCGAATCGCCGTGCGAACGAGGCTCGCTTCCGGCACCGGCAGGCCGAGCAGCGCAGCGGAGTGTTGCAGCCGGGCCACGTGTCGCGTCAGCGCGAACGGCACCCCATCCTGGCATGAAACTGTCTCGAATACGCCGTCGCCGACAGTGAATCCGTGGTCGGTGACGGACAGCCGCACAGTGGATTCCTCGTACAGGCCGTCGTTCAACCAGACCAGCATCTCAAGCTCCAGTCGCCAGGCCGATCAGATGAGCGGCCTTCAGTTCGGTCTCACGCCATTCCGCGTCCGGATCGCTGCCCCAGGTGATCCCTGCGCCGGTCCCGAAGTGCAGCCGCCCGTCGTCGATCCAGAACGTGCGGATCCCGACGGCCAGTTCTGCCGAGCGGACATCGGCGTCCACCCAGCCTATCGCTCCGCAGTAGGGGCCGCGCGGCGTCGGTTCCAGCGACCTGATCACATCCAGGGCCGCGAGCTTGGGGGCACCGGAGACCGACCCGGGCGGACTGCAGGCATTCAGGATCTCAGCCCAGGTGGCCGAATTCCGAAGCTGGCCACTGATGGTGGAGACCAGGTGCACCAGTCCCGGGTGCTGCTCGATCCGGAGCAATTCCGGCACCGCCACGGTCCCGACCGTGCATACCCGCGCCAGGTCGTTGCGGACCAGATCGACGATCATCACGTTCTCGGCCCGGTCCTTCTCGGACAGGTCGTCAGCGACCACCCCGGTCCCCTTGATAGGGCCGGAACTCAGACGAGCTCCGGCGCGGGAGAGATAGAGCTCGGGTGAGGCACTGGCGATCTGCAATCCGTCGATTCGCAGTGCGGCGGAGAAGGGAGCGGGGTTGCCCAGATCGAGCGCCCGGCCGAGCCGGATCGGGTCCTGGGCGCGAGACTGAGGTAACTGCGCCGACAACGTGCGGCACAGGTTCACCTGGTACACCTCACCGGCGGCAATAAGTTCCCTGATCCGCGCCACCGCCCGTACGTACTGGTCCTCGGCGAGACTGGAGCGCCACTCCCCCGCAGCCGGTCCTTGAAAGTCGCCGAGTTCGGAGGCGTGCGGAGGCCCGGGTGACCATTCGGCGAACCGGGCGCAGGTGAGCGCCCCCTCGAAGTCCTGCACGACCGCCCACCGGCCCGACCGGTCGAGGACATCAGCATCGTCACAGACCTCCAGCAGCCCTCTGCCGGTGAAGCCGCCGACGTAGGCGATGGGCTCGGTTCGCGACACACACCGAGTCTCCCGCATGCTCCCGGGCACGCTCAACACCGGTTGTGAGCCCTGATCCACCCGTGCTTGGGCGCTGCGGCCTGCTTGGGCTATGGTTGTAACGTTGCATTGCAGCACTCAACTGCGGACGTGGCTCAGCTGGTAGAGCATCACCTTGCCAAGGTGAGGGTCGCGGGTTCGAATCCCGTCGTCCGCTCGAAGGCCGGTTTCAGAATTCGGTGGAGTGGCCGAGAGGCGAGGCAGCGGACTGCAAATCCGTTTACACGGGTTCGAATCCCGTCTCCACCTCGAGTCACGCAACGAAGGTGACAACCCCCGAGGGCGATTGGCGCAGGGGCTAGCGCGCTTCCTTGACACGGAAGAGGTCACAGGTTCGATTCCTGTATCGCCCACCAGACAACACTTCACCTGGTCCGGGTAGTGTTGCGACTCCCCGGACAAACCCATTCGCCCAGATCCGAGACAGCCCGCACCCACTGCGCTCAGGTACCATAACAATCTGGGCGTACCTTCCGGGGCGACTGTCGGGGCCTCTCCCGGCTCCCCGATAGCGAGCATAGTCGCACACGTCTCGATGTCGGACCTTCAGCTCTGCACGCTTGCTGGCACTCGTCATGTCTTGTTCGCGATGGGGAATGCCGTGAAGTTTCCGCGCGCTACGAATTCCAGGACCGTATCGGCACCCTGGATGCCGGCGATGTTGATGTGCTGTAGATCGGCATGCGCAAGGTTCGCCTCGCGGAGGTCGGCTCGCCTCAGATTCGCCTCTCGGAGGCTGGCTCTGGCCAGCGTCGCCCTTTTGAGGTTGCTGCGGGAGAGATTCACCTGACTCAGGTTGCTGTGGGACAGCTTCGCCCCGTTGAGATTGCTGCGCGAGACATTCGCATTGGTCAGGCTGCAATGGGCCAACGTTGCTCTGCTGAGGTTGCTGCGAGAGAGATTCACCTGGTTCAGGCTGCTATGGGACAGCTTCGCCCCGTTGAGGTTGCTGCGCGAGAGAACTGCCTTGTTGAGCTTGACCCTCGTGAGGGCGGCACCTTGGAGGTTGAGTCGCTGCATCTGGGCCCTGTTCAGCTGCGCCTTTCGCGCTCGAGCCTTGCGTAGGGTCGCTCGTCTCAGGTCAGCGTCGTGCAGTTCTGCGCCCTTCAAGTTGACGTCTCCCAGGTCGGCCTGGGACAGATCGACGCCGTTGGCTCTGACCCGCTTGAGTGTGGCACCGCGCAGTGAGGCGCCCCGCAGGCTCGCACTGTTGTTGACGGCGACCTGGCCTGTCGAGGCTGCGGTGCTGCCCAGAACCGCGCCCGTGAGGTCAGCCTGGTTCAGAGTGGCTCCATCAAGTATCGCTGCAACCAGGGAAGCGTCCCGGAGGTCAGCGCGACTGAGGTTGGCACCCGCAAGGTTAGCTCCGGCCAAGTCGGCACCCCTCAGATTGAGGCTGCGGAGATTTGCACCGGACAGATCGACCCCTGATAGATCTGCTCCCATGCAGTTGCCCAATGGACAGTGCTCGGCAATCGGCGGAGGCACGCCGGGGGTATCGCCCTCGTCTCCTTCGTTGCTTCCGCCCGTTCTGTCAACGGCGGTAACATCTACGGCTCTCACCCCGGCCGAGATACTCCTCGAGTGCTGAGCAGGGACGAGAAGTGCCTGGCTGGCTTCGTCAGCTGCGGCGATCGCGGAGGCGCTCATGACAGCAACACCTACTGTGGCCACCACACTAGTAGCAGTCAGTCGGAGCCATGCAGTCGCTGACATCTGTGGACCCCTCATGTCCGACCTACACGATATCGTAGGGCTTCAGGCCCAACGATCACGAGAATTTCCACCCGGTCAGGGTAGAGGAATGAGGGGACGATTGGGCTTGATCTCGCAACACCAATCGACAACGAACCGAACGTGCGTCGGATTCGCCCGACGCACGTCCGCGCCGCGGTTCCCAGGCCCGCAGCACACCAGGGTACACACCCGTCCGAATCTGTCCAGTTGTTGGCGTTGATCCGGCGCCAGCCTCCTGCGTAGAGTCGTTCCGTGGCGTCACTTCAGGCTCTCCGGTCGGCTCGGTCCTGGCTCGGCAGTGTCAGACCTGTATGCGCTGGGCCGTACTCATCATCATCTCTGCTTGTGCCGTTGCTGCTTGCGATGGCCCTGGCAACGGCTCTCGTCACTGCCGGCTGCTCGTCGTCCAGCGAGCCGTCCCCGAGCCAGCCACCGCCGCAGTTCGCCTATCCCAGCGTGGCCGGGTATCGCTTGCCCGCGAGTCCGGTCTGGGACGGCGTGGACTTGCGCAGTGTGGACCAGGCTGACGGGACTGACATCGGCGGCCTGCAGACCTGGCAATTCGCTGCCGGGGACCCACAGGCGGTGCAGCAACGCATTGTGCGGCGCGACACGACCAGCGCTCACAGCAGCGACGGAAACCCGGCGGAGTTCCTCCTCCTGGCCGGCACGCAGTGGTACCTGACGACTCGGAACGCCGGCGACAGCCTGAAGTACGCGAGCTACGACCGGTCCAGCGACACCATGGTGTACGTCCTGGCACGAGCTGGGAACAGGGAGCCGATCGAGAACTTCCTGAAGGCCTACAGCCGTGCGAAGCGCGGCGCGAGTGGCACGTCATCCTCACCTGCGGTAACTGCGTACGATCTACCGCCCAGCCCATTGTGGCAACCGCCCCAACTGCGAAGCGTGGAGACCGATGCGGGCAAGGACCTCGGTGGGATGCAGGCGTGGCAGTTCGCAGCCGACGCGAACCCGGGAGCCCGGCAGCGCATGATCGATCGGGACACGGTCAACGCCGCAGGGGGCGACGGTCAGGCCGCGGAACGACTCGCGATCGGCGGGGCCGACTGGTACGTCAGCACCAGCGCCAACGGACAGAGCCTGATCTTCAGCAGCTATGACAGTGACGACGACACCATGCTGTACGTTGCGGCACCCGCGCGGAACCGTGAGGCCATCGAGTCGTTCCTGGAGTCGTTCCAGGTTGCCATCGGGTCGTGATGCTTGCCCGTTGGCCGACATGAGTAGGGTTTCGCGGAGCCTCGAGTGGCGGCAGGCCCGACATCGTGCGAGCCAGCACCTCGTAGCTGCCTGCGACGCTAGGATCTCGATGTGAACGAGGGCGTGAGCCTCTTCGAGGTCACCTATACCGCGGTCTGGATCATGGTCGTCACCGTGATCGCGGTGATGGTGTTCCGTGGCATGGCCTCCCCGCGACTGCGCCTGGAAATGGTCGATGGCAAACTGCGCACCACGCGGCGCCATGTGCTGGTCTACGTTCTGACCATCCCGCTGCTCATTGCCCTATGGCTCGCCTACTTCACCCTGCTCATCGTCGCGAGTCCCGCCGAAACGTCGCCGGAGACTCTGATGGTCATGCCGTCAGCGGTGGTCATCGGAGTGCGGGTGCTGGCCCACGTGAACTCCGATGCGGCCTACCACCTCGGCAGTGTTGTGCCGATCGTCATCATCGCCGCGATTCTCATCGGCCAGGGGATTCCGGACTCGGCGATCGCAGGCGACCTCAGCGAGACCGACGACACGTTCTGGGCCTTCTTCCTGGTGCTCGGCATCGATTACCTGACCACATTCATCTGGTACTGGTGCAAGACCCGGCTGCCGGGATTCCCAGGTCCGGACCCCAGGCTTCCACGAAAGCAGCGGCGACACATCAGCCGCTATGCGGCCGCGGCACCGCAGCGGGCCCCTGAGCAGGCGGGCCCCGCTATCAGCGACTCCGGGTAGCCACGCACTCGGCTCAGTCCGCCTTGCTCGGACCGGCCTCCCTGGGACTGTCGTCGTCGGCCGGCGCGGCCGCCTCGCTCTCCGGTGTCGGCCGGGTCCCCGACTCGCTGTCCGGTCGTCGTGACGGCCTGGGCCCCAGCTCAGGGGTGGCAGCCATGGCAACCATCGAGTCGTGGATCCCAGCGACCACATCCTCCCGGTGATCGAGCGCCTGACGGTCGGATTCGGCGACCTCCTTGAAGAAGACAATGGTGGCGTTCACGGTGATGCCGACGAACACCGCGATTGTGGCCACGAAGATCCAGAGCATGATGGCCAGGGGCGCCGCGATCGTGCCGTAGACGGAGCCGGTCCGGAAGATCCAGCTGAAATACAGCTGCAGTCCGAGCGACCCACCGAGCCAGATCAGCATCCCCACGATCCCGCCGGGAGTGGCAAGCAGCCAGTTCCCCCGTCTCGGGTTGGCCAGCCACATCATCGTTGTCATGATCGCCGCCAGGGACGCCAGTGCGACGGCCACCGCCCACGGTGTGGCCGGACCGGGCAGAATCTCGAACACGGACCGCCACAGATCCCGGAACAGGAATGCGCCGATGATCATGACAAGCAGCGCCAATAGCCCCAGCACATACAGGCTCAGCGCGATGCCGCGGGTGCGCAGATAACTGCGACGCGGGGCCACGTTGATCACGGCCGAACCTTCGACGAAAGTTGCGAAGACCCGGGACCCGGACCAGAGCGCGACGATCAGGCTGATGATGCTCAGCGTGTTGTTGCCCGTGCTGAGGAAGTCCAGCAGCGGAATCAGATAGCTGTTGACGGCATCTGGTGTGAGCACCTGATAGGCGGTGTCCTTGATTACCTCCTCCACCTGCGCCACCACATCGTCCTCGTCCAGGATTCCGGCGGCGTAGCTCACCGCGGCCAGCAGGCCCAGGAACAGCCAGGGCAGCGTGAAAGTTCCCCAGAAGGCCGCCTCGGCGGAGAACCCGAAGCCGCGGCGACGCGACCAGATCGTGAAGAAGGTCAACACGAAGCGCACGGCGCTGAACTGCCGGAACCAGTCGCCCGCCCAATGGGCCGTCTCCTTGACGGTGCGAGCGTTGTGCTTCGCCTGCCTGAGGGCCACGAATCAAACGTAGCCACTTGTCGAGGGCTCGGCAGCCCGCCAAAGAAAACCATACCTTCCCGCGGGACTGTTGGTTCCCTGTCATTGGGCTATGATCAGAGCAGACACCGTGCCGGAGTGTCCGGTGGGTGCCCCCACTCTGACGGAGTTTCCATGACTGAGACCCATTCTGTGCTGAACCAGACACCGCCCATGCCCGGTCGCGACGTGTTCAGCCAGGACACCGCCCTGCGCGAAGCCGTGGCGGCCTTCGGCGGCGAATCGGCGGTGCCGGGGCTGAGCACCGTCGGGCAGGCCGCCGGCGAACCCATCTGGCGCGAGCGGGGACTTGAGGCCAACCGAGACCTGCCCCGGCTGCAGACCCACGATCGCTACGGAAACCGTGTTGATGAGGTCGCCTTCAATCCGGCCTGGCATGAACTCATGCGGTTCTCCGTCGAACATCAGCTGCACGCGGCGCCCTGGGCGAGCACGGACAAGGCCGCCCACCTCGAACGGGCCGGCAAGTTCGTGATCTGGACACAGGTGGAGCCTGGCCACCTGTGCCCCATCTCCATGACTTACGCGGCCATCCCCGCTCTGCGCTCCGACCCCGACGTCGACACCAGCTGGATCGACGGGCTGAGCGCCAGCAGCTACGACTTCGGGCTCTCGAACCCCGCGGAGAAGGCCGGGCTCATCGCGGGGATGACCATGACCGAGAAGCAGGGAGGCTCGGACGTCCGGCAGAACACGACCACGGCCACCCGGCAGAGCGACGGCACCTACCTGATCACCGGCCACAAGTGGTTCTGCTCCGCGCCGATGAGTGACGTATTCCTGATCCTCGCGCAGGCTCCCGATGGCCTGACCTGCTTCATCATCCCCCGGGTCCTTCCTGACGGGACCCGCAACGTGTTCCGGATCCAGCGACTCAAGGAGAAGCTGGGCAACAAGTCCAATGCGAGCAGCGAGATCGAGTTCGCCGGAACAGTGGGCCTTCGCCTCGGGCCGGAGGGCAGAGGCGTCCGGACGATCGTTGAGATGGTCTCTGCGACCCGCCTCGACACCGTCCTAGGGGCCACCGGGCTGATGCGGGGGTCGCTGTCTCAGGCCATCTGGCACGCCGAGCATCGAGTGGCGTTCGGCGCCCCGCTGATCGACAAACCGCTCATGCGCAACGTGCTGGCCGATCTGGCGCTGGAGACCGAGGCGGCCACCTGGCTCGCGATGCGTCTGGCGTCGGCGGTGGATGCCGCAGAGCAGGGCGATGAGGGTGCGCGACTCCTGCGCCGGATCGCGCTGCCCGCCGCCAAGTACTACACAACGAAACGAAGCATCAGTGTCACGGCTGAAGCGCTGGAATGCCTCGGCGGCAACGGATACGCCGAGGAGTCGGGTATGCCGCTGAACTACCGGGAGGCCCCGGTCAACTCGGTCTGGGAGGGCTCAGGAAGCGTCAATGCCCTCGACCTGTTGCGCGCCATCACCAGGGAACCGGCCAGCCTCGATGCCCTGATCTCCGAACTGGGCGCGGCGCGTGGCGCGTCCAGCGAATATGACGCCGCAGTGGAGGCGCTGCTGGGCGAATTCGGCGACATCACCGACCTCGAATACCGGGCGCGACGCCTCGCAGAGAGGGTAGCGATCCTGCTCCAGGCCTCATTGCTGCTGCGCTACTCCCCCAGCGCGGTCGCTGATGCTTTCGTCGCCTCGCGCGTGGCAGGAGACAGCGGCATCCACTATGGCTCCCTCCCGCGCGGTGTGGACACCCAGGAGATCATCGAACGCGCCCGTCCTGTGAAGTAGCCGCAAGGCAGGGCCCTCGCAGCTAGACCCCGTCCTGGAGGCGAGCCAGGGCCACCAGCCTGGAGACTGCCCTGAAGTACTTCTTCCGGTAGCCACCGGTGAGCATGTCCGCAGCGAAGACCTCGTCGACTGGTACGCCACCGGCCAGCACCGGAATCTGCCGGTCGTAGAGCCGGTCCACCAGAACCACGAGTCGCAGCGCGTCTGCCTGATCCTGCAACTGCGGGAGGTCAGGCAGTACCACCCGATCCAGTCCCTCGATCAGAGTCCCGTAGCGGGAGGGGTGGATGGACGCGAGAATCTGGAGCAGTTCATCGGCAGGGACCACCGCGGTCGTCCCAGGCGCTTCCTCCCAGAGCCGAAGAACCTCCGGTCCGGCGGGACTCGGTGCCACGGGCAGACCCCGGTGCCGGTAGTCCTCGCCGTCGATCCGCACCACATCGAAATGAGCTCGAAGACCCTGGATCTCGCGAAGGAAGTCCTCGGCCGCGAAGCGTCCCTCGCCCAGCCGGTCAGGGAGGGTATTGGATGTGGCAGCCAGTTTCACACCAGCTCCCACCAGTTCGGCAAGCAGACTCGACATCAGCACCGTGTCGCCGGGATCGTCCAGCTCGAACTCATCGATACAGATCAGTGAGTACTCGGACAGCAGTCGCACGCACTCGGCGAAGCCCAGCAGTCCGACCAGGTTGGTGTACTCGACAAAGGTTCCGAACAGCTTGCGACCCTGCCATGCCCGGTAGATCGACGCGAGCAGGTGGGTCTTGCCCACGCCGAAGCCGCCATCGAGGTAGAGACCGGGGCGATCCTCAGGCGGTGGCGCCCGGAACAAGCGCTTGCGCGGCCGTGTGGTCGATCGCTGCGCGAAGACACGCGCGAAGGCCAGCGCGGCAGCCTGACTCGGATATTGCGCATCGGGCTGGTAGGACTCGAAACTCACTGCAGCGAACAGTGGGGGCGGGATGAAGTTCCCGAGCAGTGCCACGGGGTCTGCTTCGGGCACCCGCCCAGCCAGCGACACGATCACCTCAAAAGGATACGGGTTGTCGGGACATGGCAGGATCGTGAAGGTGCAGACCCTGATACCTCACAGAAGCGGCCTCATGTCCCCTGCCGGCGTCGCCGACGCCTACGCCTGGCCCGACGACGATCAGCCGTTCGTTCGCGCGCTCATGGTGGCCACCGCTGATGGAGCCGCCCGCTCCCCCAAGGGTCTGTCCGGCGGGATCAGCAGCGCCGGGGACCGGCTCGTGTTCGGGACCGTCCGCGGACTCTCCGACGTCATCCTGGTCGGCGCGCAGACCGTGAGGTCTGAGCAGTACGGACCGCAGCGCGAGCGGCCCGAACTGGCCGCTCGCCGCGAGCAGGCGGGTCAGGCACCGACGCCACGGATCGCCATCGTGACCAGAAGCGGCGAACTCGACGTCGATGCCCCGCTCTTCACCGAGTCCCAGCAGGCGCCACTGATCTTCGCCCCGAGGAATCTGCCTGAGGCGGTGCGCGCGCGCCTGGATGAGGTCGCCGAGGTCGTGACCTTCGCTGATGACACAGTGCCACTGCCGTCGGTGGTCGAGCATCTCAGCCGCCTGCAGTTGCACCGGATCGTCTGTGAAGGCGGCCCGAGCCTTCTCGGTGAGATCGCATCCTGTGGCCTGCTGAACGAGGTTTGTCTGACCGTGACACCGTTGCTGGCCGGTGGGTCCTACCCGGGACAGGCCACGATTCCGCGGATACTTGCGGGGCCCGCCCTGCCCGAGGCGCCGCAGGATGTCGAGCTGGTCCATATCCTTGAGGACGGCGGCACACTCTTCCTTCGCTACGCCCTGCGCTGACGTCCTGCCTCACGAACCGGAGCAGCCCATGACCTGTGGTCCACCCGTCCTGCCGATGCTCGCCAAGCCCACGGGCGACACGGTACCCGAGCGGACCAAGAACGGAACCTCGCTCATCTACGAACCCAAGTGGGACGGCTTCCGGACCCTGATCTTCGTCGATGCGCAGCGACAGGTCGTGGTGCAGTCACGCAACGGCGAAGATCTGTCCTACTGCTTCCCTGAGGTGGTTGAGACCGCCAGGGGCCTTCCCACTGGGGTGGGCCTGGATGGTGAGCTTGTCATCGCCCAGGGGGGCAGGTTGCAGTTCGAACTGCTCGGGCAGCGCATCCGGCCGCGTTCGGAAGCGGGCGGGTGGAAGATCGCGGAGCTCGCCGGTGAACACCCAGCCCACTTCGTGGCTTTCGACGTCGTGTGCCACCAAGGGCAGTCCGTCGAGCAGCAACCGTTCGAGGAACGCCGGCGCCTGCTCGAAGGGCTACCGTTGCCGGACGGCATGTTCCTGACTCCGGCGACCACGGACCCGGAGCTTGCGCGCCGCTGGTTCGAGGAATTCGAAGGTGCCGGCCTCGACGGGATCGTCGCCAAGCCCGTGGACCTCACCTATCAACCGGGAAAACGGGTCATGCTCAAGGTCAAACACATCCGGACCGCCGACTGCGTCGTGGCTGGCTGGCGGCCGTACAAGGTGCCGGGTCCCGACGGGCAGCCCGTCGTCGGTTCGCTGCTGCTGGGCCTCTACGACGAGCAGGGGCAACTGCACCACGTCGGTGTCGCGGCGAGCTTCAGCGCGGCCAAGCGCCTCGAGCTGACTGAGACCCTCGCAACCCACGCGGCCACCGATGAGCATCCATGGCTGGCCTGGGCGCAGGCGCACGGCGGACGGATCCCGGGGGTGCAGTCACGCTGGTCGGCGGGCAAGGACCTCAGCTTCGTCCCCACGAACCCCGACCTTGTCGCGGAAGTGAAGTACGACCACATGGAGGGGAGCCGATTCCGCCACGTCACCAAGCTGCTGCGATTGCGCCCCGACCGGGACCCGGACAGCTGCACCTACGAACAGCTCGAGACTCCGGTCCGGTTCGACCTCAGTGAAGTGCTGCCGGGGCTCTGAGGCTCAGTCCTCTCGGGCCCGGCTCGGCTGCACCCGCTTGGGTTCTCCCGGCATCTTCGGGTAGTCGGGCGGGTACGGCATGTCGCTCAGCCCCCGTTCCGCCTCGTCCGCCTCATACAGAGCGAGTGCAGGAGTGAGGTCGTGCGCCACATCGTCGATCCCAGCCCATGGATCACCCAGTGCAGCGACCCGCTCCCCCACATTCGCGGCGGTGAAGTCCAGTGGGGTGACTTCTGGCAGCTCGTCCCAGGTCAGGGGCGTGGAAACGGGTGCCATCGGTCTGGCGCGCACCGAGTAGGGCGCTGCGATCGTGCGATCCCGAGCATTCTGGTTGTAGTCGACGAAGATCGTCTCGCCACGCTCCTCCTTCCACCAAGCCGTGGTGACAAGGCCAGGCAGCCTGCGCTCCAGCTCCCGGCCGATCCCGATGGCGGCATGCCGCATGTCCACGAACTCCCACCTCGGGGCGATCCGGACATACACGTGCACCCCGCGACCGCCGCTCGTCTTGGGATACGAAGCCCAGCCCCAGTCGTCCATCAGTTCACGAGCCGCAAGGGCAACCCGCACGGCATCTCGAAAATCAGTGCCGGGCTGGGGGTCGAAGTCGAGCCGGAGTTCGTCCGGGTGATCCACATCTGGACTGCGCACGGGCCATGGGTGGAAGGTGATGGTGCCGAGGGTCGCCGCCCACACGATCACGCCCGGTTCGGTAGGACAGACCTCATCGGCGGTCCGCCCGCTGGGAAAGGCGATCCTGGCTGTCTGGACCCAGTCAGGAGCCCCCTTCGGAATGCGCTTCTGGTAGAAGGCCTGCCCCGGTGTTCCGTCACGCTGAGCCAGTCGCACTCCGGGCACGACGCCAGTGGGCCACCGTTCCAGCGTGGTGGGCCTTTCCTCAAGGTGCCGCAACATCACTTCGGCGACCGACGCGTAGTAGCCCACGACGTCCGCCTTGGTCAGCCCTGCCTCGGGGAAGTACACGCGATCGGGGTTGCTGAGCTTGATCCGGCGCCCCGAGACTTCCAGGTATCGGGTTTCGCCGTACTTCGCCATGCTCCGAAGCGTAGTGTCCCGGCTCGCGTGAGTCGACGCGTTCAGGACCAGAACTCATCGGAGTACTCGGGCAGCGCCTCAACCATCCACAGGTGGGTGATCATGCCGTCCCGGACTCTAGCCAACTGCCCCGAGTGGTTGCGCAATTCGCGGCCGTTCCGGCTGGCGCGGACCACCACCATGACAAGCACCAGACCGTCCTCGATCGCCAGGATGTTCGGCGTCTCCAGGGTGTACTGGGCGGAGTCAAGGTCCGGAACGCGGGCCAGGTATGCCTCACGTGAGGACACATAGTCCGCGCCCGACTCCCGGTTGGTTATGGCCGCGACCAGATCCGGAGCCAGCAGCACTCCAGCAGCGTCCAGATCATTCGTGTTCAGAGCAGTAATGAAGGCTTCCACGATCGCAACATTGGCCGCCTGAGTGCTGGACATGACGGCATCGTAGGGCCTGAATGCTCAGGTTGGCACGCCAACGACCGCCGATTCGCGGAGCATCTGCACCGCCTGGACCAGCTCCCCCAGCGCGGCTGGTACAGGTTCGGGGGGCGCGGTGGGCGCCGGCGGCGATCCGGCCCGCACTGCAGCGGCAGCGTCCAGCAGCTGCCACCGGATCGCTGAGACGGTGTCCCCGCCCTGGGACCGCACCTGCGCCACTACGGCAGGTCGGCTCAGCACACCGGACACCGAATCACGGACACCCTCGCAGGCACCCACAAGGTCCTGATAGGCCACCGGGAGGCCGCTGGCACCGCCCGGCTCATCTCGCTGGGCCGCGAGAATCGCAAGTGCGTTGTCCGTGGTCAGCACACAGCGCCGGTGCAGTCGCATGGACTGCGCACCGTCCGCAGTCGGCCCGAGCGCCGTTCCGACGTAGTCGGCCAGCGCCGTGACGGCCCGTGCCAGGGCGGGGGGTGCCAAGAGGTCGGCACGGTTCGGCAGGACCCAGACATTCGCCGTGAGTGCGATCAGCCCACCCAGCAAGGTGAACACGATCCGTAGGCCCGGGGTCTCCAGCGTCGGGGGCGTGAAGATGGCATAGACGAGCATGATCGAGGGGGTCAGACAGATCACCCAGTAGAAGTAGTTCACCGTCATGAATGCCAGCCCGACCCCCACCAGCAGCGAAACAGTGACGATCTCGACAGCCGGCTCGCCGGTGAGCAGCTGCGCCGCCAGGCCACCGAGCAGCGCTCCCACCACAGTGCCCAGCATCCGCTGATAGAAGCGGTGGTAGGCCGCACCCATCATCGGTTTCAGAACGACAACCACAGTGAGCAGGGCCCAGTCGGCGTGCGGCCAGTCTGTGAACGCCATGAACGCGGCTCCCACCGCGGCCGCCGTGGCAAACCGGACGGAGAACCGCAGTACCGGCGACGTGATGACGAGGTTCGCTCGAATCCTCTGCCACACACCCGGCATGTCCCAGAGCTGCTGGTCCCATGCAGCGCGCTGCGGGCCCTGTCGCTGCAACTGTGCCAGGCGCTCCAGATCGGCTGCTAGGGGATTGTCGGAGGGACCGGAGTCCCGCAGTGGTCCGCCAGACTCAGACTCGATGAAGGCATCAGTCGCTGCGGCAGCAGTTTTGAGCCAGGTAGCCAGGGCCCTGTGCCCGGCGGAGGACTCACGCAGCTGATCGGCGCAGGACTCCAGCGCGTCGGCAGCGGCCACCTGGTCCCGCAGCGCGACCCCTCGAGCCGAAGCATCGTGAAAGGTGTTGCGAGCCGCGATGGAGATCGCGATGAGGTGGCTGACCAGTGAGCGGCCCGCAGCCCGTCGGTTTCGATCGGGCGCCCAGAGCGACAAGGGCGTGGTTGCCACAAGGGCCTGTTCGACCGCGCTCGACGCTGCTCGCCTGGCTCGCTTGAGCTCGACATCGGTCATGTCGACCGTCCCGCGCAGACGCCCGACGAATGCATCCACAAGATCGGCCTGTGCGATGAATGCTGCCTCGACAGCTCGTAGCGTCGGCTGCGGTTGCAGCCGCCAGCTGATCGCGATGAGGAACGCAGACCAGAGCGCGGCCGGCAGGGGAAGCAGAAACAGTTGCCACAACGCGGGTGCATGCGGCTGGTCCCCGATGCCGACGGCCAGGAATGCGGCGATGGGGCTCACCGCCGCTGCAGCTGCGCCCGTCCGGCCCAGCTGCGGGAGGAACCCTGAGATGAACGCGACGATCGCCATGTACCCCATGAGCGTGATGCTCCAGTGCCCGGCGATCACCCCCACACCCAGCAGCACCGACGTCGACAGGCTGATCAGCAGCGTGGACACCAGATTCTCCATCGGGGAATCCCACTGACCGGCGAGCGCGATGGTGATGGAGACCAGAACACTGGCGACGAGCGCAACCGGAGCGAAGCCCCAGGCCACGCCCAGCGCCAACGGCACTCCGAACCCGAAGACCGCTCGCAGCCCGGTGAGCCAATCGGGGCGCGCGCCACCGAGGCCGAAGAAGTCCCGCAGTGTGCCCGCGAACCGAGGTCCTGTCCGGGGTTCCATGGTCGCCATTCTGACGCAGCGCAATGTCATGGGTCTGCCTGTTCGGCACAGGCGTTGACTCCGATCGTTGCACCTCCACTGGCGAGGCTACGGCCACGGGCCTACCGTGGCTGCATGGATGAGTTTCCCGTCAGTATGAGCGAGGACGAGTGGCGACAACGACTCACGCCCGACGAGTACCGGGTTCTGCGTCAGGCCGGCACCGAGGCGCCCTACCGTGGCGAATACACCGATACCGAGACCGAGGGTGTGTACTCCTGCCGTGCCTGCGGGGCCGAACTGTTCCGCAGCACCGAGAAATTCCACAGCCATTGCGGGTGGCCCAGCTTCTATTCCGCCATGGCCGGAGATGCCGTGATCGAGACTGAGGACCGGTCGCTGGGAATGCTGCGCACCGAGGTCACCTGCGCGAACTGCGGGTCGCACCTGGGGCACGTCTTTGCGGGCGAGGGCTACGACACACCCACGGATCTGCGCTACTGCATCAACTCGATCTCCCTGCGCCTCGAACCGAATTCGCACGAGTAGTCCCGTCCGCGTGCCGCTCACCGAGCACCTATGGCTCTCGGCACGCGCCGCAAAGCCGTGCCCAGGAAGTGGAAGCGATCAGCCGGCGAGTCGGCCCAGGTGAGCGTCGATGACCGCGCCGTTGATGATCGGGGTGTGGGCAGCTTGGTAGACGAGGTCCGCGATCTCGTCCGGTTCGATCAGACGGTGGGCGTGGGTCAGCTTCAGGACCTCCTGACGATCCACCACCCCGTCATTCATGAGACCCTCCAGCATCGGGGTGCGCACGTGGCCGGGCTTGATACAGCATGTGTGGACGTCATCGCGGTCCAGATCCTGACAGGTAGCACGCATGAGTCCCACGACCGCATGCTTCGCCGTGGCGTAGGAGGCGGTGAGCCCGAAGGCCGTCTCCGACACGATGGAACCGATGAAGATGACGGAGGACCGTGCACCCATCAACGGGATCACTTCTCGGTCGATCCTCGCTGCCGAGACGACCATGGTCTCAAGGAAGGAACGCAGGGTGTCCGGGTTCACCTCGAGCGCCGAGTCTGCGGTGGTCTCCGCCGCATTGTGAACTACACAGAGCCGTTCACCGGCGACCAGAACGGACCGCAGGATTGTGGGATCCCAGTCGGGGTCGGACAGATCAACGGTGAGGTTGTCCGCATCTGGAACAGGACATGGCCTGCGGGAGAGGTTGATCACTCGCCAGCCTGCCGCTGCGAACCGCTCGGCCACAGCCAGGCCGATCCCGCTGCTGCCACCCGTGACGAGCAAGCTGTCACTCATCAGATCCACTCCATCTCGTCACTGCCCATTGCCCGGGCGTGGTCGCAACCCTGACACTCAGCTCCAGGATCCGAAAGCGATCGATCTCGTCGCGCTCCGCCGTCAGCCGGGTGACGAACCAGCGGCTCAGTTCTTCCGATGTCGTGTTGGTCAGCGGTAGCTCCAGCACGTCAGCCTTCGGAAGCGAGATCACGTCGCCGTTGAACACGAGCTCGACATTCCCGGCCCGCCCAGAGACAGCGAGGTGAGGAGACTGCATGGGGACGAGGAACCTGCAGTTCAGTTCCTGACACAGAGCCACGAGCTTGCGCCGGTAGATCCGGTAGTCGAAGGTGAGCCCTTCAGCCGAGACAGGCGCCACCAGTTCCGCGCCGACCAGGAAGTTGTGACCATGGACGGGCTCGCGCTGCGTGGCTGAGAAGATTGTGAAGTGCCCACTGGAGAACTTCATGGCCTCCTTCTGCAGCTCAATGCGCGCGTAGTGCGTCATGGGCGCCATCCTGAAAGGATATTGCCCCCTACCGAAGGTGTCGCGGCGTGCGCTCCCGGCCTGTGGCCCGAGGGCTGGCGAATGGATCCAGCCGCCGTCAGCAGCTACGTTGGAACCGTGAATCGTACCCACTTGAAACCGGCCGTCATCGTCCTTGTCGGGTTGTTCCTCGCCCCGCTCCTGACCTCGGTGCCTGCCCAGGCAGCCACCTGGCATGAGCGGACGATGACCGAGGTCGATGCCGTCGGCAGCAGCCCGAACGTCGCGGCGAGCCGCGACGGACAGGTCATGGTGGTGGGGTTCAGCCAACAGGTCGGTACGCAGAATCAGGCCCTCGCACGCGTCAGCACCGATGGTGGCACCAGCTGGCAACCGGTTGAGCTATCGGGCCCAGGGGTGGATGCCGGCCGGGTCCGGTCGGCAGTCAGCGGTGACGGACGTACCATCGTCATGGCCTGGGGCGAGAGCGACGGCGCTGGTGGAGCGACCAAGTGGCGGCTGAGTACCGATACCGGCCAGACCTGGGCCACGACAGTGCTCGATGCGAGCTCGTCGAAGTTCAGTGACCCTGAGGTTGCCGTCAGTGATGGGGGAGGGACGATCGCAGCCACGTGGGCGGATGGCAGCGAAGCGCTGGCGCGCTACAGCTTCGACGCTGGCGGCACCTGGCACGACACCAGCCTGACCGAGCCGGGGTACTTCCTCTGGGCCAACACGAAGCCAGTGCTCACCACCAGCGGGAACGGGCGGGTGCTCGGATTCGGGTGGACCGCCGCACGCAACGATCAGCCTGCCCATTCCAACACCTCCTATGTGCGCTGGACCATGGATAGTGGCGCTTCGTGGACCCCGCGCACGGTGGCACCGGACGCGATCACCGCGCCCAGCCTGGCAACCAGTACCGATGGCCAAGTACTGGCGACGGGTATGACCCGGTCTCTGTACAGCTCGGATACCGGCGTTGCCGGCATGGAATACAGCACCGACGGTGGGCAGACCTGGACCGATCGCACCTTGTACCGAACCGAGCCACAGACCCGCACGCTCCCGGTAGTGGTCGGCACAGTCAGCGGCGACGGTACGACCATGGTCTTCACGTGGAACCAGGAGAACAGCAAGGTCCGGTCCGCGACGAGCACCGACCGTGGGATGAGCTGGTCCGACGCCACGATCTACACCGCGGCTGCCCAGCCCTACACCGGCGTGAGCGCAGACGGGATGACCATCGCCCACACCTGGAACAACGGCGGCATCCGCACCAAGTACACCAGCGACCAAGGGGCGACCTGGACCACCCGCAAGGTGAGCGAGGCCGACTCATCGAGCTACGACATGGCCCTGACAGGAGACGGCAACACGCTGCTGAACACGTGGGAGAGCCCGGACGGCAGTATCGAGACCGAGTGGTCCCACGACCTGTCCACCCCGAATCCGCCGCCCACAATGCGCGTCCAGGCCCGGGGAGCGGGCAAGGCACTGGCGTTCGGGAAGCGCACGAAGGTCGTCTCAGGGGTCCAGACCAGCGGACAGATCAAGCACGTCAAGGTCGAGTGCCTGGTGCGGGGCAAGGCGCTGAAGGGCAAGAAGAAGCGCAACATCTGCAAGCCCAAGGTCCGCACGGGCAAAGCGAACGCGCGGGTCTGGGTCAAGCCCACGTGTAACCGGGGGCTGCGAATCCGGGTGGGCATCAAGGTCAGCCAGACCAATCACCCGACCGGTGACTGGCACCGGACCTGGAAGATGAAGCGGAAAGGCGGACGCAGGTGCAGCGCATAGCTGGGGAACTGACGCCTGTCGCCGGGGCCCGCACCAGCGGGCCGACCTGTCCAACGCCGCAGTCTCGGCTCACGGCGCCGCCCATCAGCCTGCACTGATCGCAATCACTCCGACCAGGGCCAGGCTGACGCCGAGATATTGCACCCCCCGCAAACGTTCGCGGTGGATCAGCCAAGCAAGGAGCACCGTGACCACAGGGTACAGGGAGCCGAGTACCGAGATCACGGCCAGCAGTCCCATCGTGGTGGCGATCCCGAAGATCAAATTCGCGCCGACATCGAAGCCCCCGATCACACCGATGATCGGCAGGTCGCCTGGTTGCAGACCCCCCAGCGATCGTGCGGCCAGCGCGGCCAGAACGGCCAGCAGCGTGGACGTCGCCCGCTGCGTGGTCATGGTCATCACCGCCGACGTCTGCGCGCCCACGGCCACGAATGTCAGGAACAGCCCGAACATCAGCGCGGCGATCCCTGCATAAAGCACCGGCCGCAGTCCCACGGACCCCTCGAGCTCCGGCCCACAGGCGAGTACCACGCCAGCGACCGCGACCACGATGCCCAGGTACTGCCAGGGCGCTGGCGTCTCGCCTGTCAGCAGTCCAGCCCCCAACGGCACCAGCACACCGAGGGCGGCGATGGGCGAAACGATCGTCATGCGCCCGACTGCGAGCGCCTGATAGAAGAAGACCAGACCGGTCAGGCCGCTGAGGCTGGCGAGCACCCCCCAGACCCAGACGCTCGCCAGGGTGTCCAGCGCCCATGCTCCGGCAGCAGTGGCGACGATGACCATGATCAGCAGTCCGACCACCTGGGCCGAACCGGCGACTGCCAGCGCCGGTCGCCGCCTGCTGAGGGTGCCAGCCATGAAGTCGGCACTCCCCCACATGACACTGCTGAGCAGCGCCAGCACTGCCCCCATGTCGCCTCCAGTGCTTCTGCGGACCTGCCCTGACGGTGCAGCGCAGGTCAGCGGTCCTGGCAGCATCGTGCCACCAGCAGCACCGCGGTCGCACTTTCAGCGTGGCAGGCCGCAGCTCAGCCTTTCCACGAAAAGATGGCCAGGCCGCGACCTTGGTTCCGCGGGTGAGCCAATCGGATGAGCCAGCGTCAGCTCAGGGTCCTGAGCAGGTCCTGAGGATCGCGGTGGCGCCCGGTGTAGAAGGGAATCTCCTCGCGGACGTGCCGTCGTGCACCCGAACCCCGCAGATGGCGCATGAGGTCGACGATCCGGTGCAACTCGTCGGCCTCGAACGCGAGGATCCACTCGTAGTCTCCGAGCGCGAAGCTTGAGACGGTGTTGGCCCTCACATCCGGATAGCCGCGAGCCATCTGCCCGTGCTCGCGCAGCAGGTCGCGACGTTCCTCGTCGGGCAGCAGATACCACTCGTAGGAGCGCACGAACGGGTACACGCACAGGTAATCCTTCGGCTCCTCACCCGAGAGGAAGGCCGGGACGTGGGACTTGTTGAACTCGGCCGGCCGGTGCAGCGCCAGCTGCGACCATACAGGGGTGAGCTCGCGGCCGAGTTCGCTGCGCCGGAACCGGTGGTAGGCGGCCTGGAGCTCATCGCTGTCCTCGTGGTGAGTCCAGATCATGAGATCCGCATCGGCGCGCAGTCCTGCGACGTCGTACCACCCCCTGGTCGTCACGCCGTCGAAAGCCGCTTGCGCCTCCTTGCGAGCCTGATCATCGTCGCGCAACGGGGCTGGAGCGGCGAACACGCTCCACATCGCGTAGCTGATGGACTCGTTGATCGCTCTGACCTCACCGGGACGCATGGCCCCATTGTGCCTCAGCTCACCCTTGGGACCAACCTCCTGGGCGTTCCCGGCCGGGCCGTCTCTGCCCGGTTGTCACAGGACTGTGACGGCGCGGACCCGGCGCCCGCCCACGACCCATGGCAGACTGAACCAGTGAAGTCCCGGATCATGCTCCTGCCTGCCATCGCCGTGTTGCTCCTCTCTGCCTGCGCCTCGGGCGACAGTTCTTCCATGTCGATCGAGTCCTCGTCGGGCGCCGCTGATGCGCAAGCCGTCAACCCGACAGCTTCGACTTCGGCCACCCCGCAGGCGTCCGAATCGGCATCCCCGACTTCATCGAAGGTCCTGTATCTCACCTTCGATGACGGGCCCGCGGCCAGCGGTACGGGCGAGATCCTGAAGCTGCTCGACAAGTACGACGCGAAGGCGGTGTTCTTCGTCTACGGCGAAATGGCGGTGCAGCGCAAGAAGCAGTTGAAGGAGATCGTGGCCCACGGACAGACCATCGGGAACCACACCTGGCATCACGACAACCTCGCGGACATGAGTGAGGCACAGATCGTCGAGGAGCTGGATTCCGTGGCCGACCTTGTCGGAGATGACATGGCAGCCTGCGTGAGGCCTCCCTATCTCGGTGTCGACGATCAGGTGTTCGCAGTGGCACGCAAGCACGGCTACAAGGTGGTCATGGGTGATCTCGGCTCCAACGACTGGGCCAACCCCCCGACCGACGAACTGGTCGCAAACCTGAAATCGATCACCAAGAACGGCAACAACATCATCATGCATGACGGCCCGGAGGATCGTGCCAGCACCATTGCCGCGCTCAAGGTCATGCTCCCCTGGTGGCAGGACAAGGGCTACACGTTCGAGACGCTGCCGAACTGCACCCAACCACTGTCGGAGAAGCAGTAGCCCCGACCGGCAACCCGCGTGCCGGGAGCAATTCAGGCGACAGAGTCGAGATACTCGAGTCCGGGCAGATTCCGCACGATCATGAAGAGCAGGAGCAGTACACCGCCGGCGATCAGCAGGATGTTGCGGACGCGCGCGTTGCTCCACAGGCGCCGGCGGCCGATCCCGATCACGGCCGCGATGAGGCCAAGCACAATGACCGGGAGCCCAAGCACCACCAACGCATTGTGATCCATCGCCTCAGCCACATTCCCGTGGGCCAGATCGTGCAGCGCACGTGAGCCGCCACACAGCGGACAGTCCAACCCGGTCAGGGTGAGGAGCAGACAGGGCGGGATGAGTCCCTGCTCATGAGGATCCGTGGCTGCGAAGTATGCGACTCCCAGCGTCACTCCACCGAGCGCCGCGGCAGGAGCGAGCCATGGGCGCGACCCGCTGACCTGGCCCGGCGGCTTTTCAGCCAGGTCCCTGCCGTCGGTCACCGCGGTCATCAGCCGACCGCTGCCATCTGCTGATTGATACGGTTGGCCACCTGCCGGGCGGCGAACCGGGCTGAACCGATCACCGCCGCGACGCCGACACCATCCAAGGCGGCACCACAGATCTCCAGGCCACCGACGTTGGCGATGTTGTTGCGGATCCGTTCCACACGGGTCACGTGCCCCACCTCGTACTGGGGGATGGCGTTGTGCCAGCGGGTCACTCGGTAGTCGATGGGTGAGGCGCTCACACCCACGGCCTCGGCGAGATCACCATGAGTGGCCGCAACCAGATCGCGATCGTCCACGTTGAGCGCTTCCTCCTCACCGACGCGTCCGATCGAGGCCCGCATGATGACCAGCGAACCCGGACCACCCCTGTTGGTGCGTGCCTCACGTGCGATCCAGTCCCACTTGCTGGAGGCGTAGTTGGCGGCCTTGACGGTGCGCCCCTCCTTGGGCGGCACCAGGAATCCCGAACCCGTGAGCGGGGCGACGGAGTCCGAAGGGTAGGCCAGCGCCACGGTGGCCATCGAGGACATGCTCATCAGTCCCAGGTCGTTGGCGGCGGGCGGACAGATGTGACTGAGCAGGTCGGAGGCGGCGTGTGGCGGGACCGCCAGGATGATCTCCTCGGCCAGGAGCACTTCCTGGCCATTGGGCGTATTGACGATCACACGCCAGTGATCGTCCACCCGGTGCAGCGAACGCACGGCGGTGCGGGTACGCACGGTGACCCCGTTGCGCTCCAGATCTGCCACAACGGCCCCGGGCAGCCGACCGACGCCACCTCTGATGCCTGCGAACACCGGGCCCTGCCGAGCGCCGGCGCGTCGTCCGCCTCCGCGGGACGTGAACTCGGCGGCCTTCAGCAGCGAGCGGTTCGACTGCAGCTCCCGGAACAACGCGGGAACGGTGGCCTGCAACGAGAGTGCATCAGCTCGACCCGCATAGACACCGCCGAGCACCGGTTCCACCAGGGTATCCACGACCTCACGGCCGAGGCGGGACTCCACGAACGCACCAACGGACACGTCGTTGTCGAAGCGGGTGCGGGGCTTGCGATACTCCAGCGGCAGTTTCATGATCTCGCGCATCGGCAGCACTCCGGCCGCCGTCAGCGCACGCAGATCTGTGGGCACGCCCATCACGGTCGGAGGCATGCCTCGCAACTTGCCGCGGGACCACAGCGATGCGCCGAATATCTCCGGGTACACGATGTCTCGATCAAGGGCGACGTCGCGGGCCAGGGCGACCGCCTCCGGGCGCGCCGCCTGGACGGCCTCAGCGCCCTCGTCGACCGGGACTCCGGCGACCCGGCTCACGCGGAGTTTGCCTCCCGGCGCCGAGGATTCCTCAAGAACCGTGATCTCAGCATCCTCGGCGGCACGTGATACTGCGTGGGCAGCGGCCAATCCGGCGATGCCACCCCCGATCACACAGACCCGGGTCGGAGCACGTGGTGGCTCCGGGACGATATGCAGTGAGGGACGATCAGAGGTCACCCCGGCCCCACGACGATCTGCGTTCACAAGTTCCATGTCGGCCCACCTTCACTCTCATCATAGTGAATGTACGTAGGCTACAAGATCGGATATCACCTCAGCGTCGGTACCGGGTAGCACTCCGTGGCCGAGATTGAACACGTGACCCTTGGCCGCGCGACCCTGGGCAACGATGGAGGCGGCCATGTCCTGCATGACCTGTTCGCCCGCGAACAGGGCCGCCGGGTCGAGATTGCCCTGCACAGCGTGGTCCGGACCGATCCTGGCGATCGCGTCTTCCAGCGCCACCCGATGGTCGACTCCCACGACCTCGCACTGCGGTACCGCCATGACAGCGAGGAGTTCACCGGTGCCGGTCCCGAAGTTGATCCGCGGCACCTCCGGCACCGACTCGAGAATCCGGACGGTGTGCGGCAGGACCCTCGACTCGTAGTCCTCGCGGCTCAGGGCTCCTGCCCAGGAGTCGAACACCTGGATCGCGCTCACCCCGGCCGACACCTGGGTCTGGAGGAACTGGGCACACACGTCGGCGACGCGCCCGAGCAAGTCATCCCACAACTGCGGGCGTTCCCACATCAACGCCTTCGTCAGTGCATGATCCCGGCTCGGGCCGCCCTCAATCAGGTAGGAGGCGACGGTGAACGGGGCGCCACAGAAGCCGATCAACGGCCTGTCCCCGAGTTCGTCGGTGATGCTGGCGATGGCCTCGGTCAGGAAGGACAGGTCCTCGAGCTCACCGATGCGCCCGACGTCCGCGGCCGAGCGGAACGGCTCCTCCACCACCGGGCCGACGCCCGGCCTGATGTCGAGGTCCACCCCCGCCAGGCGCAGGGGCAGGACGATGTCGCTGAAGAGGATCGCAGCATCGACCCCGTGACGCCGGACCGGCTGAAGCGTGATCTCGGCGACCATCGCGGCGTCCGTGCAGGCCTCCATCATCGCGACACCCTCGCGCAGTCGCCGGTACTCGGGCAGGGATCGGCCTGCCTGCCGCATGAACCACACCGGCGTGCGATCAGTCGCCCGGCCCCTGACGGCGCGAATGAAGTCACTGTCCCGGGTGAGGTCCCTGGGGAGCCGGACGTCCGGATTCAGAACCGTGTCGGACACGATGGTGACTTCCTTCCTGGGTGCTCGCTCGGTGGGGGAAGCCCCGCTATTGTCGCAGTACTGGTCGACACCGGAGGATGCATGTCTGGGTCAGCGTTCCCCATGCCGATGACGACCACTGCCCTTGCGATGAGGCTACATGACTGAACGAAATCAGCCTCCGGCCGACTTCCGGGCGGCCATGGCGGGCCTCCGCGAGATCGTGACGAGACCCGAGATTGAGGTGTCCGAGGCTCCGGCACCCCAGCGGCTGGCGCCGTATGCCGTGGCCCTGACGGCTGAGGTGGTCGTGAGCGATATCGAGCAGGCCTCCGGCCGGCTGGTCCTCCTGCACGACCCAGTGGGCCAGGAGGCATGGCGCGGCAGGTGGCGGGTCGTCGTGTTCTCCAAGGGCTACATAGAACCCGAGCTGATCGAAGAGGCCACCCTGTCCGATATGGGCTGGGCCTGGCTGACCGAGGCACTGCGTGGCCAGGGCGTGGGGATCAGGGAACTCGGGGGCACGGTGACGCGTACCTACTCCCAGTCCTACGGGGCACTGGAGTCACGTGATGTTGAGGGCCAGCTCGAACTCAGAGCGTCCTGGACGCCACCCGACGACCCGATTCCCGGACACATCCGGGCCTGGCTGTCCCTGCTGGAGGCCATGGCCGGCCTCGAGCCCCTCCCCGAAGGCGTGACCAGCCTCCGGCGCTGAGGCACACCCCTCTTCCTGAAACAGGTGCAGCAACCCGGGCCCTCCTGGCGCTGCAGTACAGTACCGCGCACCTGACATACCTCCGGGCCTCGGCCCGATCCCTCTCAGCGCGCCCCTGCTCGTGCGGAAGCAGCGCGGCTGTGACGCAGCTGGGATCGATTCAAGCAAAACAGGCAACAAGCCGATTCAACCGTCACAGTAGAAACACGTCGAAGGAGGAGCACGTGCAACAGACCACGCGTTCAACGATCCTGCCCCGTCCGCGCCGGGCACTGCCCCGTCTGAGCGCTCTGCTCGTCTCCCCGGAGGTCTCCCATCGACGCAGCTGGATGTCCCACCTGCGAGGGGTCGGGATCGGCAAGGTCTACGAGGCCGTCGGTCCTCAGGACGCCATCGCGCGCGGCCGGCTGGCCAGCGAACATGGAGTCTGCATCGTCGAGGGCGCACCCCAGGAAGGTGCGGTCATGCAGACCACGCGCGAATTGCGCAGAGTCGGCTGGGACCGCATGGTTCTGGTCACTCCCAAGCGGGACGAGCAGACGGTGCGACTGGCACTGGCTGCCAAAATCCGCAATCTGGTCGTGGCCGTCGCAGCCAACGCCGCGGGCAAGACACCGATGCCGCGAAGGGGTGGCGGATCGGACTCACTCGAACTGTCCGAGCGTGAGATCCAGGTGGTACAGCTCGTGGCAAACGGGCACACCAACCGCTCCGTCGGCGAAGAGCTCAATCTGAGTGCTCTGACAGTGAAGAGCCACCTCTCAAGAATCGGGCGCAAGCTCGGCACCGGTGACAGAGCACAGATCGTGGCGACCTGTATGCGCGCCGGAATCATTGGGTAACACAGAGTAACATTCCTGTAATTAGGCTGAACGGGTTAAAGCCGAACAAATTCTTCAGATCGGTCCACGGTGTCTCTTTGCGGGGCTGAGCTATGCCACCGGCTGCTGCAGGGCCTCCATCAGGGGCTGCCCGACCAGTGCGATCTGCCAGGACCGGGCGCCTGAGGCCGCAAGGTGATCCGTGACCGCATCCAGCGACAACTCGGCAGGCGGCTGCCACGCCAGTGCTCGCACCGCGGCCGGTGGAATCAGCACCTCTGGGGGGATGCCGAGTTCGTCGGCCACCACCCTGGTGGCGGCCTTCAGGTCGGTGAGACGCTGGGCGGCATCGGGATGTTTGCGCTTCCAGTTCTTGGGTGCGGGTGGGCCGGACTGTTCGGCAGGCCCTGGCAGTTCCGACTCCGGAGTCTGCTGGGCGCGTTCCACAGCCCGCAACCACACCTCCTTGCGTCTGACACTGCGGAAACCCGGGACTCGGCGGACCTCCGCCTCGCTTGCAGGACGTTGTTTGGCCACGGCAACGATCATGGTGTCATTCAGAACACGATGTGGAGCACGATCCAGTTCGCGAGCCACCTCGTCTCGAGCCAGCCAGAGCTGCCTGACGATCTCCCTACCGCGCGGATCCCGGACCTGATGCATCCCGGAGGTACGACGCCAGGGCTCGGGATTGGCCTTGGGGCGGAAGTCCAGCAGTGTCTCGAACTCAGCACTGGCCCATTCCCAGCGACCCTCCTGCTTGAGGCGATCGATGAGTATCTCGCGCATCTCCTCGAGATACTCGACGTCCAGACTGGCGTATTCCAGCCAGTCATCGGGCAGTGGGCGTTTCGACCAGTCGGCTGCCCCGAACCCCTTCGCCAGTTCGACCCCAAGCAGGGTCTCGGTCAGGGCGGCCAGCCCCACCTTCTCCATCCCGAGGATCCGGGCGGCGAGCTCGGTGTCGAACAGCCGGCCGGGGTACAAGCCGCGTTCATTGAGACAGGGCAGATCCTGGGTGGCCGAGTGGAGAATCCACTCCCGCTCCCCCAGCACGGCAGCCAGGCCCTCGAGGTCCGCCAGCGCCTCCGGATCCACCAGCACCGTGCCCACATCGTGCTGGCGCAGCTGGATCAGGAAGGCCCGTTGTCCGTACCGGTGTCCCGAGGCCCGCTCAGTGTCGACTGCGATCACGTCGTCGCCCGCGGCGATCCTGGCCACAGCCTCGGCGAGCCCCTCAGGGGTGTCCACGACGTCGCGTGTCAACCTGACACCCCTTCCAGAACCGACAGCTCCCCCACTGTACCGCTCGCGCAGCGCCCGGGGTCTGACCGAAGCGGAGGTGGTGCTGGCGCCACCGGATGGCTCCCCGGCGGTGGACCTCTGATCGCGTGCGCCCGGGCAGGACGATCACAGTGAACTGGTTCGCCACGACGGGTATGCGGGATTAGGCGGACTTGTTACTCGCGAGTAGCATAGGGGGTACAGGCAGCGGTGAGGAGTTACTGTGGCACAGGTGCGGGACGTGGTCTTCGTGGAAGGGGTCAGAACCCCCTTCGGCAAGGCGAGCAAGAAGGGGATCTACGCCGAGACGCGCGCTGACGACCTCGTCGTCAACGTGTTCAGGGAGCTGCTGCGACGCAATCCCAGCCTGCCGCCCGAGCGAATCGATGACGTGGCCGTCGCAGCGACCACGCAGACCGGCGACCAGGGCCTCACCATCGGTCGTTCCGCCGCACTGCTCTCCGGGCTGCCCAAATCCGTACCGGGATACTCGGTCGATCGCATGTGCGCCGGCGCCATGACAGCGGTCACCTCATTGTCCTCGCCCATCATGGCCGGCATGTACGACATCGCCCTTGCGGGCGGCGTCGAGCACATGGGCCGCCATCCCATGGGCGAGGGGGTCGATCCCAATCCCAGGTTCCTCGCAGAGAAGCTCGTCGATCCCGAAGCCCTGCTGATGGGCAAGACCGCGGAGAACCTGCACGATCGGTTCCCGCATCTCACGAAGGAACGCGCCGACGCCTACGCCGTCGCCTCCCAGGACAAGACGGCCAAGGCCTACAGCAACGGCAAGATCCAGCCGATGCTCGTGCCCACCGCCACCCGCCACGCCGAACAGGGCTACGGCCTGGCCACCGTCGACGAACCGCCCCGTCCCGGCACCACGCTTGAGGACCTCGCGGGACTGAAGACACCGTTCCGCCCGCACGGCCGGGTCACCGCGGGCAATGCCGCCGGGCTCAACGATGGCGCCACGGCCGCCATCCTTGCCGCTGAGGACGTTGCCGACGAACTCGGACTCAGCAAACGGATGCGACTGGTCTCGTTCGCCTTCGCGGGGGTGGAGCCCGAGGTCATGGGCATCGGACCGGTTCCTTCCACCGAGAAGGCACTGGCCCGCGCGGGCCTCAGCATCAGTGACATCGGCCTGTTCGAGGTCAATGAGGCCTTCGCGATCCAGGTGCTCGCATTCCTGGACCACTTCGGCATCGCCGACGACGACGACCGGGTGAATCAGTATGGTGGCGCTATCGCGGTGGGTCATCCGCTGGCCTCCAGCGGCATCCGCCTGATGACCTATCTTGCCAGCCAGTTCGAGGAGCATCCCGAGGTCCGCTACGGCCTCACCACCATGTGCATCGGCCTCGGGATGGGCGGCACTGTGATCTGGGAGAACCCCCACTACGGGAAGGAAGGCTGACCATGGCTGACAGCATCGCCTCAGAGATTCCGGCGGGGGCCGCCGACGAAGCGATCGATGACTCGATCCAGTTCGCCGACGAGGTCGTCACCCACGCCAAGCTGCAGTTCGTGGAGCTTCCGCTCGATGCGGGCAGAGCCGCACTCATCACCCTGGACAACGGCTTCGACCACACCAAGCCGAACACCTTCGGCCCGGCGGGACTCATGTCGCTGGACGAGGCACTCGATGCGGCCGAAGCGGAACAGGGCCTGGTGGCGCTCGGCATCACCGGCAAGCCCTTCATCTTCGCGGTGGGAGCCGACCTCAGCGGAGTACCCAACATCGACAGTCGCGACACCGCCCTGCTCATCGGACAGCTGGGTCACCGCGTCTTCTCCCGACTCAACGACTTCAAGGTGCCCACGTTCGCCTTTGTGAACGGCGCCGCGATGGGCGGGGGCCTCGAGGTCGCGCTGCACTGCGACTACCGCACCATCTCATCCGGTGCCGCCGCGATCTCGCTGCCGGAATGCTTCCTGGGTCTGGTTCCCGGCTGGGGTGGGGCCTATTTGCTGCCCAACCTGATCGGTCCGGAACTGGCGATCAAGGTCATCGTGGACAACCCGCTGCAGCAGAACAAGATGCTGAAGCCGTCGCAGGTCTTCGACATGGGCATCGCCGATGCCATCTTCGAACCAGCCGACTTCCTGGAACAGTCGCTCACCTGGGCTGCGCAGGTGGTCAAGGGTGACATCGTCGTGGAGCGCCCCGAGATCGACCGGGAGCACTGGGATGCGACGGTCGCCGCCGCACAGGCTGCCCTTGAGGCACGGCTGCACGGTGCAGCTCCGGCGCCGGCTCGTGCGCTGGAGCTCATCGCTGCCGCCAAGGACGCGACCCCGGAGCAGGGCTATGCGGCCGAGGATGAAGCCCTCGCCGACCTGATCATGAGCCAGGAACTGCGCGCCGGCCTATATGCATTCGACCTCGTGCAGAAGCGGGCCAAGCGCCCCGCAGGGGTACCGGACAAGTCGCTGGCCCGACCCGTCAACAAGGTCGGCATCGTCGGTGCCGGACTGATGGCCAGCCAGCTCGCACTGCTGTTCGCGAGAAGGCTCGAGGTCCCCGTCGTGATGACCGACCTCGACCAGGAGCGGGTCGACAAGGGCGTGTCGTACGTATACGGCGAGATCGACAAGCTCACGCTCAAGGGCCGGCTGAATCAGGACAAGGCCAACCGGCTGAAGGCACTGGTGAAGGGCTCGGTGACCAAGGACGCATTCGCGGACGCCGACTTCGTCATCGAGGCTGTCTTCGAGGACATGAAGGTGAAGCAGCAGGTCTTCGCGGAGTGCGAGGCCGTGGTCAGCGACACCTGTGTCCTGGCGACCAACACGTCCTCCCTGTCCGTCACCGAGATGGCGGCCGATCTGGCGCACCCGGAGCGGGTGGTGGGCTTCCACTTCTTCAACCCGGTCGCGTTGATGCCGCTGCTCGAGATCGCCCGCGCGGAGGAGACGGATGACGCCACCACGGCAACGGCATTCGCTGTAGGGAAGAAGCTCAAGAAGTCCTGCGTCCTGACCAAGGACGCCCCCGCGTTCGTGGTGAACCGGCTCCTGACCCGCTTCATGGGCGAGGTGCAGCGCGCCGTGGATGAGGGTACCGACCTGAAGACGGCCGACTCGGCGCTCGATCCGCTGGGACTGCCCATGTCACCCTTCACTCTGATGATGATGGTCGGGCCCGCCGTGGCATTCCATGTCTCGGAGAGCATGCATTCGGCCTTCCCGGACCGGTTCTACCTCTCGGAGAACATGGGACGAGCAGTCGCCGCCGGCAAGACGGACTTCCTGACCGTCGACTCCGACGGCAATCAGGTCGCCAATCCCGAGGTCTTCGAGGTCTTCGAGTTCTCCGACAATCCCCGCACTGCCGAAGAGGTCCGGCAACTGGCCCTCGAGGCGCTGGCCGAAGAGGTCAGGCTCATGCTGGATGAGGGCGTGGTGCAGGACGTCAGAGACATCGACCTGTGCATGCTCCTCGGCGCCGGCTGGCCCTTCCATCTTGGCGGAATGACACCCTACCTGGACCGGACCGGAATCTCGGAGAAGGTCAACGGGGCGAAGTTCCTGCCCGCCGGAGTGGCTTCCTGACCGCTGACCACTCGCTGCTCTCGGTCTGGCTCGAGCCGCGCGGTGTTCATAACCCGCTGGTCTCGGTTTCGGCCCGGGCTCGGCTGTGCTGCTGGGGAATGGAGCCGTGCACTTCCGGTCGGCCGAGCAGGTACCCCTGGGCCCGGTCACAGCCGCGCAGCGCCAGGATGTCGAGCTGTTCGGGCGTCTCGACGCCTTCGGCAACCGTCGTCAGACCGAGATCGTGGGCCAGGGAGATGATGGTGGCGACAATGGCTGCTGCGCTCTCGTCGGTCTCCATCCCTGAGACGAAGGCGCGATCGATCTTGAGGATGTCCGCGTTCAGGTGACGCAACTGGGACAGGCTGGAATAGCCGGTACCGAAGTCATCGATGGCGACCCGCACGCCGGCCTCGCGAAGCGCGGCAACGTTGCCGACCACTGTGTCATCGAGGGAGAGCAGATCAGTCTCCGTGATCTCGATCGTCAGCCGTGAAGCCGCCATCCCTTCCTCAGCGAGCAGCTCGAGGACCTGCTCGGCGAACCGTGGTTTGCGAATATCGTCCGCCTCGGCGTTGACCGAGACGAACAGCTGACCCGGCGCCTGCTGTGCTCCGGGCAACTGGTCAGCAGCGTTGGCCCGGATTGCCTTGCGCATGACGGCCCGATCGATCAGTGGCAGGATCTCCATGGTCGCGGCCGACTCCAGGAACTCCCCCGGGTTCAGGATCCTGCCCTCACGCCCCGGAAGTCTGACCAGTGCCTCGTGTCCGACAAGCTTGCGGTCCTGCACGGTGACGATCGGCTGATAGGCGACCAGGAAGCCATCCTCGGCAACTGCCCGGTTCAGCTGTCGTCTGATCCACAGGATCTGATCGGCTGAACTGCCGATGGAATCGGTGTAGAACTCTACGTTCGCCTTCCCCTGCTTCTTGGCGCGGTAGAGGGCGAGGTCCGCGCGTCGCAGCACCTCCGCCGACGACAGGGAACCGTCCTCGACCCGGACAACGCCGATGGAAACGGCTGGCGAGACCGGTGATCCCAGCGCGACAGGCGCGCTCACGGCACCCTGGATCTGACCGGCCAGCACGGCCGCCCGCTCCCGGGTCGGACCGTCGGGGAGCAACAGACCGAACTCGTGTTCGCCGACGCGCGCCAGGGTCATCCCCGGCTGCAGGACGCCCTCCACCCGCCGCGCCAGTGAAGCCACCAACCGGTCCCCCACGGCATGGCCCATGGATTCGTTGATGCTGCGGTAGTCGTCGATCTCGAAGACCATCACCGCCACGGGACGCTTGCGGGCGCGCATCCGGTGCAGTGCGGCATCCAGGCGATCCACGAAGGACTTGCGGTTGAGCAGACCTGTCGCCTCGTCATAGAAGGTCGCCCGGGTCACCACGCGTTCCGCTTCGCGCCGGGCGGTCACGTCCTCCACGTTCACGATGAAGTCACGGTGTGCGACTCCCCCGAGTCCTGGATCCAGCGGGGCAACGGTGGCAACCACCACCCGGGTGGATCCGTCAGCCACGAGCAGGTCGACTTCGGTCTGCGGGCTCCAGCCAAGGCCGAGAACCGGTTGCCTGTCACACAACCCCTCGATACGGTCGCGATGATCCTCCCCGAACAGTGACAGCAGCGACCGTCCTCGCAACTGCGCCGGCTTGGACCCGTAGACGAAACCCAACGCCTGGTTGGCCTCCGCGATGACCAGCTGACCATCATCATCACGGTGCACCCGCATGGTCGGGAGCGGCGAACGAACGAACATGGTGTGGGCCAGGACGCCAGCTTCCCGGTACTGTTCGATGAGGAGCTGAATCGTCAGCACCACCACGCTCGCCAGAGCGACGATGGCCTGCCACTGAGCCAGCATCGGTAGCGACACCCCCGTGCCACTGCCGAGGCTCGCCATGGCGACCATCAGCACCAGTACCAGGTTGGTCACGGCCAGAGGAAGGATGCCGTAGCGCCAGCCCACCACGATGAGGATCAGCAGCGCCAACCAGGCGAACCACACCAGTTCCCACGACAGCCCGATCCAGGCAGCTGCCCCCGCACCGGCCACGACGAGCAGGCAGAGCACCACGAGGAACTCCTGAACCCGGTGCTGCTGGTCCATGCGATCAGTGACCAGGGCCACCGGAATCACCACCACGTACCCGAGCACTGCAGCCGACCAGAACGTCCAGTATTGCGGGAGACCTGCTGGGGACTGGGGGTCAGCCAGCCACATCGCGACCGGGAGCACCAGGGCGGCCGCCATCGACAGGAGCAGCAGCAGCACTGGATGCAGCGGCTCTGTGAAGCTCCGGATCCGGGCGATGCGCAATAGCCCCACCAGTGCCAGGCCGCTGAGCAGGGCCGCCAGACTCATGACGCTGAGCTCCACAACCGGGACGAGTGCGAACTGAGTGGCCAGGCTGAGCGCGGTGCCGACGAGGGCCACCACGACAACCTTGTATCCGCTCAGACGGACCCAGACAGCGGCGATCGCCGGCAGCAGCAGGAGGGCCGGCGCTCCGAGGATTCCCTCCAGGCCCCAGTCGAGCAACGAACTCAGCCACCACGCAACGGCTCCCACTGCGATGAGTGACCAGTCACGCCCGGAGATTGACATCGGATTCACACCTCCCCCACCGGCGACCAGGGCCCGAACATATTGCCCTGCGCGTAGTCGCAGTCGTTCTTGACCAGAAAATCTACCTGGAACGGGGTGTCGACGCCTGTGGCGATCACCTCTCGGCCTACCTCATGGCTCACGGAGATAACGGCACTCACGATGCTGTCGTCGATCTGGTGACCTCCGAGGTCGGCAACCATGGCTTCGCTCAGATGCACGAAGTCGACATCGAGCTCCCTGAAGGCCTGCAGCGAGGCGGCAGACGCGCCGAATCCCCGCAAGGAGACGCGTACGCCGGCCCCCCGGAGCTTCCGCAGTGTCCGGGCGGGCCCTTCGTCGAACCTCGCACCGTTGCCTGTGTCAACCTCGATGACCAACCGTTCGGGGTCCACCCCCGCCTCAGCCAGTTGGGCCAGGGTGTCCTTGGCGAAGAAGGGTGATCGCAGCGCCCGGTCCGTGACCGGGACCGCCAGGAAGCGATCGGACTGCAGGTCGGCGAGGAAACCGAGGGCCTGCTGCCACATACGCTCGTGGATCCGGTCCAGCAACCGGCCGCTCAGCTCGTCCGGACCCAACTGGTCCAGTTGCATGAACGATGGGCCAGCCGCAGCGGCCCACCCCACCCGGGTCATGTCCAGAAGGCCGAGGACGGGTTGCACCTCCATGGGTTCAGCCGTACCCTCGAGGCTGTTGAGCACCTGCTCCTTGAGCCGGACACGCTGCCTCGAGGCGCTCTCCAGACCCTTCTCGAAGAACTCGACGCAGTTGCGTCCTCCCTGCTTGGCCGCATACATGGCCAGGTCGGCCCGCCGCAGCAGGTCCTCCGGGTTGGTGCGAGGGTCTGACGTCTGGGCAACACCGATCGAGGCAGAGACCCGCAGCGGTCTGCCGTCGATCACGATGGGAGCCTGCAACCCGGCCCGGATCCGTTCAGCCACCACCGCCGATTCCGAGTGGGACTCAAGGGTGTCACAGACGACCGCGAACTCATCGCCACCGAGCCGGGACACGAGGTCCTGCGCCCGGATGGCCACAGAGACACGGCTGGCGACCTCGGCCAGCAGTTGATCACCGACGCTGTGACCGTACGTGTCATTGATGTCCTTGAATCCGTCGAGGTCCATGAAGATCGCCGCGACCGCTCCAGGCCTGCGCTGCAGGGTCGCCAGGGAGTGCTCGAGATGGTTCATCAGCAGCGCGCGGTTCGGCAGCCCCGTCAGGGCATCATGGGTGGCCTGCCGCTCCAGTTCGGCTTGAGCGCGGCGGGTTCCGCTGACGTCTGAGAAGGAGACAACAGCGATGCGCCGGCCCGCCACGCTGATCACCTCGACATCCATGCGCACCCACAAGAGCCCCCAGCTCGGGCGGACCAGGCGCACGTCCATGTCACGCATGGGGTCCCGCAGGGCGCCCAGCGGCTCGTCGAGCAGGGCCCGGTCCTCAGCCAGCACCAGGTCGGTGAGCCGCTGACCGGTGAGGTCGTCCAACCCGACGAGCCGGATGAACCTCCGGCTGGCCACCAGCACGATACCGAGGCGTCCGCCATCGGGGTCCTCGGTGGCGCCGTCGATCGAGACCACGGCGAGCGGGACGGGTGAATACTCGAAGCCGGCGTCCCTGAGTTCTGGGACGGTCACTGAATCATCCTTCCTGGGTGCGACCCACACAGGGTCCTGCCGTGGCATCGGCACGACTCCTGCGCGTCTGAACCGGCCGGACCCGAATGGCCGTAGCGGGGACCACCAACACTGCGACCGAACGTGACCGTGGCCTCAGAGGTCGAGCAGCCACTTCTGGATCGACTCCGCGACTCCGGCGGCGTCCAGTTGCAGGGATGTCAGGATGCGCTCGCGGCTGGCCTGGGCCAGGAAGGCCGCAGGCACGCCCAGGCAGAGCACGGGCTTGGGGGAGATCGCCTCGGCCAGGGCAGCGCCGACACCACCGATCACAAGGCCGTCCTCCACACACACCACGGCCTTGGCGCCCGCGGTGGCCTCCACCAGTGAGGTGCTCACGGGGATGGGCCAGCGAGGGTCCACCACTCGGATGGAGATGCCCGACTCGGCCAGTATCGCCGCGGCCCCCAGGGCGGCTTGTGCCATGGCACCCACCGCGACCAGCACCACTTCATCGCCGTGGTCGGCGAGCACATCCACCTCCCCGAGTCGCGTGACTGCGGGGATACCGGCCGGGACGGAGCCCTTCGGGAACCTCACCACGGTCGGCCCTGAGTCGCTCAGGGCTTCGTGCAATTCCTCCCGGAGGCTGACCGCATCACGCGGTGCCGCGACCCGGATCCCAGGAACCCCCGCGAGCATGGACAGATCCCACATGCCGTTGTGACTGGCACCATCGTCGCCGGTGATTCCGGCCCGGTCCAGTACGACAGTCACGGGCAGCCGGTGGGCCGCCACGTCGAACAGGATCTGATCGTAGGCCCGGTTCAGGAAAGTGGAATAGACGGCGACGACAGGATGCAGGCCCCCCATCGCCGACCCAGCCGCACTCGTCAGTGCGTGTTGTTCGGCGATCCCCACATCGAAGAAGCGCTCGGGGTATCGGTCGGCGAACGGTTGCAGGCCTGTGGGTCCGGTCATGGCAGCTGAGATGGCGACGATTCGTGGCTCATCGCGTGCGGCAGCGAGCAGTTCCTCACTGAACACGGCCGTCCAGGTGGTGGTGACTGTCGTGCGTGATCGTCCGGTCTCCGGGTCGATGACGCCGACTCCGTGGAATTTGTCAGCCTCGTCCTGTTCGGCCGGCGGGTACCCGTAGCCCTTCTTCGTGATCGCGTGCACGATCACCGGCCCGGGGAAGGATTTCGCGGAACGCAGGACCTGCTCCAGCGCATCGATGTCATGACCGTCCACCGGACCTAGGTACTTCAGGCCGAGGTCCTCGAACAACCCCTGCGGGGCCACGACATCTTTCAAGCCCTTCTTGACTCCGTGCAGTGTCTCGTAGACGGGGCGCCCCACGACCGGTGTCCTGCCCAGGGTGCGCTTTCCCCATTCGATGAAGCCCTCGTACTCACTGGAGGTGCGCAGACTTGCCAGGTGTGTGGCGACGCCGCCGATGGTGGGACTGTAGGAGCGGGCGTTGTCATTCACGACGATGACCATGGGACGCCCGCCCCCGGCGATGTTGTTGAGGGCCTCCCATGCCATCCCCCCGGTCAGTGAACCGTCACCGACCACGGCAACCACCGTGCGATCGGCCTCGTCGGGCTGCAACTGCCAGGCCTTGGTGAGCCCATCGGCATAGGAGAGCGCGGTTGAGGCGTGGGAATTCTCGACCCAGTCGTGTGGGCTCTCCGCACGGGAGGGATACCCGGACAGGCCGCCCTCCTTGCGCAACCGGGCGAAGTCGCCGCGCCGCCCGGTCAGGATCTTGTGGATGTAGGCCTGATGCCCCGTGTCCCAGATCAGCGCATCGCGGGGGGAATCGAAGACCCGGTGCAGGGCGATCGTCAGTTCCACGACCCCGAGGTTGGGACCCAGATGGCCCCCGGTGGCCGCAACGCTGTGAACGACGAATTCCCTGATCTCATCCGCGAGCTGCTGCAACTGCACCTGATCGAGTCCACGGAGATCGTCGGGACTGTTGATCCCCTCCAGCAGACTGCTCATGACCTCAGTCTATTCAACGTGGCACCGCCGTCACAGTTTGCGCCGCCAGGTGCGTCCAGCCAGTGCTTCTTCCACCATCTTCACTTCCCGCACGGTGGACACCGCTTCGGCACCTGCTCGCTCCAGGCCGGACATCACACCGGGCAGGTGGTCGCTGTCCACCACATCGGACAACTCCCTGCGGGCCGACGAGTACGCCGATCGCAGCCCCACCACGGTCGCCTCGGCGTGCAGCCGCGTCACCAGCGCGAGTGCCCTGGGCTCTTGGCGCCAGATCGGGTCCCCGCGCAGGTTCATCGGTGCGCGGTCGAGCAGCCAGCCAGCAACCTTGTGCTCGAACTCGGCGCTGGCGGCGGGCGGCAGGTCGCGTGGCCAGCCAGGAGGAATCACGGAAGTCGGCATGGTGGACCTCATTGCGATCAATGCAGCAGGCTGCGCAGGACATACTGCAGGATCCCGCCGTTACGGTAGTAGTCCGCTTCACCAGGGGTGTCGATCCTCACGACCGCACGGAATTCCACGACCCCTCCGTCCGCGCTACTGGCCCGTACAGTGAGGGTCTCCGGTACCGGACCGTCGGTTATCCCGGCGATTCCGGCAATGTCGAAGTACTCCTCACCTGTCAGCCCCAGCGACGCGGCGGAGTCACCGTCGAGGTACTGCAGGGGCAGCACTCCCATCCCGATCAGATTGCTCCGGTGGATGCGCTCATAGCTCTCGGCGATCACCGCCCGCACTCCCAGCAACGCGGTCCCTTTGGCGGCCCAGTCCCGCGAGGATCCGGAGCCGTACTCCTTGCCGGCGAGCACCACCAGGGGCGTGTGATGCTTGGCGTACGCCTGTGCTGCGTCATAGATGTCAGCCTGAGGGGCGCCTTCTACGGTGAAGTCACGCGTGTAGCCACCCTCGACACCGTCGAGCAACTGGTTACGCAACCTGATGTTGGCGAAGGTGCCGCGAATCATCACTTCGTGGTTCCCGCGACGGGAACCGTATGAGTTGAAGTCGAGATGATTGACGCCATGGTCGGCGAGGTACCGGCCCGCGGGCGAGTCCGCCTTGATCGCGCCGGCCGGCGAGATGTGATCGGTGGTGACGCTGTCCCCCAGCTTCACCAGGACTCGTGCACCCTCGATGTCCCTCAGGGGAGCCGGGTTCCGCTCCATCCCGTCGAAGTACGGCGGCTGGCGCACGTACGTGCTGGCCGGATCCCATGTGAAGACGTCGCCCTCGGGCGTGGGCAGCGAACGCCACCGGTCGTCACCGGCGAACACATCCGCATAGCGCTCGGAGAACATCTGCGGGTCGATCGCAGCCCGCATGGCCTCGGCCACCTCCTGGGGGCTCGGCCAGATGTCCGTGAGGTAGACCGGCTCACCGGAGGAATCGATGCCCAGCGGTTCGGTCGTGATGTCCTTGGCCATCGTGCCCGCGATCGCGTAGGCAACCACCAACGGCGGTGAGGCCAGGTAGTTCATCTTGACGTCGGGGTTGATCCGTCCTTCGAAGTTCCGGTTGCCGGAGAGCACACTCACAACGGCGAGGTCGCCATCATGAACGGCCGCACTGACCTCCGGCGGCAGCGGCCCGGAGTTGCCGATGCAGGTGGTGCACCCGTAGCCGACGAGATCGAACCCGAGCTTGTCGAGGTACGGCGTCAGTCCTGCCTTGTCCAGGTAGTCGGTTACCACCTGGGAACCCGGGGCAAGCGTGGTCTTGACCCAGGGCGCCCGGTCCAGCCCACGATCCACCGCCTTCTTGGCCAGCAGCCCTGCCGCCAGCATGACCGACGGGTTGGAGGTGTTGGTACAGGATGTGATCGCCGCGATGGCCACATCCCCATGGCTCATCTCGATGTCCTGGCCGTCCAGACTGGCCACCGAGGTCGCGGTGACGTCGTCGGTGTAACTGGGCAGAGTTGACTGGAAGGACTGCTTGGCAGCACTCAGCTCGATGCGGTCCTGGGGCCGCTTGGGGCCTGCGATCGACGGCTTGACCGTACTGAGGTCGAGTTCGAGATATTCGGAATAGGTCGCCTCCACCGACGGGTCGTGCCAGAGTCCCTGTTCCTTGGCGTAGGCGACGACCAGGTCGATGTGCTCCTCGCTGCGACCCGTCAGCCGCAGGTAGGAGACCGTCTCCTCATCGATCGGGAACACGGCGGCAGTGGACCCGTATTCCGGACTCATGTTGCCGATCGTGGCGCGGTTGGCCAGTGGTACTGCTGCGACCCCGTCGCCGTAGAACTCCACGAACTTGCCCACCACACCGTGAGCCCTGAGCATCTCGGTGATCGTGAGGACCAGATCGGTGGCCGTTGTACCCTCTGGCAACTGGCCGGACAGACGGAAACCAACCACCCTGGGGATCAGCATCGAGACCGGTTGTCCGAGCATCGCCGCCTCGGCCTCGATCCCCCCGACTCCCCAGCCGAGCACGCCGAGGCCATTCACCATGGTGGTGTGCGAGTCTGTACCGACGCAGGTGTCGGGGTACGCCACGCCGTCCACGTCCATCACCACGCGGGCCAGCGCCTCGACATTGACCTGATGCACGATTCCGGTGCTGGGAGGCACGACCTTGAAGCGGTCGAATGCTCCCTGACCCCAACGCAGGAATTGGTAGCGCTCATGATTACGGCGGTACTCCAGGTCAACATTTCGCCTGGCCGAGTCAGCCCCACCGAAGAAGTCCGCGATCACGGAATGGTCGATCACGAGTTCGGCGGGGGCCAGCGGGTTGATCCGCTCCGGATCGCCCCCCAGATGCAGCATCGCCTCACGCATCACGGCCAGGTCGACCACACAGGGCACGCCCGTGAAGTCCTGCATGATCACGCGGGCCGGCGTGAACTGAATCTCCTGATTGGGCTCGGCGCTGGCATCCCAGTCGGCAAGTGCGCGTATGTGATCAGCCGTCACGTTCGCGCCGTCCTCGGTACGGAGCAGGTTCTCCAGCAGGACCTTGTGTGTGAAGGGAAGATGGGCAGCACCCGGCAGGACCGAGAGCCGATTGATCACGAGCGTACGGTCGCCGACGACCAGCTCACCTCGGCTGCCGAAGCTGTCGACGCCGACGGACGCCCCGCGGGTGTTGTCACCGGAACTGCTGTTCACCGAACCTCCAGGCTCTTGCTGCGGACACGGGCACACCGAAGTGCCGGTTCCATTGTGTCACCTGACACCACAGGGCGACCGGGGGCCGGTCTCAGCAGTGCACCCAGGGCGGCTGAAGTCGCTGCAGGGCCGTGACGTCAGCGATCGAGGACGGCCACACACTCGACATGGTGGGTCATGGGGAACATGTCATAGCCCTCGATGCTGCCCACCATCCATCCTGAGTCGCCGGCAATCCGCAGGTCCCGGGCGAGCGCGGCAGGATCACACGCGATGTAGACGATCCTGGAGGCGTTCGTGGCGCTGATCCCGTCCAGCACCTCCCGGCCGGCGCCGCTGCGTGGCGGGTCCAGCACCACAGTGTCCACGTCACTACGTCCCCCCAGCCACCTGGCCACGTCCGAGCGCACCACCTCGACATCCGACCCTCTCAGGTTCTTGCGCGCCTGGTCACTGGCCCGGCGATCACCTTCCACACAGACCAGATGCTGCTGGCCTCGGTGGGCAAGCACCTTGGAGAACAGGCCTACCCCGGCGTAGAGGTCCCAGACCCGGGCACCCGGCGCAACATTCGCCAGTACTGCGGAGGCAAGGGCGGGCGCCGCGCCGGGATGCACCTGCCAGAAGCCGGTCACGCCGACCCAGAGGTCGACGCCCAGCACGGACTCGCGCAGTACCTGCCGCCGATCACCTCCGGGAACCGGGCACACAGCCACCGCTTCACTGCCGGCCGCCACGATCACCTCCTCGGCATCCGGCCACGCTCCGGCCGTCACGCGCGTGCCGGCGAACTCGGCCTCCCGGACCGCCGGTGTGGCAATCGGGCAGTCCTTCACCACAACCACGTGCGAGCTGCCCGCCCGACGGAACCCCACGTGGCCGTCGGGAGCGATCGAGTAGCGAACCCTGGTCCGCCAGTCGAGCCCGTCGCGATCGCCGGGCACCGCTGCCACCGTGACCGAACGGTCGAGGCCACCGAGCCGGGCAAGCTGCTCGGTGATCACCTGCGACTTCAGACCCCGTTGCCGGGTCAGACTCGCATGCTGGAGGTCGCACCCGCCGCACAGGTCGGGGCGGGCCAGCGGACAGGGGGGAGTGACACGGTCCGGTGAGGGAACTGCTACCACCTCGGTGACCGCGAACCAGAACCGCTTGCGTCGCGTGTGCACCCGTGCCAGCACTGTCTCGCCCGGCAGCGCTGCGGCGACGAACACCACCACGCCCTCGTATCGCGCCACACCGTATCCACCATGAGCGAAACCGGTGATCTCCAGCTCCAGCAGGTCGTCATTCACTCGAGGCTGCCACCCTGCTTCTGTTCTGGCGGTGGGTCCTCTCCCCTCCTGAAGGCTCCGGGACCCGGCAGTTCCTGCTGGCTCGCGCGGTCGAGCGCGGAATCGAGCTGCCACGGGACGGTGACGACCACGACGTTCTGGGAGAACATGAGCCGGGCACGCAACCGGAGCGCTGACTGGTTGTGCAGCAGTTGTTCCCACCAGTGCCCGACAACGTACTGCGGCACGTAGATCGCGACGAGGTCACGGGGGCTCTGCCGGCGCAACTGACGGACATAGTCGATCACCGGTCGGGTGATCTCCCGGTACGGTGAGTCCAGGATCCGCAGCGGCACCGGGATGTCTCGCCGCTGCCACTCCTCGGTGAGCCGCGCCGTCTCCTCCGGATCCACATTCACCGTGATGGCCTCCAGAACCGCGGGGCGGCTGCCTCGGGCGTAGGCCACCGCCCTCAGGGTGGGCTTGTGAATCTTGGACACCAGCACGAGCGCGAAGACACGAGAGGGCAGCGTCGTCCGCTCGTCACCGGCATCAGGCGCAAGTTCGATCTTGACGCGCTCATAGTGTGCATTGATGGCACGCATGACCAGGTAGAGGATCGGGACCGCGAGGACGACGATCCATGCTCCCCGAGCGAACTTCGAGACCAGGACCACGACGAAGACGAACCCGCACAGTATCGCCCCGATCCGGTTGATCAGCTGACTGCGGCGCATCGAACGACGGCGACGCTGATCCGGTTCGGACCGTAGCTGCCGCGCCCAGTAACGCACCATTCCGATCTGGGTGAGCGTGAAGGAGAAGAACACGCCGATGATGTAGAGCTGGATGAGGGCGGTCACATCGGCGTCGAACACAGCGATCAGCAGCCCCGCGGCAACGGCAAGCGTGAGAATGCCGTTCGAGAACGCCAGCCGGTCACCCCGGGTGTGCAGCTGTCGTGGCAAGTAGCCGTCGCGGGCGAGGATGGAGCCGAGTACAGGGAATGCGTTGAAGGCCGTATTCGCAGCGACGGCCAGAATGGCCGCAGTTGCGACGGAGATGACAAGCACCATGACGGGGGTGTTGCTGAAGACGGCCTCGGCGATCTGGACAACGACGGTCTTCTGCGGCTGCCCCGGGGGAAGTCCGATCAGGTCGGCATCGTTGTCTGTGACCTTCACCTGCGTCTTCAGTGCCAGCCAGGTGATGGCCATGAACATCGACATCGAGATGACGGCCAGCAGGGCCAACGTCGTGGCCGCGTTGCGGCTCTGTGGCTTGCGGAAGGCGGGGACCCCGTTGGAGATCGCCTCCACCCCGGTCAGGGCCGTAGTGCCGGATGAGTAGGCGCGCGCCAGCAGCAGGACAAGAGCGAATCCGGCGAACTGAGCGGTCTGCTGAATCTCCCAGTCCGCAGACTCGGCTCGCATCTCCTCACCCAGCGCGAGCTTGATCACCGCGGTGATGAACATCACGCCGATACTGCCCATGAACAGGTACGCCGGTACGGCGAACAGGACACCTGACTCCCGGATACCGCGCAGATTGAACAGCACCAGGACCGCCACCAGCAGCAACGAGAACAGGATGCTGTGCTCGGCGAAGAACGGCAGCACGGAGCCGAGGTTGGCGACCGCCGCAGCGGCGGAGACAGCTACCGTCAGCACGTAGTCGACGAACAGCGCGCTGGCCACCATCACACCCGCGCGCTGGCCGATGTTCTCAGAGACGACCGTGTAGTCGCCACCCCCGTTGGGATAGGCCCGGACATTCTGCCGGTAGGAGGAGACCACGATCACGAAGACGATGACGATCAGCAGCGCGATCCAGGGCCCGTAGGCGAACAACGACGCACCACCGAGTGCGAGCACGACCAGCATCTCCTGTGTCGCGTAAGCATTGCTCGACAGAGCATCGGAGGCGAATACGGGCAGGGCGATCCGTTTGGGCAGCAGCGTCTCATCGATCCGCTCGCTGCGTATCGCTCGCCCGAGGAACAACCTCTTGGCCCGCTCCGACAACGCCACGTCCTCAAGCGTAGTGGACCGCCGCAGGCTCGCTGGCCCACTTGCACTCGCGCACCGTGTGCAGCCGGGCCGGGATCGGGTTGCCGGGGACATCGGCCGCCATCGGCAATCGGATCTGCAAGGATAGGACATGATCACCGAGCAGGAGGCTTCGCAGTGCACATCGTGATCATGGGCTGCGGCAGAGTCGGTTCCGAACTCGCCGTCGAACTCGAGAGGGAGGGGCACTCCCTGGCCGTGGTCGACCGGAGCGCCGAGTCGTTCCGGCGCCTCGGTCCGACGTTCTCCGGCCAGACCGTCACCGGGATCGGTTTCGATCGTGACACCCTGCGTGCCGCCGGGATCGAACGTGCTCATGCCTTCGCCGCCGTGTCCAGTGGTGACAACTCGAACATTCTGGCTGCCCGTGTCGCACGCGAGACCTTCAACGTCGACCGGGTCGTGGCCCGGATCTACGATCCGAAGCGAGCCGAGATCTATGAACGGCTGGGCATCCCGACTGTCGCGACCGTTGCCTGGTCCACCGGTCAGATGCTGCGGCGACTGCTGCCCCAGGGCATCTCCGAGGAATGGCGCGACCCCAGTGGGCAGGTGATTCTGTCGCAGGTGCACTTCAGCTCATCCTGGATCGGCAAGGACCTCCCCTATGTGGAAGCGGCGACAGGGGTCCGGGTGGGTTTCCTGAGCCGGTTCGGGACCGGGATCCTGCCGCGGCCCGGGGTCGTGCTTCAGGAGGGTGACATCCTGCACCTCATCATGGATGCTGATGACGAGGTGAGGATCGAGGAACTCCTCGCCGGAGAACCACGCCAGGAGGAGCGATGAGGGTCACCATCGCCGGGGCCGGCAAGGTCGGCAGGAGTATCGCACGCGAGTTGCTGAGCAATGGCCACGAGGTCCTGCTCATCGACAAGGATCCGGAACTGCCGCGGCTCGCGCCCACCGAGGGCGCTGAGATCCTGACCAGCGACTGCTGCGAGATATCGGCCCTGGACGAGGCGGACCTCCCGAGCTGCCAGGTGGTGGTGGCTGCCACCGGTGACGACAAGGCGAACCTGGTCCTGTCTCTGCTGGCCAAGACGGAGTACGGCGTACCCCGCGTCGTGGCCCGGGTGAATCACCCGAAGAACGAGTGGATGTTCAACGAGAGCTGGGGCGTCGATGTCGCCGTGTCCACACCGAGGATGCTCTCGGCACTGGTGGAGGAGGCGGTGACGGTCGGAGACCTGGTGCGACTCTTCACGTTCAGGCAGGGCGAGGCCAACCTCGTGGAACTGACGTTGCCGGCGAACTCCGAGATCGCGGGGCAGCGCGTCGGTGACGTGGTCTGGCCGATCGACACCGCGCTCGTGGCGATCGTGCGAGGCACCCACGTGATCGCCCCCATGCCCGACGACCCGCTCGAATCAGGGGACGAAGTACTGTTCGTGTGCAATCCGAGTCAGGAGGACGCTCTGCAGGAGTTGCTCTCCCCCGGTCATCTGCCTCGGCCGCCGGCCGAGGAGTGACAGTCCCCTAGCGTATGTGAGTCGCAGCGCCGGATCAGCCGGGTTCCCCGTCCTCGCGGGTGCTCACCGGGTTCTCCACCCTCGAGTCCGCCAATTCCTCGTCCTGCTTCTTCAGCAGCGCCACCTCAGCCAACGGCGCTTGCATGAACCGGTAGCTCAGGTACCCGGCCAGCAGGAACAACGGAAAGCCCATCGCGAGTCTGGTGGCACCCAGCGGTCCGACGAGTCCCAGCAGGTACAGGGGCAGCTGGACCGCCACCCGGAGCCAGAACAGACCCGCCCAGATCCAGGTGGAGACCATCGCGGCACGGCGCGCCGGACCATGTCCGGTCCAGGAACTCAGGTCGCCGGTGAACGCGCCCGCCGCGTAGCCGACCACCGGACGGCCGATGAGCGCGGAGATCGCGAAGACCGCGCCGTAGACGACGTTGACCAGAATCCCCCAGATGAAGAAGTCGCGCGCCTCACCGGTCCACGCAGCAAGCAGTGCCGAGATGGCGACACCGCCGAAACCGAACAGGATCTGGCGCAGTGGCTCTCTTCGCACCAGCCTCAGCGCGACCACGAGAACGCCGGCCCCCAGCGCGCTCCAGATCGACACGGCGAGATTCGAACTCGTGGCGATGTAGACCACCAGGAAGACTGCGGTCGGAATGCTGGAGTCCAGAACGCCGCGCGTACCACCGATACCCGAGGTCACTGCATCGGCCATCTGCGCCGAGGTGACCTGTCTGCCCTGGTCGCTCACTGTGCGGAGTCTCCCACAGGCTTGAGCTCGTAGTAGGGGTTGAAGATCGTTTTCTCGTCGTTGCACAGGTTCAGCCGGCCCTGCACCTTGAGCCAGCGACCGGGGGTGATCCCCTCGATCATGCGGCGACCGAGCCAGACCAGCGTGATCCTGCCCGATCCGTCGTAGAGCTCAGCCTCGAGGGCCGGTGTACCGGCTCTGGGCCTGATCGTGACGGACCGGACCACACCGCAGGCGCAGACGTTCTCACCCTTGTCGCACTCCTGGATCGGGGTTCCCCCCACCGATTCCGAACGTTCCCGCAGTTCCTCGGCCTCCGACACGGTCTTGGGGGTCAGATCGAACACTCTGCGCAGACGACGGCTCACCTTCACATTTCCAATCTACGCTCACGCAGCCCTGCTCGCACAACGGCGATCGATTCGGCTGATCAGAGTGCTCGGACGCTGACGGGCCGGAGTTGCCGGCTCGCGTGGGACACTGGTGCGATGACCTGCAGTGGCCTGAACGCTGACAGCGAAGCTGAGGAGTTCCGATGGTGCCCCTGAGTGAGGTGGAGGTCGTCCTGGCTCACGGCGCCGGGTCGGGTGCGTCGTTCCTGCAGGCTGCGCTACCCGCGGATGTGCTCGGTGCCGCTGCGACGGCCCTGCTCGACGATCGAAGCGGCGACACCGCCCTGGTGGCCGCAGCGATGCTCCGTGCCGCGGAGGAGGCAACTGGTCCGGTCATCCTGGGGGGCGTGTCGACCGGAGCTCACGCCGCGGCGATCGCCCTGGCCGGCGCTGGACCGAACGTAGTGGCGGGACTGCTCCTGCTCCCGGCCTGGACAGGGGCTCCGAGCGCCGTCGCAGGGATGCTGGAGACCGCGGCCGATGCCATCGCCTCACTCGGGATCGCCGGAGTGCTGGCCGAATTGCCGCCAGACGATTGGGCGAGCGTGGAACACCGGCGCTCCTGGGGGGCTCGCGGAACCGAGGAGCTCGTGGCCGAACTGCGAACGGCTGCCGCCTGCCAGGGACCGAGCGTGGCCCAGCTTCGTGCCATCGACGTGCCTGTGGGGATCGTGGCTATGAGCACCGACCCCCTCCACCCTGTCTCGGTGGCGGCGCGATGGACCCGGGAGATCCCGGGGAGCTCGTGGGTCACCATGAGCAGAACGGCCCCCGACACCGACATCGCGGCGTTCGGTCAAGCCGCTGCCGCCGCCCTGTCCGAGGCGATCGGTGAGCGCTGACACACAGTCAGTCCTCGACCGCCTCTTCCTCAACCTCCTCGACTTCCCGTTGCACATTCTCCGGCAGCACGATCGGGATCGCCTGGCCCTTCGGCATGGGAGAGTCACCGCGCACGACGACCAGGGAACGGAAGATGGCGTTCAGGTCGTGGGCGGCATCGGGATCGGTCCCCTGTCCGAGGAAGACTCCCTGCAGCATCCACCGCGGCCCTTCGACGGCGACGAAACGGATGGGCTGGACCACCGAGTTGCCCTCGGGATCCCTCATGCCGACGGTCGCTGACAGCTCCGCCCCGAACAGGCCTGAGACCTCCTCGATGGAACCCCCGTCTCTGGTGATCTGTTCGACGATGTCACCACGGGCCTCCTGCCACAGGCCACCCGAACGAGGACAGGCAAAGGCGCGGACCTGCACTGCCCCCTCACCATGGACGAGAGTGATCGCGGCGGGCTGGCCGGTGCCCTCGTCCACCTCGACCCGGACCTCCATGCCCTCCGTCATGGGGATGCGCACGCTCCCGAGGTCCAGCACGTTGGCGGCGTCGCCGTCCTCAGCCTCATCGGCGTCGAAGGGTCCCTCTCCGCGGTCGTAGCTCGGCTCCTCGACATCCTCGACCTCCTCGACCTCCTCGACATCCTCATCCCCAGAGTCCTGCCGATCCTCCGGGATCTCTTCCGTGTCGATGTCGTCAGCACCAGCCGCTGCTGCGTTCTTCTTCTTCCGGCCAAACACCTCGGTCCTCCATCCGTGCAGGGCCAGACTATCGGCCTGTGGAGCCGAAGCCGGACTCAGCGCGGGAACTGCCGGGCAATTCCGCCACCTCGTGGAACCGCACCATCGGGACAGGCAGAACGACGAGTTGCGCGATCCGGTCCAGTCGCGCGAAGCGGACCGGGGATGTCCGGTCGGTGTTCAGCAGGGACACCCGGATCTCTCCCCGGTATCCAGCGTCGATCGTCCCGGGGCTGTTCACCAGCGAGACTCCGTGACGGACTGCCAGACCGCTGCGGGGCATGACGAGAGCCGCATACCCGGAAGGCAGGGCCAGAGCCAGGCCGGTCGGCAGGAGTGCTCGCTCCCCGGGCTCGAGCGTGGCCGCCACCGTCGTACGCAGGTCGAGTCCCGCATCGCCCGGGTGGGCATATGACGGCACCGGGATCTCCGGATCCAGCCGCTGGATCAGGACAGCCACGTCATTCATCGCGCTCGCCTGGAGGGACGGTAGGTCTGCGGGCGAATGGTCACCAGTGCCCGGGCCAGCCGGTCGGGGGCCCTGGAGGTGATCAGCCAGTACGGGTGCGGATCGCGCGGATCGGTGACCTCGACGATCACCGCCCGTCGGCTGCGGCTGTTCCGGACCACATGGAAGGCCCCTGGGTCGCGTTGCGGGCCGGACAACTGGTCCGTGTCATCCGGCGAGAGAGCCGCGACCTTGCCGATGAACTCCGCCGGGAGCCTGGCCACTCCTACGGTGAAACCCTCGTCGTCCACCCGCAACCGGATGCCACTCAGGTACAGGCCGAGCGCCCCGAGGGAGAACCCGAGCAGGAAGAGCCACCATCCCGCTGCTGCGCCGAGAGCGGCCCCATACGCAACTGCCAGACTGCCGATTCCCGCAAAGAGAAGCACCCACATCCACCAGGAAGGATGCAGACGCTCACGATAGCGGGGTGCGTCTGGCGGCGCTGCCGAACCGGATCTCGGATCACCCTGCTCATCCACCACTGGGCCCTGCCGGGCGGTGGTTCGCGATTCAGTCATTTCCTGGCACCTCAGGACTCACTGTATGTTACCGCGGTCGGCCTGCTGGGGCGGCACCCTGCCGGTCCACGTCCCGCGCCGGACGCCGGGGCGGGAGTCACGAGCCGGGGTCCGGCAGTCCATAGCGGGTGCTCGACAAGGTCATCCCCGTTAGGATGCCAGTTGACGAAAGGAACACGATGGATGGCAAGGCCGTAGTGCGGATCGCCGCACCCTTCATCTCCTACGGGGTCATCTGGAGCTCGGACAGACTGATGGCAGCCGGCTACAAGGCAGCCACGGGCGAAGTGGCACCGACCCCGGAGGACACCCGGGATCCACTCGTCCGAGTGCTGGTCTACACGACCGCCACAGCAGTGGTCGCGACCGTCCTCCGAGTGGCAGTCTCCCGGATTCTGGCCAGCGCGGTCGGCGACGGTGGCGACGGGGATGATCTCGCCTGAGCGCTCGCCCGACCGCTCACCTGCGCTCAAAGAGCTGAAGTCAGTGCCGCTCAGCCGTCGGCGCAGTCCGTGCAGACGCCGGTTGTCACATCAGCCAGCTGGCTGATGTGATGCACGAGGAAGCACTCGGTGCAGGTGAATTCGTCCGACTGTTTGGGGACGACCCGCACCTCAAGGCTCTTGTCGGAGAGGTCTGCGCCCGGTAGCTCGAGATTCTCCGCGAGTTCGGTCTCGTCGACATCGACGTTGCTCGACCCGCGATTCGTGCTGCGAGTCTTGATCTCCTCGAGGCTCTCGTCCTTGACGTCTTCCTCAGACTTGCGTGGGGCATCGTAATCCGTGGCCATTACCGCCCATCACTCCTTGTTCTCATGGGTCCAGGCACCCGCCGAATTGGACCCGCTTGGGCATTGTGCCCCAAAAGCCCGGGGAACCCACACCTGACACCCCAATTAGTGACGCAGATCAAGTTCCGAACGGGCGTGGACCAGCAACGGCCCACACGAGTTGCTCAATTCAACGCGTTACGATGGCGAACATGCCCCTCTACGCCATCGGCGAAAAAGAACCGATCATCGATGAGGAGGCTTTCGTGCACCCGGACGCCGTGATCATCGGCGATGTCACCATCGGGCCCGAGGCCACGGTATGGCCCGGAGCGGTGCTACGTGGCGATCGTGGTGCGATCCGCGTGGGTGCGGCGACCTCCATCCAGGACGGGACCGTGGTGCACTGCACGTCGACTCTGGACACCGTCATCGGTGAATACTGCGTCGTCGGCCACCGGGTCCATCTGGAGGGGTGCACGATCGAGGACGATGCCCTCATCGGGTCGGGGTCGGTGGTCCTGCACAACGTTGTGATCGGCAGCGGGGCACTGGTCGGGGCGCAGGCTCTGGTCACCAACGGGACTCACGTGCCGCCGCTCGCGATGGCGTTGGGGGTCCCGGCCAGAATCCGGGAGAACGCGGTTGAGCCCGGAGCACACAGGGCAGGCGCCGACGTCTACGTGGACAACGGGCATTGGTTCGCCCGCGAGATGCGCCGCCTCGACTGACACCCGCCGTCGACCGGGAAGGGCCGTCAGTCCTCGGGCGCGGTTGCACCGAGCGCACTGAGCCGCCGGTCGAGCGCCTCGTAGAGCGCCGGCGGCGCACACAGTGTCATGGCCTCGCTGGCCGGCGCCTCGGACAGCCCTCCCATCCGCGCTCCTGCTTCGGTCGCGATCAGACCTCCGGCGGCGCGATCCCATGGGTTGAGTCCGCGCTCGAATCCTGCGTCGACGCGACCTGCTGCCACGTAGCAGAGATCGACAGCTGCGGCCCCGCAGCGACGGATATCCCTGATCTCAGGCAGCAGGGCTGAGATGACCCTCCCCTGTTCCACCCGCCGCTCGCGCCGGTAACCGAAACCCGTAGCGACGAGCGCCTGCGCCAGCTCGGTCTGCTGCGAACAGACGAGTCGCTCCCGATCACCCCCGGCCAGACGCCAGGACCCCTGACCGAGCACTCCCAGATACTCCTCCTCAAGAGCCGGGGCGACCACCGCTCCGGCGACCACGACGCCCTGGCGCTCAGCGGCGATCGACACCGCCCACTGCGGCAGACCGTACACGTAGTTGACCGTTCCGTCGATGGGGTCGACGATCCAGCGGCAGTCGCTCGCAGCGTCGCTGACGGCCTCGCCACTCTCCTCGCCCAGGAAGCCGTCCCCGGGCCGACTGGCGGCCAGTCGTTCCCGGATGAGCTGCTCACAGGCCTGGTCCATCTCGGTCACCAGATCGATAGGCGATGACTTCGTGCCGGCGATGCGCACCCCTGCCTGGCCGCTGCGGGCCAGGGCGCCCGCCTCACGGGCGATATCCAGTGCGAGAGCAGCGAGTTCAGCGTTGTCCATAGGCCACTATGGCAAGTCACCGATCGCCGTTGCCCGTTGCGCCACATGCCGGGGGGCCGGACAGCACGCCGGGTCGCAGCGTCGCGGCGGGACAGCCATGAGGTCGATGATGATGTCGGTGTACCGCGGATCATCCTGGGGCATGGCGGCACGCTGATAGCCCAGGTTCAGGTCAGCCGCCGCAGCCGCCGCGATGACATCGAGGTCCCAGGCGATCTCCATGTTCTCGGCGAGGAATCCGATCGGAGCAACCACGACCGAGCCGGAGTCCAGCCGACCGGACCGGATCACCTCTTCGATATCGGGACCCAGCCAGGGCAGCCCGCCGGCACTGGAGGCGGACTGGTACGTCAGCTGCCAGGAGGACAGCAGGGGTGCCGGAGCAGACCCCTGCAGCTCAGCGACGACGAGTCGCAGCAACTCTTCATGCTGCCTGACATACTGCTGGGAGCCTGGCACCGGCAGCGAATGAGTCACGAAGAGCAGATCGGCCGGACTCGCGGGAAGCACGGCCCCGACGGCGTCGGCCCAGATGCGGGCGAACAGCGGGTGCGTCCGGACGCTGGGCAGCAACCTGAAGTCGAAGGCACCCACCTGCGCCTGCGCATCCGCCAGGTTCTCCCGGTACTGCCGGCAGCCTGAGTAGGAGCTGAACGCGGATGTGATGTGTACCGACACTTCGCTCACGCCCGCATCCGCGAAGTCCGCGAGGGCATCGGCGATGAAGGGAGATGAATTGCGGTTGCCCAGCCGCACGACCGTGTCCGGCAGCCGCGCTGACAATCCGGCCGTCAACCGTTCGTTCGCGGCCGGCAGCGGCGAGGCACCCCCGAAGTGATAGTAGTGCTCGGCCACCTCGAGTAGTCGTTCCTCCGGGATACCGCGGCGCGCGGCGACGCGTCGCAGGAAGGGCATCACCTCGGGCTCTGTTCGCGGCCCACCGAAGGACAGGACCAGGAGACCGTTCATGTGCCCATTCTGCCGCAGTCCGGGGATCGCCCCGGAACCCGCCGCGACGACACTGCAGTCCTGGCGCCCACCCGACAAGCTCGCAACCGTGGCAGGACTGAGGACCGGTCCGGGTCTCCACGCCGCACTCAGGGCAATACGCTGCTTTGTGTGGCGAACTCCTACCGGCAGATCCTGGCTGTACCCGGCTCCGCCTCGTTCGTCATGGCGGGCTTCGTGGGCCGGCTGCCGATCTCGATGGTCTCGCTCGGAATCGTGCTGCTGGTCGTCGCCCGCACCGGCTCGTACGCCCTGGCCGGATTCATGTCAGCCGCGTACGCACTCGCCGCCGCCTTCCTGGGACCCTTCGGGGCACGCTTCATCGACCGGCACGGCCAGCACCGGATCGTGCCGGTCCTGGCCATCTCCCAGATCGTCTTCCTGCTCGCCTTCGTGGCAGCGAGCAGTCTCGGACTTCCTGTCGTGCTGCAGTTCCTGCTGCTGGTGCTGTCCGGAGGTACGTCGCCCAATGTCGGTTCCCTGGTCCGCGCCCGCTGGGCCTACGCACTGCGGGGCGACATCAGCGTGCGTACGGCGTTCGCCCTTGAGGCCATTGTGGACGAGATCGTGTTCATCGCGGGACCCCCGCTGGTCACCGTGGTCGCGCTGCAGATCAGCGAGCCCGCCGCGCTGGCGCTCTGTGCGGTTCTGATCGCCATCGGCACCATTTGGCTGGCGCTCCTTCGTTCGAGTCAGCCGCATCCCACGGGCAAGCTGCCGATCGGTTCGGCGGGCCGCGTCCTGTCGGCGGGCATGGCAGCGGTCGTGGCGACCATGGCGCTCATGGGCGCCATCTTCGGTTGCTTCGAAGTGACGACCGTCGCCTACGCCCAGGAGGCCGATGCCGCAGATCTGACCGGATGGCTGCTGGCGCTGTATGCCACGGGCAGCCTGCTCTCCGGTGTCGTGGTCGGTGCCGTGCAGTTCTCCCGTCCCACGGCCGTGCAACTGCCGGTCTTTGCCACGGCCCTGGCTGTCGTGGCCCTGCCGTTGCCCTTCGTCCCGAACACAGGTGTCCTGGCGCTGACGATCTTCATCGCAGGAATGGCGGTGTCCCCCGTCCTGATCAGCTGCGCGACCCTGGTCGAGGAACTGGTACCCACAGCACGGCTCACCGAGGCGATGACGCTCACGATCTCTGGCATCGCGGTGGGGCTCGCCCTGGGGTCGACACTCAGCGGCTTCCTGGTCGACACCGCGGGGGCCAAGCACGGGTACTGGGTGATGACACTCAGCAGCCTACTTGCCGCGGCGCTGACCTGGCTGGTTCGCGGTCCGCTCATTCGCGCGACGTTCCGGGCCGGTTCCTCAGAACGGCCCGTCTGAGTCCGTGGCTGAGCCTGCACGGAGGCGGGTCCTGGCTCCTCCCAGTGCTGCGCGGAGACACTGGTCGTGCCCGCCGGGGAAGGGCCCTGATTCCGCTCCGGACCGGGCTTGGTGCGGCTCGCCCGGCGCAGCCCGTCGTTGGTCGGGGGCGGATGTGACAGGGGGTAGTATCGAAGTTCAGCATCGGCGTTGGGAGTTGCCATGGCGAAACTTTCGTTCCTCGGACTGTCCGAGGATGGTTCCGCTCTGCTGGTCGCAGGCCCCGAAGGGCAACGGCACCAGTTGCCCATCGACGAGCGCCTCCGCTCCGCGGTACGCAGCGGCCGGACTGCCACCGATGTCATCGATCTGCGCGACGGCACTTTCGGGCCCAAGGAGATCCAGCAGCGCGTCCGGGCCGGCGCCACCGCCACAGAGGTGGCCGAACTGTGTGGCTGGGAACTGCGTCGTGTCGAGGCCTTTGCCGTTCCGGTCGTTCAGGAGCGGCAGTTCATGGCCGAGAAGGCACAGGCAGCGACCATCGGCCGGGGTGAGGAAGAGCCCACGCTCGCCGAGATGGTGGTCAGCAGGCTCCGGGAACGACACGTCGACCCGGACGAATTGCGCTGGGACTCCTGGTTGCGTGACGACGGCATCTGGACAGTGCTCTGTTCCTACCCGGCGGGCAAGGGTGACCGGGTGGCCACCTGGTCCTTCGATGCGGACACCAAGCAACTCTCCTGCGACGACGAGGAGGCCCGGCTGCTGGTCGAGGATCGCCTCCCGATGGAGCCCCGGCCGCGCCTGGTCAGCCTCGCCGAGGACGAGCCGCCCGTTCCTGCTCCCGCACCGGCGACCCGCCACATCGGGCTGAGCGCGGACCTCGCCGCTTCCGAATCCCTGCAGGACGAGGAACCTGATGAGGAACTCGGCGAGCGATCGGCTGAACGCCCGCTGGGAGCCGAGGCACATCCGGCAGGACGGGGTCTGCGCACGAGGAACCCGATGGAGCCTGTCGCCGCCGCGCCAGTGGAACCCAGGGTGGAGGAGCAGCCACAGTCCTGGGATCAGGTACTCTTCGGTGCCCCGGAGGAATCCCGCCGCTGACGTCGGCTCATCACCCTTCGATGACGACCAACGGCACCAGCATCTCCGCCGAGGACACGGAGCCGTGCTGTCCCGGGAGTCCGGAGATCACCCGGTCGTAGCCGGGGGCAGTGAGCCGCAGCTCGCCGAGCGCCGCCACGATCACATCACCGAGGCGATGGTCGTGATGTGCGCCGCGAGGACCGAACCACCCTTCATCAAGGACCTGTTCGCGTGTGCGAACGAGCGCCCCGTCTGCCAGCAACTCCCGCCATCGCGCCACGACATCCGCCTGCGCTCCCGGACGCACGTGGAGCATCCGCATACGCGGCTCGCCGACAAGTCGATGGACATCGGTCCGGAATTCACCGGAGTCCACGTCGACCGGTTCGGTGGTGTTGAGGACACCGTGGTCGGAAGTGACGATGAGTCGCTGCCCGGGGCTGAGGCGATCCGCGATCGTCCTCACGTAGAGGTCGACATGCTGCAGTTCATCGCAGTACTCCGGCGATCCGGCACCGTGCACGTGGGCGACGCGATCAAGCCCGCTCCAGTATCCGTACACCAAGGTGCGTGCACCGGAATCCAGTTGCGCTGACACCGCTGCCGAACTCTCGCCGGCGGTGTCGGCGGGCAGGTATTCCGCTCCGCCCAGGGCCGCGTGGGTCAGCCCACCCCTGCGGTATGCCCGGGCGCTCACAGCGCTCACCCGAACCCTGGCGGCGGCCGCCCGGCTCCACCAGGTGGGCACCGGTGCGACCAGATTCGGGCTCGGCTCATCGCCCCAGTTCAGCGGCTTCAGGATGTCAGACCCGTCACCGGCGAGCGAGAAACTGGTCCCCACGAGTCCGTGTTCCAGCGGGGTCACCCCCGTGCCGATGCTGGTGAGGGCGGCGGCCGTGGTGCTCGGCAGGACTGTGGTCAGTGCACGGCGGTGATGGTCGCGAAGGGTCGGGGCGAGATCGCCATGGGCCGACAGCTGTTCGGCTCCGAGCCCGTCCACGACGATAACGGCCACCTGTGCCGACTCCCCGAGTCCCAGGATGTCGAACGCACCGGGCACCGACAGGCCATCGCAGACCGACGGGAGCACGTCAGCGTTGCAGTTGCGCTGATAGTCCGGCAGCACTGGTTCGTCGACGGGCATTGTTCAGACGGGCTTGCCGGTGGCTTCGGCCAGCCTCTGCGTGAAGCCCAGCGCCCGCTGCACGACGCCGTCCCCGTCCGCAGCCGAGGCGAAGCGCAGATTGAGGTCATCCCCGGTGACTCCACCGACATACCCATGGTCTGCCTCACACTGTGGATCGCCACAGGTGGCGGGCTCGAGTTCCAGCCTGCTGGCAGCGCCCCAACCGATGGTCAGGATCACCTCCGACGGCGTGGCCCCTGCCTGATAGTTCTCCGGATTTGCGAGGATCCGCGTGACCATCACATTCGAGATGGCGGTCAACCGCACGGCGTTGGTGACTGATGAGGCGTAGGGATGGCTGTAGATCTCGTCCGCGGGGTGCTCATCGGTATGCTGCATCAGCAGCCGCGTGGGGGTCATGACCAGCACCGTCGCATGGCGACGCAACTCCTCGCGGTCGAACGTGGCCTCGTGGTGCACCACGAAGTCGATCACGTCCTCCTCTGCCAGCACGGTCTCCAACGAGTCCAGCACAATCTCCGGGTAGTATCCGGACCGCTCGATCTCCTCGCGCATCTGGCCGCGCAGCTGATCCTGAGTCCTCATCTGTTCATCATCCCATCCCGACGGGGCCACATGCGCGTCACCATGACGTCAACCGCCGAGCCTCCATCTCCCGGACATCCGAGGGGCGCACCCAGGCGGCGGCACCCAGCACCGCGGGCCCACGTGGCGTGGCCACCACCGGATTCAGATCCAGACGCACCACCTGCGGGAAGTCGTCGGCGAGCAGACCCAGTCTCACGATCATGTCCTCGAGCGCCGCCGTGTCCGCGGGTTCGTTGCCGCCGTGACCGAACAGCAGACTCGAGGTACCGGGCAGCCGGATCAGCCGGGCGGCATCCAGATCGGTGATCGGGGGCACCTGGTAGGAACGGTCATTGAGCAGCTCGGGCATGACGCCACCGAGTCCGAAGGAGATCACCGGACCGAAGACCGGATCCTCGTGCGTTCGAATGACGCAGGGGGCACCGGGCGGTGCCATCCGCTGGACCACGAACTGCGATCTGGCATCGGCATCAAGATTGGCCGACAGCGACAGGAACGCCGCCCGCAGTGCCGCCTCGTTCTCCAGGTGGAGCCGGACGCCAGCGACTGTGCCCCGGTTCTTCAGCCGGGGGTCGGCGCTCTTGAGCACCACCGGCCAGCCGAGTTCGTCGGCCTCGGCGACCGCATCGTCCTCGTTGGCGACCGGCCGGGCGGGCCACACCTCGATCCCGTAGCAGCCGAGCAGTTCGGCCACTTCTGAAGCGGAGAGCCCGAAGGTCTCGGACCGGCTGACGTTGCGCGCCTGGATGTCACCCATCAGGGTCCGGGCGGACTCGACGTCAAGGTCGAGGTAGTCGGGAATCACTCCACGTTCGCGTTGCAGCCACTGGGCGTAGTCCCTGACCCGGCTGAGCGCCTCCACGGCCTCCTCAACCGTCCCGAACGCGGGCACCGCACCGTGGGCCGCGTCCTCGCCGTCCTCCAGGAGGGTGTTGCGGCCATCCTTGGAGTGCAGTACAGCGACGATCGGGACGCTCGCCGCGTGTGAGGCCTTGAGAATCTCGGTACGGACCCGATGGTCGTCGCCGAGGGAGGGTGGTACATGAATGACCAGGATCGCGTCGGTCTCGCCGTTGTCGACGATGCCGGCCAGAGTTCTCTGGTAGCTGTCGCCGTGCCCGGACCTCAGGACAAGCCGGTCCGAGACCAGGAAACCTGCGGTGGCGACAGTGTCAGCTGCCAGGGACACCAGTTCATGGGAATCCCCGACCACCGTGAGCCGCGATCCCGCCGGCAGGGGCTGGCAGGCCAGCATGCCACCGACGTCGACGAGGCTGCCGAGCGACGTCGTCTCGATCACTCCCGCGTTCTCGATCAGCTGGTCGACCGCCTTGGCCGGCAGTTCGGTCCTGCGATGCCGGGGTCCCAGCGGGAACGCCTGACTGGTCCGCCCGGAGCGTACGACGACCACCGGCTTGTGCCGTCCGACGTCGCGAGCGACCCTGATGAACTTCCGCGGATCAGCCATGGTCTCGAGGTACATGAGCACGACGTCGGTGCGACTCTCCCCCAACCAGTACTGCAGCAGGTCATGCCCGGAAACATCGCCACGATCTCCGACCGCCACCGCGGAGGAGACACCCAGCTTGCGGGCAGCCAGACGCTCGAGGGCCCCGATCGCGATGGGAGCCGACTGGCAGTAGAGCGCCACGCGACCACTGCCCGGCACTGTGACTTGGGGGATCGCTCGCAGCGAGGTGTGCGGATCGGTGTTGAGCACACCCATGGCATTGGGTCCGATGAGCCGCATACCGTAGCCACGGACCTTTGCGACGAGCTCCCGACGTGCGCGCAAACCGTCGTCGAGGTCGTGATACCCGCTGGACATCACGATGAGACCGTGGACGCCGCTCTCGCCGCAGTCGGAAACCACCTCGGGCACCTGATCCAGCGGCACAGCAAGAATGGCCAGGTCGATAGGAGCCGGGGCCTCCGGGATACTGGGGTAGACCGGCAGCTTGGCAATCGTCTTCGCGCTGCGGTGAATGGGCAGGATCGCGCCTTCGAAGTGCCCTTCGATCAACTGGTTCAGGACCTGATTGCCCAGCCCGTGACCCCGTGGGGAGGCCCCGACCACAGCCACCGAGGTGGGATTGAGCAGCCGCTCGACGGAGCGGGAGTCCGCCCGCTGCTCCCGGGCCACCGCCACGGCCCGCAACGCATCTGTGGGATCGATCTCGAAGGCGACCTTGAGCACGCCGTCGCGCAACTCCTGCGCGACGTGATAGCCGGCGTGGGAGAACGTGGCCGCCATCTTCCGGTTCTCGGGCAGGACGTCGGCCACGAAGCGCCTGATCCCTCGTTCCCGCGCTGCCGCGGCGATATGCTCCAGCAGGACCGAACCGAGGCCCCGGCCCTGATAGTCGTCCCTCACTGTGAAGGCGACCTCGGCATCGTTTTCGTTCAGGCGGTCATAGCGACCGACCCCCACCATCTCGTCCCCGACCGTCGCGATCAGGCCCACCCGATCGTGGTAGTCGACGTTGGTGAATCGTTCCAGATCCTTCTTGGAGAGCTCGGGATACGGGGCGAAGAACCGGAAGTAGATCGTACGTTCGCTCAACGACTCGTGAAAACGCTTCATGCGCTCGGCATCGCTGGGCCTGATGGGGCGGATGTGACAGGTGCTGCCGTCCCGCAGGACGACATCGGCCTCCCACTGCTCCGGGTACTCGTCCCTGGGAGTGTCGATCACCACATCCGGGGAGTCCTCGTCGACCTGGTCGGGTTGCGCCACAACCTCCAAGTTAGTCCAGGGCGCCCGGTGTTGCCCGCAGGGTTCGCCGATCGTCCCCACACGGGGTGTCCGGAAACCCGGCATCGCGCGACTACTCTTGTCTGGTGACGACACAGGCTGACGAGCGCGAGGAACGGATCGTCGACATCGACGTCAGTGAGGAGATGCGGGGCTCCTTCCTGGAGTACGCCTACTCGGTGATCTACTCCCGGGCCCTGCCGGACGCACGTGACGGCCTGAAGCCGGTGCAGCGGCGGATCCTCTATCAGATGGCACAGATGCGGCTGCTCCCCGACCGGGGCCACGTGAAGAGTGCCCGGGTCACCGGCGAGGTCATGGGCCGGCTGCACCCCCATGGCGACGGCGCCATCTACGACGCCCTGGTCCGCATGGCTCAGCCCTTCACGCTTCGGCTGCCCATGATCGACGGTCACGGCAACTTCGGCTCCATCGATGACGGTCCTGCGGCCATGCGCTACACCGAGTGCCGACTGGCACCCCCGGCCCTGGCGATGACGGACTCGCTCGATGAGGATGTCGTCGACTACGTCCCCAACTACGACGGCCGCGAGGAAGAACCTGTGGTGCTTCCCGCTGCCATACCGAACCTCCTGGTGAACGGCGCCTCCGGCATCGCGGTCGGGATGGCCACGAACATGGCACCGCACAATCTTCGGGAGGTCGTGGCGGCAGCCAAGCACCTGCTCGAGCATCCCAACGCGAGACTCGACACGCTCATGCGACTGCTGCCGGGACCGGATCTGCCGACCGGCGGCGAGATCATCGGACTCGATGGCATCAGGGAGGCCTACGAGACGGGCCGGGGCCGTTTCCGGATGCGCGCCAGCGCCGGTATCGAGCAGGTGAGCGCCCGCAAGCAGGGCATCGTGATCACGGCACTGCCCTACAACGTCGGACCGGAGAAGGTCACCAGGGCCATCAAGGACCTCGTGGTGGCCAAGAAGCTCAAGGGAATATCGGACCTCACCGACCTGACCGATGCCGAGCATGGACTTCGCCTGGTGGTGGAGGTGAAGTCGGGCTTCAATCCCGAAGCGATCCTCGCCCAGTTGTATGCGATGACGCCGTTGGAGGAGCAGTTCTCCATCAACAACGTCACCCTCGTGAACGGCACTCCGCAGACCCTGGGTCTGGTGGAACTGCTGCGGGTGTTCCTCGACCACCGGCTTGAAGTCGTCACCCGCCGTTCGCGGTTCCGCCGGACCAAGGCAGCCGACCGGCTCCACCTCGTCGAGGGTCTGCTCATTGCGATCCTCGATATCGATGAGGTCATTGCGATAGTGCGCGGCAGTGACAACGCAGCCATCGCCAAGGAGCGGCTCATCACCGCGTTCGACCTCTCCGACATCCAGGCGACCCACATCCTGGACATGCCGTTGCGTCGCCTCACCAAGTTCAGCCGCCTCGAACTCGAGGCGGAGGCCGACGAACTGCGGGTAGCCATCGAGGCACTGACCCGGATTCTGGAGGATGATTCGGAACTGCGCCGTGTGGTTGCCGCCGAGCTCAGTGACGTTGCAGAGAGGTACGGCGACGAACGGCGTACCGTTCTGCTGGCCGCGCAAGCCTCCCCCGCGGTCGAACCGGAATCCGTCGAGGTCGCTGATGAACCCTGCTGGGTCGCACTGTCGACGACCGGGCGGATCGCACGGACCGGTGATGCGCGCAGACCCACCATAAACGGCACCGACAGGGCCTGTGCGCTCACTGCGCTGGTTCCCTCGTCGGCGCGCGCTCAGGTGGGGGTGATCACCAGCGACGGCCAGTTGCGCCGGCTCAACGTCGTGGATCTGCCGGTCCTCCCGGAGACCGAGCATCTGAGCGTCGCCGGTGGCACGGAGCTCACCGCCTTCGTCAGTCTGGAGCCGGACACGGCCGTGGTCGGACTCGTCCCGCTCGCCGATGATTCGGCGTGTGTCGCCGCACTGGCCACCGCCAGCGGTCAGGTGAAGCGGGTGGACGTCAACGGACCCGCCAGCAGGGACCAGTGGGAGATCATCGGACTGGCGAAGGGCGACCGGGTCGTGGCCGCCCGACCCTGCCCGGGCGATGATCACGAGCTGGTGTTCGTGACCCGGCAGGCGCAGCTGCTGCGCTTCCGGGCCAAGGCTGTCAGGGTGCAGGGCCGGGGAGCTGCCGGTATGGCGGGCATCGGGCTGCGTGATGGTGATGAGGTCATCGCCTTCGCGGCGCTCTCCGCACAAGCGCTGCCCGACTCGGTGGTCGCCACGGTGGCCACGCAGGCCGGCGCCCTGCCCGGGACCACCCCGGGCACCGGCAAGACCACTCCCCTGTCCGCCTACCCGAGCAAGGGCCGCGCCACCGGCGGGGTGCGCTGCCAGCGGCTGCGCAGCGGTGAGGATGGTCTGGGTCTCGCATGGGTGGGACTGGCCCCCGTTGCAGCGACGACGAGCCGGGGCCGTCCCGTGCCTGCACCCCCGCTCGACGAGAAGCGTGATGGCACCGGACACCCGCTCGCCGAACCGATCGGCGAACTCGGCGGCGTGATCTGGTGAGGCACTGCTCCCAGCGCCCGGAGAACCTGGCGGAACCGCTGGCAGGTACCGCGCCGGTGGAGACCAGGCTGATACTGATCGAACAGCCCGGCCCGTGGGGCCGCGAAGCGCTGACTGAGAACCGGGGCAACGCAGCGCTGCGGGAGTCGGTCGCCTCGCTGGCCGAGGTGGCCGACACAAAGGTGTATCTGGTGCGGCAGGAGCATCGTCGCAGCATCATCGAGCGTCAGGTCTGGTGGCTGCATCGGGATGAGACGGGTGTGACCGCACGCCGGGATCAGCTCAGCCCCAACGCCCCGATCTCTGTGGAACCACCACCGACGGCAGAAACGGTCACCGAGTCCACGACATTTCTGTGCACCAACGGCCGCCGGGACCGCTGCTGCGCAGAGTTCGCCAGGGACCTGCTGCGACCACTCCACGACCGGGTCTGGGAGATCACCCATCTGGGTGGCCACCGGTTCGCTCCCACGGCGATGCGCACCGATGGCGTGTTCTTCGGGCGCCTGGGCGAGGCCGAACTGGCCGCTGTGCTCGCCGAGCAGGCACCGATGGAACACGTCCGAGGCGTCTTCGGGCTGGCGCAGTGGCAGCAAGCGGCCCTGGTCCGGGTGGCACAGGAGTACGAAGTGCCGTTGAACAAGCTGACCTCCGTGGGCGGACCGGATGAGGTCTCGGTCGAGAGCGCGGACCGTCGCTGGGTGGTACCGGTGACCATGTCCCAGTCTCAGCGGCTGGCCTCCTGTGACGGGCGCATGAAGACTGTCGCGGACTGGTCAGCGCAGCGTCCCGTCCTCGCGGAGCCTACTTCATCAGGATCATGATCACCGCAACCACGAAGACCACCGCGCCCAGGATGCGACCGCGCCAGGTGAGCACCGGCTTGGTGCCATCGCGGGCGAGCAGGTCGAAGGCCCCCAGTGCGATCCCCGGCAACGCCATGAGCACGAAGGCGTTGAGCAGCAGAGTCTCAGGGTCGGTGTAGATCGCCATCAGCAGATTCATGAGTACGACCCCGACGATCATCATCAGCGTGAATTTCACCAGCCCCTTGGGGACGTACGGATGCGCCTTCTCGAAGTTCGGGAACCGGTAGTCATAGATGACCATGATCTGAGGCACGACGAAGAGCACCACGCCCAGCCACAATTGCCAGTGGTTGCCGAGGTAGGCCACCGCCACGAATGCGAAGATGAAGGTGCGCAGACCGAGGCTTGCGAAACGTTGCGCTTTGCCGGAGAACGGGAGCTTCACCGGCGCGAGCATCGCGAGTCGCTCGGGATACCAGCGGGCGGCCATGCTCTCGGCCGCGATACGGATGAGCAACGCCACCAGCACCGACCCGATGATCGCCATGACCTCGGCCACCACTGGCAGTTCAAGGCCCGAGAGTCCCGGCCAGGCCTTGACCATGCTCTGTGCCGCAAGTCCGGCGATCAGACAGGCGATGACGACGTCAGCAGCCCGATCGAACCGGAAGGCCCAGCCGGGAGCGGGTGGGCGGCGCAACGGCCGACTGGCGTTCGCGATCAGGGGCACCGCGAACCAGAGAACCGTTACACCGAGCAGCACCCGCACCGAATCGGGGTCTACGATGCCGCCGGCCACGACCACTCCGATGGCATAAACACAGGCGGCCAAACCCCCGGCGAGTGCATCCCACATGCCGATCACGGTGAGCGCGATCAGGATGCCCAGCGCGGGAGGCAGCGGACTGCCACCGTTGCCGAGGACTGCGACAAGTGCGAGGGCGGCGCCGGCTACGGGCAGCAGCAGGCTCAGCGATCCGATCATGGCACGCAGATAGGCGCCGTCCACGAGCAGCCGACCAGCGAGCGGTGATCTGGGAGCGAGCGCCTCGGCCCAGGGCCTGCTCACCCGATCGAGCCACTCGGTGGCTGGCCAGCGCCAGGTCCGTGAGGCGTCACCCCAGGCGCTGCCCGAGTAGGCAAGCTTGTGCAACTTCGCCTTCGATCCCTTGAGCCCTGCCTTCTTGCGTTTGCGTTGTTCCGTCGTCGCTGAGGCCGCGGCTGCCGCGAGGCCGAGGCCCACCGCAGCTCCGGCCTGGACGGTTCCCGTTCCGCTCGGAGCGCTGGCTGGGACCTCATCGGAGCCAGCCGCAGCGGCAGCCAGGGCCCCTGAGGCCTCCCCGAAGGCCTGGCCGTTCGGGGTGCTCGCCTCGACCGCAGGCCCGGACCCGGGACCGGCATTCTCAACCACCGCATCGGTGGGTGCGCCCGGACCCTGCGTAGCGCGGGAATCGGATGAGCCGCCCGCGAGAAAGACTTCGGGCTCGCCGTCGGAACCACCTGGTGGTCCAGGGTTGTCACTCTCTTCGAGAGGCTCGTCATCGTCCTCGCCGGGAGTACGCAGCATCGTGCCACCACTGAGGAGCGCCAGGAGCGCGAACGCGCCCACACCGAGACCCAGCACCTCTTGCACATGCTCCGTGGGCACATACGGGGGGTACTCGGCCTCGTCCGGCTGCCCGCCCGGATTGCTTCCGGCCCCAGGATCAAGGAAGTCGACCTCGGTCTCCGGTTCGGGGTCCTCCCCGCTCGCCTCCACAGTCTGGTCGCCGGTGTCCGAGGTGTTCTTCGCTGACGGATCCTGGCGACCGGAGCTGTCACTGGGCGCCTGAGAGGGTAGAAGGGCTCCTGCCGCGCCGTCAAGCGTGTTGCTGGCAGAATCCGGAACCTGTCTCGCTACCGGACTCGCACCCCCCGCGGCGGTCCGATCCGCCTCGCGTTGTGCCGCTTGGGCAGCCTGGCGTCCGATTCCTGTGAGGGTGCCGTCGGCTGCGACACCGAAGTGGACCGTGCTGCCCTCCCGCTCGCCGTCAGCCCCGGTGCCACGGGCCACCAGCCGGTGGGCGCCCGGTGCCGGGGCCTGCGCCACGGTGACGGTGCCGTCGAAGGAGGTGTCCGCTCGGACAGGAATGTCTCCGAGTTCGACCGGCCTGGAGTGCATCACCACCGAGATCTGACTTCCCGGAGCCATACCTTGACCTGCGGCGTTCACCGGCGCGGCAGTGAGCGAGGTCCCGATGTCGATGTCGAGTACGAGTACGAGTTCCGGGGTGGGAGCCGGATTCGTCGTCGGCGAGGGGCTCGGGTTGGCCGTGGGGGAAGGGCTCAAGGTGGGCGACGGTGTCGGAGCCGGCGGTGAGGGCGTCGTTGACGTCGATGGAGTGGGCGCCGGCGTGGGCGCTGTCGTGGGGGTCGGGCTCGGCGCCGCGCTGGTGGTGAATGAAGCGACGGCACCTTCCGCAGCGCCAGCGGCATTCCGCGCAGCGGCCCGATAGTAGTAGGTGTGCGCGGGGTCCAGTCCTGTCACTTTCGCGACCACACTGGTATCCGTCGTACCGCTCACCTGGCTGGGGACCACTGACGCGATGGTGCCGCCACCGCCCTCGACCACGGAAGCCACATCGGAGTATCGCAGGGCAAGTTCGTCCGTGGTTCCGCCCCCCGCGTTCACTGTGGCTCGCAGGGTTGCGGAGTCACCGCTGATATCGGTGGCGGAAAGAGTCACAACGCTCGGAGCGGCCACGTCGGTCGTGAAGGACAGGACCGCCCCATCGACATCGCCACGTTCGTTTCCAGCCGACGCGCGATAGTAGTAGGTGGTGGCGGGGCTGAGACCGGTCACCGTTGCCTGCACCGCCGTATCCGTGTCACCAGAGGCCTGGCTGGGGACGACGGTCGCCGCCACGCCACCACCACCGCTGACCTCTGCCTGCACGGTGCTGTAGCGGATTCCCAGCGTCTGGGTGCTCTCGCCATCGGCGTTCACGTTCACCGTCGCCTTCAGCGTGGCAGTGGTTGCGCCGATGCCAGTCGCGGGCTCGGTGGTCACTGAGACAGGCACCGGACCGGAAGTCATGACCGCGCCTGCGGCCACCGAGACGAAGAGGTCATCACCGTGGGTGACGCCGTACCAGGCGGCACCGCTGGCAGGCTGCCGCGCGGTCCACGTGACACCATCGGAACTGGTCATGACCCGATCCCCGGAGCCGTGCGAGGCGACCGCCACGAACTCTCCCCCGCCGTGTGTGATCGAGCGCCAGGAGACATCGGCGGGCGAGGATCGACTGGTCCAGGTGATGCCGTCAGGGCTCGTCATCACCCGATCCCCCGAGCCGGTGTAGGAGACCGCGGCGAACAGCCCACCACCGTAGGTGACCGAGGACCAGGCATTGTCCACCGGAGTGGACCGGACCGTCCAGGTGATCCCGTCCGGGCTGGTCATGGCCCGGTTGCCCGTCCCGTTGTAGGAGACGACGACGAACGTGCCGTTGCCGTAGGCGATCGAGCTCCAGAAGTTGTACTGCGGGACCGCACGACTCGTCCAGGTGATCCCGTCGGGGCTGGTCATGAACTCGTTGGAGTTCGAGACAGCAACGAACAGACCCTCGGCATACACGACGCCGAGCCAGGCACGGTCGGCCGCCGAGGACCGGATCGTCCAGTTGATCCCGTCCGGACTGGTCATGACCCGGTTGCCGGCACCGCTCTGCGCCACGGCCACGAAGAGTCCGTCGCCATGGGTGATGGCGGTCCAGTCGTTGTCCGCCGGGGTGACGCGGGCCGTCCATTGCACACCATCGGTGCTGGTCATCACGCGATTCCCGGTGCCACTCCTGCCCACTGCCACGTAGATGCCGTCGCCATAGGCCACTGCCGCCCAGTCGTTGCCGTTGGCGGCCGTCCGCAGGGTCCAGTCGGCACCCGCTGCCCGGGCAGGGCCACCGGCGGCAAGGGTGAGCACACCCACGACCAGTGTGATCACCGCGAGGACGCTCACCGGAAGGCGCAGGGCCGTCCGGCGCCGTCGCCAACCCTGCCTGTTCACCATCGCCCTCATCCGCTTGTCCACTCCGATCCTCGTGCAGCGGCGCACACCCGGACTGGGAAACCAGGACTTCGCGACTGACCGAACCGCACAAGTCGGGCGAACCTCACCGAACGGCGCCTGGGCGTGCCGGGTGACGCGAAATCGTGGCGCTGGCCGGTCGCCTGCAGGTCACTCCTCTGCTCCCCAGCCTGCATCCGCGGGGCGAGCCAGACAGGCTGGTGCCGGAGGCGGGCATGACGAGGAACAGGTACTTGCCGGTCGTGACAGCGGCCGCACTGCTGGCCCTCAGCGCCTGCAGCTCGTCCTCCTCCACCACCAGCGCCTCGCCAACCCCGTCGGGCAACGACCCTGCCTGTGACCTGGAGACCATCAACGGGGCGCTGTTCGAATCTGACTTCCCGGCCACGTCAATCACCTGCACCACCGTGGACGGGACTGTCTGGGCCGGTGGTGAGCTGGGAGCCGGAGCCGACGTGCTCCGTGCTTCCTATGTGGCAACGGCGCCGGTGGGAGGCGGGTGGCAGCTGTATGCAGGCGACTGCCGGTCCGTCCCCGATCTCATTCGTCCCTACTGCGAAGCCGCCTCCGGACCGTAGGGATCAGAGTCACGCGGGAGTTCGTCCCCGGCCTGAGTCCCGAATTGTCAGTCACGTGATCGAGCGCCCGGCTGCCAGCACCCGTCGCAACCCTGTCGCCCCCATGCCCGTCAGCGCGGCGTCCCCCCTGCCATTGGCCAGCGCGGCCGCGCTGATGTAGAGCGCCCAGGCCTGAGCACGCAGGCGGGTCGCTTCATCGCACGGGTACTCGGCCCAGAACGCCGCCCTGGCCCCGGCATCGAACGTCAGCCAGGCGCATGCGAGATCGGTGGCGGGGTCCCCTCCGGTCATGTCACCCCAATCGATCACTCCGGTGACGCGCTGATCCGCTCGGATGATGTTCAGCGGATGACAGTCACCGTGCAACCAGAGTGGCGGGCCCTGATACCTCGCAACCTCAATCAGCCGGTCGAACTCCGGCAAGAGATCCTCTCGCTCCAGCTTCTGCTGGAGCTCCCGCAACCTGCCCCGGCAGTCAGCCAGCGGACCACCGCGGAACGGGTTCTGCGGCGCGTCCGGTGGCGCCGGCTGGTGCAGGCCGGCGAGGAACCTCGCCAACGCGCCGGCCGCCTCCTGATCGTCGGCCAGTGCTGAGGGACCGACGGCGCGCCCCGGGATCCACCGCACGACGGCCCACGGATACGGATAACCGTTCGAAGATCTGCCCATGAAGACCGGCTGCGGTGTGGCGAGCGTCAGCTCCAGAGGCAATCGGGGCAGCCAGCTCACCTCGTTGCGCAGCAGAGTGGCGGCCGCCGCCCTCCGGGGTAACCGCAACGCCAGATCGGCGCCCACGCGGAATACGACGTTGTCCCAGCCCTCGGCGACCCGCGTGATGACTCCGCGCGCCAGTGAAGGGTCGTAGGAGGAGAGGAGCCTGCGCGCCAGTGTCTCGTCCACAGCGAGATCCGCCGCGGGAGGCCGGACGGGCCTCATCTCTCGGGTGACTACTTCCCGGTCTTGACGTCGAACTGCTCGGAGGCCGGACCGGTGCCCGAGGCGTTGGTGGCCGTGACCACCACCTCATAGTGGGGACCACCCTTCACATCGTCCATTCGACAGGTCAGCGTGTCGGCGTCGGACTCGCAGGTGTAGGTGCGCTTTGTCCCGGTGTCCTTGTCTGTGGCCGTGGCCGTGTACCCGGTGATCGGGGAGGACCCCTCGCTGCTCGGGGCCAGCCAGTCCACCTCGATGTACTTGCCCTTGGAGTCCCAGCGCGCGTCCGTGATCGTCGGAGCGGACGGCAGGTCCTGGCACTGATTGGGCTGCTCGACCGCCAGAACGGTGCCCGGGTCGGTGGCGTTGGCGACGAACACAGTCTGGCCGCAATCGGCGGCCGTCACACCGAAGGCGGAACTGAAGCCCTGGGTCCAGCCCTCAGCCTTGCTGCCGTCCCTGGTATCCAGGACCAGAACCCCACTGGGTGACACGGCTCCGACGTACAGCTTGTCCCCATCCTTCGACAGCGCCAGATATCCGGGAGTACTGAAACCGGTGTCAGCCAGCGGCCAGGACGCCTTCTCGGTCCCGTCACTGGTGTCCCGGACGCTGATCCGGTTGCCTCCCTCGAACGACACGTACGCGGTGGCCCCGTCGGGCGAGACCACAGCCGCACGTGGGCGCGAGCCGGAGCCGAGGTCCCAGGTCTGCAGCACCGCCCCACCGCCGGCCTTGCGAACGGTGAGCTTGTGGGCGCCGGTGCCGGCTGAGGCGTTCTGGGGCACATACATGGTCGCGCCATCCGGAGACAGCCCGATACCGGTCGGATTCGTGCCGCTCCCGGTGGACCACGAGCCGGTCGCGGCGCCACTGTCGGCATTCTTCGCAACGACCGTGTTACCGGACCGGTTCGAGAGGTAAACGGTCTTCCCGTCGGGAGCGACCGCGATCCCCAGGGGATTGCTGACACCCGAGGCCCAGGACCCGGTGACACGGTAGTCCGGTGTACTGACCTGAACGACCTTGCCGTCATTCTGCGCGACGTACAGCATGTCACCGTCCGGAGCGGCGGCGACGACCTGGGGCGTGCTGAACCCGGAGATCGGTACCGAAGCCGGAGTATCGCTGTTGGCCTCGTCCTGCCCAGCGGTACTCCGGTCGTCCGAGCTCGAGCCACAAGCGGCCAGCAGCAGGGCTGCGACGGCAACCAGCGCGAGGTAGGGCAATCGCAACCATGGAACTCGGTTCATGATTGGCCACCTCACCGTTTCGTGCTCTGCTGCGGACTGCCCAAGTGTGGCAGAGCCTCCAGTGCATTTTCCTGCCGAGATCCTTTCGGCGGCTGAACCCCGTCTGCGGCGCTCCTCCCGACGGGCGAGCGAAAGGACGCCTCCGGGGCGGCGGGGCCTGCGGCTAAGCTCGTGTCATGGCCCTCCACTCGCACATGGTGCCGATCGGTACCCGGATTCCAGACGTCAGCCTCCGAGACCGGGAAGGAGCCGAGGTCAAGGTCCGAGAACTCGTCGGCGGCCAGCCGGTGCTTGTGGCCTTTCTGGCGAATCACTGCCCCTACGTGCAGCACGTCGAGCAGGAACTCGGCCGGATCGCCGACGAGTATGGCGACAGCGTCACTTTCGTGGGAGTGTCATCCAACGACCTGGACAACTACCCGGCGGATGGCCCTGATGGCATGCGGGATCAGGCCGAACGCGCCGGCTGGCGCTTCGAGTATCTGCTGGATCAGGATCAGCAAGCCGCCAAGGACTTCAACGCCGCCTGCACTCCGGACTTCTTCCTCTACGACGAGACCGGCACCCTCGTCTATCGTGGCGCCATGGATGCATCCTCGCCCAAGAACGGCGAAGTGAACGACGGTCATCTCCTGCGCGAAGCGCTCTCGCTGGCCGTGAACGGGCAGTCGGTACCGCAACCGCATCGACCCTCCATGGGCTGCGGCATCAAGTGGAAGCCAGGCAATGAGCCGCCCGCGGTGAACTTCGGGTAGGGTCGGCAGCACCATGAAGGAACTCACTGCTGATGTGATCATCGTCGGAGCCGGGCCCACCGGCCTGTATGCCGCCTACTACGCGGGGTTCCGGGGCTGGACGACCGTGGTGCTCGACAACCTCCCTGAGGCAGGAGGCCAGATCACGGCGATGTATCCCGAGAAGGAGATCTACGACGTGGCCGGGTTCCCCAGCATCCGGGGACGCGTGCTCGTGGACGAACTCAAGGCGCAGGCTGACGAATTCGAACCGCAGTACCTGCTGGGCAGCCAGGCGAAGGAACTCGAGGCAAGCGATGAGCACGTCATCATCAGGACCGATGACGACATCACCATCACCGGCAGAGCACTGATCATCACGGGCGGGATCGGTTCGTTCCGGCCGAGGCCGCTGCCCGCCGGGCAGGAGTGGGAGAACCGGGGGCTGTCGTTCTTCGTCACCGATCCGCAGGCCCACGACGGCAAGGACGTCGTGATCGTCGGAGGTGGGGACTCTGCCCTCGACTGGGCGCACATGATGCATCCGAGGGCCAACTCCGTGAGTGTGGTCCACCGTCGCGATCAGTTCCGGGCCCACGGCTCGATGGTGGACCAGGCGCGGAAGCTCGGGATCGCGTTCTACACCCCCTACGAGGTCACCTCCCTGCGGGGGGACGACAATGTCGCCGAGGTCGAGATCACCCACAAGAAGTCGGGCGAGGTCACGGTCCTGCCGGCGCAATCGGTGATCGCCGCTCTCGGTTTCATCGCAAACATCGGCCCCATCGCGGATTGGGGCCTTGAGATCGAGAAGCGCCGTATCGTCGTGGCCCCGGACATGAGCACCAACCTGCCCCGGGTCTTCGCAGCCGGAGACATCACCACCTACCGGGGCAAGGTGCCCCTGCTGTCGCTCGGCTTCGGTGAAGCGGCGCTGGCCGTGAACAACGCGGCTCCGCTGGTGAGTCCGGAACTCGGCGTCTTCCCCGGCCATTCGAGTGGTGAGTCGAACTGACGCGACTCACGCTCGTGCAGTGACCACGTGCTCCAGCAGCATTCGCAGGGCAGCAACCACGGCAGCCGAACGGACTGCTTCGCGGTCTCCTTGCGCCGTCCCGGTTGTGCTGTGCACCCGTTCATCTGCGGCGACCGCGACACAGTAGGTACCCGCTTCGACACCGTCCTGCGGACCGGGCCCGGCGACACCTGTGGTTGCGACGGCAAGGTCCGAACCTGCCAGGCTGTGAGCGCCGACCGCCATCTCTTCGGCGACCGGTCGGGACACAACACCGTGGTCAGCGATTGTGGCTGCTGCCACCCCGAGTACGGATACCTTGATGGACGGCTGATAGGCGACGATACCGGCTTGCAGGACCGCCGAGCAGCCGGGGACCGCCGTGAGCGCACCACACACGAGGCCACCGGTGAGGGACTCCGCCACAGCCACGGTCAGCGCCTCCCGGGATGCCGCGGCGACGATCTCAGCGGCGAGGGACCGCGTCTGCTCGGCCAGTATGTCAGTTCTCGTCAAAGGCTTCCCGTCGCAACTGTGCACCCCGCCTGACGCTGAGAGCCCTGGCCACGTAGTCGATACCGGTCACGACCGTGAGTACGACGGCGATACCCATCACCACAGCAGGCAGAATGAGCCAGTACCCGCTCAGCGGCAACAGATAGAGCAGGATCGCCAGCATCTGTGACACGGTCTTCGCCTTGCCACCCCGGCTGGCCGGGATCACACCATCCTTGATGACGGCGAACCTGATCAGCGTCACAAGCAGCTCTCTGCCCAGGATCACGATGGTCACCCACCAGGGCAGAATGGCGAGAATCGACATCCCGATCAGCGCGAGACCGGTCAGTGCCTTGTCCGCGATGGGATCGGCGATCTTGCCAAAGGACGTGACCAGGTTGTTGCGACGGGCCAGGTAGCCGTCGAAGTAGTCGGTGATGCTTGCGATAACGAAGATGCCGGCGGCGATCAGACGATACGTCTCGTTCTGGCCGCTCTGTGCCAGCAGAAAGTACCCGAACACCGGAACCAGGAGCAGCCGCAGTGACGTCAGCGCGTTCGGTACGTTCCAGTTCGACGGTTTGTCGACTTGTTCCTGCCCGGGCAACTGGGTCACGAATTCCTCACCGAACCGATGAAGTCGACACCTTCGGCGTGCCGCAACTCCAGCTCCACGAGGTCACCGATGACCCAGCCTGACTCAGCCGCCGTCGCGGTATCGATCCAGACACTGCCGTCCTCGGGCCCCTGGAACGCTGCCTTGCCCAGCAGGCCGTCGTCCTCCGCACTCTGGATCAGCACTTGGGCGGAGCTTGCGTCACGCTCCTGGGCCCGCTGTTCACTCACAGCATCCGCGACCGATGTGACCTCCTCGACCCGAGCCCTGATCTCGTCCTGATCCACCTTCGGATCCAGGCGTTGGCCTTCCGTGTCCTCCTCATCGGAATAGCCGAAGACACCCACCGCATCCAGCCGGGCGCGGCCGAGGAACTCGAGCAGTTCTGCCACGTCGTCCTCCGTCTCTCCCGGGAACCCGACGATCACGTTGGACCGGATGCCTGCCTCCGGGTCGAGTTCCCGAATCTGGTCCACCATATCGACAAATGATGCGGTCCCGCCGAAACGACGCATCCTGCGCAGCAATGGCGCACTGGCATGCTGGAACGAGAGATCGAAATAGCTGGCGACTCCCGGGGTCGTAGCGATGACTTCCAGCAGCCTGGGGCGCACCTCCGCAGGTTGCAGGTAAGTGATCCGGACCCGTTCCACAGTCTCGGCCAGTTGTGGCAACAGCTTCTCGAGCAGACGGGGATCACCGAGATCCTTGCCGTACGAGGTGGAGTTCTCGCTCACCAGCAGGACCTCGCGGATACCTCGCTGGGCCAGCCACGCGGCTTCCTCCAGGATGTCGCCTGCTGGACGTGACACGAAGGACCCGCGAAACCTGGGGATCGCGCAGAAGGCGCACCGGCGGTCACATCCCGAAGCGATCTTCAGCGGCGCCACGGGGCTGTCGGAACGGAGCTCTCGGCGCAGTACCGAGGCGGGCAGGTCGACGCCGGCCGAGTGCCCTGGAGGCACACTGAGGCCAGGGCGGTCGACCGGTGTGATCGGCAGCAATTCCCTGCGGTCGCGGGGCTCGTGACTGGGCAGGGATTCGCCGCGCCGGACGGCTCGCAGCCGCTCATCGATGTCGGCATAGCCGTCGAACCCGATAACGGCAGCTGCCTCGGGCAACTGGGTGGCCAGCTCCTGGCCGTACCGCTCTGCCATGCACCCGACTGCGACGACCTTGGTGTCCTCGCTCGCGGCCAGTATGGTCTCGATGGACTCGGCCTTCGCCGACTCGATGAATCCGCAGGTGTTCACGACGACCAGTTCGGCATCGTCTGAGTCCACGAGGTCCCAGCCCGAGGCGGAGAGTCTGCCAGCCAGCTCGTCGGAATCGACGTCGTTGCGGGCGCAACCCAGCGAGATCAGACGGACAGTCGGTGCATCAGCCACACCTCGAGACTAGAGTCAGGCCGGCGGCCCAGCCAATTCCACGTTACCGACGGTGGCATCACCGGCCCGCGTCACGCACGGGCAGCCACGCGTAGTCAGCGCGGTTCACGGCGTCGGCGCCCGGATACGTCGCGACTACCAGCCGGTCGGCATCGGGGGGACCCGTCAACTCGAGCGTCGCCGAAGCGCTGCGGGCACCCACCGGAATCGTGATGCTGCCTTCGCCGCGCGGGTTGCGTGTCTCGTAGCCGTACACCTTGAACCAGACTTGGGTGGGTCGCTGGACCCGCGAGAGCGACGAGGCCTTCACCGTGACCTGATAGGAACGCCCGGTCCGAACCGCCGCCCCGGAGGCCTGCACAGCGCTGCTGAGCCCGGGGTCGTACCCCGTAGCACCGGAGCGGCGGCTCCATACGTCGAGCACGTACAGGCGTCCCCTCCCCTGCAGAGATTCGACACCGAAGTTGGTGATCGCCGAAAGGTCGAGCTCAGGGTTCTTCTTCGCGAATCGCTTGATCGGTACCTGTGGGCTCTGGGCCCAGAGCTTGCGCTCGATGTCCTCGGTGGTCAGCCGGACGAGCTGCTTGCGCGGCACCCGGACTGTGGCAGCATATCCCCGCGCGTCCTCGATTCGCAACGCAATGCGGGCTCCGTCCCACTTGTCGGTATCCGTCGCGATCCGCGCCTGGACGGTCGTGTCCGAACGCAGGTCCCGCATGGTGCTCAGCGGCACCACGGCCCGGCCGCGCCGGGACCAGTCGAGTTCCAGGGCCCGGAATCGGGTGGATCGCTGTGTGAACTTCAGTGCGGGCAGCCAGTGGGGCGTCTGTACGTCGTTCCAGCCCCGAGCTTCGGCGAGGGACAGTGCCCGACCGCGCTGTGCCGTCATCCCACCGGTCGTACGCACCCGACCCTGCCAGTCGCGCTCCAGCAGTTGTGCGTCGCCCCCCGCTGCGGTGACCCGGGTGGCGACTCCCCCGATGTCCCCCGGCCGGACTGCCGTGCCATCCAGCAGTTCGCCATAGGGCGACTCGCCACGGAGCCACAGCCGCGCTGCGGCCGCGACATACGAACGCGCGACCGCCCGTTCCTTGGACGAAGGCAGCCGGCGGCCCTTGCCACAGTCACCTGTGGTGTCATCGTAGACACGCGAGGCGTCGTTCCAGCTCGGCGCCACGGACAGGCCGGGAGTCCATTGCGTGTTCAGGAAGTTGTGATTGGCGCCAGGGACCCACAGCCCCGCCCGTAGCGCGTCGTCGCCACCCAGACGCGCACCGGTCTCGATGTACATCTGTCCCTCGAGATCGAAGACGTCGCCATCACACTCCGGCAGGAGGGCCAGCAGCGGAGTCCCGGGAGGCGAGCTCTTGACGGCGTAGGTGCCGGCCAGGGAGACCATCCCAAGAATGCGGTAGGGCCGCGACCGGAAGACCTGTGGCATGGTCAGGGCCTTCACCCCATCGGCACCCCGGCTGTGGCCGACCACGAGCACCCGATCGAGATCGACGTGCTCGGCGAAGCGCTTCGGGTAGAGGCTCTTCGCGCCAGCGGCAGCGGCGGCGATCTGCTGCAGGTGCTTGTGGACCAGCCTGCCGCGCGCTGCGGTCCCGCCATCGGCCCACGAACTCTCCTGCGCGTTGATCCCGTTGGCACTCACCGAGATGCTCGCGAAACCCTGGGTGGCCAGGCGACTGCTCAGGTACTGATAGCCGAGGTAGCTCGGGGTCGACTTGAACCCGGCCGGACACGGCCAGGTCGTCTCCGCGTCATCATCGGAGTAACAGGTCGGGTGCGCCCCGTGGAGGAACACGACCAGCGGATGACGTCCGTAGGCCACAGTGCCCTTGGCACCCGGCGCCATCAGGTCGGCCGTGAACTCCACCTCCTGTGGTGCACCGAGCGAGACGATGTTGCCACGGTCGACGAGCCGGTTGACCGGCTCGAAGTTGCCGGCCTTCGCGGGTCTCAGAGCGCTCGCCGGCAGGGCATTGGAGTCATAGTCGCGTTCCACGTCAGCGGCCGCGGAACCGCTGCCCCATGGCAGGAGCAGGAGCGCGGCGGCGAAAAGAGCAAGCAGGCTACGAAGTCGTGTGCGACCGCTCATAGCCCGATCATGGCCGTGGTCCGATGAAGCGGGCAACAGGTTCTGCGAAGTTTGTGGAGCAGGCACGCGTGACGACGACAGCGGCGCTCAGGGTCGCAGGCCGGCGAGGATCTCGGGCAGGTCCTGCGGCTGCTTCAGGACCTCGCGTGCCTTGGAGCCCTCGGACGGTCCCACGATCCCGCGGATCTCCATGATGTCCATCAATCGGCCCGCCTTGGCGAACCCCACCCTCAGCTTCCGCTGCAGCATGGAGGTCGAACCGAGCTGCGTCTCCACCACGAGTTCAATGGCGCGGCAGAGATCGTCCAGGTCATCCCCGATCTCCTCATCGACCTCCCTGGCCGACACGGTGAGATCGGTGACGCCGGTCTTGTAGACCGGCGCCATCTGTTCGATGACATGATCCACGACCGCCCGGATCTCGGACTCGGCCACGAACGCACCCTGAACCCGCATCGGCTTGGAGGCCCCCATGGGCAGGAACAACCCGTCACCCTGTCCGACGAGTTTCTCCGCACCCGGCTGATCGAGGATCACCCGGCTGTCAGCGAGCGAGGAGGTGGCGAACGCCAGACGGCTCGGCACGTTCGCCTTGATCAGTCCGGTCACCACGTCGACGCTGGGACGCTGTGTGGCCAGCACCAGGTGGATGCCAGCGGCCCGGGCCAACTGGGTGATCCGGACCACCGACTCCTCCACATCCCGTGGGGCGACCATCATCAGGTCGGCGAGTTCGTCGACGATCACCACGAGATAGGGATAGGTCTCCAGAGTGCGGTCGGAACCTGGGGGTGCGGTGACCGCGCCGCTGCGCACTGCGGCGTTGAAGTCATCGATGTGCCTGTACCCGTACTGGGACAGATCCTCGTAGCGCAGGTCCATCTCCTTCACCACCCATTGCAGCGCCGCGGCCGCCTTCTTGGGGTCTGTGATGATGGGCGTGATCAGATGTGGGACCCCCTCGTAGGCGGTCAGTTCGACACGTTTCGGATCGACCAGGACCAGGCGCACCTCGTTGGGCGTCGAGCGCATGAGCAGCGAGGTGATGAAGGCGTTGATACACGACGACTTGCCCGACCCGGTCGCACCGGCCACGAGCAGATGGGGCATCTTGGCCAGGTTGGCGACCACGTGGCCACCTTCGACGTCCTTGCCCACACCGGCGAGCAGCGGATGATGGTCGCTGGTGGCGGTGGGCGATCGCAGCAGATCGCCGAGGGTGACCCACTCACGGTCGACGTTCGGTATCTCGATTCCGATCGCCGACTTGCCCGGGATCGGGCTCAGCACCCGGACGTCGGGGGTCGCCACCGCATAGGCGATGTTGCGCTCGAGTTTGGTCACGGCCTCCACGCGCACTGACTGGCCGAGCTCCACCTCGTAGCGGGTCACTGTGGGGCCGCGTGTGTAGCCGGTGACCTGGGCATCGACATCGAACTGTCTGAAGACATCCGCCAGCGCGTCGGTCACCCGCTGATTGGCGCCGCTGCTGGCCTTGTGCGGCGAACCCGGTCGCAGCAGTGCGGGATCCGGCAGGGAGTAATCCACGTCGTCGGTGAGCCGTAGTTGCTCTATCTCGGTGGGGTCGACCGGCAGGGGTTCGAGCGGCTTGGTGACGTCGAGCTCGGGTTCGTCCGCCACGTAGGGGTCCAGTGACTCCAACGGCTCCGTGAGCGGTTCAGGATCCTCGGGAACAACCTCCGGTGGCTTGCTGGACACCACCGGGCTGGCGAACGGTTCGTCAGCCTCGTATCCCTCGGGCTCGCTCCTGCCCAGCTGCTGAGCAGCCCGGCCCATGTTGCGCACCTTGCGGGGAATCTCCGCCAGAGGTGTGGCAGTCACCACGAGTACCCCGAACACCAGCATGATGACCATCAGGATGATCGCCAGTACGGGCCCGAGCATCGCCACGAAGGGCGCTGTGACGAGCCAGCCGAGAACGCCACCGGCGTTGGACATGGCGTCCACGCCCTCGCTCGGTGTGGGAGAACCCACCGCGACCGCTCGCATGCCCGAGAAGGAGACCAGGATCGCCAGCCAGCCGATCAGCAGCCGACCGGTTCCCGAGGTGTCGGCCGGGTGACGCATGACGCGCCAGGCGAAACCGAGCAGCAGGATGGGGATCACCCAGCGGGCCAGCCCGAAGACCACCTCGGCCAGCACACCGATGGCGCCCGCCACGGGACCATCGGCCCCGAACCAGGTGACGGCGATCGCGATAACCGCCAACGCCACGAGAGCCAGACCCAGCCCGTCACGGCGCAACTCGGGACTCAGTGATTCACCGGAGCCTCCCACCGAACGAATGCCGCGACCGACAAGGCCGGCGACCGCCTGCCAGGTCCGCACGAAAGCCCGCCAGGCCGACCCCGTCATTCTGGCGAGGAATCCTCCGTTGCCGGAGGAACCGCCGCCTGCCCCGCTGCGGGAACCGCTCGACGAACCCGCTCTGGGCTTCGCGGTGGCCTTCTTGGATGGCGCAGTGCCCCAGTGAGGATTTGACCGGCCCGACTTCGCACTGCCGGACTTACGACTCCCGGACTTCGCACCACCTGACTTCTGAGTGCCCGATCCGGAGCTACCGCCGGAACCGGTGCCTGACGCGCCCGATGACCGCGCGCTCGAGCGACCCGAGTTCTTCGTGGATCGGGAAGAAGCCATAAGGGCAGTCTAGGAGCCGGGCCCGACGATACTTCTCAATCGCGTGGCGAGTCGCGGCCAACCCGGACAGATCGGACTGCCGCACCTCAGGCGCGGCGCTTCTCAGTGTCCTCTTGCTCCGGTTGTGCCTTTTGGCGTTCCACGCTCTCCGCCTTGCTGCGCTCCACACTCTCCCGAAGAGCCGCCATCAGATCCACGACCGGCGCCGTGGTCCCTGTGGCCACCGGCTCACTCGGTGGTTCCACGCCCGCCAGTTTCGCTTCGATCAGGGCGAGCAGCGCCTCCTGATACTCGTCCTTGTACTGCTCCGGATCGAAGTCGGCGGCCATGGTCTCGATCAGCGATTCGGCCATCTTGAGTTCCTGCGGACGCACCTGCACGTCCTCGTCCACGAATGCGAACATGGCCGGCCGCACCTCATCAGGCCACCGCAGCGTCTGGAGCACCAGCACCCCATCGCGAATTCGCAGGCAGGCCAGTTGCGTCTTCTGCCGCAGCGCCAATTGCACGATGGCCGTACGGTCGGTCTCCTGCAACGCGTCGCGGAGCAGCACGTACGGCTTGAGATTGCGGTCGTCCGGTTCGAGGTAGTACGCCTTCTCATAGAGGATCGGATCGATCTGCTCATTGGGGACGAACTCCACGACCTCCATGTTGCGTGACGTCTCGGCGATGGGCAGCGACTCGAAGTCGTCCGGCTCGATGATCACGGTCCGACCGGTGGCGTCGGTGTAGCCCTTACCGATCTCGGCGAAGGAGACCTCCTCACCACACACCTCGCAGACGCGCTTCATCCGCACGCGCCCCCCGTCCTTCTCATGGACCTGGTGGAAGCGAACATCGTGGTTCTCAGTGGCCGTGTACAGCTTGACCGGCACACTGACCAGGCCAAAAGCCAAAGAGCCTTTCCAAAGTGCCCTCATATGCGAAAGCATGTCGCCATGCGACCCATGCTCGCCACCCCCGGTTCGCTACCGAGCGGGCCCGACTGGACATTCGAGTGCAAATGGGACGGCATGAGGCTGCTGGCCACCGTGACCGATGAGTTGCGACTCCTGACCCGCAACGGAAATGACGCATCCGCCCGGTTCCCGGAGCTGAGCAGCATGGTCGACTGGATTGCGACCAGCGAGCACGAACGTCTGGTGCTGGACGGGGAACTCATCGCAGCCGATGGGTCGGCGTTACCGTCCTTCTCCCTCCTGGCACACCGGATCCACCGGAACCGGCCGGATCAGGCAACGGGCGCGGACATCCCCGTCACCTACGTCGTGTTCGATCTGCTGGGCCGCGACGACACCGATCTGCGGCCCCTGACGTATGTGGAGCGGCGAAGGCACCTCGAGCAACTCCAGCTGGAGTGTGAACACGTCGTGGTCGGCGAGACGTTCACCGACGGCCCCGCCCTCTTCCGCGCCACTGCGGAGCAGGGCCTGGAAGGGGTCGTGGCCAAACGGAACGGATCGAGGTATCAGTCCGGCGTCCGCAGCCGCGACTGGATCAAGATTCCCCACCGCGAGACCCATGAGTACGTTGTTGTCGGCTGGCGACCGGAGCGTAGCGGGACCGGCAGAGTCGGTTCTCTGGCGCTGGCTGTCGCAGACGGAAGCGACTGGCGCTTCACCGGTGCCGCCGGATCGGGCCTCACCCAGGCACTGAGCGACGCATTGGCGCCCGTACTCGACGAGATCACGATTGCGCAGGCACCCACCGGGCTGCCGCCGGACTTCACCCCGGTGGCACCGCACCTGGTGGTGGAGGTTGCACACCTCGGGCACAGCGCTGAGGGGCTGCTGCGGCACCCGGCGATCGTGCGACTGCGCCCGGATCTGACCCCCACTGACCTCGCTTCCGACCCTGGCACCGGCCCCAGTTCCGAGCCGCAGGGGGGAGCGTAGGATGCCGGAGCGACAGCAGGTGAGCATCGGCGGGCGCAGTCTCTCGGTCACCAACCTCGCTCGCGTCATGTATCCGGACGACGGCGTGACGAAGGCACAGGTCCTGGAGTACCTGTTGTCAGTCGCCGAGCGGCTCCACGGGTCCATCGCCGACCGGATCCTCACCAGGAAACGCTGGCCCCACGGGGTCGCCGAGCAGTCCTTCTTCGAGAAGAACCTGCCCGCCGGGGCGCCGGACTGGATCCATCGACAGACCTTTGATGACGTGACCTATCCCGTGATCCGTGCCGGCGATGATCCACGGCCGGCACTGGCGTGGTTCGCACAGCTCGGAGTACTCGAGTTCCACGTCCCGCAATGGCGCCTCGACCCGGAGGGTGAGCCGCTGGGCGCAGACAGGATGGTGATCGACCTCGATCCCGGACCGCCGGCCGGCCTCGCCGAATGCGCAGAGGCCGCCTTGTTGATCAGGGACGTCCTGGGGCCGCTGGGCCTCTCCCCACGCCCGGTCCTCAGTGGCAGCAAAGGCATGCAGCTGTACGTCGACCTCAGCGCGACCACCGCCATCCCGCTCGGCACCCCCAACTCCGAGGTCTCGGAGTTCGCGAAGAATCTCGCCCTGCAGCTCAGCACCGCCCACCCACAGCTCATCGAGTGGCGGATGAAGAAGTCACTGCGCACCGGCAAGGTGTTCCTGGACTGGAGCCAGAATGTGGCGGCCAAGACGACCATCGCGCCGTGGTCACCGCGTGGAACCCCGCATGCGCACATTGCGAAGCCGGTCAGCTGGACCGAGGTCGAAGCCGGACGACTGCGGCAGGCGCCGCTGACCACATGAGGCGACAGTGATCTGGGCCGCCTGCTGGAGCGTGACCCGACCTCAGCCCTCCACGATCACCGGGACGATCATGGGCCGGCGCTGGTGGGTACGCGCCACCCAACGCCCGACGGTGCGTCGCGCCACCTGCGAGAGTTGCTTCTCGTCAGTGACACCGTCGCCCAGCGCCTTCTCCAGAGCCTGCGTGAGTTCGGGCAGGACCTCCTCGAACGACTCGGGCCCGCCGGTGAAGCCGCGTTCATGCAGTTCGGGACCGGCGATCACCTTGCCCGTGACCGTGTCCACGGCCGCGAAGACGGAGATGAAGCCTTCCTCGCCGAGGATCCGGCGGTCCTTGAGCTTGGATTCGGTGACCTCGCCCACACTGGCTCCGTCCACATAGACGAATCCCACGGGCACCTGCCCCGTGACGGCGACATCTCCGTCGCGGACATCCACGACCGAACCGTTCTCCACGATGAAGACGCGCTCACTCGGCACACCTGCGAGTTCGGCGAGCTCGGCGTTGGCGCGCATGTGCCGGTATTCGCCGTGGACCGGCATCACGTTCCTCGGCTTCACGATGTTGTAGAAGGTGAGCAGTTCTCCGGCACTGGCGTGACCCGAGACGTGGACCTTGGCGTTGCCCTGGTGGATCACAGTCGCACCGAGCTTGGAGAGCCCGTTGATCACCCGGTTGATATCGGACTCGTTGCCCGGAATCATCGACGAGGCAAGAATGATGGTGTCGTCCGGGCCGGCTTCGATCGGATGGTCCCTGTTGGCGATCCGGGACAACGCGGCCATCGGCTCACCCTGCGATCCGGTACAGATCAGCACCTGCTCGCGATCGGGCAGATCGGTGAGCGCATCGGAACGGATCAGGGTGTTGCCGGGGACCTTGAGATAGCCGAGATCGCGGGCGATGTTCATGTTCCGCACCATGGACCGGCCGACGAAAGCCACCCGGCGGCGGTGGCTGACCGCCGCGTCGATCACCTGCTGGATCCGATGGATGTGTGACGCGAAGGAGGCAACGATGATCCTGCCCTTCGCCTGGTTGAACACCTGATCCAGGACCGGGCCAATCGCTGTCTCGCTGATGAGATAGCCGGGAACCTCGGCGTTGGTGGAGTCGACCATGGCCAGGTCGACACCGGCGTCGCCGACCCTCGCCAGCCCGTTCAGGTCGGTGATCCGGCCATCCATCGGAAGCTGGTCGATCTTGAAGTCACCGGTGTGGACTATGGTGTTGCGTCCGGCCCGTACCGCGAGCGCCAGGGCATCGGGGATGGAGTGGGTCACCGCCAGGAACTCCACCGAGAAGCCACCGATCTCGCGGTTCTGACCGGCCTCCACGACTTCGAGCGTCGCCGATTTCTGCCGGTGCTCATTCAGCTTGGGCTCGAGCAGCGCCAGGGTCAGTTCTGAGCCGTAGATCGTGAGGTCCTCGCGATTGCGCAGCAGGAACGGCACGGCACCGATGTGATCCTCATGGCCATGAGTCAGCACAACCCCGACGATGTCGTCCCATCGCCCGTCCAGGTAGTCGAAGTCCGGGAGGATCAGGTCGACCCCCGGCTGCCAGGCCTCAGGGAACAGGACCCCACAGTCGACGATCAGCAGCCGGCCGTCGAACTCCAGCACCGCCATGTTCCTGCCGATGGCGCCGAGCCCACCGAGGGCCACGATGCGAAGCGCGCCTTTGGGCAGGCGTGGCGGGGAGACGAGTTCTGTCACAGCGAGATGCCTGCCGGTGCGAGGTCTGCAGCCAACTGCTGTCGCTGCTCGGAATCTGCCGCAAGCAGCGGCAACCGAAGTGGACCGCCCCCCGCGCGCCCCAGCGCATCGAGGGCGGCCTTGACCATGATGGCCCCCTGAGTCCGGGTCATGATGCCCACCGTGACGGGCACCATCGACTCACTGATGGCGCGCGCCTGCTCCACCTCACCGGACAGGAAGGCGCTGCGCATCTCCACGAGCCGGTCTGCCATGAGATGACCGATGACGCTCACGAACCCGACCGCACCCACGCTGAGCAGTGGCAGGTTCAGGGCGTCGTCGCCGGAGTAGTAGATCATGTCGCTGCGGGCCATGACCTCCTGTGCAGCGAACGGGTCCCCCTTGGCATCCTTGTTCGCCACGATCCGCGGATGCTCGGCCAGCCGCAGCAGCGTCTCGGTCCGGATCGGAACGCCGGCCCGACCAGGGATGTCGTAGAGCATCACCGGGGTGTCAGTGGCGTCGGCGATGGTGGTGAAGTGCGCCAGGAGCCCCGCCTGGGGCGGCTTGTTGTAGTACGGGGTCACGAGCAGCAGGCCGTCGGCCCCCGCCTTCTCCGCGGCCCGGGCCAGCTCCAGGGAGTGGTGGGTGTCGTTGCTGCCGGCACCGGCCACGATGCTGGCCCGGTCGCCGACCGTGTCGACGACGACCCGCAGAATCTCGGACTTCTCCTCGTCCGTGGTGGTCGGGCTCTCCCCGGTCGTCCCGTTGACGACCAGACCGTCGTTCCCCAGTTCCACCAGGTCGCTGGCGAGTTGCGCCACCGCCTCGTAGTCCACCGAGCCCTCCGGCTTGAACGGAGTGACCATAGCGGTGAGGACTGTACCGAACGGGGTCTGCGGATTTCTCGCCATGCCTCCAGAGTAGAGCGTGCCGCCCGGCAGGCGAACGCCGTCCGGCCCGAGTTTCGTCACTCAGTTGTTCGGGTAGGGCGAGGACCGCTCCGGTATGGGTCCGGCCACGTCGGCCCGCTCGACCCAGGTCTTGGCGGCCATGTCCTGCCAGGTGCGGTTCTGGGTGTCCCACAGCGGCCAGAGGTAGTCCAGGATCACCGCCATACTGAAGGCGATACCAAGGAACGGAATGTTGCCCAGCCAGCCCAGACCGTTGGGGATCAGCCAGCGGATGAACGCGACACCCATGGTCGGTGGCTGCCGCCCGGCGGTCACCTTGCGGATGCTCACGATTCGGTCGCCCACGGTCTGCCCGGACCGGGCCACAAGAATGACACCGTTGATGATGCTGAGGATCAGGGATGTGATCAGGGCAACGACGAACAGGGTGACGAAGCCTGACCCGAACAGGTCCATGAACTCCTCCACCGAAGGCTGATAGCCGGGGTTGCTCTCGATCTTCTCCAAGAGTTCATCCCACTTGTCGGTCTGCACCAGGTCGTTGAACGCTCCCGACAACGCACCGACGATGACCACCACCACAACCGTGATGATGCCGATCCCGAGCGAGTCGATCAGATAGCCGCCGGCGCGGCGCCACCATCCCGACAGCATCTGACCGTCCGGCCCCCAGACCACGCGAGGGTCTCCCGCACCGGCGGCGGTGACGGCGGGGGCTGCCTGCCCCCAGTTGTACGGTGTGGTCCCCGGGCCGCCCGCGGGAGGATAGGAGCCCGCCGGCTGCGATTGACCGGGAGCTGGCGTGGCGGCGGGCCAACCCACCTGCGGCGGCTGCCCCGGAGGTGGTTGCTCCCCGACGGGCGGTTCGGGCTCCTGGTTCACAGGTGGGGCAGGTTCAGCCGCGGACGGCGGGACGGGAGGGGTCGGAGTGGCGCTCGGTGGCGGTTCAGCCGGTTGCGTGGGCTCCTGGGAGGCGACCGGTGGTTGCGGCGCCGGCCGCACCGGAGGCGGACTCACCTGACTGGTCCACTGCGAGCCGTTCCAGTAGCGTTTGCCGGTCCCGCCCGCTGGGTCGGGATACCAGCCGGCTGGAGGATTTGTCACAGGCCGAGTCTACCGTCGGCCTCGATTGACGCGGGAACCGATGCAGGAATCCGTGACGCCCCACCTCTGCTTGCCCGTAGGCTTATGCGCGAAGGATGTCACCGGCCAATCCAGAGCCCGCGATCTCGCAATTCGCCGAGCGACTCGCCCGGGTCGGTCCAGGTCGTTGTCAGTCCTCACGAACCGCTGTAAACCGCCGTCCCAGTGGTGCACGAGTTCAACCCAGGGTCTGGAGTGTAGGTCGTCGTGTAGGTGGCGCTCCCGCCCTGATTCGCTTCGATTGCAGCCGCCATGGGGTTCGCGGGTGAGACATAGAACCACAGAGCCCACGGCTGGTCCTGCTCATAGGCGTCGGAATACGAGTAGTTGGCCTGAACTCCTGTGGGACTGGCTCCCGACAGAGTGACGTCGGTCGCGAACGGCTCAAGGGTCGCCCAGCCGCCCCCCGGTTCAGTGACCCAGGCGGGTTCACTTTCATCCCAGCGCAGCTCCTTCCCGTCTGCACCATACAGGTGCAGACTCCAGGCGCCATCGTCCTCGGCCAGTCTCAGTGAACGATTCGTCGCCAGGAGATCCACAGGCTCGCCTTGGCCCGAACTGACAGTCCAACTGCCGTTCTCCAACTCGACGGACCTGGACTCTGGCGCTCCCGCGCTGCAACTGGGGAATACGCCTCCAGCCGGGTAGAAGACCTGCTGGCCCCCGTAGGACCGAGTGGTGAGCGAGGGGTAGCTAGGGGAAGTTGTTGGTGTCGTGACTTGGGGGTCGTTGGGGTTCTGGTAGCTGGCCGCCGGGTTGTCGCCAGCGCAGTCGTTGAGAACTCCCACCGGTGCATACTGCAGCGTCGGCGCGCTCACGCCGTCCTTGAACTGCTGCGTGATCGGGTTGTCCCCGGTGAACCCGAGGTAGGTCCACACCTTGTCCGGATCACTGAAGTAGTCAGAGGCTTGGAAGATCACTCCGGACTGATCAGCGGCGAACAGGTTTCCCGCCACCGTGAAACTGGAATAGCCACTGGGCCATCCTCCGGACGGTTCTGGTATCCAGGGATCGATACCGTTGCTTCGCAACTCCTGACCCTCGCTGTTGTAGAGGCGCAACACCCACGGGTGGCTGCTGTTTCCGGAGGTTTCCACCTGCAGATAGTTGCCGCCCGACAGCTTGGCTGGTTCTCCTCCCGTCGAAGACCACAGACTCCCCGACCCGTCCACGCTGGTTACGTCCACCTGGCCGGGGCTGCAGGGGAAGTAGTATTCGGGCGAGTAGTTGGGCTGGTAGCCGCCGTTGACCTCGACACTGTACGCCTCAGCCACGCCGTACTGCGTCCCAGTCAGATCATAGGGCTGCCAGCCGGCACCCCATCCGGGCTGCAGGCCACCGGAACTGGTGTAGTTGGCGTCGAAAGGAGTGATCGGCGGGGGCATCTCATGCCACGGAATGCCTTGCTCGGCCATGAAGTCATGGAGCGACTGCTGTGTAGCAAAATCCTCATAGCCGCAGTTGTACTCGAAGCCGCTGGCCGGTTGCAGGGGGACGGGACCCGTAGTGTTGAAGAGCTGGCCCAAGGAGTCGCTGGCCTCACTCTTCCAGGAGCTGTAGTCCGGCAGCCCATCATCGAAGCCGTTCAGGAGCGTGTTGGCGTTCTCCCGCAGGGTGGACCCGAACAGTCGCCAATTCGTGTCCATCATTACCCAGGCCCAGTTGCCCGGTGATCCGTTGGCCACGTCGGGTATCTGCACTGTCCAGGTCTTCGTGACGGTATCGGTGAAGCACTTGTTCGGGTTCGTGGGCAGGGAGACACTCCTGCCGGCGTTCTCGCCAGCGACATAGACCAGATCGGACCAGTCAGATGCCATGGTCGAGGGTGGCAGGGTCGCGGTGACCTCGATCTCCGACTTGGTACTGAGGCTGGAGGTATCATTGCCGATCGTGCCGACCCCCTTGGTTGGTACGACGGAGAAGCTGGTGGTCTGAAGGCTCATCGGGTAGGCACCCGGCCAGCTGTTCGTATCGATCCAGTCGATGCTGACGGGCTCCGTGCCTGATTGCGGCCAATCCAGGCCTCCGGTGAGGTAACCGGCGTTCCAGATCTGGTCGAAGGCATCGTTGGTCGAGTTGACGGTAGAGGCACCTGCGGCATCTGATACCGCCTGGTAGTTGCTCACCAGGTTGGCCAGCCACCCGAAGTTGTTAGCCGTGTACATGCCGGAGTTGTACGTCCAGGTGTTCGGGTCGGTGTTCTGGTTGCCGCTGACGAGACTGGTGGGGGCGTTGACCTGCTGCACCGGCTGCGGCTTGTACTCATTGCTGCTGAGGAAACTGGCATCGATGTCGATCGTGATACTGACACTGACGTTGATGGTGAACAGCCACAGGTCGATGCTCATCGTGCCGGTGATGGTGATGGCGAGGTCCTGGTTGCCTGTTGCCGCGGGATCGTAACTGAAAGCCAGTTCGACGCCGAAGTCGATCACGTACAGGTTCAGGTTCACGCCAACCGAGCCGGACAGGGTGGTGATGTTTCCGCCTGAGTAGTCGAGAGTGAAGCTCGCGTCGGCTTCAAACACCAGCACCTTGACGGACCCGGCGAGGTGGATGTCAAGGGTATTGAGGTTGAAGGTACCGGAGGTCTTGCTGGCGTCCACAGCCACGTCGACAGTGATGTCACTGGTGAACAGCCCGAACAAGTTCGCGTCGAGTGAACCGTCGAAGGCAATGTCGAGGGTGGGGTTGGACGCCGACAAGTCCACGTCAACCGTGCCGGAGACATTGATTGTGATTTCTCCCCAAGCGTTCAGCCCGCCTTTGAAGGCCAGATCGAACTGCTCAGCTGACGGGTCGAAGTCGATGTCGATCGTGGTCTGCTTCAGGTCCACTCCGGCGAGATTGAAGGCATCAATGTCGATGCTGCCCTTGACGATCAGGGGGTCGATACTGACTTCGATGTTGATGTCGGTCTCTACACCGAGGATGTATCCATCGAACGCGAACGCGAAGTTCCCCGCGATCTTGGTGCCGTCGGCCATGGTGCAGTTGCCATCTGGGGCCAGCAAGAAGTGCAGGTAGTACGCCTCCAGAACTCCCACGCCACCCCAGTCGATTGCGGCGTCGCTGGTCTGGTCAGGCGTACCGATTGCCAGGTCGAAGCAAGGTGCGGTGATTCCGATGGTCAGTGAGAATGTGATCGGCGCCGTGCTCGACAGACCGATCGGACCGGCGATGTTGCCCGGAAGCTCGATGTCGCTCCCAGAGATCGTGAACGAGGAATTCACCAGAGCGTCGAACCCGATGTGCATGGAGATACCCAGTGACCCGATGTAGAGTCCCGTGACCCCGAAGGCATTGGCAGCTCCGTCCACGCTGGCCAGATTCGCGGTCAGGTTCAGGCTGCCGCCGTCGCTACCGGTGCTGACGGTCAGGCCGATGCTGGCGTCGAAATCCATGACGCTCTGGCTCATGGTGCCCGCCCCGTTGCCGGGCGTGGTGAGTACGCCATCACAGTCGAACGAGACCTCTACGCTGGTGTTGGTGCCGGTTGACACCTGGAGCGCCAGGCCGATGCTTGTGAGTTCGAACGAAGGCAGGCTGGTCGCGCTTCCGGCGATATAGGCGGACATCTCCACGCTGCCGGCAACCTTGAGCCCGGTGACCGAACCCCCGGATGTGATGAGCTCGATGAACACGCTGAACGATTGAACGGAGTCGCCGATGAAGGTCTTCACTTGGCTGGGCAGGTCGATGGTTGCCCACATGGTTGGTGACTCGGCGCTGATTGCCTGTCCGTCCGCGGTGGTGGCGTAGGACGAGTACAGGAAGTTCAACGATCCGGACAGGCCGAGGCTGTCCAGAGCGCTGATGCTGCTGGTTTCGAGGGTGCCATAGAAGCAGTAGCCACTCCCGGATGGATTCGAGGCGGTGCCGCCCTGGTAGACACCAGTCACCGAGAACGTGACGTCGCCAAGGATGGTCGCTGTGGCCTGGAAGCCGTACACGGTGTTGGGGCTGCTCGTCGAACTGGAACTGGAACTGGAACTGGGACTTGGGCTGGTTTGTGTGGTTGCGGACACGCAGGGGTTGTTCTTGAGGATGGCGGCGCCGTCATCCTCTACGAAGAAGCTCACATTGTCCAGCTGAGCTTCGGCGGGCCCGAAGTCTGCACCGCTCAGCGAGAAGTCCGCATTGAACTCACCGGTGCTGATGTCCACATCGACTGTCGTGGAGAAGTCGATCGTGTCAGAGAACAGGGCAACGGACCCCGATACCTGCAGTTCCAGCCGGATCTGCGACGTGCTGCAGGTTGAGTCGCCGGTCGGGCAGGAGTTCAATATCGAGGCAGAAGCGTCGCTGACAGTCAGGTCGAGGAAGCTGCTCACGTCAGCAACCGACACGCTGACAGTCACATCGAAGGTGAACGCCGACTTGGCGTATCCGAACGTGCCCGACAATGAGGTCAGCGGTAGTCCCGCAAGGGACGGCGTTGCCGTGGCTGTGATCGTCGCGGTCCAATCGGAGAAGCTGGTCACCGATGCCGTGACTGTGAAGGCGACGCTCTCCGAGCCGATGGTTGTGGTGACACTGCCAGACAGGTTGAAGCCCGCATTCGACCACGACAACGATGCTGAACCCAGCGAGACATCATCGAGCAGTTCGAACGACTCAGTCGTCATCGCCGCCTTGATGCTGTACGTGAAGGCGCCTTTCGCCGAGCGGGCCAGCGACCCTGAGCCGCCGAACACGGCCGCCGACCCGTCGTACCCGGTAAGCGTCAACGCGTTGTGGACGGCCACGTCAATACTGAAAGACCCGTCAGTGTCGATGTCGCCGGTGAGGGTGGCCTGGCCACCATTGGCTCCGGTTGCGGTCACATTCAACGTGAACGATGCGCCGGAAGCTGAGGCGTCCACAGTGAAGACTGCCGATGCCACCGACCAATCATCGGGCAGCGACAGGTATGGCAGGGCTGCCAGTCCCGATGCTGTGACTTTGCCTGAGAATCCTGTCGGACCGCTCGAACCCCACGACGCGGTCAGTGTCCCCGAAACTGTGATCGCGGCAGCGGTGCCTGTGGCATCGGTGGGCAACGTGACGCTGCCCACCGTCAATGTCAGACTCGAAGATGTCAGCAGTAGGGACAGCCCCGACAGCGTGACCCCATTCACCGTCACCGGATCCACCGCGACGGTCAGCGACGCGCCAGTGGCCGAACAGCCAGAGCCAGCCGATGCCACAGCCGAGGCGGTCAACGTGACCGAACCGATCGTGAACGTGTCCCCTTCAGCCAGGCTCTTGAAGAAGTCGCAGAACGTGGCACCGGAGAAGGAACCGGCTGAGACGACAGCCCCGCCGTCACTACCGCCGCCGACAGACCCAGCTCCCGCGGGCGCGGCGGCTGCCGCAGCAGTCTCAGGGATGTCGGCGCCCCGGCTCGAACCACTGGTGGATGCGGAGGTGGAGGGAGTGCTGGGATTGCTCCTGACCACCTGAACGATTTCGCCCACGTCCACCCGCCGTTTCCCGGTGAGTTCCACGTGCGCGGTCGCCACGATCGGCTTTACGTGCTTGCCCGGTACCCGAAAGGACAGAACCTGGCCACCACCCCTGGTGCTTGCTGCGAAGCGCTTCATTCTGCCCGAATTGCGGCCGTTCAACGACCAGGTCACCTTCTTCAGGTCAGCCTGTTTGGCCAGTCGCAGCTTCCGCAGACGCAGGCGGACCCGGTTTCCAGGGTCAACCGTGGTGGGGCCCTTGCGGTTCACTCGAGCGGTAGCGACCGCCTTCGCATCCAAAGGCTGATACGTGTTCGGATCCCGTCGCTGATTCAGCCGCGTCGAGATGTCCTGAGTCGAGTCAGGCGCTGTTGCGCCGACCCGTGGGTCCCAGCGCTGGTCAGCCTTGCCAGCCACGGGCAGTACCAGGACCGAGACCTGGTCCGTGGCTCTGGCGCCATCCCCTTCCGCGGTGACCCGGAAGGTCAGTTTGGTCTTGCGTTTGACGCTGGGGGGCGTGAACCGAGCGTTGCCGGCGTCATCGCCGACAGCGCCGCCACGGGGCCCGACCCACGACACCTTGGGGCAACCGCTGGAGCACAACTGTTTCCAGGCGTAGGTCACCTGCCCATCGCCCACATTGCTGACCGCAGCCACCAGCTGCGTCTTCACTCCGGACGCTGAGTGCACCACCGTGTTGGTAGCTGTCGCCTGGACTTTCAAGGGCTTCGCCCACGCTGTCGCTTCATTGCCGCTGTGGTGCTGGCGACCACGCTGACCTTTCGCGGTCCACGAAGCCACGGCCACGAACTGGTCCCCGGCCTGGCGCGCCTGCGCCCTACGGCTGCTCGTGAGCGCCACGATCAACGGCGGCAACGTCTGCTTGGTCCTGACCTTGCCGTTCCAGTGACACTGGGTGCCCTTGCAGCGCCACTGCCGCGGCGCGGTGACGTGGCGGATGGTGGCGTGGGAGGGCGGTCGCAGTTGCACGCGCAGGGAATTCGCTGCCCGCGAGCCACCGTTGGTCACGTGAACCTGATATGTGCCCGTACCCCGCAGGCGAGCCGGCCCGTGTCGAACCACACGTACGCTGACCTGAGCTCGCTTCACCGGCGCGAGTACCTGATTGCTGTTCTTGTACTCGGGTTCGGGGGGCTTCACATGTCTGATGAGGGCAACCTGTCGGCGCAGCCGCCCCTGTGAACGGTCATTGAAGGTGTAGCGTGACCACCAGCGCGCCTCATGCGCTTTCGCCTCGGCAGCCTTGGGCCACGCCTCAACGTGCCGGTTCTGTATCTGCCACAGTAGGCCGAGTCCCGGCAAACGGGAACCGACGCTGACCTGAGTACGGATCTGACAGGAGGAACCGTGGCAAGACCAGCCCCGACCCCTGAGCTCGACTCCGGTCCGCAGCTTCTTGTGCACCGCCTGAGACACCCGAAAGACCCCACCGCGGTTTCGGTTCGGCCCGGACAGGCGATAGGCACTCAACCGGTGGACGTTCGGCTGCTCGGCCGTGACCAGCGGTTGCCCGACACGCTCAACCAGGAACTCAGTCGGGGTCCGCTTCAGAGCGTGCAGCGTGAAAGCTGCCGCGGCGGCCTCGGATACCCCTGACACGCTTTTCCCATCGGCCAGCAGTTCCACGCGAACATCATGATCACCCAGGCTGACGGCAGTTGAGCCAACCAGAATCACCGGGGACACCACTTGGCTCATGCTTCCGCTCTTGGGTACCCGCACGCGGCACTCGATGGCATCACCGACCGCACCACAGTCGGTGACTTTCCCTCGGCGTTCCGGCTGAATCTGGGCCGGGAAACCTGCACCGCTGACAGTGACACCCTGTGGTAGACCGGAGAAGCGAAGCACCACGTCCGATGCGTTCCCGACGATGGTCCACTCGGGGGCCCACACGGCGCGCCCGTCCTTGCCCAGCCAGACCTCGATCATCGGAGCCAGACGGCGAAAGGCGTCTCCCGCGGGAGTCTTCTCAGCCCAATGCCAGGACGCCGGCGCGAGTTGGCCCCGTAGCTGTCCGTCGGAGTCAGACGCTGCAGGGGCGGCAGCGGCCGTGGTGAGTGGATTCAGCATCCCGAACAGCAGGGCTACTGCGGGGAAGAACACCAACAGCTGGCGGCCTCCAGTCCGCTTGCCGGACCTCGCCATCGCAACCGCCACCATCCACTGCGAACCCGGTCGCGCCGAGAACTCCTGACTGTGTGGCTGATGTAATCACCCGTTTGCGAAACACGCGAGTGTAGCGATCAGCGACTGCTCCGATCAGGTGAAGGCAAGAATGGGCAGCCATCGCGCCAGCTCACCGCGGTCGTCAGACGCCGGTCAGCCGGGCTGAGAGAGCGTAGTCAGGACCGACTCCTGGTACTGGCCGCTGCAGCCGTGATCGTCGCCGTCGGCGATCCTGCAGACCAGCGTCCCTAGCGGACTGGCGGGTTGGTCACGGAGCAACTCTACCGTTGTCGCAGAACGACGCGTAGGTGAGCGGCATGAGCTCGGCCCATTGCGCCTCCATGGCCTCGGCGACCATCTCGATCTCGCGCTGTGGGAAGGACGGGAATGTGGAATCGGGGCGTTTGGTCCGCAGGGACAGGAAGTTCATGAGACTGCGGGCATTCATGGTGACGTACATCGACGAATACGTCGCGACGGGGAGCACGCCGCGAGCCACCTCGCGCGCGACACCGGCGGCCAGCATCTCCTGATAAGCGCGGTACGCGCGTTCGCAGGCAGCCCGGGTCTCCCTGACGGTGATCTCGTACTGCTCCTGCGTACCCGGACGGAAGTCATAGGCTCCGGGCTTGCCCTCCTGGATCAGATTGCGCTGCGGTCCCGGCACGTAGAAGACCGGGTTGAGCTCGCGGTAGCGACCCGACTCCTCGTTGTACGAGGCGATGCGATGGCGCATGAACTCCCGGAACACGAAGATCGGGGCGGACACGAAGTAGGTCAGGGAGTTGTGTTCGAACGGGGTGCCGTGCCGGTCGCGCATCAGGTAGTTGATGAGTCCCTTGCTGCGATCCGCATCACCGGCGACGTCCTCCAGGGAGGTCTCGCCCTTGGTGGACACCCGCGCTGCGAAGAGCACGTCCGAGTCCGAAGCCGCAGACTTGACCAGTTCCACGGTCACGTCGCTGCGGAATACCGGCTCTTGGTACGCGTCGGTCACGGTATCGCCCTTGCTGGTCGTTGTCGTGACCCGAGACGTGCTCGAGTCCCTCAGATCGATGTTGCTCATGGCGCCCACCATATCTCCCCGAGCACCACATGTTGTGCAGACAGGCCGCGGCCGACGGCATATCTGCCCTCGGCTGCACTTCGCAGGCTGCCGGTACCTACTCCTGGGGCGGAAGCAGGACGCCGGGGTTCAGGATACCTTCGGGGTCGACGGCGGCCTTCACAGCCCGCAGCACCGCCACGCCTCGCGGGCCGATCTCCTCGGTGAGCCAGGGGGCGTGATCGGCGCCCACGCCATGATGATGGGTGATGGTGCCGGCATGTGCCTCTATGGCGTCGCAGGCTGCCTTCTTGGCGGCCGCCCACTGCTTGACCGGATCGGATTTGGCCACGCTGATGACCGTGAAGTAGAGCGAGACGCTGGTCTCGTAGACGTGGGAGATGTGACACATCACGAATGGCTGCACGCCGTCTGCCGCCAATGCCTGTTCGAGTGCCTGGGCAACTGCTGCTTTGAGCTCAGCAGCCTGCCGCCAGTGGGCCGCCGTCTCCAGCGTCTCCACGATGTAGCCGAGGTCCAGCAGCTCGTCGCGCAGGAAGGGCCCCTCGAACCGGTGCTTGCGCCAGGACTCCCCCACGCCACTGCCCAGTGACACCGCGCCATGCGCCTTGAGCACCTTCCAGGCCGCACTGCGTTTGGCCGAGACCAGGCGCCGATTGTGCCCCTCCCAGCCCAGGATCGCCAGGCAGCCGCCGTCGACCTTGCGAAGTTCGAGGTACTTGTCGAACAACTCCTTGGCCCGCCCGCTCGGCCCGCTCATGGTCAGGGCGGTGATCGTCTCGTGCTCATCACTGAGCCGCAGGATCTCCGAGGTGAGCCCCTGCTGGGCGAGTTCCCGGAATGCGGTTTCGCCGGAGAAGAAGTCGGGGAACATCAGTCCCTCGTACTTGGTCACTTCCGGCGCTCTGCGTACGCGCAAGGTGATCTCCGTGATGATCCCGAAAACGCCCTCCGACCCGATGAAGAGCTGGCGCAGATCGGGACCCGCCGCGCTGCGATGCACCCGGCCGAGCACGATCTCGCCGACCGGAGTGGCGACCACCATCTCCTCGATCATCTCGTCGGAACGGCCGTACCCCGTGGAGTTCTGCCCCGCCGAGCGCGTGGCTGCGTAGCCACCGATGGTGGCTCGCTCCCAGGACTGGGGCAGGTGCCCGAGCAGCAGGCCCACCTCGGCCAGCGCACGTTCAAGGTCCGGCCCGGTGATTCCGGGCTCCACGGTGACCGTCGAGTTGACGGGGTCGATGCTGCGGATCCCCGCCATCCGGTCGAAGGCCACGGCAATGCTGCGCTTCGTGTGAGCGAACCCGCGCAACCCTCCCACGACGGAGGTACCACCACCGAAGGGGACGACCGTGATCCCGGCCGCGGAACAAGCCATCAGCAGACTGTTCACCTCGTCCCGTGAGGACGGCCTGACCACCGCATCGGGCAGCGGCCGCCGCAGCTTGCGGCGCAGCTCCAGGTAGTCGGTCAGGCTGCATCCCGCCGAGTGCAGGACCCGGTCGGCATCGGAAGTGGATACATTCTCCGCTCCCACGATCGCAGCCAGCTCGGCGTGCTGGGCCTTGGTCAGTCGCGACCTCGCCACCGGAATGTCAGCGACCACGGGCAGCGCCGACGGGAACTGCGGGGTCCCGATGCCGGCGAGGAACTCCTTGGCCGCGTCGCTCAGTGAGGCAGGTTTGGGCGGGGTTCCCCAGCGGGCGAAGGTGCTGACGACGGGTCGGACCATGGTGGACTCCCTGGGTGTTACACTGTTACATGTGTTGTCACATAGTAACACGGCGTCGGACTCCATCCGGAACGACCCACTGCTACTGGCTGTCAGGTCCAGCATCGTCGAGATGGGCCCCGGCCGGACCACGGTCGCTGAAATTGCCAGGCGGGCCGACGTCTCACGGATGACCGTTTACCGTCGGTTTGAGAGTCTTGACCGGTTGCTGGCAGCCACGATGACGGCTGAGTTCACGGACCTGCTCGACCGGGTCGAGGACGAAACCACGCCGATCCGGCCCGCCAGGCGACGCGTGATCGAGACCGTCCTGCTGATGTCGGCAGAGATGCTCGACAACGACCTCTTCCTGGCCATTCTCAACGAGGATCCTGAGGTGATCCTTCCCCTGATGACACGGCGTATGGGCCAAACCCAGCAGGCGATCCTCTCGCGGCTGGAGGCCCTCATCGCGGCCGGCCTCCCGAGCGGCGACGGTTCCATCGCGCCCGGCTCGGCGGCCGTCTACGCGTTGACCTGCCTGATGCTCGCCCAGCCCTTCGTGTTCAGCAGGACGGCGATCGAGTCACAGCCCGGTGGTCGGGCTGCGATCGACCAGCTGCCCATCGTCCTCGACCGATACCTCAGACCAGGAGGAGACCATGCACTTCATTCCCCCGCTTGACCCTGCCAGCAGCATCAACGCCGAGACCCGCAGACTGTCCCTGGACCGCCTCAGCGAGGAACCGGTGGACGTTGTGGTCATCGGTGGCGGGGTGACGGGCACCGGGGTGGCTCTGGACGCGGCGAGCCGCGGCCTGTCGGTCGCACTGCTGGAACGGGACGATCTGGCTTCCGGTACATCGTCGAAGTCGAGCAAGCTCGTGCATGGCGGCCTGCGCTACCTGGCCAAGGGCGACGTTGGTGTCGCCTGGGAGAGCGCCGTCGAGCGGGCCCACGTGGCCGGCCGCATCGCACCCCATCTCGTCAGACCACTGGCCCAAGTGGTCCCGGTGTACCGGCACGACCGTGGCAACGGGCTGCTTGCCGGGCTTGGTTTCGTGGCCGGGGACATCCTCAAGGTCGCGGCCCACACGAAGCCCGGGCTGCTTCCCAAGCCCCGCAAGGTCGGCCGGGATCGTACGTTGTCACTGGCTCCGACACTGGATCCCGACGGCCTGGTGGGCGGTGTGGTCAACTGGGACTGCCAGCTCGAGGACGACGCGCTACTCACCCTCGCACTGGCGCGCACCGCCGCCTATCACGGCGCACACGTGCTGACCCGCTGCCGCATCAGCAGCGTCAACAATACCGGTGTGACGTTCATCGATGGCCTGAGCGGCGAGACCGGGTCCATCTCGGCACGTTGGGTCGTGAACGCGACCGGAGTCTGGGCCGGTTCGCTCGACCCGAGCCTCACGATCCAGCCGTCGCGGGGAACCCACGTCGTCGTGCGGTCTGCGGCGCTGCGCGGGGCGCGAGCCTCACTGACCGTGGCAGTGCCCCAGCACTTCGGCCGATACGTCTTCAGTCTGCCGCAGTCGGACGGCACGACCTACCTCGGTCTCACTGACGAAGTCGTCCAAGGACCTGTTCCGGACGCAGTGGCCGCACCCGATGACGATGTGCGCTGGATTCTCGACATCATCTCGCGGCCGCTGGCCCGGCCCCTGACCATGTCCGACGTCGTCGGCACGTATGCAGGCATGAGGCCCTTGGTGCTCCCGGAGGGCAGCGAAGAGGCCACATCGGACATCTCCCGTAAGCACGTGGTCGACCGTGAGGACAATCTCATCACGGTGACCGGCGGCAAGCTCACCACCTACCGGCGAATGGCACAGGATGCGGTGGACCTGCTGACCGATCGTCCATGCCACACCACCGAGATCCCCCTGGTGGGGGCCGGCCCGGACCCCGTGGCCTGCGACGCTCCCGACCGGCTACGGCAGCGGTACGGCAGCGAGGCGGGTACCCTCTGGACCGGCGCCGACGGCGAGGAGCGCAGGACCATCGTCAGCGGCTACCCCGCCCACAGACTGGAGTGGCGTTTCGCGGTCGAGCACGGTCTGACGCTCACGCCGGAGGATCTGCTGGACCGGCGCACACGGATAGGCCTGCAGCCACCGCTCCGGGCAGAGGCAATGCAGGCCGCTGAGCAGCTCACCGCCGGCTGACACGTCTCAACCCAGGAGTTCGTCGACGTAGCACCAGCGCCACGCCTCCCCGGGCTCCACGCTGCGCATCACAGGGTGTTCGGTGACTTCGAAGTGCTTCGTGGCATGCCTGCCCACCGAGGAGTCGCAGCAACCGACATGGCCGCACTCCAGGCACATCCGGAGCTTGACCCAGCGCAGGCCCTCCTCGATACATTCACCACAGACGGGCTCCTCGGGAACCGGCCTGGGAAGGGCCGTCAGCAGATGCTCGCAGGTACCGCTCAGCCGCTCACTGGTGACGAGGTCGTCGTCACCGCCGACGACGGTCTGCGGACCGTCCAGCATGCCCTCCTCGACATCCAGTAGCCGGATGACCCGTCTGATCACCTCGTCGTCGAACCCACCCTCATCGCGGGCGCAGAGCACCTCGTCCCGCTCGGCGCCGAGCATCTCAAGACGCAATCGCGAGTAGACCTGTACCGGCGTCTCGGTCTCCGACCTGAGACTGGCACGCTCCCATGCGGCGTTCCTGCGATCCTCTGCCCGATCACTGATCCGTTTGACGACCACCTCGAGTTCGGGGTTGTCCAGAGCGCCGAGTTCGGCGAGCCTGTTCCGTCCGGCTCGGGTCATCCGGTCCAGCAGGGCAGCCTGTTGCAGGGCCTGCTCGGCCTCATCGGGCGGTCGCAACCGCAGCCGGTGCACCAGTGCCTTCAGCGTGGTGCCCTGGATCAGCAGCGAGGCGATGACCAGCACGAACGCCACCAGGATCAGCAGTTCACGGTTGACCACATCCAGTGGCAGGGTGAGCGCTGCCGCCAATGTAACGACCCCTCGCATTCCCGCCCAGCCGATCACAGTGAGTTCGGGCCAGTTCGGTGTGGTCTTCGGGACCCCGAACCAGCGGATATCGGCCAACAGGGCCGCACCGTAGACCCATACGAACCTCGTGAGCACCGTAGCCAGGTAAACGCTGCCACAGCATGTGACCACGAGCCACAGCGGAATGTTGTCATCCTGCACACCGGCAAGCACGTAGGGCAGCTGCAGCCCGATGATGAGGAAGACGATGTTCTCCAACACGAAGGCGATCGCACGCCAGTTCGCCTCGGAGATCAGCCGGGCACTACCCGACTGGATCCTGGGAGACTTGTGACCGACCAGCAGCCCGGCCACCACCACCGCGATCACACCGGAAGCCTCGATCTCCTCCGCACACAGATATGCAAGGTACGGGCTGGCCAGCGAGAACGGGGTGTCATACAGGGGGTTGCTGATGGCCTTGCGCACCATGGATATGATCACCGCGAAGATCAGGCCGATCACCACGCCACCACCCGCGGCAAGCAGGAATCCCAGTCCTACCTCCAGCACTGTGACTGTGCCGGCGATCGCGACGATGGCGGTTCGCAGCGCGGTGAGCGCGGTTGCGTCGTTGACCAGACTCTCCCCCTCCAGGACCTGCACAATGCTCGTGGGCATACCCACACGCTTGGCCACCGCCGTCGCCGCCACCGCGTCGGGGGGCGCGACGATCGCACCGAGGGCGAAACCCGCCGCCAGCGGTATGTCCGGGACCACGAGGTAGGTCACCCAGCCGACGATCAGGGTTGTGAAGATGACCAGACCGACCGACAACGATGCGATCGTGCCCTTCTTCGCCTTGAAATCGATGAACGAGGTGTTGTACGCGGCGCTGTAGAGCAACGGCGGCAGGATGCCGACCAGCACCACCTCCGGATTCAGGTCGTAGTCAGGGACGAACGGCAGGAACGACACGCCCAGCCCTGCCACCACCAGCAGCAGAGGGGCCGAGATGCCGATCCGGTCGGCCAGGGCCGAGACCGCCACAACTGCGAGGACGCCCAGCACGAGCCACATGGCGATCTCCATGGCTCACCTCCGCTGTCCCAGTTGTTCAGCCGCCGAGATCCGGCAGCAGTCCCCTCACATGTTTCCGTCGGCGATCCGCCAGTTCCCACGCAGCAGCGCATCGGGGAGGTCGGGATCGGTGTCGGTCATGAAGTCGATCATCGCGATGTTCACCGGAAGGTCCCTCTTGAAGCGCCAGCGCATCAGCTTGTTCGCAATGCCGTTGTTCACCAGACCCGCGTAGTACTCCAGTGAACACATCGCGGTCGTGTTCGCGACGCAGCCCGCCTGCGCGGCGATCTGCATCGACAACTGCAACTGGCTGATGTAGATCTGGCACCACTGACCCTGCGAATCCCTACACGCCGAGGCACCCGACAGCTTCGCCTCCCGCTGGTTCAACCAGCTCAGGTTGTCCGACAGGCTCGTCTGCGGGTCCTCGGTGTTCGGCCACAGCGAGATCAGTACTGCGTCCCGGTTGCGGTAGCAGTCGTCGGAGGGCATCTCGCCATCCGGGAACAGCACCAGGATGCTGCGCTCCACCTCCCACAGTTCGCCGATCCCGACGCCCGTCCCCAGTCGTGAATCGGCCGTGGGCACCTTGTTCTTCGACCAGGACGTACGGCACACCGAATTCGTCGCGCCCGGCGCGTACTCGTGGAGAAGCCTGCCCAGCGCGTTCTTGTAGTAGTCGAGTACGTACTGATCGCCGGTGAAGTCGAGATGCTGGAAGTCCAGCACCACTTGCTCGCGAGGATGTTTCGCCACGAAGCGCTGCACCTGCCGCAGACCCCTGGTCAACCGTTGGGACACGATGTTGTGGTGCAGCACGAGCGGTACCTCGGTCGGGTCACCGGCTGGAGTGACCGGCTGCCCGGTGGAGGCGATCTGCTGGGAGAGCGGCACTCCCACCCGCATGTCGAGGTAGCGGCTGCCGGCTCTCAGCTGGGCCCCGAGATTCTGGCCCTGCGCCTTGGCCATGGCTGCGACCGCGCAGGGGTTGGCCCCGATCAACGGCTCGAGCCAGGAGGCCGCCGAGATCGTCTGGACGTCGCAGGGAGGGGCGGTCTCAATCCTCGAGCTGCCGGCGTCGTGACTGCCTGGCAGCAACATCTTCGAGATAGATGTCTTCGGAGCCGACCGGTAGACAACGTCCATCCAGTCGGACTGCAGGCAGCGCAGCGCGCGCCAGCCCAGCTGCTCGTACAGGCGCCAGGCGACGAGGTTCTGGCTGCGGCGGTCCGCGGCCGCCGCGTCATCGCCGAACGCATCGCCCCCGAACCTGGTCCACTGCCGAGCACTGAGACCGTAGCCGCCGTAGTACCCGCTACCGTTGTCCCGACCGTAGTCGCCGCCGGAGCGGCAGGCGCGGGTCTGACGGGTCCTGGAGTCCGCGGCCCATGCCGCGGAAGCTCGCCATTCCGCCGACAGCCCGGAGTCCGCGACCACCGCTGCACGCGACGGGCTCACGCCCAGGGAGGCGAGGACGAGGATGACACCCACCAAGGCGGGCAGAGCACGGCGGTACCCGGCGCGGGTCTGAGACGTCGACGGCATGGCTCGACCCTAGAACCAGGGGATGGGTGTCGCTTGACGGATGGGCGTTTTCGCCGGGTTCTGGTCCCGACAGCGCCGGAGCGACGGGAGCACCCGCGCACCAGGCGAGGGTGCTGGTCCTACCTGGTCCTTGCGGTGCCCCGGTAGAGGTGTGCGGCGTGGTACATGGACCTGCGAGCCTGCTTCTTGTCGCCCTGCTGCGCGTAGTGCACTCCTGCGGCGAACCACTGCTGCCAGCCGTCCGGGTCCTCTTCCACCCGGGCCATGGCCTCCTGTGACGTGGCTGGGATGGACGCCATGACGAGCTCCACCGATTCACCGCCGTTCGCCTCGCGGTAGGCCGTAGTCATCCGCTCAGCCGTGGTCCCGAAACGGATCTCGCGCCAGACGATATAGACCCCCAGCGCCGGGAAGAACATCAGTACGGCTCCCAGGGCCATCCCGAGCGGTTCACCGGACCCGAGCAGCGCCACGGCCGACTGGCCGAGCAACAGCACATAGCCGATCAGGATCGCAGCCAGCGCGATGGCCAGGAACTTCGCCCGCATGGTTCTCCCCTCCTGCACCCAGCCTAGATCAGGACCCGTTGCCCGCCGAATCGGTCACAGGCCCAGCAGTTCGTCGATCCCGAGTGTCAGGCCCGGACGCTGGGCGACGCAGCGGGCCGCGAGCACCACGCCGGGCATGAACGAAACCCGGTCGAACGAGTCGTGCCTGATGGTGAGCTGTTCCCCCACCCCTCCGAGCAGCACCTCCTGGTGAGCCACCAGACCCTGCAACCGCACGGAATGCACGGGGATACCGGAGACGCTGGCCCCGCGGGCACCGGACAGCTGCGACTGCGTGGCATCCGGCGCAGGGCCACGCTCGCTGCGGGCTTCGGCGACCAGTTGCGCGGTTCGCGCCGCTGTGCCCGACGGGGCGTCAAGCTTGCGAGGGTGATGCAACTCGATGATCTCCACCGAATCGAAGAACGGCGCGGCTCTGCGGGCGAAGTCCATCATGAGCACGGCACCGATCCCGAAGTTCGCCGCCACCAGCACACCGACCCCCGGATGCCCAGACAGCCAGCGCTCGATCGTGGCGATCCTGTCCTCGTCGACACCCGAGGTCCCCACCACGGCATGGATGCCGGAGGTGATCGCGTATTCAACATTGCCCATCACGGCGTCGGGAGTCGTAAAGTCGATCATGACCTCGGCTCCGGCGGACCGCAACGACTCCAGGGGGTCCCCCACGTCGAGTGCCGCCACCAGTTCGAGGCCGTCGGCCTCCTCCACCGCTGCGACGACCGACTGTCCCATCCGCCCGGCCGCGCCGAGCACACCCACCTTCGTCACCACCGCTCCTCCGTTCACCGCACCGAATCGCTGATCGCCTGCAGTCGCTCATGCACGGCACTGCCGGCACCCACCTGATCCTGCGGACCGACCACGATCGTGCGTCGTGGTTCCGCCGCCAGGGCGGCGCCGATCGCATCCAGATCGTCGCGGGTCACCTGCTCCACCCTGTGCAGCGCCTCCTCCAGGGTGAACAGCTGCCCCGTGGCCACTTCCGCACGACCCAATGAGGTCATCCGGGCCGCCGTATCCTCTCCGGCGAGCACCAGCGATCCGGACAGATGTCCCTTCGCCCGGGTGATCTCCTCATCGCTGAGCCCGTCGGTAGCCAGGGACTCCAGTTCCTGGATCACGACCTCCACGAGGTCGGTGACACTGGAAGGCCCGCACCCGGCTGCCACACCCCAGATCCCGATGTCGGAGAACGGCGAGTGGAAGGAGTAGACCGAGTAGGCCAGCCCCCGTTCCTCACGGACCCGTTGGAAGAGCCGCGAAGACATCCCACCGCCCAGCGCGGTGTTCAGGACATCCAGGGCGCGGCGACGGGGATCGGTGTGGGGCACGCCCAGACTTCCCAGAGAGACCGCACACTGCTCCCCCGCCCAGGGAAGCACCGACAGCCCGGACTGCGCCGTCGCCGGCACCGCGTCGCGGACGGGCAGACCGGCCGCGGTGGTCCCGTCGGGCCAGCCCAGGGGTGCGACGGCGTGTTCCACCATCTCCACCAGGGCTCGATGATCCACGTCCCCCGCAACGGCGAGCACCAGGTTCTGAGGCTCGTAGTGCGCGTTGAAGAAGCTGCGCAGGATCGGCTCGTCGATCGTTCCGATCGACTCCCGCGTGCCAAGGATCGGCCGGGCCAGTGGCGCCCGCCCGAGCAGGTCGTGGAAGAGCCGCTCATGGGACCGGTCGGCCGGGTCGTCGTCGTGCATGCCGATCTCTTCGAGAACCACCTGCCGTTCGGAGTCGATGTCGCGGTCCCGCATCGCCGGGTCCGTCGTGATGTCCAGCAGCACATCCACGGCGAGCTGCAGATCACGACCCAGAGTCTTGGCGTAGAAACAGGTGTACTCCTTGGAGGTGAAGGCATTCATCTCCCCACCCACTGCATCGAGGCTGGCGGAGATCTCCAGAGCAGAGCGCCGGCCGGTCCCCTTGAACAGCAGGTGTTCCAGGAAATGCGCCGCGCCCGCGCTGCGCAGGTCCTCGTCGCGGGAACCGACCCCGGCCCAGACGCCTGCGGTCACCGAGTGGGCGCCTGGGACGAACTCTGAGATCACCCGGAAGCCGCTGGGCAGCACGGTCCGCTCCACCCGCGAACCGTCCGGTTCGGCGAGCAAGGTGACTGTGCTGCCCGGCTCCTGCTCCTGGGCCGGGAAGAACCCGAGGGTCAAGAATCGTCTCCGTCGTCATCCTGGACGAGTTCGAGGGACAACTTGCCGCGGGAATCGATCTCGCGAATCTGCACCTGAACCTTCTGGCCCACACTCAGCACGTCATCGACGCTCTCGATGCGCTTACCACCGACGAGTTTGCGCACCTCGGAGATGTGCAGCAGGCCGTCCTTGCCCGGCATGAGCGAGATGAAGGCACCGAAGTTGACGTTCTTCACCACAGTGCCGAGGTAGCGCTCACCGACCTCCGGCATCTGCGGATTGGCGATGTTGTTGATCTGCGTGCGTGCCGCTTCGGCCGACGGACCGTCGGTGGCACCGATGTAGATCGTGCCATCGTCCTCGATCGTGATGTCGGCGCCGGTGTCCTCCTGGATCTGGTTGATGATCTTGCCCTTGGGGCCGATCACTTCGCCGATCTTGTCCACGGGAACCTGGACCGAGATCACCCTTGGCGCGAACTCACTCATCTCGTCGGGACCCTCGATGGCCTCAGCCATCACGTCGAGGATCGTCAGACGGGCGTCCTTCGCCTGTGAGAGCGCGCCCGCGAGCACCGAGGCGTCGATGCCGTCGAGCTTGGTGTCGAGCTGCAGTGCGGTGACGAAGTCGGCAGTGCCGGCGACCTTGAAGTCCATGTCTCCGAAGGCGTCCTCCGCACCGAGGATGTCGGTGAGAGTGACTGTCTCCCCGGTCGCCTCATCCGAGATGAGTCCCATCGCGATGCCGGCGACGGGAGCCTTCAGCGGCACACCGGCGTTCAGCATGGCCAGCGTCGAGGCACACACCGACCCCATGGAGGTCGAACCGTTCGAGCTGATCGCTTCGGACACCTCACGGATCGCGTAGGGGAACTCCTCACGGTCCGGCAGCACTGGGACCAGGGCGCGTTCGGCCAGGGCACCATGACCGATCTCACGCCGCTTGGGTGAGCCGACCCGGCCTGTCTCCCCTGTCGAGTAGGGCGGGAAGTTGTAGTTGTGCATGTACCGCTTGCGCGTCACCGGGTTGAGCGTGTCCAGCTGCTGCTCCATCCGGAGCATGTTCAAGGTGGTGACGCCGAGGATCTGGGTCTCACCGCGCTCGAAGATCGCGCTCCCGTGGGCGCGCGGCACGACGCCGACCTCTGCCGAGAGCTCCCGGATGTCGGTGAGGCCGCGGCCGTCGATGCGGACCTTGTCGCGCAGCACACGCTGGCGCACCAGCTTCTTGGTCAGCGACCGCAGCGCCGAGGAGACCTCTGCTGCCGCGTCCGGGAACTGCTCAGCGAGCCGCTCCTGCACCGCGGCCTCGATCCGGGCGGTCTCGTCGTTCCGCTCGGTCTTGCCAGCGATGGTGAGTGCCTCAGCCAGGTCGTCGGTGGCCAGGTCGGCAACGGCGTCGTAGACCGCATCGGAGTACTCGGGGTAGAGCGGGAACTCCGCAGTGGGCTTGGCGGCGGTATTGGCCAGCTCCTGCTGCGCCTCACAGAGCGTGCGGATGAACGGCTTCGCGGCTTCGAGCCCCTGGGCCACGACCTCCTCGGTCGGGGCGGTGGCGCCACCTGCGATGAGTTCGACGGTGTTCTCGGTGGACTCTGCCTCGACCATCATGATGGCGACGTCGTCACCGACCACGCGTCCGGCCACGACCATGTCGAAGGTGGCGGTCTCCAGCTGCTCGTACGTCGGGAAGGCGACCCACTGGCCTTCGATCAGCGCAACCCGGACGGCGCCGATGGGACCGCTGAACGGCAGCCCCGACAGCTGGGTCGACATCGAGGCACCGTTGATGGCCAGGACGTCGTAGGGGTTGTTCGGATCGAGCGACAGGATGGTCACAACCACCTGGACCTCGTTGCGCAGCCCCTTCACGAAGGAGGGCCGCAGCGGCCGGTCGATCAGGCGGCAGGTGAGAATGGCCTCCTCGCCCGGGCGCCCCTCACGACGGAAGAATGATCCGGGGATCTTGCCGATGGCGTACATCCGCTCCTCGACGTCCACCGTCAGGGGGAAGAAGTCGAAATGTTCTTTGGGACGGCTCGACACGGCTGTGGTCGACAGCAGCATCGTGTCCTCGTCGAGGTAGGCGACCGCCGAACCGGCAGCCTGCTGGGCCAGGCGCCCAGTCTCGAAAGTGATGGTCCTCTGACCGAATTTGCCGTTGTCGATGACGGCCTTTGCCTGCTGGGTACCCGACACGGGCGCTCCTATTCTGCGTGGGCGGGCGGTCGGCCTTCGATCGAAGACCCCGGTCCTTACCGGGATCCACTACCGAGGACCGAGAGCCGCCGGTTTCCTGGCGACCGGCACTTCCGGGCGCCACTGTTCAATTAGACGATATCGACGCTGCTGCGACCGGCCGATCAGGGGTGACCCGACGAGTCGTGTCGCGGCGGACCGGGCCCGTCGCCTCTATGGAGACGGGGCCACAGACCACTAGCGGCGGATACCGAGACGTGCGATCAGCGAACGATAACGCTCGATGTCCCGATCCTTCAGGTAGTCGAGCAGCCGGCGGCGCTGGCCCACCAGGAGCAGCAGCCCGCGCCTGCTGTGGTGGTCGTGCTTGTGTTCCTTGAGGTGTTCGGTGAGCTCGGTGATGCGTGCGGTCAGCAGTGCCACCTGCACCTCGGGGCTACCGGTGTCCCCCTCGCCCGTGGCGTAGTCGGAGATGATCTGCTGCTTGGTGCCGGCGTCAAGTGCCATTACTGCTCCAAGGCGCACTCGTGAGTCCGAGGACTCTGGTGTGAAGTCGCGGCCTGCGCAGCGCCCGTGCACAGCCGTCCAGCCGGATCCGGCCAACCTCCACAGTAGCCTCAGCCCAGCCGGAACTCAAATCCCGCAGGTGCTGGCATGGCATTGGCCGGAGCCGACAATTGGGGCAGTCCGGAATCTTGATCGGACTCAGCCCAGTGCTCCGTCACAGACTTGCGCCATGGCGGTCAAGCACCGGACCGAGCGCGGTTTCGACCGGCTGGTCAACTTCAGCGACGCTGTGATCGCGATCGCGATCACCCTGCTGGTGCTGCCACTGATGGACCTGGTGGCCTCGGCGGACACCCAGAATCTGTTCCAGTTCCTGCAGGTGAACGGAGGAGCCTTCGTCTCATTCGTGGCAGGGTTCTTCCTCACTGCCCTGTTCTGGAGCATCCACCATCGCACCTTCGAGTACTTCGAGACCTACGATGAGCCATTGCTCTGGCTGAACTTCACATGGCTGCTGCTCATCGCACTGCTGCCCTTCATCTCTGCGGCCGGCGGCGACCCCGAGAACAACTGGCCCACCTCGATGATGATGTTCGTGATGGCGCTACTGTCTGCGCTGCTCGGAGCGATCGTGGCGCACGGCGCCAGGAACCCGTACCTGCTCAACTCCGGTCCCGACTGGGTTCGCCTGCGCCTGACCCGGTCCTGGGCCTACGGCATCTTCTTCGCCTGCCTCGGCGCGCTCGGCATCCTCACCTCCGACTGGGCCCTGTACGGGCTCTTCCTGCTCTGGCCCTTCGGTATGGTCATCGACCACATCACCGACCGGAAGGAAGCCGACCTGGAGGAGCAGGAAGCGGCTGCCGAGCCCAGCGGCGACGGCGCCTCCTGAGCCGCGGACAGCACCCGTCCACAATGGCGTAGGGTGACACCGACTCGCCAGCAGGTCACGTGACCCCACGTTCACTACTGTGTGGACATGAGCGAACCCCACGACACTGTGCCACCGAAGGCAGTCGGAGTCGCGGCCGGGCTCATGTGGGCCACCTACGTCGCGGCTGCGGTGGGGTTCTTCATGTACTTCTACTACTGGGCCAGCGACGACCCGTCCACCGCCGCCACCTGGCTCGCCGCCCTGGTCCTCGGTGCAGCTGGTCTGCTGTCCTTCGTCCGGCACTCGGTGTTTCACAAAGCCGACGCCGCGCGGCTCGGCTGGGACATCGGAAGGCGCAACAACTTCCAGATCGAGGTGGGCTTCGCCAATCTCGCCTGGGGAGTGGTGGGGCTGCTCGCCGTGTTCCTCTCCTGGTCCACCCAGACCATCGGCGCACTCACCCTCGTCTTCGGCATCTACATGACAGCGGCCACCGTGCTGCACCTTGCCGACGGAAAGCGCCGCGGGGCCCTCATCGCCTCCGCCTGCTTCGCCGTGGCCCTGTGGGTCGCGGGGGTCCAGCTCCTCACCTCGTGAGCGGTGGGCCCGTCTCAGAGTCCCAGCAGGGATCGTGTCGTCATCACATCTGTGGCGATCGCGCTCGTCAGTGCCTCCGCGTCCTCGAAGCGGACCATGCCACGCAACCGGTGGGTGAATTCGACCGCGGCAGGCTGTCCATACAGGTCGAGCCATTCGGGCTGGTCGAGCGCGAAGGCCTCGACCCGTGAGTCCTGGCCGTCGAAGGTCTTGTTCACCCCAACACTGATGGCGCTCGGGAGCCGCCCCCCCTCTGTGAGGAGCCAGCCGGCATACACACCGTCGGCGGGAATGGCCAGCCGCTGAGCCACCCCGAGATTCGCGGTCGGGTAGCCGAGCAGGCGGCCGCGTTGATCACCCTGCTCCACCACCCCTTCGATCCGGTGCGGCCGCAGCAGACCCTGGGCTGCCGCCTCGACCTCACCGGCCGCGATCAGACTCCGGATCTCGGTGCTGGACCAGACCAGGCCTGATTCGTCGGCGACCAAAGACATGGGGTGGCACTCGAAGCCTGCGGCCTCGCCGAGGGTACGAAGCAACTGGACGTCACCGGCGGCCTTGTGCCCGAAGCGGAAGTTCTCCCCCACAACCACAGCACGGGCTGCGAGCCTGCGAACGAGATACTCCGCGACAAAGTCCTCGGCGGACAGGCTGGCGAACTCCTTGCTGAAGGGGATCACATAGGCCCGATCGACTCCCACCTGCTCCAGTAGTTCCAGCCTTAAGCTCAGCGAACTGAGCATCCGCGGGGCTGCCTGCGGCCTCAGTACGGCCATGGGGTGCGGCTCGAAGGTCATGACCGTCAGGGGGAGCCCCAGCCCGTCCGCGATGGAACGAGCCCGGCCCAGAGTGCCTCGGTGGCCGAGGTGCACACCGTCGAAAACGCCGATGGCGACAACACCGGGGCCAGTGCCCGCGCTCTCGGTGTCCAGTACCGCCATCGCCACACTCACAAGGGTAGTGCCCGGGCGGACGCCCAGCACCGCGGCGTGGGCTCAACCAGGCAGCACGACCGCGTAGCGCCACCGCCCGTCTTCGGGACGAACCACCGCCAGCAGTTCCCCGTCCTCGGCGTCGACAACCGCGTGCGGCGTCCCTTGCGAGTCCCCCGTCCGGTCCGTGGGAGCTTCGGGGGTGTCTTCGAACCACCATGGCCTGCCGTTGCGTACATCGAGGACGCGGTCACCGCTGACCTCGATCACGGGAAGCACCCGGGTCATGACTTCGGCCGCAGGAGTGAGGTCCGCGGCCGAGGTTCCCAGGAGATCCTCGCCCCGTCTCGCCTCATCGACCGAGAACGGGCCGACCCTGGTCCGGCGCAGTGCGGTGAGGTGACCACCGACACCGAGCGCCTCGCCGACATCGCGGGCGATGGCCCTGATGTAGGTGCCACTGGAGACCGAGCAGTCGATGGTGACGTCCAGGTGATCCGTCTTCCTGCGGATCCCCGTCACCCTCAGCTCGCTGATCCTGACCTCGCGCGGGGACAGCTCGACATCCTCTCCGGCGCGCACTCTCTCGTAGGATCTTCTCCCCCCGACCTTGACCGCCGACACCGCACTCGGACGCTGCAGGATCGTTCCGGTCATCGAGGCGAAGCCTGCGAATATCTCCGGATCGTTCAGCTGGTCGGCGCCGCGGCCGCCGGTCGGCCCCGCAATCGGGTCGCCCTCGGCATCGTCGGTGACGGTGGCCCAGCCGAGGCGCACCGTGGCCTCATAGCGTTTCGGCTGTCCGACGAGGAAGGTGAGCAGCCGGGTGGCTGTGCCGACTCCGAGCACGAGCAGGCCGGTCGCCATGGGATCAAGGGTGCCCGCGTGGCCGATCCGTCGGACGCTCAGACTACGTCGTGCCCGCGCCACCATGCCATGACTGGTGGTACCGGACGGCTTGTCCAGCAGCAGAAACCCGCCGACGCTATTCCTGCTCGTCATCGGAGGACTTGTACGGGTCCGGCCCCCCGGCATACTCCGCTCCGGCAGCCTGCTCCGCACGAGCCGCGTCATCCTCAGCAGTCTCCTTGAGCAGCTTCTCGATCCGCGCGGCCTGTTCGGGCACCGTGTCGGGCACGAAGTGCAGGAACGGCGTGAACCGGACGCCGGTCAGCCTGCCGACCTCACTGCGGATCATGCCCTTGGCTGACTCCAGAGCGGCCTTCGTCGCCTCGAGGTCCGCGTGTTCCCCCAGCACCGTGTAGAAGATCGTCGCCTCGCGCATGTCGCCGGTGACGCGGACGTCCGTGATCGTCACGAAGCCCAGCCTGGGGTCCTTGACACGCTTCTCGAGCAGCTGCGCCACGATCGTCTTGATGTGGTCCGCCAGGCGGCGAACTCGGGCGTCATGATCAGTCATCGATCCTCCTACGAGCGACCCTGCGGCCGCGACAATCACTCGTCCTCGGTGTGGAACACGCGGGTGCCGGTCCCCAGGAGTTCGATCTCCGGACGATCCGCCACGTACCGCTCGCACTGCGTCAGGAGCTCCCGGCACCGGGCCGGGTCGGCACCGACCACGGCCACTCCGATTCTGGCACGCCGGTACACATCCTGCTCGCCGACCTCGGCCACGCTCACCTCGAACCGGCGAAGTCCATGCACGATCGGACGAACGACGGCCCGCTTCTGTTTCAGGGAACGAACGTCACCGAGCAGCAGGTCACATTCCAGGGTACCGACGAACAGCGCCTACACCTGTTCCTTCTCCTGGACCTCGAAGGTCTCGATGATGTCCTCCACCTTGATGTCGTTGAAGGAGCCGAGTCCGATACCGCACTCATAACCCTCACGAACCTCGGTGGCGTCGTCCTTGAACCGCTTGAGCGACTCCACGGTGAGGTTGTCGGCGACCACGACACCGTCGCGAACCAGGCGTGCCTTGGCGTTGCGCTTGACCATTCCGTCGCGCACGATACAGCCGGCGATGTTGCCGAACTTGCTGGAGCGGAAGACCTCCCGGATCTCCGCGGAGCCGAGCTGGACCTCCTCGAACTCCGGCTTGCGCATGCCCTTGAGTGCGGCTTCGATGTCGTCGATCGCCGAGTAGATGACCGAGTAGAAGCGCATGTCAACGCCCTCGCGGTCCGCGAGCTCGCTGACCTTGCCCTGCGGACGGACGTTGAAGCCGATGATCACTGCGTCCGAGGCCGAAGCCAGCATCACGTTGGTCTCGGTGATGGCACCGACACCGCGATCGACGACTCTCAGTTCGACGTCCTCGCCGACGTCGAGCTTCAGCAACGCATCCTCGAGGGCCTCCACCGAGCCGGACACGTCACCCTTCAGGATCAGCTTGAGCTCAGCGACGTCGCCCCTCTTGGCCTGCTCCATCATGTCCTCGAGCGTGCGGCGCGGTCGGGCCTTGGCCAGCATCGCGTTGCGCTCACGGGCCTGACGACTCTGGGCGATCTGACGCGCGATCCGGTCCTCCTTGACGACCAGGAACGTGTCACCGGCCCCGGGGACCGAGGTGAGGCCGAGCACCTGGACCGGCCGCGACGGCAGCGCCTCCTCGACCGTGTCGCCGTGCTCGTCGAGCATGGCACGGACCCTGCCGTGCGCATCCCCGGCCACGATCGACTCGCCCTGCCGAAGGGTGCCGCGCTGGACCAGCACAGTCGCGACGGGCCCGCGGCCCCGGTCGAGGTGCGCCTCGATCGCCACACCCTGTGCGTCCTGGTCCGGATTCGCCTCGAGGTCGAGCGCTCCGTCCGCGGTCAGCACCACGGCCTCGAGCAGCTCTTCGATACCGGTTCCCGCCTTCGCGGACACATCCACGAAGAGCACGTCGCCACCGAAGTCCTCAGCCACCAGGCCGTACTCGGTCAGCTGGGTGCGTACCCGGTTCGGATCGGCACCTTCCTTGTCGACCTTGTTCACAGCCACCACGATCGGCACATCCGCCGCCTGCGCGTGGTTGAGCGCCTCCACGGTCTGCGGTTTCACACCGTCGTCCGCGGCGACCACAAGGATGGCGATGTCCGTCACCTGCGCCCCCCGGGCACGCATGGCCGTGAATGCCTCGTGACCCGGAGTGTCGATGAAGGTGATCGCCCGGTCCTCGCCGTCGACCTCGGCATGGATCTGATAGGCGCCGATGTGCTGGGTGATGCCACCGGCCTCACCCTCGGCGGTGTCCGCCTGCCGGATGGCGTCCAGCAGCTTGGTCTTGCCGTGGTCGACGTGGCCCATCACGGTCACCACCGGCGGCCGCGACCGAAGTTCTGAAGCGGGTCCCTCGTCCTCTCCGAAGTCGAGGTCGAACTGCTCGAGCAGTTCGCGGTCCTCATCCTCGGGGGAGACGATCTCGACGTCGTAGTCGAGCTCCGTACCGAGCAGGGCCAACGTGTCGTCGTCGACCGACTGGGTGGCGTTCACCATCTCACCGAGTTTGAACATCACGGTGACGAGGTCGGCGGGACTGGCGTCGATCCGTTCGGCGAAGTCGGTCAGCGAAGCGCCACGGGGCAACCGGACCTTGCGGCCCTCGCCTCTGGGAATCCGCACCCCACCGATCGTGGGGGCTTCCATGTTGTCGAATTCCTGGCGCTTGGCCCTGCGCGACTTGCGAGAACGCTGTTTGCCACCCGGACGTCCCCGGTTGGGCCCTGTGCCGCCGCGTCCTCCTCCGGGCCTTCCCCCGCCGGGAGGTGGAGGCCCGAATCCCGGGCGCCCGGGAGGGCCACCGCCGCCGGGACGGGCACCGCCCGGACCACCGGGGCCACGACCACCGGGACCGCCGCCGTAGCCGCCGGGACGACCACCCGGGCGACCGCCGCGATCGGGACGACCCCCACGAGCCGGCCCACCGGGTCCGCCCGGTCCACGACCACCCGGACCACCTCTGCGGGGCCCACCGGGTGCCGGACGACGCTGTGGCATCGAACCAGGCGTCGGGCCCTGGGGGCGGGGTGGCATGGACCCTGGAGTTGCGCGCGCCTGGGTGTTGCCGGTGAACGGGTTGTTGCCGGGTTGCCGCGGAGTACGACTCGGTGTCGGGGTGGGTGCCGGAGCAGGCTTCACCTCACCCTCGCTCGGTGCTTGTGGCGTGACCGCCGGCGCAGGGCTGGTCGAGGGCGTCGGTGGGCTCACAGTGGGTGAGGCCGGTTCGGGAGCAACCGTGGTGGCCGCGGCCGGCGCCTGGGGCGACGGCTCGGCGGTCTTGGCCGGCTCGGCCGCCTGGGCGCCAGCAGTCTCAGCACCGGGCTTGCGCGCGGGAGCGCGACGAACCGAACCGGAGGAACGACGGCGCGGCGCGGCCGACTTCTTCTTGACGCCCATGGATTCTCGCAAGCGACGGGCGACCGGCGGCTCCACCGTCGAGGACGCCGATCTGGCGAACTCCCCCATGTCGTTCAACTTGTCGAGAACATCCTTGCTCTCGAGGCCGAGCTCCTTGGCGAGCTCGTATACCCGGACCTTTGACACTTCTCTCCTGTCTTAGGCCCGGTGGTCGCCGAACCTATTGATGAAACTGATTACTCATGGCGAGGTAATCATTCGGCACTCATCTCGTCTCCATCCAACGAACTGGTCGCGACCATTGACTGTAGCGCACTGTCATCCGGGACTCCGCGTCGCCGCGCAGTTCCAGCAGCGCCCTCGGCAGGACCCGTATCTGGGCCCGCTTCTGGGCCGCCGGCAGACCCCCCACCAGAGCGGTCCGCTGCCCGGAACGCCCGCGAGTAGGCCCTTGCCCGGCGAGCCAGCCGCACACACTCTGCGGTGGGGTGCACGTAGGCACCTCTGCCCGGAGCGCTTGCGAGCCGGTCCGGCTGGATCCGGCCGTCCCGCAGCACGATCCGTAGGAGCTCGGGCTTGGGCGACCGATCCCGGCACCCCACACACGTACGGATCGGATGGGCGCGTCTCATGGGCTCGCTTCCGATCAGCAATACGCACCAGCGGGGAACCAGCACTGCTCAGTCACCTACCAGTGTAGCCCGTATTCCCCGTCCGGCAGTAACCACGTGGAGAACCGCTGCCACCGAGCCGCCGAGGACGCCAACCAGCGCTCCCCGGGAGTCAGGCGGAGGGGTCCTGCTGGTCGGATCGGATGTCGATCCGCCAGCCGGTCATCCGAGCCGCCAGCCGCGCGTTCTGTCCCTCCCGGCCGATAGCCAGTGACAGCTGATAGTCGGGGACGATCACGCGCGCAGACCTCTGTTCGGGATCAACGATCTCCACACTGATGACCTTCGCGGGTGAGAGCGCATTCGCGATGAACCGTGCGGGATCGTCCTGGTAGTCCACGATGTCGATCTTCTCACCGTTGAGTTCCGCCATGACCTGCCGGACCCGCTGCCCCATCGGCCCGATGCAGGCGCCCTTGGGGTTCACGTTGGGGTTGGCCGAAGCCACCGCGATCTTCGTGCGATGTCCGGCCTCACGCGCGAGTGCTGGTATGGTCACGACACCGTCGGCGATCTCCGGCACCTCCAGCTCGAACAACCGTCGCACCAGCGAGGGGTGCGTTCTCGAGACGGTGACGTTCGGACCGGACGTGCCACGCCGGACTGCAACGATGACGCACTTGATCCGCCGCCCGTGGGAGTAGTCCTCTCCGGGCACCTGCTCCGCCAGCGGCAGGGAGGCCTCGAGTTCGCCGATGTCGACCTTGACGACGGCGGGGTCGCTCCCCTGCTGGATCACCCCTCCGACGAGTTGACCCTCCATCGCAGAATAGTCGGCGAACCTCCGATCCGAGTTCGCCTCACGGAGTCGCTGCATCAGGACCTGGCGAGCAGTGGTCGCCGCGATCCGTCCGAACCCCTCAGGAGTGTCGTCGTATTCGCCGATCTGGGTGCCCTCAGCGTCATACTCCGGCACCAGGATCGTGACATGCCCGGTCTCGGGGTCGAGCCTGGCTCGCGCCCCCTGTGCGCCGCCACCCTGATGCTGGTAGGCGATCAGGAGTGCCTCCTCGATGGAGTGGAGCACAAGATCGAACGAGAGCGACCGCTCAGCCACGAGCGAACGGAGCGCCTTGACGTCGATATCCATCTGATCCCACCCAGCTACTTGAACTCTACCTGAACGACCGCCGAGGCCACGTCGTCGTAGCTGACCTCGAGCGACTCCTCGTCCGCTCGCAGGACCGCCCCACGCTCATCGGCCTCCTGAAGCCTGCCGGTCACGGGTTCGCGATCCCCTGCGAATCTCACGCGCACGAGCCGGCCGACATTGCGGCGCCAGTGCCGCGGCAATGACAGTGGCCGGTCCACACCGGGACTGCTCACCTCCAGCACGTAGGCTGCGTCCCCCATCAGGTCCTGCTCATCGAGCACCTCGGACACCGCCCTGGAGACTTCGGCCACGGCATCGAGTTCGACGCCGTTGTCGGCGTCGACGAGAAGGCGCACAACCCGGCGCTTGCCGGCCGGGATGACGCGAAGCTCCTCCAGGTCGTACCCGGCGTCTGCCACAACCGGTTCGAGCTGATCCTGGAGCGCCTGTTCCAGACGGGTGGTCACCGGTGCCTCCGAGGTCCGATCTCGATGTGGAGCCGGCCGGCTCATGACCCAGTCTATCCGTGACCCCGCGGATCCGGCGACACGCGCGAGGCTGGCGACGCGCGGTCCACCGGACGGCTGCGATCACGGGCCCTGGCTCGGTTCGGGCGCGACGGCACGTGGCGCATCGGCCGAAGTCCGCATTCGTGGCCTAAGCTGGTCTCAACCCGATCGGGATCAGGGTTCGCAGCCGGGAGATTCGAAGGCTCGCAACCGCATGGGAGCGCCAATGACACTCAGTCGCCGCACGTTCGTCGCCGCCGGCGGCGGGCTGCTGGGAGTCGGACTCGTCGGCTGCTCGTCCTCCTCCTTGCCGTTGCCGTTCATCAGCGACCCGGACGATGAGGTCCGCGAGTCGGTCGCCGCCTCGGAGGCGGAGCTGATTGCGGCATACGACGCAGCGATCGAGAAGCTCCCGGCCGAATCCGGCAGACTGAGTGCGATTCGCGAGCAGCACGCGGAGCATCTGGCCGCGATGGAACTCCAGGACAGCCCCGCCGCTGCGCCGGCGATCGAACTGTCGGGCAATCCGACCACGGTCCTGGCCACGTTGCGCAAGCTGGAGACGAAGGCGGCGCGGGCCAGGGTCAAGTCGTGCGCCAAGTGCGATGACGGTGATCTGGCTGCTTTGATCGCTCAGATCGGAACGTCCGAGGCTGCCCATGCACAGTGGTTGAGGTGAGACATGGTTGCTGAACAGTGGGCGGATGTCGCCGTCGGCGAGCAGGCCGCGGTTTACGGGTATTCCGTGATGGCCGCGAAGGTTCCCGCGGCCGACAAGCAGCGGATGCTCGACGCCATGGAGGTGCACCAGCGAGCACGAGACCTGGCCAGGAAGAAGCTGGCCCGGATCGATGAGGCCCCCTCCACGCCCGTGGCTTTCGACGTGCCGGCCATCAGCGACCTGCGGTCTGCTGAGGTCGTGGCCGCCGGTATGGAGATCCGGCTGATCGACCAGTATCTCGCCGTCGTCGCCGCTGCCGAGGGCGCGGACCGGGTGAGCGCGGCGGAGGAGGCGCAGGCCTGTGCCCGGCGAGCCCGCAACTGGGGGTGGCGCCCGGTGGCCTTCCCCGGCTCCCAGGTCGAGGTCACTTCGGCGGACCTGACACCCAGCAACTCCGTGGCCGGCACGACCTCGACGCCCGGAGTCACCAGTTCGCAAGCAGCCCCAGGTGTCCCCGAGGGACCCCCGGCCTCAGTCAGTCCGCACGACGGCGCTGCGGTCGAGTAGCCGGGCGAGGATTTCGCTCACCGGCACGTCCTCGGCGTCACCGCTGGCTCGGTCACGCAACTCCACGACCCCGTCCTTCAGGCCGCGCCCGACCACCAGGATGGTGGGGATACCCAGCAGTTCCGCGTCATTGAACTTCACTCCGGCGCTGACCCCGGTGCGATCGTCGACCAGGACACGGACCCCCTCGGCCTCCGCCTGCTCGCACAACTCCTCGGCTGCGGCGAGCACGTCGGGATTCTTGCCCATGACCACCACGTGCACGTCCGCCGGGGCGACCGCCACCGGCCAGCACAGGCCGGTCTCATCATGGGACTGTTCGGCGATCGCCGCAACCGCACGCGACACTCCGATCCCGTAGGATCCCATCGTCACGGTGACGAGTTCACCGTTCTCGTCAAGGACCTGCAGGCCCAGCGCCTCTGCGTACTTGCGTCCGAGCTGGAAGATGTGTCCGATCTCGATCCCACGCTCGATCGCCAACGGCTGACCACACACCGGGCACGGATCACCCTGCCGAACCTCCGCGGCCTCTATCACTGCGTCGGCACGGAAGTCACGACCCATGACCAGGTCGAAGACATGGCGACCCGGCTCATTGGCGCCCGTCACCCACGCCGAGCCAGCCACCACACGGGGATCGACCAGATACTCGATCCCGGATTCACTGTCCTTCCCCAGTACCTGCGGGCCGATGTATCCCGGCACGAGGACCGGATACTGCTCGAAGTCTTCGTCGGTGAACGCACTGACGGTTGCAGGGGCAAGTGCGGCTTCCAGTCGCTTCTCGTCGATGGCTCGATCGCCGGGCACACCGATCACAAGTGGGCGGCTGGCGCCGTCAGGGTCAGTGACGAGCAGCACCACGTTCTTGAGCGTGTCGGACGCCTGCCACGCTCGGTCAGGACGTGGTAGTGCATCCTGGGCGTAGCTCACCAGCGCTTCGATGGTGCTGGTCTCGGGCGTCTCCTCGATGTGCGGCTCCCCCAGCGCGCGGTTGTACTCAGCAGGCGCGAGCGTGGTCACAGCCTCCGTGTTGGCCGCGTATCCACACGCAGGACATTCGACGAAGGTGTCCTCCCCGACCTCGGAGCGGGCCAGGAATTCCTCACTGCGGGAGCCGCCCATGGCACCCGACATCGCAGACACAATCACGTAGTCGAGCCCGAGCCTGTCGAACGTCCTGATGTAGGCGTCCCTGTGCTGCCGGTAGCTGTTGGCCAGCCCCTCATCGTCGATGTCGAACGAGTAGGAGTCCTTCATCACGAATTCGCGGCCCCGCAGGATTCCTGCCCGCGGCCGCGCCTCGTCGCGGTACTTGGTCTGAATCTGGTAGAGGCTGATCGGGAGGTCCTTGTAGGAGCTGAACTCCGATTTCACCGCCAGGGTGAAGAGCTCCTCGTGAGTCGGACCGAGCAGGTAGTCGCCCTTTCTGCGGTCCTGCAGCCGGAACAGCGTGTCGCCATACTCACTCCACCGATTGGTGCGCTCGTAGGGTTCGCGGGGCAGCAGGGCCGGGAAATGCATCTCCTGGAAGCCTGCGGCATCCATCTCGGTCCGGATCACGTTCTCGACATTCCGGTAGGTACGCCAACCCAGTGGCAGCCACGTGAATATCCCTGGGGCCACGCGCCGGATATAGCCGGCCCGCTGAAGCAACCGGTGGCTGGGGACCTCTGCGTCGACCGGATCCTCGCGGAGCGTACGGAGGAAGAGCGTGGACATGCGCAGCATGAGAGGTTCTCCAGGTTCTCGGATTCGGATCAGCTACCAGACTAGCGTTCCGTCAGGGCCGTCCCACCCGGGCCGTGTTGTCAGGAACAGCCGAGTCCGCCCAGGTATGTGATCCCGGTGCGATCACCAGCACCGATCGTGGCGTTCATGCCAGCGCCGGCGAACATGACCTGCTTCTCGTTGGCGGTATGGGCCAGACCGAGGGCGTGGCCGGCCTCGTGCACATAGGGGGCCGGTGTGCCCCTGCCCATGAGGGGAACGTCGTCGACGTCGATGACCAGCATCCCTCTGGTGATCTGACCGCTGTGCCCGCTCAGTTCTGACCAGCTGACCGGGATGATGCCGCCGATCCCGAGCTTGTCGTCGAGAGCCGGCAGCCGGTACGCATTCCATTCCGGCTGCGCCTTGTGCGTGCTCGTCGCGTATGAGATCGCGATCTCGTTGTGGATGAGCGAGTTGTTGGCGATCAGTCCGTCCGAATCGTCACTCATCGGGAATGTCGCAGTACCCCGGTACTCGAAGGTGTATTGCCCGTCACTGGCCTGACTCCACTGATCGAACACCGACTCCCAACGCCGCACCTCAGCCTCCCGTGAGATGCCGCTGAGATCAGCGCCGGTGAAGTCGATCCGGTACCCGATCGTGTTCGCGGCGCACCAGTGACCAGCAGGCAGGCCGGACCCCTGCGGTGCCGGGGCCAACGGCACGTAGCTCTCATCATCCGTCGTCACTCGACTGCCGCGCTGCTGATCAGCGAACTTCATGGTCTTGTCCAGGAAGAACTCATCCACGGCAGGGGCAGGTTCCCCGAGTTTGGGGAGCTTGCCTTCGAAAGCCTCGATGTCGCGACCGACGACCAGCAGGAACAGGATCACTGCGGTGAGCGAGAGTACGGCCACCAGGACGAGCAGGGCCCGCAGCGTCGCCACCATGAATCTGCGCAGGCGTCCGGGACGGCGGTCCCGCCTGGGCCGTCGGCGTCGGGGTGGTGGCGGGGGTGGACCCGACGGAGGTCGGTCAAGCTGGATCGTCTGACCCCCGAGGCGGTTCGGCGAGGCGAAGGAGGGCCTACGAAGAGCACTCGGTGCACCCACTGATCCTCCAGCCGCGGCAGTACGACGCTTCTATGGTTACTCAGGTGCGGCCGCATTTGGCGACTTGGACGGGACGTGTCGAGACCTTTGGGACCTTTGCATACATATCCCTGCCGGACGGAACGGGTGGCTTCAGAACAGGATGGTGGCAAAGGTGTCGTACCTGGTGAAGCCCGCCCGTTCGTAGACATGCAGTGCCGTGGTGTTGTATTCGTTCACATAGAGGCTCACGTGCGGGACCTGCTGACGGGCCCACTGCACCACCGCGGCCATCCCGGAGATGGCCAATCCGTGGCCGCGGTGTTCGGGGTGTACCCAGACACCCTGGATCTGGCAGGCCGATCGGGAGACGGCACCGAGTTCGGCCTTGAACACCAGCCGGGAACCCTCGAACCTTGCGAACACGCGACGCTGGCGGATGAGGTCCGACACCCTTCTGCGATATTCGATGTCGCCGTGTCCGGCCAATGGGGATACGCCCAGCTCCTCTGTGAACATGGCGACACAGGCGCTCAGTAGTTCGTCGGCCTCCGTGAGACGGACCGGGCGCACCATCGGGTCCGGGACCAGCTCGGGCTGGCGCGTCGCAACGAGGAAGGGCTGACTGTCACGCACCTCCCTGGCCGGGGGCCAGAAGGGCTCGATGCGCTGCCACAGGTCAAGGACCTCACCCTGTCGCCCGGCGATGGAGGAGGGTCTGCGTGGGCTCACCGCCGCATAGGACGCGAACTCCTCCCGTGCCTGCGTCGTGGTCTCCACGGGCACCATGTTGAGTCCGGCGAAGACTGCCGAAGTCAGCTCACCATCGCGCTCGTAGCCCCAGATCGGAATCGGGGGGCTGCCCGGCACGAGGCGGGAGGCGGGGAAGCAGTGGACGATCGGATCACGTTCGACCAGCCTGGACAGCTGTTTGAGATCCGGCTTTGCCGTAACAGATCCGACGCGGGTGCCGCCGGTCATCGCAGGACGTCAACCACTGGTTCGCCCTCTTGCGACTCGTCCTCGGCCAGACGCAGCGCCTCCTCGATGAGGGTCTCCACGATCTGTGACTCGGGGACGGTCTTGATCACTTCGCCCTTCACGAAGATCTTGCCCTTGCCGTTGCCGCTGGCCACGCCCAGATCCGCTTCCCTTGCCTCACCTGGGCCGTTGACCACACATCCCATGACGGCGACCCGTAGAGGAGCCGACAACCCCTGGAGGCCAGCAGTGACCTCCTCCGCCAGGGTGTACACGTCGACCTGGGCCCGTCCGCACGACGGACAGGACACGATCTCGAGTCCCCGCGTACGCAGGTTCAGGGACTCGAGTATGCCTATCCCGACCTTGACCTCCTCCACGGGCGGCGCGGACAGCGAGACGCGGATGGTGTCTCCGATCCCCTCGCTGAGCAGTGCTCCGAAGGCCACTGCGGACTTGATGGTGCCCTGCTGCGCCGGGCCCGCCTCAGTCACGCCGAGGTGCAACGGATAGTCACAGCGCTGGGCCAGCAGACGATACGCCTGGACCATCACCACCGGATCATGGTGCTTCACGGAGAGCTTGATGTCGGTGAAGCCGTGCTCCTCGAAGAGGGAGCACTCCCACAGAGCCGACTCGACCAGCGCCTCAGGAGTCGCCCTACCGTACTTCTGGAGCAGGCGCGGGTCGAGTGAGCCAGCATTCACACCGATCCTGATCGGTGTCCCGGCAGCGGAGGCGGCCTTGGCAATCTCGCCGATCTTGTCGTCGAAGGCCTTGATGTTGCCCGGGTTGACCCGCACCCCGGCGCATCCTGCGTCGATGGCCGCGAACACATATTTGGGCTGGAAGTGGATGTCGGCGATGACAGGGATCGGGGACTTCGCAGCGATCTGGGGCAGTGCCTCTGCGTCGTCGGCGCTGGGCACCGCGACCCGCACGATCTGACATCCCGCAGCATTCAGCTCGGCGATCTGTTGCAGTGTGCTGTTGACATCAGCGGTGAGCGTCGTGGTCATCGACTGCACACTGACCGGCGCTTCGCTGCCGACCTGAACCGGATGCGTGGAGTGCCCGAGCGTGAGCTGCTTCGTGGGACGCCGTGGTGCCAGCGTTGCAGCGGTCGGAATCCCCAGCGAGACCTCAGTCATCAAGCCTCCAAGTCCCTTTCATCGTATCCGTTCACGCGTCGCGCGTCATTCCTCGTCGCGGACGTGCGACCGATCGCACGCCCGATACGGGCCCCCGTTCCGGATCAGGGAGAGGTCCTGAGACGTCTGCCTTAGGTTAGGGATATGGGCTTGAACAGGTCGGCCCAGATCACCATGACCCCCACCCCGATCAGGATGACGGCCACGACGTAGGTGACGGGCAAAAGCTTGGCCGTGTCCACGACTCCGGGATCGGGCCTGCCACGCCAGGCAGCCCACTTGCGCCGGATCGCCTCCCAGAGCGCAGCTGCCACATGCCCGCCGTCCAGTGGCGGAATCGGCAGCAGATTGAAAAGGAAGAGGAACAGGTTCAACGTGGCAGCCAAAGTGAAGATGAAGCCGACCTTGTTCGCCCATTCGAGCTGATCATCCGCAACGACTTCGCCGCCGATGCGGCTGATCCCCACCACGCTCACCGGACCCTCGACGTCGCGCTCGCCGTTGGTCGCCAGCGTGACGCCGAGGTCATACATCTTGGCAGGCAGGGCGAAAAGGGCTGTCACAGAACGGGTGGTCGCGTCCCAGATGAAGACAGGGACCTGCTGTGGAGCCTGTCGTTGCAGGTACTGCTCGGGATTGACGCCGAGGAAGGCCCGGGTGTCGGTCACCTGCTGTCCGTTCTCATCCAGGACCGGCTGGCCCGCCTCGTCAACCCGGGGGTAGCTGACCGGTTCGGCCACGACCGTCCGCTCGCCCGTTGCCGTCGACAGCGTTATGGCAGTCGGCTCATCGGTGTTGCGCAGGGCTGTCGTCACCTGCTCCCAGTCCTCGACCGGCGCTCCGTTGACGGCCGTGATGCGATCGCCCGCAGCGATGTCCGAGGAGAATGCAGCGGTGGGCGGGCTGCCCTCGCAGCGGCCGTCGGTCGTGGACCCGTTGGGGTTCGCCGCGGTGGGGACGCAGTCGATCACCCTGTTGATCGTCAGCGACGGCGTAGGTATCCCGATGCCCACCAGCACGATCGCGATGAAGACGAAGGCCAGGACCAGGTTCGTGAACGGCCCTGCGAGCATCACGACAACCCTCTTGCCGACCGGGAGCCGGTAGAAGGCCCGGTCCTCCTCGCCCGGATCGAGCCCCTTCATGGACTCTGCACGCGCCTGATCGACGAGGTGCGCGAACCGCCCCGGTCGTCTGGCCTGGGTCGACACCGCGGAGTCCGCCTCCGCCACGATCGTGTCACCCTCGGCGGACTGGTTCACCGACCGGACCGCGCCGGCTTGCTGGGACCCCTCCTTCGCAGGAGGGTACATGCCGAGAATCCGCACATACCCGCCGAGCGGGAAGAGCTTGAACCCGTAGGAGGTCTCCCCCTTCTTCCTCGAGAAGATCTTCGGCCCGAAACCGATCATGAATTCGGTGACCTTGACACCGAAACGCTTGGCCGTGATGAAGTGACCGAACTCGTGCAGCCCGATGGAGATGAAGATGAGTACGGCCAGCGCGAGGATGCCGAGTATGTTCAGCAGTACGCTCACAGCTGTGCCTCCATGCGCCGCTCGAGCAAGGTGTCCGTCAGGGGCTGCGCCGATCACCGGTCGGCCTCGGTCCCATTCTAGGCCGAAACCAGCAGTTCACGCGCCCGCGCTCTCGCCCATTCGTCTGCAGCTAAGACGTCATCGACGCCGGGTTTGTTCCCCGGGTCGTGCTCCTCGAGCACTCGTTCGATGGTGTGCACGATGCCAGGCAGCGTGATCCCACCGCCCAGAAAGGCTTCGACGGCCACCTCGTCGGCCGCGTTGAAGACGGCGGGGGCTGTCCCACCCGCCGCTCCCGCGGCAGCAGCCAGCCGCGGAGCGGGGAAGGTGTCATGGTCGATCGGCTCGAAGGTCCATTCGGCCGCCCGGGACCAGTCACATGCCAGCGAGACGTCTGCGAGGCGGTCCGGCCAGGCGATACCCAGGGCGATCGGCAACCGCATGTCGGGCGGTGAGGCCTGGGCCAGCGTGGCACCGTCCACGAACTCCACCATCGAATGAACGACCGACTGCGGGTGAACGACGGCCTCGATGCGATCGAAGGGGACGTCGAAGAGCAGGTGCGCCTCGATGATCTCAAGACCCTTGTTGACCAACGTCGCCGAGTTGATCGTCACCAGTGGTCCCATCGACCAGGTGGGGTGGGCCAGCGCCTGTTCCGGGGTGACCGCCGCCAATTGCTCCGCCGACCAGCCCCGGAACGGTCCTCCGCTTGCCGTCAGCACCAGACGGCGTACCTCGGCCGCTGTGCCACTGCGCAGGCACTGGGCCAGTGCCGAATGCTCGCTGTCGACGGGAACGAGCTGACCGGGTGCGGCCAGGGCCTTGACCACGGGTCCGCCGATGATGAGGCTCTCCTTGTTGGCCAGGGCGAGCGTGGCTCCCGACTCCAGTGCCGCGATGGTGGGGCGCAGTCCCAGCGCTCCGCTGAGCCCGTTCAGCACCACATCCGCGGGCAGGCCCGCCACCTGTGTGGCAGCATCAGGTCCGGCCATGACGTCGCAGGCCTGGTTGCGTGCCCCGAGGCGGTGGCGAAGCTCACTGGCGGCGACGGGGTCGGCAACACTTGCGACCGGGACGTCGAATTCGCAGACCTGGTCGGCCAGGAGCGCCGCGTTGCTGCCCGCAGCCAGCGCCGTCACATCGAAGCGTTCACGATGACGCCGCACCACATCGAGCGCCTGCGTGCCGATCGAGCCCGTCGATCCGAGGATGACCAGACGCCGGCGCCACTCAGGCGTCATCGTCGGAGATCCGCTCCGGAGCCCGGCCGGCGGCATCGTCGGCCTTCTTCCGCCGCCACGGCCGCTTTCGCGGCTCCCTCGCTGGTGGAGGATCATCACCGGCGGAAGGTTCCTTCTCCCGCAGTTGCGGCAGCAGCTCATGACGCTTCACGTAGATGTCGAGCAGTGAGAGGAGCATGGCTCCCACCGGGACTGCGAGCAGGGCGCCGGAGACCCCGAACAGGGCGGCACCCATCATCACGGCCCCGAAGGCCACGGCCGGATGCACATCGACGGCGGCGGCACTGATCCGCGGCTCGAAGGTCAGGTTCTCCACCTGCTGATAGATCAGCGCCCAGATGAGCGCGATGATGCCGACCACGGGGTTGTCACTGAGCAGACCGACAAGGACCGGCAGGATGATCGAGATGTAGGTACCGATCGTCGGCACGAACTGTGCCACCAGTCCGGTCCAGAGCCCCAGCGCCAGCCAGTAGGGCATCCCGATGATCAGGAAGACAATGGCGCTCGAACCGCCGTTGAGGGCTGCGAGGATAACGCGGGCCGCCACGTAGCCGCCGGTCTTCTCCGCGGTCAGGTCCCAGACGTTGATCACAATCCCTTGGACCCGACCCGGGAACAACGCTGCCACCCACCGCCGCAGCCGTGGGGAATCTGCTGAGAGGTAGAAGGTGAACAGGCCGAACGTGAACAGTCCGAAGACACTGCCGAGCACAGAACCGAGGATGCTCAGGGCATTGACGCCGATCTCGGTCGCGATCTCGGCGATCTGACTCGGACTCAGGTTGATCTGTTCCAGGAGGCCGTCTCGGGTCAGCTGCTGATCGAATGTGTCGTTGACCCAGGCGAGCAGAGAGTCCAGCAGATCGGGGATGGACCCGATGATCTCTGCGAGCTGCTCCACCAGCAGAGCCCCGAACATCGCAAAGAATATGACGATGAACAGGCCGATGCCCAGCATCATGAGGGCCGTGGCGAAGCCACGTTTCATATGTCTGGCCAGGCGCGAGACCGCCGGCTCCATGGCGATGGCCGCGAACCAGGACATCAGAACGGTGAAGATGACCGAGCCGCCGTCATCGATGATGAACCACAGGAAGGAGGCGACCGCGAAGACCCCGACGATGACGAAACCGACGCGCCAGATGTTGCCGGGTGAGAGCCGGATCTCCACGTCGGACCCACCGGACGCAGCGGAGGCTGCCGCCGCCTGCGCCACTGTGGGAGATTCGTCAGCCATGAGCGCTCTTCGTTTCGGACATCGACTGCATCCTACCGAGGGCGCGGCCACGCCGGCGCGGGTCCCCCGGACAGCGGTTCGCGTCCCGGCGCACCGACAACAGGTCAAAAGGTGGGAATCCGGACAGCCCCGGAATCAGGCGGTCTCTGCGGCGAGCTGGCCGCATGCACCGTCGATGTCCGAACCCCGGGTGTCCCTCAACGTCGTCGAGACACCGCCGTCACGCAGGATCCTGATGAACTGCTCCGTACGCTGCGCCGACGTGGCGGTCCAGACACTGCCGGGAGTGGGGTTCAGCGGGATGAGATTCACGTGAGCGATGCGCCCCGACAGGAGGTCGGCGAGCATCCGGGCCCGCTCGGGTTGATCGTTGATGTCCTTGATCAGGGCGTATTCGATCGAGTACCGGCGCCCGGTCGCCACCACATAGTCGTCGGCCGCGGCCATGACCTCCGCGACCGGGAAGCGCTGGTTGACCGGGACCAGGGTGTCGCGCAGTTCATCGTCGGGTGCGTGCAGGGACACGGCCAGCGTCACGGGTAAGCCCTCCTCGGCCAGCCTGCGGATTCCGGGTACGAGCCCGACTGTGGAGACCGTGACGGAGCGGGCGGAGATGCCGAAGCCGGACACGATGCGCCGAACGGCGCGCATCACAGCGCGGTAGTTGGCCAGGGGCTCCCCCATCCCCATGAACACGACATTCGACAGCCGGCCCTTCCCGAGGCCGAGGTCAGCAGCCTCGAGGTGGGCGAGCCGGGCCTGCTCGATGATCTCAGCGGCGCTGAGATTGCGGGTGAGTCCCTCCTGTCCGGTCGCACAGAAGGGACAGGCCATACCGCACCCGGCCTGTGACGAGATGCAGGCGGTGGCTCGGTCGGGATATCCCATCACGACGCTCTCCACCAGCGAGCCGTCATGCAGCTGCCAAACGTGCTTGCGTGTCGCCCCGGAGTCGGCCGATCGCGTTCTGATGGGCGTCAGGAGCTCGGGGAAGTGACCGGACAGCCGCTCACGCTCGGCTGCCGGGAGGTCCGTCCAGCCCTGCGGCGTCGCCGAGAACTGGTTGTAGTGCCGGTCCACCTGCCGAGCCCGGAACTTCGGCCAGCCGAGGTCGGTGATGAGTGACAACTGCTCCTGCGCTTCGAGGTCCGCCCAGTGCGCCGGCGGTCTGCCCCGGCGACCAGCCGGTCGGATCGTCACATCAGTCATGCTGCCCCCTCGGCTCCATTGTGCGCCAGGAACACTCCGGCCTCAGAATGCCAGGCTGCCGGTGCCCAGGAAGGCGGCGAAGAGCGCCCAGCTGACGAAGGCGTTCGGGATCAGCGAGTCCAGCCTGTCCATGAAACCCCCATGCCCAGGCAGGATCGATCCCATGTCCTTGATCCCGAGGTCGCGTTTGAGGGAGGACTCGATGAAGTCACCGAGGGTGGCTGTGAACGTCATGATGATGCCGAATATCAGCCCCGCCCACCAGGTGCTGTCGAGCAACCAGATGAACAACCAGATTCCGATCGCCATCTGGAATATCAGCGAGCCCGCGAAACCCTCCCATGACTTCTTCGGGCTGATGCTCGGCGCCATGGGGTGCTTGCCGAACAGCACGCCCGCCGCGTAGCCGCCGATGTCGCTACCCACCGTCAGCGCGATGAAGACGATGACACGTTGCGGTCCGTCCTCCGGACGCAATGACAGCAGCGCGAAACCCAGCATCAGGGGAAGGTAGGCGGCCACGAAGACCGAGGCCGTGCTGTCCCTCACGAAGTTCTCGGTCCCCTCGAACATGCGCCAGATGAGGATGAGGAACACTAGTCCGGCGAAACCGAACAGCATTGCCACTTCTCCGTGCCAGAAGCTCAGCCCCGCGATCGCGACAACGCCGATGTAGAGCGGGATGACGCTCAGCTTGATGTCCCTGTTCGCGAAGGCTCCGCGCATCTCACCCACGGCGATGAGCAGGACCACCGCAGCCAGGAGCACGAACAGGGCCTTGACGAACAGAAGAGCCAGGAGCACGAGCGCGCCCAGGATCACACCCGCTGCGATGGCGACGGGCAGATTCCGGCCGGCCTTGGGGGTGGGATTCTTGGGCTCGGCGGCGGTCTGGGACATGCATCACCTTCCGCCGACCATCAGGACGTGCCCATGTTTGCGTGTTTTGGCACGCGATGCCAGCCCGACACTCAGAGGTTCGATCTTGAAGGGGCACTCCCGGGCGTCCGACGCTCAGATCTCGAGGAGCTCCTCCTCCTTGGAGGCGAGCACCTGGTCGACCTCGGCCACCTGTTCAGCCGTGATCTCGTCCATGTGCTTCTCCGCCCGCTGCACGTCGTCCTTGCCGACGTCGCCATCCTTGGCGAGCTTGTCCAGGGACTGGTTCGCGGTCCTGCGGATGTTGCGGATGGACACACGAGCCTCCTCCGCCTTGGCCTTGGCCGTCTTGATGTATTCCCGGCGTCGTTCCTCGGTGAGCTGGGGCAGGACCACCCGTACGATGTTGCCGTCGCTGGCCGGGTTGACACCGAGATCGGAGTCACGGATGGCCTTCTCGATGGCGTCGATACTGCCCTTGTCGAAGGGGGTGATGATCATCATGCGCGCCTCCGGAGAAGCGAACGAGGCCAGCTGATTCAGGGGCGTGGGGGCACCGTAGTAGTCGATCAGGATCTTGTTGAACATCGCCGGGTTGGCGCGACCGGTCCTGATGGTGGCGAGTTCCTCCCGGGCGACCCCGACCGCCTTCTCCATCTTCTCCTCGGCGTCCAGCAATATGTCGTCGATCACTTCAGCCTCCTGCGCCTCATGATATGCCGTCCCCCTACTGTCTCACCGCAGACCCCGCGTCTTGCGGGCGTCCGCGGCCATCCGGTCACCGCGTCAGAGTCGCGCGTCGCGGCTCACCAGCGTACCGATCCGCTCGCCACGGACGGCGCGGGCAATATTACCGTCCTCGAGCAGGTTGAAGACGATGATGGGCATGTTGTTGTCCCTGCACAGGCTGATGGCAGTCGCATCCGCCACCTTCAGGTCCCGTTGCAGCACCTCGTCGTAGCTGAGGGTGTCGAAGCGTACGGCAGCCGGGTTCTTCCGCGGATCCGAGTCATAGACGCCATCGACCCCTTTCGCCATGAGTACGACGTCCGCCCCGACCTCAAGGGCGCGCTGTGCCGCGGTGGTGTCGGTGGAGAAGTACGGCGCACCGAGCCCCGCGCCGAAGATCACCACCCGACCCTTCTCAAGGTGACGCATGGCACGCCGCTGTACGTAGGGCTCCGCGACCTGTCCCATCGTGATACTCGTCTGGACGCGGGTATCGATTCCCTGCTTCTCGCAGAAATCCTGCAACGCCAGACAGTTCATGACCGTGCCGAGCATCCCCATGTAGTCGGCTCTGGCGCGTTCCATGCCGTGCTCGGACAGTTCGGCGCCCCGGAAGTAGTTCCCGCCTCCGATGACGACACCCACCTCGGTGCCGCTGGCGGCGACTTCTGCGATCTGCCGGGCGATCGATCGGACCACGTCCGGATCGACCCCGAGCTTGCGCTCCCCGGCGAAGGCCTCCCCCGACAGCTTGAGCAGGACCCTTCGAAACCCTCCCTCGGGGGTTCCGGGCCAGAGATCCACAGTGCCCTGCAGGGTCTGCTGCACCCCGGGGTCGGCCCCCATCAGGCCTGCCCCACCTCGATGCGGGCGAATCCGGTGACCGTGGTGCCACCGCCGTCCAGTACGGCCCCAACAGTCTTCTTGTTCTCGGTGACCGACGGCTGATCGAGCAACACCGTCTCCTTGAAGTAGCCGTTGAGCCGTCCCTCGACGATCTTGGGCAGCGCCTGCTCCGGCTTGCCCTCCTCACGAGCGGTGGCCTCAGCGATCCGTCGCTCATTGGCGACCGTCTCGGCCGGGACATCGTCGCGGCTGAGGAACTGTGGCCGCATGGCGGCCACCTGCATGGCGACCGACTTGGCCAGCTGCTCATCCCCCTGATAGCCGACCAGCACTCCGACTGCGGGCGGAAGATCTGCCGAGCGCCTGTGCAGGTACACGGCGACGTCGCCGTCGAGCAGCGCGAAGTCGCCCACCTCGAGCTTCTCACCGATGACGGCCGTCTGCTCGGTGATGGTCTCGGCCACGGTCCTGCCGTCGTCGAGCGTGACTGCCGCCAGCGCCTCGGCGTCGGCCGGACGCTCGGCTGCCACAGCGTCAGCGATCCGACCCGCGAGCGCCTCGAAATCGGCATTCTTCGCCACGAAATCGGTCTCACAGCGCAACTCGACCAGGGCGTTGCCGCTACTGGCCACCAGACCGTTGGACGCCTGGCGCTCGGAGCGCTTGGCAGCTTTGGCCGCACCCGCGATCCGCAGGCTCTCCACCGCCTTCTCGAAGTCACCGTCAGCTGCTTCGAGTGCCTTCTTGCACTCCATCATGCCGGCACCGGTCATCTTGCGGAGCTTCTGTACCTCCGCGGCAGTCACTGCCATGTTGTCATTCCTTCTTCTCAGCGGCCGTCTCGGCAACTACTTCTTCAGACTCCGCAGCGGTCTGCGCTGCGTCGGGCGCCGGTGCGTCGGCGGGTTCCACCGACGCGGCGGTCTCGGCCGCAGGGGCCGAGGCAGCTGTCTGCTCCTCGGGGGTTGCAGGCTCGGTCGGCGCGGTCACAGCTTCGGCTGCCGGGGTCTCGGCGGACACCGGAACACCGGTCTCGGCCTCGAGCATCTCGCGCTCCCACTCCGCCAGCGGTTCGGCCTCGCCGGACTTGTCGGCGGCCGCGGCACGCTTGACCAGGCCGTCGGCGACGGCGTCGGCCACGACGCGCGTGAGCAGGGTCACCGCGCGAATGGCATCGTCGTTGCCGGGCACGGGATAGTCGACCTCGTCCGGGTCACAGTTGGTGTCCAGGATGGCGATCACGGGGATGCCGAGCTTGCGGGCCTCAGCCACTGCGATGTGTTCCTTCTTGGTGTCCACGACCCAGACGGCACTCGGCGTCTTCTCCATGTTGCGGATACCGCCGAGTGAGCGCTCCAGCTTCTCCTTCTCACGGCGCAGCTTCAGCAGCTCCTTCTTGGTCAGGCGCGAACCGGCCACATCGTCGAAGTCGATCTCCTCGAGCTCCTTCAGCCGCGACAAGCGCTGATGGACAGTGCTGAAGTTGGTCAGCATCCCGCCGAGCCAACGGTTGTTGACGTAGGGCATGCCCACGCGGTTGGCCTGTTCGGCGACGGCCTCCTGCGCCTGCTTCTTGGTGCCGACGAACAGGATCGTGCCACCCTTGGCCACTGTCTGTGAGATGTAGTCGTAGGCGGCATCGATGTACCCGAGACTCTGCTGCAGGTCGATGATGTAGATGCCGTTGCGCTCGGTCATGATGAATCGCTTCATCTTCGGGTTCCAGCGCCTGGTCTGGTGCCCGAAGTGGACCCCACTGTCGAGCAGTTGTCGCATGGTCACGACGGCCATGATGATGTTCCTTTCGCGCAGGCCAGAGCCCGCTGACTTCGGTTGTCGTGGGATCGACACGGTGTCGCCCACCCTGGCATCCCGCCGCGCCACCTCCGGAGAGGACCGACGGCGCGTGTGGAGCCGAAACATCAGATCCATGGGATGCGCGAAATAGTTGTCTGTTCAGACTCTGCCAAGTGTAACCGCAATCAGCCTCGCCGCGGTAGTCGTGCCCGGGCGGTCGCCACAGGCGCTTGCGAGGCACGGGTCAGCGAATCCCGGCGCACCGTCCACAGGAATCCGAACCGCAATCTCCCTGGAACCACGCGAGCACACGATGGAAGGGTGTTCAACCTCGCCGGGATCCTGTGTCTGTGTCTTCTCTGGCACCAGACGCCAGCTCCATCCGGTACCCCCGGACCGCTGGACCACAATCGTGTCATCGCAGAGTTCGCAGCACCGGAACCGGACTGGCTGCCAGGGCATCGCGGCCTGGACCTCGCGGCGGACCTCGGCGACACCGTCATCACTCCCCGAGCCGGCTGGGTGGTCCACGCCGGGGCCGTGGCCGGCACCGGCGTCGTCGTCATCCGTCATGGCCGGCTGCGCGCCACCTATCAGAGCGTCGCGCCGTCGGTCCGGACCGGACAGTACGTGGGCGCGGGCAGCGTGCTCGGTGAGGTGAGCCGCGCGGGTGAGCGGAACTCCAGCGCTCATTGCACGCCGGGTTGCATCCACTGGGGTCTGAAGGATGGCGAACAGTATCTTGACCCGCGAATACTCATCGACGCCCTGAGCGATGTGGCGCTCGTCCCGCAGGAGCATCGCTGAGGTGCGTTGCGGGGCCGGAATCCGGCGGCGGAGGGTCGTGGCGACCGGATCAGCGATCGTGCTCGGCTATCTTCGCCTTGAGCTGCATGACCGCCTTGGTGTGCAACTGGCATGCCCGGCTCTCGGTGACACCGAGCACCTGTCCCACCTCGTTCAGCGTCATTCCCTCGTAGTAATAGAGCGAGATCACGATCATGGAACGCTCGGGGAGCTCGGCAACTGCTCGACCAAGCACCTCCCGCGTCTCCTCAGCCTCGAAGGCACGGACCGGATCCTGGGACTTCTTGTCCTCGATCGTGTCTCCGAGCGTGACGCGTTCGGACTTCTCCCCGCCGACACTGAGCAGTTCGTCCAACGCCGCCACGTGGACATATGAGACCTGCCTGAACGTCTCTCGCAGCGCAGCCACCGTGACTCCGAGGTACTCGGCAACCTCCTCGTCGGACGGAGACTCCCCCTCCTTGGTCATGAGTACTTGGTAGGCCTGTTCCACATCTCTGGCCTTCTGCCGGACCGAGCGCGGCACCCAGTCGAAACTGCGCAACTCATCGATGATCGCGCCGCGGATGCGACTGACCGCGTAGGTCTCGAACTTGACCGAGCGCTGCGGGTCGAACTTCTCGATCGCGTCGATCAGGCCGAACATGCCGTTGCTCACGAGGTCGGCAGTATCCACATTCTGTGGGAGCCCGACGCTCACCCGCCCGGCGACATACTTGACCAGGGGGGCGTACTGCAGGATGAGCCGCTCACGTGCCCGGGGGTCACCCTCGATCTTGTAGGCGGCCCACAGCACATCCAGCGTTGAGCCTTTGCCGTCTCCCCAGACTGAGGGCTTCCTGGGCTGGGCGGTCTCAGGCTCTTGGGTGGGCCTGCTCATAGCTCTTCCTCAGTCGATCGATGGAGACGTGCGTGTAGACCTGTGTTGTACTCAGGCTCGCATGTCCGAGCATCTGCTGTACACTCCGCAGGTCCGCTCCCCCTTCCAGCATGTGAGTCGCGGCGGTGTGTCGCAACCCGTGCGGAGCCAGATCCGGGCTCTCTGGTAGTAAGCGTACGGCGGCGTGAATTCGTTCCCGAACCCGCCGCTGGTTGACTCGCGCTCCCCTGGGTCCGAGGAAGACGGCGTTCCCGGATCCGGCCACCGCCCACTTCGGGCGGCCTCGCACCAGCCAGTGGTCGAGCGCCTCCAGCGCCCCGCGGCTGCACGGGACGACCCGTTGCTTGTCGCCCTTGCCCAGCACCCTCACCAGTCCGCGTTGCCGGCCCAGATCCGCCAGGTCCAGGCCGCAGACCTCGGAGACGCGCAGCCCGCTGCCGTACAGCAGTTCCACGATGGCCCAGTCCGCCAGTTCCTCCGGTGCATCCGAGCCGGGTCGTCGCACGGAGTCGCACAGAGTGGCTGCCGCCGACCTGCTCAGAACGTCCGGTAGTCGACCGTCGGCGCGGGGTGAGCCCAGTCCCGCGGTCACGTCCTGGCTCCAGTAGCCGATCTCGCAGAGCCAGGCGCCGAAGGCACGAACACATGCCGAGCGCCGCGCGATGGTCGCCCGCGACAGCCCCCGGACATGCTGAGCGCGCAGCCAGCCACGCAACTGCAGATGGGTGAGATCAGCCGGGCCCTGACCCTGATCTGCCAGAAATCCTGCCAGCTGGGACAGGTCGGAGCGGTATGCCGAGACAGTGGCGGGCCGTCTGTTCCAGCGCTGCCCCAGCTGCGTCGTGAACCGCTGGATCAGGGCAGCCCACTGCACCTCCGGGCGCGCGTCGGGAGCCACCACTGAGTCCATACACGCATCCTTCCGAATCTGCCCCACTGTGTCATGTGCAGAAGCCGGGGGTCATCGAATTCCTCAGGGTTCACGGATTCGCCCGCACCGGAGGCGGCCCGCTGGCCGGTCGCTGCGGTCAGTGTGCAGCGCCACCCCAGTACCGGCCATCCGCGACGCGGCATCGCCCCGCCGCCGCCAGTTCCCGCAGCCGCTGTGTGACCATTTCCGTCGGCAACCCCGCCCGGGCTGCGATCTCCCCGACGCCGCCCGGGCCCTCAGTGAGCGCCATCTCGAGGCGCAGATCGGCGACAACGGTCTGCTCGGCGGGACCGTCCGCCAGCGAACGCAACTGCTGGTCGACCTCCTGCGCCGTCGTGACCAGCTCGGCCTGCCTGGTCGCGATCCACGCGTGTGGACCTCGCGACTGAGAGACGTAGACCGAGCCGGGTGCAGCCATGATCTGGCGCCCCAGGCGAACACCCCATCTCGCGGTGTTCAGGGATCCGGAGCGGTTCTCGGCCTCCACCACGACAATGCCACGGGTGAGGGCGGCGATCAGCCGGTTACGGACCAGGAAGCTGTGCCGACGAGGGACGCTGCCGGGAGGCATCTCCGAGACGATGAGCCCGGCAGCGGCAACGCGATCGAGCAGGTCACGGTTCCCGCGAGGAGAAGCGACGTCCACCCCGGAGGCCAGCACAGCCACCGTGGCACCACCCGCCTCCAGCGCACCACGATGCGCGGCAGCGTCGATGCCGAACGCTGCGCCGGAGAAGACGACCCAACCCAGTTCCGTGAGCTCGGCGGCGAGATCGAAGGCCAGCGAACGCCCGTAGGCCGTCGCACGTCTGCACCCGACCACCGCCACAGACTGCAGTGCGAGCGCTCGCAGTGTGCCGGGGCCCCGTAGCCACAGCGCCTGCGGTACTTCGTCGGCCAGTTGCTCCAGCTGGCTCGGCCAGGCCCCGTCCCCTCTGACGATTCTGCGAGAGGGCGCAACCTGTCGGTCCTCGTCCTGGCGTCCCGCCACGGTGTCAGGCTCGCGCATTCATCCTCGCAATCGCAGGGCATCAGAGGCGTGCTCGAGGCTCGGTGACTCGCAACCGTCCAGTGCGGCCAGCGTCCAGGTCAGCCGCACTGCCGCGGCGTGCCGGCGTTCACCGCCGCCCCGCCGGCGCCAGCGCTCCTGCTCGAGGAACGTCCTCACCGCCTCGGGCAGCGTAGCCGGGTCGCCCGGGCCACATGGAGTCATGGTGCTGGCCAGCTGTGGCCATCGCTCTCTGGCACACTCACGCGCGCGGACGACGCGTTCTGCCAGCTCCGTTGTCGGTGGGGCAGGCTGTGTGCTCCGCGGCCGATCCAGACGGAGGTTGATGTCGATCCGGTCCAGCAGCGGAGCGGACAACCTCGCCTCGTATCGCTGGACGCTGAGGGCCGGACAGCGGCAGTCCCCGTCCCTGGCACCGTGCTGACCGCACGGGCACGGGTTGGCCGTGGCCACCAGCTGGAAACATGCGGGCAGCTGAGCGGTGACTCCCGCGCGTGCGACCGTGATCGAACCGCTCTCCAACGGCTGCCGCAGGGACTCCAGGGTCTCCCGTCGGAACTCCGGCGCCTCATCGAGCACCAGCACCCCGCGATGTGACCGGCTGATCAGACCGGGTTGCACCTCCGTCCCGCGGGCCGACCCGACCATGGCCACATGGGACGCCGAATGGTGTGGCGTCTGGAACGGAACCCGTGTGGACAGCCTGACCTCGTCGCCACACGCCTCGGCGACGGCGGCCGACTCGAGCGCCTCGTCCGGTGAGAGCGCAGGCAGGAGACCGGCGAGTCTGTGCGCCAGCATCGATTTTCCCACGCCCGGGGGTCCGGTGAACAGGATGTGGTGTCGTCCGGCAGCGGCCGTGAGTGCCGCACGGACCGCTGCCGGCTGGCCCACAACGTCGCTCATGTCCGCGCCGACGGGTGACGGCTCTTCGCACAGTCGGCGTCGGGGAGCCTCAACCTGCCTCTCGGGTCGTCGCAGCCAGTCCACGAGTTCGGTCAGACTGGTCACCGGGACGACCCTGCGCGACCGGGACCAGGCCCAGACTCCCGCATCGGCGGCGGGCACAAAGACGGTTCCGGGACTGTCCCGGTCGAGTCCGTGGCTCATCGCGATCGCACCCGGTACCGACCGGATCGAACCGTCGAGTCCCAGTTCTCCCACCAGGATCGCATCCCCGACTGGTTCGATCTGTTCATCGGCGACCAGCACCGCGATCGCCACCGCGACGTCGAGACCTGCCCCCCGCTTGCTGGTGGTGGCTGGGGCGAGACTGACGGTGATTCGTGCATCCGGCCAGGTGAAGCCACTGTTGACAATGGCAGACCTGACCCGGTCTCTGGCCTCGTTCACGGCGACATCCGTGGACCCGAGGATGGCCACCCGTGGCAGGCCGCTGGCCAGGTGAGCCTGCACGCCCACCGGTTGGCCGCTGACTCCGGATCGGACACAGGACCGCACCTCTGCCAGACTCATCGGCTGCACCGTGGCGTCGACGACCTCACGATCCCACGGCCCTGAAGTAGCGGATCAGTGGTGTGTCCTCCAGGAAGTCCACCGCGATCACATCGACCCTGATGTGCTCGACCGGCAGATCGTGTTCGCGCCGGAACCGCCACCCGAGCTCATGCAGGTGCCTGACCTTGTCGTCGCTGACAGCCTCCGCAGCACTGCCGAATCGCCTGCTTGACCGTGCCTTCACCTCGATCACCACCAGCTGTTCACCGTCGAGCCCGACCGCGTCGAGCTCTCCGTTGCGGCAGCGCCAGTTCCGCGCCAGGATGGTCATTCCCCGGCGCCGTAGCACCTCGATGGCCAGTTGTTCACCCCTGCGCCCAAGCGCCTGTCGTTGTGTCGTCATGTCCGCCTCCGGATCCATGACACCGTGCAGCGGCCCGCCGATCGGGTCGGACCTGTGATCTGTGGATCGATCGACCCGTGTCGGGTGGTCCCGACCGGCCTGGGTCAGGAAGCAGAGTGGGCCAGTGCGGCAGCCGGGTCGACGGTGATGTTCCAGGATCGGCGATGCAGCTCGCAGAGCCCGTGCCGGGCGATGGCGGCCTGATGCTCGGGACTGGAGTAGCCCTTGTTGTCCTGCCAACGATAGTCCGGCTGCGTTCGGGCGAGATCGATCATCATCCGGTCACGCGTGACCTTCGCCAGCACGCTGGCTGCAGCCACGGACGAGCAGCTGCGATCGGCCTTGACCACGCAGCTCACCTCAGGATGCTGGATCGACGGCCACTCGGGCTGATGCGTGAGCACCAGTTGCTCCGGTGGCGTCACGTAGTCCCAGGTGCCGTCCAGGATGAGATGGTCGACCGTACCCGTCCGGGCCAGCGCGCGGTGCGCCGCCAGTCGCAGTGCGGTGCTGAGCCCCCACCGGTCGATCTCCTGAGGGCTGCTGGAGCCGACTGCGTAGTCACTGACCCAGCGCTGCAGCCGGGGGAACAGCCGCTCCCGCTCCGGCTCGGCGAGCAGCTTCGAATCCTGCAGGCCGTTCGGAGCCGTCCGGGTCTGCGCGGTGACCACGGCGACGCCGACGCTGACGCATCCGGCGATCGCGCCCCGGCCCACCTCGTCCATGCCTGCCACCGTGGTCACGCCCTGTCTCAGCAGTCGGCGCTCCAGTCGCAGGGTGGGGGTGGGCACCCGCCAATAGTAGTTCCTCGACCGATGTCATCGGTCGGGGACTCACGCATCAAGCCACAGCCGACCGGGCAGGGAGCAGCCCGCTCGCCTGTCCGCAGGATCAGGGAGTCAGTGTCTCCTCGTTGAGCTGATCCGCCCACACGGGCTGATCGACCCATTGGATCTGATCCCAGGGCCAGATGATCGCGAATGCCTTGCCCAGCACGGCATCCACAGGCACGAAACCGCCACCGGGTTCGCCCTGATGTGCTCGGGAGTCGGCCGAGGCGGAGCGGTGGTCCCCCATGACCCACAGCTTGCCCTCCGGCACCACCACATCGAACGGGGTCTGGCTGGGCACGTCACCGGGGTAGAGGTAGGCGGATTCGTCGATCGGCACCCCGTTCACGGTGATCTGCCCCTGATCGTTGCAGCACGCGACCCGATCACCACCGACCCCGATGACCCGTTTCACGAAGACAGTGTCCGGCGGCGGTACGAGGCCGACGGTACGACCGAGTTCCTTCACGAAACCCACCACGGGTCCCTCGTCGGGTGCCGCGGCAGCCTCATCGAGGAAGGAGCCGACACCGTCGAACACCACTACGTTGCCGCGCTCAGGGTCGGAGAATCTGTACACGAACTTGTTGACAGCGACACGGTCGCCTATCAGCAGGGTGTTCTCCATCGACCCCGAGGGGATGTAGAAGATCTGGACGATGAACGTCTTGACCAGGAACGCCAGGAAGACCGCGAGGATGATGACCAGGGGCAGCTCGATCCAGGCCGGCAGATGCCGACGTTGCCGCTTGCCCGTCGGCTCCGGCCCGGGTTGTTCACCGTCGGAGACAGTGACCTCATCCATACCGCTCATCTCACAGCATCCTAGTGGACCGTCACGCCTCACGCTGGCGCGCCGAACGGGTTATCGGTCGGCAGGACCGGTCGCGGTCATACGCCCGCGAATCAGACCCGCTTCTCCTTGATCTTGGCAGCCTTGCCGCGCCGATCGCGCAGGTAGTACAGCTTTGCCCTGCGGACGTCGCCCCGCGTCACGACCTCGATCTTCTCGATGATCGGGGAATGCACGGGAAAGGTGCGCTCCACTCCGGTCCCGAAGGAGATCTTGCGGACCGTGAACGTCTCACGGACCCCTTCGCCCTGCCGGCCAAGGACCGCACCCTGGAAGACCTGCACCCGCTCACGGCTGCCTTCGACCACTCGTACGTGCACCTTCACGGTGTCGCCCGGCGCGAAGTCCGGTATATCGGCCCTGATACTGGCATCGTCAATGAAATCGAGCTTGCGCATGGTGTCTCCCGGGCAGCCACAGGTCGGCCCTCGTGTGTGCCGCAGCGGCATTGGTTCTCTGATGGTCCCGTTGGCATCGCCCCCTGTGGCAGGCGGCAACGGGCACCAGATGAGTATGACATGAACTGCCGGACTCGTTCCAGTCCCCCGACTGGCCCCACGACCGCGCTGCCTATTCGGCCTGATCCGCAGCTCAGGCCTCTGCGCGCCGCTGCTGGGTCAGAACCCGGCTCTCTTCCTCCCGCCAGGACCGGATCCTGGCGTGGTCCCCACTCAGCAGCACCTCCGGCACTTCCATGCCCCGCCAGGATGGCGGCTTGGTGTAGTTGGGTCCCTCGAGTTCGGTTCCCGGGGCACGGCCCGGGGCGAAGGAATCATCGCTGGCGCTCTGGGAGTTTCCGAGCACACCGGGGAGCAGCCGGACCACCGCTTCGATCATCACCAGCGCGGCTGCCTCACCCCCGGCAAGGACGTAGTCCCCGATCGACACCTCCCGCACCTCGGCGAGCGCCCGGTAGTGCTCCGCGACCCTCGCATCGATGCCTTCATAGCGCCCGCAGGCGATGACCAGGTGTGATCGTTCGGCGAATTCTTCGGCCAGGGCCTGTGTGAAGGGCACGCCGCTCGGGGTGGGGAAGATGATCACGGGCTCAGCTTCGCCGCGCGCCAGCACCTGGTCGAGGGCCTCTCCCCACGGCTCAGGTCGCATCACCATGCCCGGTCCACCCCCGTATGGGGTGTCGTCGACCGTTCGATGCCGGTCGTGCGTGTGGTCCCGAAGGTCCTTAACGTGCAGTTCGTACAGGCCCGACTCCTGCGCCCTGCCCAGCAGCGAGAGCTCGAGCGGTGTCAGATACTGAGGGAAGACGGTGATGACGTCGATCCGGAGGGTCACTCGAACAGTCCCGCCGGAGGGTCGAGGATCAGCTCCTCGCCGACCTCCAGCACGATCTGACTGACGAAGGGCACCATGACATCGCCATGGGAAGTGGCGATCACCAGGGTGTCGTGGGCGGGGTGGTGCTCCACCGCCGCCACCTGTCCCAATTCCGTTCCCGACACCGAACGGCACCGACGACCGACGAGTTCTTCGGGATACCACCCGTCATCGGACGGCTGCACGTCCGCCCACAGCAGTTGATCCCGCAGTTGCTCCGCGTCTTCGCGGCTCGAAACCCCGCTGATCCGCAGCACACGACCGCTGCCCTCGCCCCGAGCAGCCTCGATGGTCCAGCCGGCCGGACCGTCCTCGCTCGCGAACAGGTGCGCGCCAGCTACGAGGCGTTGCTCCGGACTGTCGGTGACAACATGAACGGTCACCTCACCCTTGACTCCGAACGGCTTGCCCACGCGCGCGACGATCAGCCTCATCAGCTGAGTCCGACCGACTGCGGACCGGAGCACAGCACCGCGGCGCGTGATTCAGCGCCGGTGGGAATGTCAGCGGGAGGCAGTGTCAACGAAGTCCACCCGGACGTTGTCGCGGCCCGCGAGCGCTGAGACGACAGTGCGCAGCGCAGTGGCGGTGCGCCCGGCACGACCGATCACGCGGCCCATGTCCGAGGGGTTGACCCGCACCTTCAGGGTCACGCCCCGACGGTGCTCACGGTTCTTGACGGCCACGTCGTCGGGATTGTCGACGATACCGCGCACCAGATGTTCGAGCGCGTCAGCAAGCATGCTCACGCCTCCTTGCCCTCACTCCCGGAATCGGAGCTGGCGGCCTCGGCAGCGGGCTCGGAGGCTGTCGCCTCGGCAGCGGGAGCGGAGTCTGCTGCCTCCGGGGCTGCTTCGGGCTTCTCCTCGGGCTTACGTTCGGCAGCCGCCTTCTCGGCAGCCTTTGCCTTGAAGTCCGCCAGTCGCTTCTCCTCGGACTCGGCCTCCTTCGCGGCGGCCTCGAAGATGGCTGTGCGATCAGCCTTGGGAGCGGCGGTGCGCAGGGTACCCTCCGCCCCCGGCTCACCCTTGAACTTCTGCCAGTCCCCGGTGATCTTGAGGATGGCCAGGACCGGCTCCGTCGGCCTGGCGCCGACGCTCAGCCAGTGCTGGACCCGGTCGGAGTCGACCTGGATGAAGCTGGGGTCCTCCTTGGGGTGGTACAGCCCAACCTCTTCGATGGCGCGCCCGGAACGGCGGGTCCGTGAGTCGGCGACAACGATCCGGTACTGCGGAATCCTGATCTTGCCAATACGCTTGAGTTTGATCTTCACTGCCACGGCGGCATTCTCTCCTGTGTGTCTTTCAATGGGGAGCCGCCGTCAGTGGCTAGGGAAACCGGCTGACACGGCTCAAGGTCCACCGGCGGTACCAGTAGAGGGCCGAACCGCCGACTTTCACAGTGTGCCAGAGAATGTACCCGGCCCCAAACGGTCGGCGGGACTCAATCTGAGCCATCTCGCGAATTCCGCGTGTGAGCGGCCCCGATCACTTGCCCCCGAGCAGGTCCTTGAACTGATCCGGTAGCTCCAGGGGGGCTCCGGGATCGGGAGCAGCCGCCTTGCGGGCGGCGGCCTCAGCCTCCTGCTTGGCACGCTTGGCAGGATTCCCGGACCGGCGCTTCTTGCCGCCCTTGCGGCCCTTCACCTTGGCCTTCTTGGGACCACCCATCATGCCCGGCATACCGGCCATGCCCGGCAGACCCGGGCCCTTGCCCTCACGCATCTGTTTCATCATCTTCTGCGCTTCGCCGAAGCGCTCGATCAGCTGATTCACGTTGCTGACCTCGACGCCGGCACCCTTGGCGATCCGGGAGCGACGTGATCCGTTCAGGATCTTCGGGTCCTCGCGTTCAGCGGGAGTCATGGACTGGATGATCGCCGCGACCCGGTCCATCTCACGCTCGTCGAGGTTGTTCAGCTGGTCCTTCAGCTCCCCCATGCCGGGCAGCATGGTGAGCAGCTTGCCCAGAGAACCCATCTTCTTGACGGCCTGCATCTGTTCCAGGAAGTCCTCGAGGGTGAAGCTCTCCCCCCGTTCGACCTTGCCCGCCATGCGCGCGGTCTGTTCCTCGTCGAATGCCTTCTCCGCCTGCTCGATCAGGCTGAGCACGTCGCCCATGTCGAGGATGCGTGAGGCCATCCGGTCGGGATGGAAGGTCTCGAAGTCCTTGAGCGACTCGCCCGTTGAGGCGAACATGATGGGCTTGCCGGTCACGCCCACGATCGACAGGGCGGCACCACCGCGGGCGTCGCCGTCCAGTTTGGTGAGAACGACGCCGTCGAAGCCGACCCCCCGCTCGAAGTTGGCGGCCGTGTTGACCGCGTCCTGACCGATCATGGCGTCCACCACGAGGAGCGTCTCATCAGGCTCCACGGCAGCCTTCACCTGCCGCAGCTGCTCCATGAGATCCTCGTCGATGGCCAAGCGCCCGGCCGTGTCGACGATCACGATGTCGTACAGCTTGACCTTGGCCTCGTCGATCGATCGGCGCGCAACCGACACCGGGTCGCCGATGCCGTTGCCCGGTTCGGGCGCGAAGACCGGCACCGCGGCCCGCTCCCCCATCACCTTCAGCTGATCCACGGCGTTGGGCCGCTGCAGGTCTGCGGCCACCAGGAGCGGCTGGTGGCCGTCCTCCTTCAGGTAGGCGGCGAGCTTGCCGGCCAGCGTCGTCTTACCGGCACCCTGGAGGCCTGCCAGCACGATGACGGTCGGGGGTGTCTTGGCGAATCGCAGCCGTCGGGTCTCGCCGCCCAGAATCGCGACGAGTTCCTCGTTGACGATCTTGACGACCTGCTGGGCCGGGTTGAGGGCCTGCGAGACCTCCGCAGCCATGGCGCGTTCCTTGATGCGCTTGCAGAATGCTCGCACCACGGGCAGTGATACGTCGGCGTCGAGCAGCGCGATCCGGATCTCGCGCACGGTGACGTCGATGTCCTCTTCACTCAGCCGGCCCTTGGAGCGAAGATTCTTGAACGTTTCAGTGAGGCGATCTGACAGTGAGGCGAACACGATTACCCTTCGGAGTGCTGCTATCTACCCTAGTGCTTGGCTGCGAGGCACCCAAACAGCTATCGCGTCCACGCGGCGACAATCCCATCGCGATACTGGGATTCGCTCCGCAGACCCATACTCCATGATGTGGCCTCCCTCAGGCGAGAGCCGCCAGGGCCTCATCCAGACTGTTGCTGTGATGCACCGGGACCGGCAGGCCGCGCATCACGAATTTGGCGGCTGTCCGGATCAGGACGTTGTTGCCCATCACTATGTGGAGGGCTGCGAGCCGATCCGAGCGAGCGCTGAACCAGTCGCGCGCGGCGTGCCGGACTTCATAGTCGGGGAAATGCAGGCTCTCAACGACGGCGACCAGCGTGAACTGTTCCATGGCAACCGCGACCTCGTCCACACGCCCCAGCAGCGCCACCACTGCGGGGCCATCCAGATGCTCCGGGCTGTGCAGCAGGATGAGCCCCGGTCGGAGTTCCTCCACCAGTCCGTCGTCCGAGGCAGCACCCATGACTCACCTCCGGGTCAGGCCCCGATACTACTCCAGAACCGCCGGTGTCGACGCCTGCTGGATCCGACCGGCTGCGCTCCCGACCCCGCCGTGCCCGTGCACACGAGCCCTTCCGGACCGACTCCCGAGTAGACTTGGTTCGTGTCCCAGGTAGTCGAGTCGGCGCTGAAGCCCGAACCCTCGGAGCCTGAGGACTCCATGAGACTCGTCTTCTACATGCTCGGCAGTGTGGAGGAGCACAAGGTCGCGCTGGCGAATCTCAAAGCAGCATGTGAGGAACTCCTTCCCGGGAGCTACTCGGTGGAGGTCGTCGACATCGAGGCCGATCCGCTGCTGGCCGTCCGGCAGGGGATTCTGGCCACCCCCATGGCACAACGCGTGCATCCCAGACCGGTCAGGCGCGCGGTGGGCAGTTTCCGGGACGCCCGGAGCCTCGCGGAGGTACTCGAGTTCCCCAGCGATCACAGCTCGAATTCGTCACCCGGCCGGTAGAGATCGGCGATGGGGTCGCTCCGGTGGGACTGCAGGGACGACTCCTGAGCGTCTTGGAACGGTTCACCGATCTCGATGCCACGGTTGCTGATCGTGAACTCGAAGATGCGGTTCTCGTGTGCTGAGCTGCGCATCTTCACCACCGCCAGCGACCGTCGGATCATGCCGGCTGTCTCCACATATCGCAGCTGGACGATCATGTCGGTCAGCGTCGAGACAGGATTGTTCGCGGCGCTTCTCGTGCCTGATGTCGATCCCGGGATCGCCGTCAGATAGATGGGCAGACCGCGCCCCTTCAGCGCAGTCGTGAGCGAGATCATGAACAGGCGGAAGGCTCTGGCGTCCTCGAGCCGCGCAAGGGCGCTTAGGCTGTCCAGCACCACTCGTTGCGGCCCGAACTCGTCCACCGCCTTGAGCATGAGGTTGAGCCGTTCGGCAAGGCCCACCCCTTCCGGGAGGTCCGACACGATACGGAGCTGCTGGTTACGGAGATGCTGCGCGAAGTCGAACCCCCAGCCCATCGCGTTTCGTACTGTCTGCTGTTCGGATTCCTCGAATGTGAAGTAGATGACCCGCTCACCCTGCCGGGCACCCTCGTCCGCGAAGGTGCAGGAGAGCAGCGTTTTCCCGGTTCCTGTGGGACCGCTGATCAGGATGGAGGAGTCCGCAAGGACGCCGCCGTCGCAGATACGGTCGAGGGTGGCGTCGCCTGTTGAGATGCGTCGATCAGTCGCCTCATGACTCAGACGTTCCGTCATGAGAGGCAACAGCTGGAAACCCTCCTCGGTGTCCAGTATGAACGGGAACTCGCCGGCGATGTGTGCCACTCCCCGCAACTTCAGGATCTCGGCGGTCCGATGACGGTGCTCGGTGACCAGCCGGTTGCGCAGGACCAGGACGCCGTCCGCCACGAACTCCTCCACGCCGAACCGTCCCGAGTGACGATCGGGTTCGGTCTGCTCGACGGTCACGATCGCCGTGACCCCACTGCCGCCGACCCGACGGATCACCCGGCGCAACTCCCGACGGATCCGATGGCTGGAGCCGAAGTCACTGAGCAGGCTCTCCAGCCCGTCGATCGCAACCCTCCTGCAATCCAGTCGCCGCACTCCCTGCTCGACGGCGGCGATGACGGGCGAAAGATCGTAGCTCTGGTCCACGATCGTCGATTCCCACTCGGAGTCCCCGCTCAGATCGATGATGAGCAGCTGACCCGCCGCCTCCAACGCGGCCAGATCCCAGCCGTAGGACATGGCGTTGGTCCTGATGTGGTCTGCCGGTTCCTCGCAGGTCACGAGTATGCCCGGCTCTCCCGCGGCCTCGATCCCACGGACGAGGAACTGGACAGCGAGGGTGGTCTTGCCCGTACCGGCAGCTCCACCCACAAGCAGGGTACGGCCCTCGGGAATGCCACCTCGCGAGAGGGTGTCCAGTCCAGGAATTCCGGTGACGAGCCGCTTGACCGGGGCAGCGGTGACCGCTTCACTCATTTGGGGGCCTTCCTCCCGTGCTCTGTGCATATAGGTCGCACATCCTGGCAAGCAGTGCTGCGGCGACAGCGGTCGCCTCGGCGGCCACCGTCGGCTGCTCCCGCACGAGCGACTCTGACGTGCGGGTCACGGCAGCCGCTCGCAGTTCCGCCACGTCTCTCCCCCGGTATCCCCCTTCGACAAGCATGGTCGCAAGTGCGTCATAGCCCGATCGGCCCCCAGCGCCGGGTCCGTGGGCGAGTTGATCGAGACGCCCTCGCAGCAACTCGCGAAATCGACGCAGAGCACCCGGCCACTCATCGGACTCCACGAGCGATCCGACGTTCGTCCGGGGGTCCGAGGCCCCCTGATAGGACTGCAGCAGGCGTCGGCACGTGGCCAGTTCCTCCTGCCACTCCCGCTGCTTGCGACCCAGGGCGGCGGCTCTGAGCGTGGCGTTGTCGATGATCGCCTCGATCCCGGCGAGCTCGACCGTCTTGACGCAGTACTCCTGGGCACCGAACTCCAACGCCCTCTTCGCGACGCGAGGGTCGTCGAGTCCGGTCAGCACAATCACTGCCTGAGCGGGATTCTTGCCGAGAATCGCTGCGAGCCCATCCATGTGCCTCGCATCGGGCAGTGTGAGGTCCAGCAGGACGCACTCGAAGCCGCGCTCGGCGAGTGCAGTCAGTGCTGAGCGCAGGTCGACCGCTCGGTGCACGTCGTAGGGGCCATGGGGCGGCTCCGCCCGCTGGAGTCGGCGCGTCACGAACCTCGCCTGCAGGTCGTTGTCCTCGACCAGGAGAACCCGAGGTCCCGCGTCCTGATCTGCGATCGTCATGACTGGCTCCCTGCTGACACCGTATTGGGCCACCCGGCTCGACGGGACGACGAACACACAAGTGGACGCCGAACCGTGGCACCCGGAGTCAGCTCACCCGCTCTGTGCGGCCGATCAGGTCAGCGGATCGGCCAGCATGGACCCCTCCATACCGAATTCTTCGAGCCAGGTCGCGAGCCGTGCACCCGGTACCGCCCGGCCGTAGAGGAACCCCTGCATCCGCACGCACCCGAGGTCGCGCAGGACCCGATGGTGCTCAGGAGTCTCAACACCTTCGGCGATCGTCTGCAGGGAGAGGTTGTCCGCGAGTTGCAGCTGCGAACGGACGAGGGCCGTTGCATGCGGGTCATCGACCACGCCCAGGGTGAACGAACGGTCGATCTTCAGCGCCGAGATGGGGAACCGCTGCAGGTAGGCGAGGTTCGAGTAGCCCGTACCGAAATCGTCGATGAGCAGTTCCATGCCGGAGGAAGCGATCCGGTCTATGACTTCCTCGAGGGCATCGGTCTCCCGAGCGATCGCGTTCTCGGTGAGCTCGACGCCTATGCGGTGGGGATCGACCCCGTACTGCTCGAGCGAAGCAACCAGCAGATCGATGGTCGCCCCGTCGACGAGCTGGGCCGGCGACAGGTTCAAGGTCCATCGCAGGCCGGACCCCTCCGGCACCCGCTGGAGTATCGTGGCAACCTCGGCGATCGACCGGTCGATGGTCGCCTTTCCCAGATCGGTCATGAGTCCGTGATTCTCAGCCACACGGATGAAGCTGCCAGCCGAGAGCACATCGTCGGGCCCACGCTCCCAGCGCACCAGAGTCTCAGCGCCTGTCAGCCGGCCCTGCTGGTCGACGATCGGCTGGAAGTAGGGTCGCAGCTGTCCGTCGTGGATCGCATATCTGAGAGCGCTGACCATGTTCACACGCTCGTGCAGACTGGTGCGCATTCTTTCCCGGAAGAGCACCTGTTGTCCCTTGCCGGATCCCTTGGCCTCATACATCGCGAGGTCCGCATTGGCGATGAACGTCTCGGCGTCCAGGCCGGTGTGGGAACCCTCCGCGATCCCGACGCTCGCCCGCAGACGTACGGAGTGAGCGCCGAGCTGGATCGGTTCATCGAGCACCTCCGCGACACGATTCGCGATGCCCTGCAGCTCGGCCGGGTCCTCGATCTGGTGGCACAGTACCAGGAACTCATCGCCACCGATCCGTCCCACGATGTCAGAGGGACGCAGGTTCGCCCGCAGCCGCTGCGCCACCCGCTTCAGCACCAGATCGCCGGAGCTGTGCCCAAAACGGTCGTTGATCTCCTTGAAATCGTCGAGGTCGAGGAACATCAACCAGACCGATCGATCCTCCTGGGCGGCCTCGAACAGCGCGGTCGTGATCCGTTCCACCATGAATGAACGATTGGGCAGGGACGTGAGGTCATCGTGGCGCGCGAGCCGCTCCAGTTCCAGCCTGTCCGTGATGTCGCTGAGCGTCACGAGATAGGCGGGGCCATCGCTCCACATGATCGGGACCCGGCCGACCGTGGCCACGGCCACACCACCGTCCTCGCGAAAACCGTGCACCTGGTCCCCACCCACGGTGGGCAGTCCGAGACTCTGTCCGACAAGATCGGCGGGTGCACGGCCGAAGAAGACGCTGGCCGCCCTGTTGGCCCACAGCACGTCACCGCCGTCATCACAGACCAGCAGCCCGTCCAGCACGTTGTCGACCACCGTGGCGAGCTTGCCCCGCTCCGAGAAAAGTTCGGACTGGGCGTGGGAGAGGTCCTCCTTGAGCATCTGCACAGCTGCACGGACCTGCTGAAGCTGTGGGTCGGGGATGTCCTCGAGGGCGACCAGGTCCTCATCCACGAGCACGGCGAGGATCCAGCCGACGATCTGGTCGGCAACCTCCTGCGTGATCATGCCACCGCCAGCCGCTGTTCCCTACCTCAGCGTCCCATCCGGGCCCGTCGGAGGCAATAGGAACTCAGCGCGTCCCTCATCGTCAATCAGGCCCGTGCGGCGTCCTCGAGCCGTTTGACAACATCAGTGGTGGCATCCGTGCCCAGTGGGGTGCCCTGCGGGGAGGTGAGATAGAAGACGTCGACGACATTGCTGCCCAGAGTGTCGACCCGCGCGGCGTTGATGTTGAGGCCGGCCGCCGCGATCGCCCCCGCGAGCCTGTAGAGGGCACCTGGGCGGTCGTAGGTGCGCACCTCAATGACCGTGGCTGTGTCCGAAGCATCCGGGACCACGTCGACGCGCGGTTCGAGGGCCCAGGCCTGGTTGACCCCGGCGTAGGCCGTCTCTCGCTTCTGGAGGCGATCAGCCACATCGAGGGTTCCCTCGTTCACTTCCTTCAGCGTAGTTCTGAGCCGGGAGACCGACGGCAACGATCCATGAGTGGCCCCGACCCACCATTCACTGACACCCATGTCGTCCTCGGTGGCCACGCGCGAGGCCCTCACATCGAGACGATTGACCGACAGAACCCCGGCAACGTCTGCGAGCAGGCCGGTGCGGTCAGGTGCCACAACAGTCACTTTCGCAAGATCCCCCGGTGCCGCGTCGTCCATGACGACACTGACGGTGCCCCGCTGGATCAGCTCGGCGTGGGCGGACACCAGCGGCGGTGCCGTCTGCACCTGCACCCCTGAGAGCCTGCCCCGCACCTTGTGCACGAGATCCCGGATCAGCGCCGCGCGCCAGTCACTCCAGGCGGCCGGACCGGTCGCGGCTGAATCCGCGCGGGTCAGGGCGTACAGGAGATCGAGTGTCTCCACACTCCCGACCGCCTCAGCCACGAATTCGATCGTGGCCGGATCGTCCGGGTCGCGCCTGGTCGCCACTTCAGGCAGCATCAGGTGATACCGGACGAGATCGACGAGAGTCTCGGAGTCGGCTTGGGAGAATCCCAGCGCCGGACCGATCTCGGCCATCAGCTCGACGCCAAGGTCGGTGTGGTCGATCCCGGGACGGCCCTTGCCGATGTCATGGAACAGGGCACCGACCAGCAGCAGGTCCGGGCGTTGCACATCCCGCTGGAACTTGGAGGCCGCCACCGCGGTCTCAACGAGATGCCGGTCGACGGTGAACCGGTGGATCGGGTTGCGTTGGGGGGCACTGCGAACCGCCTCCCACTGTGGGATCAGACGCGTGATCAGGTCGGCCTGATCCAGCGACTCCCATACCGTCACGGCACTGCGTCCGGCACCGAGCAGGGAGACGAATGCCTCCCGGCAGCTCCGGGGCCACGGCACGGGCAGCGGGGCACTCTCCTGGGCCAGCCGCGTCACAGTGTGAGGTGTGAGATTCAGCCCGTTGTTGGCTGCTGCGGCTGCCGCACGCAGCAGCAGCCCGGGATCAGTGGCAGGGTCTGCCGCTTTGGCGAGCACGACCTCGCCCTCGTAGTCGATCACACCGTCGGCGAGCGGGCGCCGGTCCGGGCCTCGCAGGCGCCGGAAGGGGCGACGGGGCGATCGTCTGGTGGCACGGTTGACCCGGTACCACGTGCTGTCGCTGGCGAAAGCCACCGCCCGGCCGGCCCGCGACACATCCCGCATCAGCGCCTCGGGGTCCGGGTAGCCGAGGGCGGCCGAGACACCCTCCTGTTCCTGCATCAGCAGCCGGTCCGACGCCTTCCCCGTTCGCAGGTGCAGAGCGTCGCGGACGTTGAGCAGCAGTTCCTTGGGAGCCGAGAGTTCGGTGTGCGGGCTGTCGGTGATCCACGATGCGGCGATCGCCTGGAGGATCACTAGATCCCGCAGTCCGCCGTAGCTCTCCTTGAGATCAGGCTCCAGCAGGTGTGCAAGTTCGCCCGAACGCTCTCTGCGGGCGTCCACCGAAGCGCGGATCTCCTCCAGCCGCTTGGGCGCGAAGGCGCGCCAATCCTTGCGGACCGAACCCAGCAGGTTGGCGGTCATCAGTTCGTCGCCGGCGACACAACGCGCATCCAGCAGGCCCAGAAGCACCTTGAAGTCCTCGCCCGCGAGCTTGCGAGCCTGCCCCACCGAGCGGACACTGTGGTCAAGCGAGATCCCGGAGTCCCAGATCGGGTACCAGACCTCCTGAGCCCAGGAACCGTCGTCGGTGGTGAGCAGCAAGAGATCGATGTCGGAACCGATCGAAAGATCCCCCCGGCCGTAGCCGCCGACCGCCACCAGAGCTGCCCGCTTGGACTCGCCCCCGGCCGCGCGGTACAACTGCGCCAGCCAGCGGTCCGTAGCCTCCACAAGATCGTACCGGCGCCCCGGACCCGAAGGTCCGAGGCGCCGGATGATCTCGTTGCGCTCAGCCAAGTAGCCTTCTGTGAGTTCCTTGACTGCAGCGCTCACGATGTCGACTTCCCCCTACAGTGCGTCCACGCCGCGTTCGCCGGTGCGAACCCGCACCACGCTGTCCACGGGAGTGGTCCACACCTTGCCGTCACCGATCCGACCGGTCTGCGCGGTCTTGGTGATGACATCCACGACGCTGTCGGCGTCGTCGGCGTCAACCAGGACCTCGACACGGATCTTGGGCACGAGGTCCACGGTGTATTCCGCACCGCGGTAGACCTCCACGTGGCCCTTCTGACGTCCGTATCCGGTCGCCTCCGAGACGGTGAGTCCATGGATACCGTAGGCTTCCAGGGCGGACTTCACCTCCTCGAGCTTGAACGGCTTGATGATTGCGGTTACCAGTTTCATGCTGACGCACCTTCTCTCTCAGCCTCGGCTGCTGCGGCTGCCCCGACACCGGCGAACTTGCCACCGGCTCCGGACGTACCCAGCTCGTAGGCCACTTCTGCGTGAGTTGTCCTGTCGACACCCGTGATCTCCTCGTCCTCGGAGATGCGGAACCCAATGGTGAGGTCCAGAATCTTGCCGAGGATGAGTGCCACCACGAAGGAGTAGAGCAGCACCGCGACCGCTGCGATCGTCTGCACGATGAGCTGGTCGAAGCCGCCACCGTAGAACAGTCCGCTGGCACCGGCAGGAGCCAGGTCGGAGGCTACGAGACCGATCATCAGGGTACCGACCAGACCGCCGACGAGGTGGACGCCCACCACGTCGAGGCTGTCGTCGTAGCCCAGCTTGTACTTCATGCCGACCGCCAGGGCGCAGAGCACACCAGCGACGATACCGATGATGATCGCACCCACCGGAGTCACTGCCGAACACGAAGGCGTGATGGCAACCAGGCCGGCGACGACGCCGGAGGCAGCACCGAGGCTGGTGGCGTGACCGTCCCTGATCTTCTCCGTGAGCAGCCAGGCGAGCGCTGCAGCACAGGTGGCGACGAAGGTGTTGAAGAACACCACCGAGGCGGTGTTGTCAGCAGCCAGCGCCGAGCCGGCGTTGAATCCGAACCAGCCGAACCACAGCAGACCGGCGCCGATCATGACCAGCGTCAGGTTGTGAGGCTTCATCGGGGTCTTGGGCCAGCCGAGGCGCTTGCCGAGCACGAATGCCAGCGCAAGCGCGGCAGCACCTGCGTTGATGTGCACCGCAGTACCGCCGGCGAAGTCGATCACGCCGACGTCCTCGGAGGTGAACGGACTCAGGATTCCGGTGCCCTCGAAGATCCAGCCGCCCTCGCCCCAGACCCAGTGCGCGACCGGGAAGTAGACGACAGTGGCCCAGATGCCCGCGAAGATCATCCAGGTGCCGAACCGAGCACGGTCGGCGATGGCGCCGGCGATCAGGCCGACGGTGATACAGGCGAACATCGCCTGGAAGGCCACGAACGCCATCGGCGGTGTCGTGGACTCCGAGTCCTCGGCGACGCTCAGGAGCTGATCGAGCCCGAAGTACTCGAACGGCTGCCCGACGAGTCCCCAGACATCGGTGCCGAAGGCCATCGAGTAGCCCCAGAAGACCCAGAGGATGCCCACGAGGCCAAGGGCCCCCATGACCATCATCATCATGTTCAGCGTGCTCTTTGCCCGGGTCATGCCGCCGTAGAACAGCGCCAGACCTGGGATCATCAGCAATACAAGAGCCGCGCTGGTCAGAAGCCAGGCGGTGTCGCCTGTGTTCAATGCTTCTTCACCTAGTGGCATTGTCTTTTCCTTTCTCCTCCACGGTGTGTCCCGTTTGGATAAGGCAAGACTGGCCCACCCCTGTTACGGCAATCGGCGTGGCCTGTTTCCGTCGGGTGACGAAATCCGGCCGTTTGTTACGGGCGTGTTTCCTGAACCGGGAAATGTCCGATTTCCCGCGGCTCAGGGCGATCACGCCTCGACCAGGGCCTCCACGAAGGTCTGTGGATCGAAGAACGCGAGATCGTCGGGACCCTCACCGAGGCCCACCAGCTTGACCGGCACCCCGAGCTCCTGCTGCACGGCCACGACGATCCCGCCCTTGGCCGTGCCGTCGAGCTTGGTGAGCACGATGCCGGTCACGTCGACGACCTCAGCGAACACCCGGGCCTGGTTCAGGCCGTTCTGGCCGGTGGTCGCATCCAGCACCAGCAGCACCTCAGAGACCTCGGCCTGCTTCTCGATCACCCGCTTGACCTTGCCCAGTTCGTCCATGAGGCCGGTCTTGGTGTGCAGCCGCCCGGCCGTGTCCACGATCGCCACGTCGGCCTCGGCGTCAATGGCTTCACTCACGGTGTCGAAGGCGACTGCCGCTGGGTCGGCCCCCTCCTGCTTGGCGACGACCGGAACGCCCACCCGTTCGCCCCAGGTCTGCAGTTGCTCGGTTGCTGCCGCGCGGAAGGTGTCGGCGGCGCCCAGCATCACGTCCTTGTCCTCGGCCACGAGCAGACGGCCGAGTTTGCCCACTGTCGTGGTCTTGCCGGTCCCGTTCACGCCGACGACCATGATCACCGCGGGTCTCTCACCTCGCCGGTCGGTGTCCAGGGTGCGGTCAAGGTCGGGTCCGACCGAGACCAGCAGCTCGGCCTCGAGAACCCTGCGAAGCTCATCCGGGTCCGCGATCCCGTCCACACGCACCTGCGTCCGGAGCCTGGCGACCAGGTCCTCAGTACCCGGCACGCCGAGGTCCGCCAGCAGCAGCGTGTCCTCGACCTCCTCCCAGACCTCGTCATCGATCTTGTCCGAGGAGAGCAGCGAGAGCAGCCCACGCCCGATCGCAGTGTTGGAACGGGCCAGCCGAGCCCGCAGCCGGGCCATACGGCCCTGGGCCGGCGCCGGGCGCTCGATCTCGAGCTCCTCGAGGACCGGCGCCTCCTCCACGGGGGCCACCGCGGTGTCCAGCGACACGTCCTCGATCGTGGGCCGTTGCGTGGTGATTGTCTCGGTGGCATCATCACCGACGCCGGGAATGAGTTCTTCGGGGGCTCGGGGTGCCGGCGGTTTCCTGCGCCCACTGACCCGGTTTACGAAGAAGAAGGCGAGACCGACCAGGATCACGATGCCGATGAGGACCGGCACGAAGACTTCAGCACTCATAGCCGAATTGTCGCACTGATTTCCCGGCCCAGGGACCAATCCGCGGGCCAGCCGAGCGTGGCGGGGAACCACCACACAGTCCGGCTGCTCGCCGGTGCTGCTGCCGGACCGAAGGACCCGGTCAGGCGACAGCCATGCGCTGGGAGATCACCTTCGAGACGCCGTCGCCGCGCATCGAGACCCCGTAGAGGGCATCGGCTGCCTCCATCGTCCGCTTCTGATGGGTGATCACGATCAGCTGGCTGCTGGCCCGCAACTCCTCGATCACCTCCAGCAGTCGGCCGAGATTGACATCGTCGAGGGCGGCCTCGACCTCGTCGAGCACATAGAAGGGACTCGGCCGGGCCTTGAAGAGGGCCACCAGGAACGCGACGGCCGTGAGCGATCGCTCACCCCCGGAGAGCAGGGAGAGTCGCTTGACCTTCTTACCCGGGGGGCGGGCCTCGACCTCGATCCCGGTCGCGAGCATGTCCTTGGGATCGGTCAGCACGAGCCTGCCCTCGCCCCCGGGGAACAATCTGGAGAAGACGCCCTCGAACTCGCGCGCGGTGTCCGCAAAAGCCTCCGCGAAGACCTGCTCGACCCGTTCGTCCACGTTCGCGACGATGCCGAGAAGATCCGCACGTGACTTCCTGATGTCCTCGAGCTGTTCGGAGAGGAACTGATGCCTCTCCTCCATCGCGGCGAACTCCTCGAGGGCCAGCGGGTTCACTCTCCCCAGCAGACTCATCGCCCGCTGCGCGGAGCGCAGCCGCCGCTCCTGCTCCTGGCGGTCGTACGGGTAGGGATCCTGTTCGGCGACGGGCTCCTCGGCATCACCGGCCGCGGGCGTACTCGGCGGCACGAGCACATCGGGACCGTACTCACCGAGCAGGTTCTCGGGGTCCAATCCGAACTCCTCCAGCGCACGATCCACCATCTGCTGGACCTGGACGCGCAGCTCGGTCCGGATCATCTCATCACGATGCACCGAACTGGTCAGTTGCTCGTACTCACCGGCGAGTTCCTTGATCGTGGCCCTCAGCCCGTGCAGTTCCTGGTCACGGCCGAGCCGCTGCGCCTCCCCCCGCTCCCGGCGGGCGTTCACGCTCTCAGCGGCAGACTGCGCCGACGTGTGAGCCAGCTGCGCAGCAGCATGCACCGCTGCCGCGACCTCGCGCTGACGCTGCTGGCGCTGCTTCTGCTCGCGCCAGCGCCGGGTGGCGTCTCGTTGCGCCGCCGCGGTCTGCTGCAACTGCTCCACCCGAGCCCGCTCGACGCGGAGCCGTTCCTCGGTGGTGCGAACGCCCAGCCGCGCCTCGAGCTCATGGCCGCGAGCCTCTTCGACCTGCCGCGCGTATTCATCTCTGCGATCGCTGACCTCGGTCGCAGTCGCAGGCCCCTGCTCCGCGAGCGATCGTTCATAGCGTTCGACGTCAGCGCGGTCCTGCTCCAGACCGGCCTCGATCGCAGTGATCTCCTGCTCGAGCCTGGCGGCCTCGGTCTGGGCGGACTTGACGTCGCGCCCGTGCGAGGCGAGCTCGTCCGAGATCGCACTCATCCGGGCGTCGGAGTCGTGCAGGGCTGACAGGGCGGCATCCACCCGTCGGTCGGCCTGGTCCTTGAGCGAGGTGACCTTGCGGATGTCGAAAGTCAACCGGTCGATGTCGGCCCCGAGCCTCGTGACCGCGCCTTCGGCCTCCTCGATCTGAGCCGCCAGTTCCACTGTGGTCGTGTCAGCGCTCATCGCGCCACCGCGAATCTCGGTCGCTGTGAGGATCGATCCGTCGAGGGTGACGACCGCGGCCGCACCATCGGCGACCGCTCGCTGGGCCTCGTCGGCTTGCGCGACGACAACGCCTCGCAACCGCTCGGCCAGGGTTCCGGCCAACTCGGCCGGTACCTGCACGAACTGCGCCAGTGCCGGCCAGGCCGGGCCGGCGGTCGAGGGCTCATCAGCGCCGCTCGGCTGGGACACCGCGAAGTGGACCGACCCGCCATGGCTCTGCGCATGATGCAGGTGCCCGATGCCGGCGGTGGCCGAGTCGACGGTGAGCGCGTCGGCGAATTCCCCGAGTGCAGCGGTGACCGCACGCTCATATCCCGGCGTGACGGAGATCCGTTCCGCAATGCTCTCCCCGACGTCGGGTGCGGCCAGGATCTCCTCCGGTGTGGCTCTTCTGGCGGCCAGACCGGTGGACAGGGCCTCGAACCTGGCCTGCTGCTCGGCCCTGCGATGGCGCAACGCCGACAGCTCATCATTCAGATTGCCGAGCTCTGCGGACAGTTTCTGCTGTTCGGAGACTGCGGTCTCGTACTCCGCATCGAGATCGACCTCGCCGGTGTCAAGATCGGTGACCTTGGACTCGAGTCCGAGGAACGCCTGTTGCGCCTGACCGGCGCGTGCCTGTGCGGAGACGAGTGCGGAGCGCCGGGTCTCGAGGTCGCTCGTCTGGGTCCGTACTCGCTCGACGGCCGACTCCAGTCTCGTCTGCAGCCGTGCCCGGTCCTCCTTGCGCCTGGTCTCGTCGCGCAGCGCCGACTCGACCCGCTGCGTCTCCTGCGAGAGCTGCTGCTGCGCAGCGGCCAATGCTGCCCCCGCACTGGTCAGACGCTCCTGCAGACTCCGCACCTCAGCAGCAAGCTCTTCGACGTGGGCGCCGAGCCGGTCGGCCTCGGCCTCGAGTTCGTCCGGGTCCGACGCGGTGGGTGGGGCCGCATCGCTCTCCTCGATGCTGCGCAACCGTTCCGCCGCGACCGACTTGGTTGCCCGGAACCGCTCGCTGAGCGCCGACAACCGGTGCCACAGCTGCTGCACCTCAACGAGTTCAGGAGAGGCCTGCTCGGCCGCGGCTATCAGCTCCGCCTCCTTGGCCTGCTCGGCCAGCAGTGCGGCCTCGACCTCGCTGCGGCGTTGACGCAGCGCCGCCTCGTCGGCCTCGTCCTGCTGGAGCCGGCCGCGACTCTGGGCCAGGTCGTCGGCCAGCAGTCGCAGTTTGGCATCTCTGACATCCGATTGGATGACAGCGGCGCGCCGGGCCACCTCCGCCTGTCTGCCCAACGGCTTCAGCTGACGCCTCAACTCGCCCAGGAGGTCGGTGAGACGGGACATCTTGTCATCGAGCGCACCCAGCTTTCGCAGGGCCTTCTCCTTGCGTTTGCGGTGCTTGAGGACCCCGGCAGCCTCTTCCACGAAGCCCCTGCGGTCCTCGCTGGTCGCGTGCAGGATCGAGTCAAGCTGCCCCTGTCCCACGATCACGTGCATCTCTCGACCTATGCCCGAGTCGGACAACAGCTCCTGGACATCGAGGAGCCGGCATGGGGAACCGTTGATCGAGTACTCGGAGCCGCCCGAGCGGAACATGATCCGTGAGATCGTCACCTCGGTGTAGTCGATGGGCAGGGCGCCATCGGTGTTGTCGATCGTGAGCGATACCTCTGCGCGCCCCAGCGCCGATTTGCCGGAGGTGCCCGCGAAGATCACGTCTTCCATCTTGCCGCCGCGAAGTGACTTCGCCCCCTGTTCGCCCATGACCCAGGACAGCGCATCCACGACATTCGATTTGCCCGAGCCGTTGGGACCGACCACGCAGGTCACGCCCGGCTCGAACTCCAGGGTCGTCGGGTTGGCGAACGACTTGAAGCCTTTGACGGTCAGTGATTTCAGGTGCAATTGGGACCTCCGGGGCAGCCTTCAGCGTAACTGCTGAAGGCACCGCGCCGATGACACGCAACACCGCGGATTCTCGTGGTCAGGGATCAGATCGCCGCAGGAGTCCTGAGGTCGGTCTCCATCTCATCGAGGATCAGCGGCTCCGCCAGTTGTGCGCGGGTGGCGGCGAGTTCGGCCTCGAGCTCTAGCACGCGTCGGCGCAGACGACGGATCTCCGCCGCGAGCCGGACGTCAGCCGCACTCGTGTGCCCCAGGATTGCCTTGGCCATCTGATCCCCAATCTTGCCGCTGTCGCGGTGTTGCCGGCCCGATACTCCGGCTGCTCACAGTGTGGCAGGTTATGCGCGCAGAGTGAAGTCCGCCCCACCGCCGACACATCGCTTTCGGTTCGTGCCCTCAGGCACGTGCCCTGACTCGCTCCCCCGTCGCGAGCCCGGGCACGTGTAAGCAGTGTGCCCGGGGTCACGTCCAGCAAACCCTGATGAACCCGGATCACCCCTCTGGACGCTGCTGACAGGCCGGACAGAGATAGGAGGACCGGTTGGTGAAGGCCACGCGACTGATCGGTCCACCACACCGCTCGCACGCCTCACCCTCGCGTCCGTAGACACTCAGATGACGCTGGAACCAGCCCTGCTGCCCCGATACGCCCACGTAGAGTGCGTCGAACGAGGTCCCGCCGGCGTCGAGCGCCTCCGCAAGCACATCCCTGGCGTCGCCGATCAGGCCCAGTGCGGCTGCCTCGGACAGCGTGTCCCCGGGGGTCTCGAAGTGGATGCGCGAGCGCCACAGTGCCTCGTCGGCGTAGATGTTCCCGATCCCGGAGATCACCTCCTGGTCCAGAAGGATGCGCTTGATGGAGCGGGAGGTAGCCGTGAGGTTCCGGGTGACGGCTGCGGAATCGAATTCCGGCGAGAGGGGGTCCGCTGCGATGTGCTGGACCGGTGCGGGCAGACCCCCCGGGCCTACGGGAGCGAGCATCATCCAGCCGAAGGTGCGCATGTCCCGGAATGCGATCCAGCGCTCCTCGAGCCTGAACCAGGCCCGGACGTGGGGATCATCAGCCACCGGCTCCTCGAACACCCGGATCTGACCACTCATGCCGAGGTGCAGCACGAGCGCCTCACCCGAGTCGAGGTTGAGCCACAGATACTTGCCTCGGCGCTGGAGTCCCTCGACACGGCAGCCGAGCAGTCGGGTCCGCAACTCGGTCGCTCCGCCGGGCTGTCTGCGGCTCACTCGCGGATGAAGAATCCGGACTTCCGCGACCGT
>JAGQTY010000199.1 GCA_020438795.1 Actinomycetota bacterium
CGAGGACCTCATCCGCAAGGTCAAGACCAACAAGCTGGCGGTGGCGGACTTCCAGGGCGCCAACATCAGCCTCACCAACCCGGGCACCATCGGCACCGTGCAGAGCGTGCCGCGCCTGATGCCCGGCCAGGCCGTCATCGTCGGCGTCGGCTCCATCGACTACCCGGCCGAGTTCCAGGGCGCGGACGAGCGCACGCTGGGGTCCATCGGCGTCAGCAAGGTCATCACCGTCACCAGCACGTACGACCACCGCATCATCCAGGGCGCGGAGAGCGGTCTGTTCCTGAAGCGGGTGCACGAGCTGCTGCTGGGCAACCACGGCTTCTACGACCAGGTGTTCAAGAGCCTCGGCGTGCCCTACGAGGCCGTCGAGTGGCGGGTGGACACCAACCCGGTGGACCGCGAGGAGGCCATGCTGCACAAGCAGATGCAGGTGGCCACGCTCATCCGCGTGCACCGCGTCCGCGGCCACCTCATCGCCGATCTGGACCCGCTGCGCTGGAAGGAGCCCCACCTCCCGCCGGAGCTGGACCCGGCCACCTACGGCCTC
>JAGQTY010000200.1 GCA_020438795.1 Actinomycetota bacterium
ACCCGCACGCCATTTTCAGACCAGGGATTTTAAGTCCCTTGCGTATACCATTTCGCCACCCGGGCTCTATGCGCATATCTCTACACGCTTGTGCGACATTCAATCATTTTTTCAAATGGTTGTCACGTTTTGCTTTTTAGCCGAAAAAACTTGTAAAACAATATCGCATAAGCTTTTGCCTATGCGATATTGTTTAACCTATACCGATTGATCAGTAAATGGATTCGTCGGTGTCGGTGTCGGTGTCGGTGTCGGTGTCGGTGTCGGTGTCGGTGTATCCCCCACCTTCTTTAAGGTAATAGGTCGCTCAATGGTTTGAGCTTCGGCATGGGTAAGGTCGATGTCTTCGGAGATAAAGCGTTCATAGCCCTTTTTGTCTGCGGTGACAAAGTAGAGGTTTTTGTTGGCTAAGAATCCATAGCGTCCTTTGGCGTCTGTCACCTGTGTCTCAAGAAGTTTGTTGTATTTCTTGTCGAAGATACGAACCACCGTGCTGCCGATAGGTTTGTGAGAATCTGCTTCAGTCACAATCCCCCAGTGCTTTGGTTTG
>JAGQTY010000201.1 GCA_020438795.1 Actinomycetota bacterium
GCCGAAGGCCAGCAGCAGCCAGAACATCGTGCCGGCACGCAGGCGTCGCCACTCGTGCAGGGCAATGGCACCGATCACGCGTCTGCCCCGGTGCGGGACGCCGGCTGGCGGAAATGCGCGAGCAGGTCGGTGTCGGGAGTTACTGCGTGCTCTGACCGCTTGCGCCCGCCGTCGAGCAGGATCACGCGATCGCACAGGCGTTGCACGTCGTCGAGAAGGTGCGTGGCGAGGATCAGGCTGCAGTGGGACGAGAGTGCGCCGAGCAGCTCGCGGATCTGTTCGGTCTGCAGCGGGTCGAGCCCGGCGGTGGGTTCGTCCAGGATCAGGATGTCCGGCTCGTGCAATACCGCCTGCGCCAGGCCCAGACGCTGCAGCATGCCCTGGGAGAGCCTGCCGGCCAGCCTCGTGCGCACCTTGTCGAGCTGCAGGGTACGCAGCACGCGTTCGATCGCTGCGTCCAGCGCCTGTCGCCGCAGGCCGCGCAGCTGACCGGCCCAGCGCAGGTTCTCGACCACGTTCAGCTCGGCATACGCGGGTACGCGTTGCG
>JAGQTY010000202.1 GCA_020438795.1 Actinomycetota bacterium
TTCGCGATTCACATCCTCATCCGCTTCCAGCTTATCGCGATACACCTGGGCGGTGGTGGGATGTTTTTTGATCACGTCGTACATGCGCGGTTGAGTAAATGCGGGCTCATCGGTTTCATTATGACCCAGACGACGATAGCAGATCAAATCGATAATAACATCTTTACGGAACATCTTGCGATATTCCATGACCAGTTGTACGGCCCGATAAACGGCTTCGGGATCATCGCCGTTCACGTGGATGATGGGAATTTGAAATCCCTTGGCCAGATCCGTGGCGTATTGAGTCGAACGCGATTCCCCCGGCAGTGTCGTGAAACCGATTTGATTATTGATCACCAGGTGCAACGTGCCACCGGTATTGTACCCGGCCAGACCGGCCATGTTCAAAGTTTCGGCCACGACGCCCTGCCCCATAAAGGCCGCATCGCCGTGTACCACAATGCTCATGTATCGACTGCGATCCGTGTCCGCGTGCACCCGCTGGCGGGCGCGCACCTGCCCGAGCACCACCGCGTTGACCGCTTCCAGATGACTGGGATTGA
>JAGQTY010000203.1 GCA_020438795.1 Actinomycetota bacterium
TCGTCTACATAACAGAGGGATCGCGTCTGGCTACCGTCGCCGTAGATCGTGAGCGGCTCGCCTGTGAGCGCCTGGCGCACGAAGTTCGGTACGAGGCGGCCATCGTGCGGGTCGGACCGTGGTCCGTAGGTGTTGAAGATGCGCGCGATGCGAGCATCGACGCCAAAGTCGCGCGCGAAGACCATCGTCATCGCTTCGCCGAATCGTTTTGACTCGTCGTACATCGATCGCGGGCCGGTCGAGCTGACGTTGCCCCGGTACTCCTCGACCTGGGGATGGACTTCCGGATCGCCGTAGGCTTCCGACGTCGAGGCAAAGAGGAACCGCGCGCCATCTGCCTGGCAGCGTTCAAGGAGCAGCCGGGTGCCTTCACTGTTGGCGCGCATGGTGGTGATGGGGTGGAGCCGGTACCCGGGAGGACTGGCCGGGCTCGCCAGGTGATACACCCGGTCCATGCGTGGGAAGCTCGGCGGGACTCCTGAAACGACGTCCGATTCAAGGAACACGAACCCCGGATGCGAGGAGAAGCTCGCCAGGTTCGCG
>JAGQTY010000204.1 GCA_020438795.1 Actinomycetota bacterium
TTCTTTGCCGTGGTCTTCTTGGCGGCCTTCTTCGCCGTGGCCTTCTTGGCCGAGGCTTTCTTCGCCGAAGCCTTCTTCGCGGTCACACGACGAGCGGTGGCACGCTTGGCGGAAGCCTTCTTCGCGGTCGACTTCTTGGCGGCCTTCTTGGCAGTGGCCTTCTTCGCCGTCGACTTCTTGGCGGCCTTCTTGGCGGTGGTCTTCTTCGCCGTCGTCTTCTTCGCCGTGGTCTTCTTGGCGGCCTTCTTCACGGCCTTCTTCGCCGTGGTCTTCTTGGCAGCCTTCTTCACGGCCTTCTTGGCGGCGGCCTTCTTGGCGGAAGCACGCTTGGCGGGACGGGTCTTGCCCGTGCTGCCGGCGGCGCGCTTGCCCTTTTTGGTCTTCTTATCGCCTTTTCCCATTGTCTTGGACTGTTTTGGGTTTGGTCAAAAGTATCGGGAGGCGTCTACGCGACCCTTCATGCACAAGTTGCAATTGTCAACGGGAACGTGTTAAGAGCATGCGCGCTTCAAGCATGCCGCACGAGCGTGACCAGGC
>JAGQTY010000205.1 GCA_020438795.1 Actinomycetota bacterium
CATGTGGGCCCACCCCGGCAAGCAGTTGATCTTCATGGGATCGGAGTTCGCGCAGGAGTCGGAGTGGAATGAAGGCCGCGGGTTGGACTGGTGGCTGCTGGATCATTCCGAGAACGCCGGCATGCTGCGACTCGTCGGCGACATCAACCGGGCCTACACCGACAACCCGGCCCTGTGGCAGCAGGACAACTCCCCCGAGGGCTTCGAGTGGATCGACGCGAACGACGCGGGCAACAACGTGTTCTCGTGGCTGCGCTGGGCTGCGGACGGCTCCGTGGTCGCGTGTCTGGCGAACTTCTCGGCGGTTCCCCACCTGGACTATCGGGTCGGGCTGCCCTTCAGCGGCGAATGGGCGGAGATCGTCAACACCGACGCCGTCGAATACGGCGGCTCCGGCGTGGGCAACCTCGGCTCGGTGATGGCCTGGGAGGATCCCTGGCACGGCCGACCCGCTTCGGCGACGGTGTCGCTGCCCCCGCTCGGCGTGGTCTGGCTCAGGCACCGCGGTTGACCCGCGGGAGGCTCGCGCACCGCTG
>JAGQTY010000206.1 GCA_020438795.1 Actinomycetota bacterium
CCACGGCAAGATTGCCGACTACTTCTTCTCCCAGGAAGCGGGTCGAGCCCGGCTCATCCAGGCGCTCGCCAAGGCGTTTCACGGGATCGCCGCAGAAGCCGCCTGACATCCCCACCATCGCGCGTCACGAGGAGTGGGACAGATCGAGTGTGAGACAAGATCGTGAGACGAGACCGCGGTGCCTTAAGAGCCGCGGCGTCGGGTGTCTCAGGTTCGACCGATCCTGAGACACCGCCTGAGTGACGGTTCAGGAAAGTTGGCTCACCGACGAATGCGGACAACACGGCTTGTCTCGCGGTCGAACCCGTGTTGGGCCGGAGCCACAGCTAGGTATCGGCCGCGGGGCAGGTTCACTTTCACGATGTCTCGCGGTCCAGTGGTGCGGACGGTCACGAAGAATCGCCAGTTGCCGTGTCGCTTCTTCTTCAGCCGGATCTTGTAGTCCCGCGTCGTGCTGGTTGGCCGGACCTTGATCCGCATTCTTGTGCGCTTCTTGATGCCTCTGGCTTTGACACGCATCCGCGATGGCTT
>JAGQTY010000207.1 GCA_020438795.1 Actinomycetota bacterium
CGCTGACCATCCCAGGACTCACCAACGGCACCAGCTACGACGTGGAACTGCGCGCCATCAACGGCAACGGACCCAGCACACCCAGCGGCCCCGTCACCGTCACCCCCGGCATTCCCGACACCCTGACGATCGACAGCTGGACCGCCGGGGACGGCCAGGTCGACGTCGACTTCACCCCCGGCGACGACAACGGCTCCGCCATCACCGACATCGAATACCGCCTCGACGGCGGCAGCTGGACCTCCGGGGGCAGCACCACCTCCCCGCTGACCATCCCAGGACTCACCAACGGCACCAGCTACGACGTGGAACTGCGCGCCATCAACGGCAACGGACCCAGCCCAGCCAGCGACGCAGTCACCGTCGTACCCATGGGCCCGCCGGACGCCCCGACGATCAACCGGATCGTTCCCGGGAACGGCTCACTGAATGTCACGTTCACGCCCGGAGCCGACAACGGCTCGGCCATCACCGACATCGAATACCGCCTCGACGGCGGCAGCTGGACCTCCGGGGGCAGCACCACCT
>JAGQTY010000208.1 GCA_020438795.1 Actinomycetota bacterium
CACGCGCTGGCCGCGCACGAAGAACCCGCCGCGCAAGATCAGCATCACGCTGTGGCTGCACCTCGCGCTCGACAGCCTGTGGTTCCTCAACGGCGTGATCTTCGTCGTGCTGCTGATCGTGACCGGGCACTGGGTGCGTGTGGTCCCGACGTCGTGGGAAGTCATCCCGAACGCGCTGTCGGCGGCGCTGCAGTACGCGTCGCTCAACTGGCCGGTCGAGAACGGCTGGGTGAACTACAACAGCCTGCAGCAGCTCGCCTACTTCGTCACGATCTTCGTGGCGGCCCCGCTGGCGGCGGCCACCGGCATCCGGATGTCGGGCGCCTGGTCGGCGAACTGGAAGCGGCTGAGCGCGGCCTACCCGGTCGAGGTGGCGCGCGCGATCCACTTCCCGGTGATGCTCTACTTCGTGCTGTTCCTCATCGCGCACGTCACCCTCGTGCTGTCGACGGGGGCGCTCCGCAACCTCAACCACATGTACGGCGGGCAGGATGCCGTCAACTGGACGGGCGCGATCATCTTCCT
>JAGQTY010000020.1 GCA_020438795.1 Actinomycetota bacterium
TCGGACTGACCGGTTGCTCGGTGCGGGCATCGATGCCCAGCAGTACGGCGGGGCGTACCAGCTGGCCGCGGGCAGCAGGTAGAGTACATCTGCAGATGGAGCACGAGCGCGATGTCCCGGTCGTCGCGTACAATTTGACAGGTGCCGCAATTCGAGCGGCCAAGGGTCACCGAACCACGGAGAATGTATGAGCAAGCGTCTATTCACCTCGGAGTCAGTCACTGAGGGTCATCCCGACAAGATGGCCGACCAGATTTCTGATGCCATCCTGGACGACCTCCTGCAGCAGGATCCCGCCTCCCGCGTCGCGGTGGAGACCATGCTCACCACAGGTCAGGTCCATGTCGCTGGTGAGGTGACCACGACCGGATACGCCGACGTGATCGAGCTCGTGCGTCAGGTGGTGCTCGACATCGGCTACGACTCCTCGGTGAAGGGGTTCGACGGCGAATCCTGTGGTGTGTCCGTGTCGATCGGCAAGCAGTCCCCGGACATCGCCCAAGGCGTGGATGACGCCTACGAGAACCGTGTCGACGACAGCGTCGATCCGCTCGACCTCCAGGGTGCGGGGGACCAGGGCCTGATGTTCGGCTATGCGTGCCGTGACACCAAAGAACTCATGCCGCTGCCGATCTCGCTGGCACACTCACTGGCCCAGCGCCTGGCACAGGTTCGCCACGAAGGGACACTGCCCTACCTGCGTCCCGATGGCAAGACCCAGGTGACCATCGAGTATGACGGCGACACCCCGGTCGGACTCGAGACCGTCGTGATCTCGACCCAGCACGCCAAGGACGTGAGTCTGGAGGGTCTGCTCACCCCCGACCTGCGCAAGCATGTCATCGACGCAGTGCTCGAGGACTACGAGATCGAGGCCGCCGACCCGCGCGTGCTCATCAACCCGACAGGGAAGTTCGAGCTCGGTGGCCCGATGGGCGATGCCGGGCTCACCGGCCGCAAGATCATCGTCGACACCTACGGTGGCATGGCGCGCCACGGTGGCGGCGCATTCTCCGGCAAGGATCCCTCCAAGGTGGACCGTTCGGCCGCCTACGCCATGCGGTGGGTCGCCAAGAACATCGTTGCCGCTGGACTCGCGGACCGTTGTGAGGTTCAGGTCGCCTACGCGATCGGGAAGGCACACCCCGTCGGACTGTTCCTCGAGACCTTCGGTACCGCCTCGGTCCCGCAGGATCAGATCGTTGAGGCGGTCAAGTCCACGTTCGATCTGCGCCCCGCAGCTATCATCAGGGACCTGGATCTCAAGCGACCCATCTTCCGTCGTACTGCGGCCTATGGTCACTTCGGTCGCGAGCTGCCCGAGTTCACCTGGGAGCGCACCGACCGGGCCGAGGCGCTGGCGGCAGCTGTCCGGGGGTAGTCGCTACCCTTCTTGTGGGGGTGAGTGCAGTGGCTGACCAGCTTCCGCTGCTCGGTCCCCGTGGCGGGATCGCACCCAGAGTGCCTCCGCCTCCATGGGAGCAGCCCTTCGTGGCTGTCGTCGCCGTTGCTGTCGAGTCGCCGCTGCCACACTTGGACCGCACGTTCGACTACGGAGTCACCGCAGAACAGGCCGAGTCCGCGCAGGTGGGTGTCCGTGTCCGGGTGCGCCTGGCCGGAACCCAGTACGACGGATTCGTGCTTGAGCGACGCGATGGCCCGGTTGACCCCGGCCTGTCCGGGCTCGAACGCGTGCTTTCCCCCGTGGTCGTCCTCCCCAGGGAACTGGCCCGACTGTGCCGTGCCGTGGCGGACCACTATGCGGGCTCCCTGTCCGATGTGCTGCGCCTGGCTGTGCCACGACGTCATTCCGGCGTACCGGCGGAGCTGCCGTCCGGGCCGCTGGACCCGTCGCCGGCTCCGCTGGACTGGTCCAGCTGGGGTGATGCTCCGGTGTCCGGGTTCCTCGAGTCGTTGCAGGCCGGGAACCGGCCACGCGCGGCCTGGTTGGCAACTCCCGGACGGCCCTTCGCCCCGGCCCTCGCGACGCTGGTCGCGGCGCTCTCGCGAGCAGGCCTCTCGGCGATCGTGGTCCTGCCGGACCGCCGTGATGTGGACCGGGTTCTCACATCGCTGGCCGGGGAATCAGGCGTCGTCACCCTTGGGGGAGAGCTGGGGCCCGCGGAACGCTACCGCAACCACATCGCAGCGTGTTCCGGACAGGCTCGCATAGTCATCGGCACCCGATCCGCGGTGTTTGCGCCCCTGCCCGCGCCGGACCTGCTGCTGATCTGGGACGACACCGACGAGAATCACGTCGAGCAGCGTGCCCCGTACTACCGCGCCAGAGACGTACTGGCGATCCGCTCGCATCTGCAGTCGAGTGCGTTCGTGGTGGGAGGGTACTCGTGTTCGGCGCAGGCGGCCCAGTGGCTGGCAAGTGGCTACCTGCGGCCGCTCCAGGCTTCGGCGCAGCGCATCCGCAGCGACCGACCCGCGGTTGGCAGCACCCATGATGTTCAGCACACGGTCGCGGATTCGGTGACCCGCATTCCGCGGGTCGCGGTCGAGACGCTGAACCGAGCTCTCGAATTCGGGCCTGTGCTCGTGCAGGTCGGCCGGCGGGGGTACGTCCCGCTGGTGGCCTGTGAGAACTGTCGCGCGCTGGCCAGGTGTGCTACGTGCGATTCCCCACTTCAGATGACTCCGGTGCTGGGGTGTCCGACCTGCGGACCGGTGCCGCTGTGGGCCTGTCCGTCGTGCGGCGAGTCCCGGACCCGTTCGGTGGCTGTGGGGGCGAAGCGCACCGCCGAGGATCTGGGACGGCTCATCCCCAGCACCCCGGTGGTGGTCAGCACCGCCGACCATCCGGTCTCACAGCTGCCGGCTGGGCGCCGGATCGTCGTGGCCACCGCCGGGCTGGAGCCGGATGTGCCCGGTGGGTACGCCGCGGCCTTCCTGCCCGACGCCGGCGCTGACCTGCAGCGTTCGGGCGTCCGGGCCCGGGAGGAGACCGTCCGACGCTGGTTCAGCCTTGGGGGTCTGCTGCGCCCCGCGGCTCCCTTGCTGCTCGCCGCGCCCACGCAGGAGCCCAGCTATTCCGCCCTGCTCCGTTGGGCTCCGCGCTGGATCGCCGAACGTGAGCTGGCCGAGCGGGAGGAACTGTGTCTGCCACCTGCCTACCGGACGGTCACCGTCGAGGCGCAAGCCTCTGAGATCGAGGAACTGCTGGAACAGGTGGGTCCGCTCGCTCCTCGGGTGCTGGGGCCGATCGACGTCAGCGAACCGGGTGAGCAGGTGACGCAGACGCCCGAGGGCCTTTTCCCGGACCACAGGGACCGCCACCGTACCCGGGTGGTCCTAGCTGTGCGTCCCAGGCAGGACGAGCTGATTGCTCTGGTCAGAGAACAGGTGCGGCTTCACGCGGCCCGCCGGGATAGCCCCATGAGAGTGGTGGTCGATGCTCTGGAGTGAGCGCTTTCCTTCGTCGCGGACTCCCGGGGCAATACCATTGGCGTATGAAGAAGTTGCTGGGCGGCCTCATTGTTCTCGGGCTGGCCGCTGGGGCCTTCCTGTTTCTCGGGCCCAGCTCTTTCGGAGATCTGCTGGATCGCCGCCTCGAGGGTGCTGATGGCCTGGCCCCGTCAACGGAACCGGGCCCGGCCATCACGCGCGAGTCGAACAAGGAGTTCGTCGCACGTGTCACTCCCGAGACCGGCTACGGGGGGACTATCTATCACGTGAGACCGACCCGGGCCGGCCGGACGATGGTCGGTGACCAGATCGAGGTCGCCTGGTCGCAAGCGGTCGCGAAAGGCGTTCCCGACACGCGTTCGATGTACAACCAGTTCAAGTGTCATCCCCTCTCAGTGGTGGCAAGAGCGAAGCCGACCTGGGACCTGGAGTCATGGCGGCCCAATGTGGGCCTGACCCAGACCATGCTGCGTGCCTGCAACCCGAGCTGAATCCACTGCCGGGGGACGACCGATGGTCACGATTTCCGGGTGCCTGGCCCATTCACCTATCGTTGAGAGACACCCGTCAATCGGAGCATGGGAAATCGATGAATGCCGAGATCATCTGTCCGCTCTCGTCCGAGAGCCTCAACAAGAGTGCCGCAAGGGTGGGCGCCACGCTGACGGCACTGCTGCTCACGGCATTCGGCGTCCTGGCTCTCGTCGGTCAGTACTGGTCGGTGATCTTTCTGGCGCTGGTGATGCTCGACTACGTGATCCGGGTCTTCACCGCCGTCACCCCTCCGATCAGCAGGATCGCGACCGGCCTGGCTGGATTGCTGCGACTGCGGCCCAGGCTCATGAACAAGGGCCCGAAGATCTTCGCGTGGCGGATCGGATTCCTGATGGCCACGGCGGCCGTGCTGGCACTACCCTTCAGCTGGTCAGCCTCCGCCATCATCGCGCTGGCCCTGGCCGGCTTCAACGTCCTGGATGGTGTGCTGAACTTCTGCGTGGGTTGCTACGTGTACACGTATCTGGTGCTGCCACTCTCGCAACGCCGGGGCTGGGTCAAGGGGGCCGGTGCCTCGCCGACGACGCCCCGGGCCAGCGCGGAGCCCGGCACAGTTCAGCGCTGATTCGACCAGGTCGAGCAGCACAGGGCCGTTGGCTCTGCCTCCAGGCTTTGCCGGCACCTGGATGTCGGTGCCGTTGCGCACAGGCATCGAGGTTTGTCCGGGCCTGTGGAACACTGGTCTGCAGGGAGGGAATCGTGGCTGTCAAACCGATTCGGTTGTTCGGGGATCCGGTGCTGCGCACCAAGGCCGCGGAGGTGACCACCTTCGACAAGGAACTGCGCAACCTGGTGCGCGACCTCACCGAGACCATGAAGGACGCTTCCGGGGCCGGGCTCGCGGCGCCGCAACTCGGTGTGAGCCTGCGCGTCTTCACCTGGCATGTCGACAATGAGGTGGGCCACCTCATCAACCCGAGCCTCGACCTCACCAGCGATCAGCAGGAGGGCGAGGAGGGCTGCCTCTCGATTCCCGGCATCGTCGCAGACACCCCGCGTGCCTACGGAGTGGTTGCCAAGGGCTTCAACGAGCACGGGGAGCCGGTGGAGGTGGAAGGGACCCAGCTTCTGGCCCGGGCGATCCAGCACGAGACCGATCACCTCGACGGCATCCTCTTCATCGACCGGCTCGACCCCGAACAGCGCAAGGCCGCGATGCGTGCCATCCGAGAGGCGGAGTGGTTCGGCGAGGCGACGCCGACCGTCAGGGCCAGTCCGCACCGGATCAGTTCCAAGTGGATGTAGCGGACATTCGGTTCATTGTCCGGCCTGTGTCGGTGCTGAACCTGGCATGGTGGGCGCTGTGAGACAAGTCGTGGGACGGATCGCATGAGGGTGGTCTTCGCGGGAACGCCGGAACCGGCGGTGCCATCGCTGGCCGCGATCATGGAGTCGCACCACGAGGTGGTCGCGGTGATCAGCAGGCCGGACGCCCGCAGCGGTCGCGGCCGCCAGCTGACCCGCTCACCGGTGGCGGCGCTGGCCGCTGATCACGGGATACCACTGCTCCAGCCCGTCTCGGCGAAGGACCCCGACTTCCTGAACGCCCTGTCCGAGCTGGAGCCTGATGCCTGCCCGGTGGTCGCCTACGGGGCTCTGCTTCCCAGAGTTGCGCTGGACATCCCGCGACTGGGCTGGATCAATCTGCACTTCTCGCTGCTTCCGGCCTGGCGCGGCGCCGCCCCTGTGCAGCATTCGATCCGGCATGGTGACGACATCACGGGTGCCTCGACGTTCCTGATCGAGGAGGGGCTGGATTCCGGTCCGGTCTATGGGGTGGTGACCGAGACCATCAGGGCGCAGGACACCTCGGGCGACCTGCTGGCCCGGCTCGCAGTCTCCGGGGCGGGACTGCTCGTGGCAACCCTCGACGGGATTGAGACCGGAGAGCTCGTCGCTCGCCCGCAGTCGGCTGACGGAGTGAGCCTCGCCCCGAAGGTCACGGTCGCTGATGCACGTATCGACTGGACCGCACCGGCGCTGGCCATCGACCGGCTCATCCGCAGCTGCACGCCCGCGCCCGGGGCGTGGACCGAGCTGGCCGGTGAGCGGGTCAAGGTGTTCCCCGTGGGTCCGGTCGCCGACGTGGTGGCCGAGCCCGGCGAGGTGGTCCGGGTCGCCAAGAACTCCTGGGCCGTCGGAACCGCCGGGGCGCCCCTGACTCTGGTGGACGTGCAACCACCTGGGAAGAAGCGGATGGCGGCCTCGGACTGGCTGCGCGGCCTGCGCTCGACGGACATCCGGTTTGAGTAGCGGGCGGGGGAACGGGCGGGGCCGGCCTCGGCGGAAGGATCGCGTCGACCCGGCTCGCAGAATCGCCTTCGAGGTTCTGGACGCTGTCGACCAGGAGGATGCGTACTCAAATCTACGGCTGGCTCAGGCGCTGCGTGAGCACGACCTGAACGACCGGGACGCGGCGCTGGCCACCGAGCTCACTTTCGGAACCCTGCGACTGCGCGGCCGCTACGACGCCGTCATCTCAGCATGTGTAAACCGTGACCTCGACTCTCTCGACCCGCCGGTGCTGACTGTGCTGCGACTCGGCAGCCATCAGCTGCTCAGTATGCGCATCCCCGACTATGCCGCCGTCGGCAGTTCGGTCGCGCTGGTCAAGGAGATCGTCGGCCACCGGGTCGGTGGCTTCGTCAATGCGGTGCTGCGCAAGGTGGCTGTCCGGGACTGGCCACAGTGGCAGGACGAACTGGTCTCGCACGCCGAGCCGCTGCTACGGCGACTGAGCATCACGCAATCGCATCCGGAGTGGATCATCGAGGCGTTGTCGCGAGCCCTGTCGGCCTGCGACCGGCAGGACGAGCTCGAGGCTCTCCTGGGGGTGAACAACACCGCACCCCCGGTCACCTTGGTCGCCCGGCCCGGCAGGATCACACAGCAACAGTTGCTGGAGCAGAGCGGGGGTGAACCAGGGCGCTGGTCCCCCTGGGCGGTCCGGCTCGCCGGGGACCCCGGAAGGGTCGCCGCGGTGCGCTCGGGCGCCGCGGGGGTCCAGGATGAGGGCTCGCAGGTTGTGGTCCAGGGCGCCTGGCAGGCTGGTGTCGCTGAAGAGCGCCAATGGCTCGACCTGTGTGCCGGACCCGGCGGGAAGGCGGCGCTGCTGGCCGGACTCGCGGAGCCGGTGGGCGCTCATCTCACCGCCGTCGAGCTGCACCGGCATCGCCTTGAACTGGTGGCACGGTCACTGCCCGAACCGCAGCGGGTCACGCTTGTGCAGGGCGACGCGACACAGTTGCGATTGCCCGCGGCCGACCGGGTACTCCTCGACACCCCCTGCCTGGGGCTGGGGGTGTTGCGCCGCCGCCCGGAACTGCGCTGGCGTCGCTCGCCCGGGCAGCTCCAGGACCTGCAGGGGATGCAGCGCCGGTTGCTGTCGACGGCACTGGAGCACCTGCGTCCCGGGGGCCTGGTCGCCTACGTCACCTGCAGTCCGCATCTGGGCGAGACCGACGAGATCGTGGACCACGCGCTCGCGCGGCACGCCGACATCCGTCTTGAGCCGGTGCGCGACCCTGTGCCCGGACTCGGGGCAGCGACGGCGCGAGGAACACTGCGTCTGTGGCCCCACATCCATGACACGGATGGCATGTACCTGGCGTTGCTGCGGCGCCGTGCGACTCCCTGATCGTTCGCGCGGCACCGTGGCCGGACCGTACGGGCTGCGCCGCACGGTCCGGCCACGCTGCGAAATCGGGCGGTTTTCACTACGCTTCGTCTCGTGGCCGTACAGATATCTCCTTCCATCCTCTCCAGTGACTTCGCCGAACTCGCCGCTGAGTGCAGGCGTGTCGGCGACGCGGCGGACTGGTTGCACGTCGACGTGATGGACAACCACTTCGTGCCCAACCTGACACTCGGGCTTCCCGTGGTGGAGTCACTGCTCAGGCACGTCGACACGCCGGTCGACTGTCACCTGATGATCGAGGATCCGGATCGGTGGGCGCCGGCCTATGCCGAGGCCGGTGCCGGCAGTGTCACCTTCCACGTCGAGGCTGCCCATGCCCCGATCCGCCTGGCCAGGGAACTCCGCGCCAAGGGTGCCCGCGCCGGCATGGGACTGAAGCCGGCGACGCCGGTCGAGCCGTATGAGGAGATGCTCCCTGAGCTCGACATGCTGCTCCTGATGACGGTGGAACCGGGATTCGGCGGCCAGAAGTTCCTCGATCTGGTCGTACCCAAGATCCGCCGGGCACGTGAGGCCATCGCGGGCCGCGATGTGGATGTCTGGCTTCAGGTGGACGGCGGTGTGAGCGACAAGACCATCGAGGTGTGTGCAGAGGCCGGCGCCGACGTGTTCGTGGCCGGAAGCGCGGTGTTCGACGCCGAGGATCCCGACCGGGCCGTCCGGGAACTGCGCCGACTCGCTGAGGAGGCGTCTCCCTGATGGCAGGGGCGGTCGCGACCCCAACACAGACTTACATCAGGCGGTTGCTGGCGACCAACAAGGTCCGGCCCGCCTACGGCCAGGGGCTGCGCGGTGCCTTTCTGTGGGCGCTCGGTCTGGGGATCGGGATCCTGGTCAACGACATCGCGTTCTGGTTCCAGGTGGGGTTCGTGGGCTGGTTGGTCAGCTACACCGACGACTACCTCGCCGTCGGCCGCCGCGTCGCGGGCGGCGCCGTGGTGACGGTCGTCGGAGCCGTGGTCACCTTCCTGGCAACCCTGGCCGGCAACAACATCTGGTGGTCGGTCGCTGCGGCCGCGGGCATCGGGTTCGGTGTCGGCCTGTTCGGTGTTGTCGGTCCGGCGGGGGTCAAGAAGTCGCTGGTGCTCATGTTCCTGACGCTGTTCTCCATCGGCTTCCCCGGTGACGTGGCCGATGCGCTCGGACTCTTCTACGCGACCCTGATCGGTGGCGCTGCCGCGATCCTGCTCATGCTGATCACGCTGCCCTGGGACCGCAACCGCAACCAGACCCTCATCCTTGTCCGCGAGTTCGAGGCGATCGCCGACTTCGCCGACACCATGGCCCGTGACAGCGACGCGGACGCCATCGGTGCGGCACACACCGAGGTGATGAAGTCGGCCGACGACGCGAGCGTGGACGCGCGCTGGGCCGTGCTCTGGCGTGGGTCACGACGCTTCAATGCCCTCTACCAGCAGGGCATGGAGGTGATGAAGGCGCTGTCCGCGTTCATCGACGTCCGTTCGCTGACCGACCGTCCGAGCATCCCGGGTGCCTCCCGCATGTACGACGAGGTCGCTGCAGTACTCCGCGACAAGGCGGTGCAGTTGCGCGAGGCGGGCCGGATCCTCACGGCTGAGGAGGCCGAGTCACCGGATGTCGCGGCCGCGCTCGGTGCGATCGCCGAGGTTCAGGACTGGATCCGGGCGAACCCGGCCCCCGTTGCCCAGGGCGATGCCGCGTTGCGCTCACTCAGCGACGCAGTGAGAGCTCTGGGCGCGGGCGCCAGCGATACCGGCACCGTCGCACGACCGTCGCGACCCGGTGTCGAACCGTGGCACCTGGTGGTCATCAATCTGAGCAACGACACCTGGCTGCGCCGGCATCTGCTGCGGTACGTCGTGCTCATCGCCGTGGCCACCTGGTTGTACAAGTTCTTTGACATCCCCGACGGGTTCTTCATGCTCCTGGGCGTGAACATCATGCTGCAGCCCGACCTCGGTACGGGCTTCTCACGGCTGCAGATCTTCTCCCTCGGCACGATCCTGGGCTCGATCATCGGTGCCTTCGTGGGTGTCACGTTCGGGGGTGTGCCCGTGGTCATCCTGCTGGTCTCGGCCGCAGCGTTCTACTGGCTGACCGCCTACTTCAACGTCACCTACTGGTCGTTCGCGATCGGAATCTCCATCGCGATCGTCTCCGCGCTGGGGCTGCTGATCCCCGGTGGCTGGGATCTGGGCCTGTGGCGCATCGCTGACACGCTCCTGGCAGCAGTGATTGTGTTCCTGGGGCTGATCCTGCTGTGGCCCACACGCGGGCGCAGGCTCGTGCCGAAGGAGTACGCGGCACTGCTGCGCAGGACGGCCAAGGAACTCCAGGCGGTCATCGACGGCGAATCCTGGGACGAATTCCGGGCCAGACGTGAACGCATCCTGGTCGCGAACACCGACCTGGCGTTCAACATCGAGCGGACCGCCCGCGAACCGGGAGCTCCTATCGAGCTCAAGCGTGAACACCAGCGGATGCTGGTCGATGTCCGCAGCATCCAGGGCGGCATCGCCAACCTGGCCATCGATCATCTGCAGAGCGGCCGGATGCTCGATGAGAACAGCAGGAACCTCGCTGCGAGGGTGGTGCAGCAGCTGGAACTCGTGGCCACGGCGTATGAGACCGGTCAGCGCCCGGAGCAGCTGGACCGGATCGTCCCTCCCGGTACGGACACCGCTGCTGAGTACGACGACGATCAGGTGGCCATCGTGGAACTCGGGGTGGCCACTCAGTACCTGCTGCGCTGGGTCCGGCCGGGGGCGCCCAGCCCTGCGTAGGCGCTGGCCTCGCGCGGCCCTGCGACAATGGGGAGTGTGGAAGAACGGGATCGGTTCATGCGACGAGCGGTCGAGCTCGCCGCCGGTGCGCCGGACACCCGGCCCAATCCTCGGGTCGGCTGCGTCATCGTGGGCCCGGACGGTCGCGTCGTGGGTGAGGGGGCCCACAGGGGTGCGGGGCTGCCACACGCTGAGGTGGAGGCGTTGCGCGTCGCCGGTGCTGCTGCCCGCGGTGCGACAGCCGTCGTCACACTCGAGCCATGTGACCACACCGGCCGGACCGGTCCCTGCAGCGAGGCGCTGATCGAGGCAGGAGTCGCTCGCGTGGTGTTCGCCCAGGCGGACCCGAACCCGCTGGCTGCGGGCGGTGCGGCGCGGCTGTCAGCGGCCGGAATCGAGGTGGAGTCCCAGATCCTGGTCGAGGAGGCTCTGGCCCTGAATCCCGCATGGACGTTCGCGATGGCTCATCGGCGGCCACAAGTGGTGCTCAAGGCAGCCACCACGCTGGACGGTCGCGTGGCTGCGGCGGACGGTAGCAGTCGCTGGATCACCGGTCCCGCGGCCCGCGAGCAGGTGCAGCAGTTGCGCGCCGAAGTGGACGCCGTGCTGGTGGGCAGCGGGACGGTCGCGGTGGACGACCCCCAGCTCAGTGCACGCATTCCGGGAAGCCGGCAGCCCCTGCGAGTGGTCATGGGACTTCGGCCCGTCCCCGCCGGTGCGAGGGTGCGCACATCCGGTCCGGCTGAGCAGTTCGTGCACCTGGCGACCCGCGATGTGACGGTAGCGCTCGATGAACTCTTCCGCCGCGATGTGCACCTGCTCCTGGTCGAGGGGGGTCCGACGATCACCGCGGCATTCCTGTCCGCGGGTATGATCGATACTGTGCGCTGGTATGTCGCGGGCGGACTGCTGGGTGCCGGTACCCCGGCTGTCGCGGACTTCGGCGTTTCGACGATCGCGGACATGCGGCGCTTCGAGCTGCAGAGCGTCACCAGAGTGGGAACCGACGTCCGTATCGACCTGAGGAGGGCCTGATGTTCACCGGTCTGGTCGAGGAAGTGGGCGACCTGCGACGATGCGAAGCGGGCGCGGATTCCGCGAGGCTGCAGGTGGGTGCCCGACGAGTGCTGGAGGGCACGACTCCCGGGGACTCCATCAGCGTGAACGGCGTCTGCCTGACGGTGGTCGATCTCGAGCCGGACGGCTTCACCGCTGACGTGATGGCCGAGACCCTGAACCGGACGACCCTCGGAGGGCTGGAACCGGGTGCTGCGCTCAACCTGGAACGGGCGGTCCGTGCTGACAGCAGGCTGGGCGGTCACATCGTTCAGGGCCATGTCGACGGCGAGGCGCTCGTGGTCGGCAGGGAGCCGGGGGACCGCTGGACGGTCTTCAGGTTCGAGACCCCGGCGGAATTGGGCCGGTATCTGGCTCCCAAGGGCTCAGTGACCCTCGACGGCGTCTCCCTCACCGTGGTCGATGTGCACGACTCCGCGGATCACGGGGGAGCGGCGCAGACGTCGTTCTCCGTGTCGCTGATCCCGGCGACGCTCGCTGAGACCCGCCTCGGAGGCCTCGAAGTGGGGGACCGTGTCAATGTGGAGGTCGATGTGATCGCCAAGTATGTCGAACGGCTGCTGGCCGGAGGTGCTGGATGATCCCCAAGGAACACCTGCACGACGACGATGAGGAGATCCTCGTCGCCAGGCCACCGCAGCCGGCCGAGCCGGGCCATGAGGGGGTGCGACTCGACCCGGTCGAGGACGCGCTGACGGCGATCGCGGAGGGCCAGCCGGTGGTGGTCGTCGATGACGCGGATCGCGAGAACGAGGGTGACCTCATCTTCGCCGCAGGCAGAGCCACACCGGACCTGCTCGCGTTCATGATCCGGCACACGTCAGGTGTGATCTGTGTGCCGATGACCGCACAGATGCTCGATCGCCTGGACCTGCCTCCGATGACGACTGTCAACCAGGACAAGAAGCAGACGGCCTACTCCGTATCCGTCGATTCCCGTGACGGCGTCAGCACCGGCATCTCCGCCGCTGACCGTGCCCACAGCATCAAGGTGCTGGCCGACACGGCGACCGAGCCATGGGAGCTGACCCGCCCCGGACACGTGTTCCCGCTGCGGGCAGTGGACGGGGGAGTGCTGCAGCGGGCCGGCCACACCGAAGCAGCTGTCGATCTCGCCAGACTCGCCGGACTCACTCCAGCGGGTGCCATCGCTGAGCTCGTCAACGATGACGGCAGCATGATGCGGGCGCCACAATGCCGGGAGTTCGCCGACGAGCACGGTCTGGTGATGATCTCCATCGCCGACCTCATCGCTTTCGTGCGGCACACGGAGACCCAGATCGAGCGAGTCGCGTCGGCCAAGCTGCCGACGAGGTTCGGGGATTTCACTGCCATCGGATACCGGTCCACCGTTGATGGTGTGGAGCACATGGCCCTGATCGCGGGTGACCTCGGCGATGGTGAGGATGTGCTCGTGCGCGTGCATTCGGAGTGCCTCACCGGCGACGCGTTCGGCTCGCTACGGTGTGACTGCGGACCTCAGCTGCATGCTGCGCTGTCGGCTGTCGCCGAAGAGGGCCGGGGCGTCGTGCTCTACCTGCGCGGGCACGAGGGCCGGGGCATCGGGCTGCTGCAGAAACTGAGCGCCTATCAGTTGCAGGACGATGGACGCGACACCGTCGACGCGAACCTGGAACTGGGCCTGCCCGCGGACGCTCGCGAGTACGGGACCGGGGCTCAGATTCTCAGCGACCTGGGGGTTCGCACCATGAGACTGCTCACCAACAATCCGGCCAAACGGGCGGGAATGGAGGGCTACGGGCTCTCGATCCTGGCCAGGATTCCCCTGATCGTCGGTGTGAATCCCGAGAACTCGGCATATCTGGCCACGAAACGGGACCGCATGGGACACGAGTTGCTGGTGTCGGTCCCCTTGGGCGATGCCCAGACCGAGCCGCCGGACGCAGGGTTTGTGGCCGGCAATCAGATGGAGGATGAAGGATGAGCGGTGTCGGTGCTCCGGAAGCGAGCGTGGACGGACGCGGCATGCGTATCGCGGTGGTGGCCGCCACCTGGCATGACCGGGTCGTGAACGGGCTGCTCGAGGGGGCTGTGGGCGCAGCATCGCAGTCCGGTGCCGAGATCGAGATCTACCGCGTACCGGGATCCTTCGAACTCTCTGTCGTCGCCCGGCGGGCAGCGGAGTCCGGTTTCGACGCGGTGGTGGCTCTCGGGGTGATCATTCGGGGTGGCACCCCGCACTTCGAGTACGTCAGCGCAGGAGTGACTCAGGGCCTGAGCCAGGTGGCGGTCCTGACCGGTGTCCCGGTGACCTTCGGGATCCTCACCTGCGATGACGAGGAGCAGGCGCTCGATCGCGCGGGACTGCCTGGTAGCCGTGAGGACAAGGGCCGCGAGGCCATGCAGGCAGCCATCGCCACGACCAGGACGCTGGCCGAGGTCGGCTCGGCTCGCAAGCCGTATGCTGGATTCAGTCCCTGAGCCGCGATCGGTGAGTCCATGAAGAATTTCGAAGCCCTCTTCGATGAGCTGCAGCGCCGTGCCCTCGAGCGGCCGCCGGACTCGGGCACTGTGAGACTGCTCGACTCCGGAGTACACGGGATCGGCAAGAAGGTGGTGGAGGAGGCCGCAGAGGTCTGGATGGCCGCGGAACACGAGTCTGCGGACCGGACGGCCGAGGAGATCTCGCAATTGCTCTACCACCTGCAGGTGCTGATGGTGGCGCGCGGGCTGAGTCTCGCAGACGTCTACCGGTATCTGTGACAAGGAGACGACACCCATGATCAAAGTCGCCCTTCCCAACAAGGGCCAGTTGCACGAGCCCGCGCGTCGGATGCTGACCGAAGCGGGATACCGGCAGTCCCGGCAGCCCCGCGACCTGATGGTCGTCGACCCGCAGAACAAGATCGAGTTCTACCTGCTGCGCCCCAAGGACATCCCGACGTACGTCGCCTCCGGAATTCTCGACCTCGGCATCACCGGCCGTGACATGTTGGTGAACGCGGACGTGGCCGCGCACGAGGTCCTGCAACTGGGCTTCGGTCCCTCCCGCTTCTTCGTCGCCGCTCCCGTCGGCAGTTTCGGCAGGCGTCGCGATCTGGCCGGTGCCCGCGTGGCCACGTCGTATCCCGGGTTGTTGCGGGCGTTCCTCGCGCAGGAGGCGATCGACGCTGAGGTGGTACGCCTCGACGGCGCGGTGGAGAATGCCGTGCGCCTGGGGGTTGCCGACGCGATCGCTGATGTGGTCGACACCGGCACCACGCTGAGGCAGGCAGGACTGGAGACGGTCGGGGACCCGATTCTGGAGTCGGAGGCGGTCCTCATCCGGCGCGATGACGCACCCGTTGATCGCGAGGTCGATGTCATGGTGCGCCGGCTGCAGGGCGTTCTGACGGCCTGGACCTACGTGCTGGTCGACTACGACATCGCGACCGGGCTCGTGGAGGCGGCCTGCGCTCTGACCCCGGGTATCGAGTCCCCCACGGTGTCGCAACTGCACGAGCCCGGCTGGTCGGCGGTTCGAGCCGTGGTCCCCAAGACCGATGTGCACCGGGTGATGGACGAACTGGCCGACATGGGCGGCCGCGGCATTCTCGTCACCGCCATCAACGCTGCTCGGATGTGATGCTCGGGTGACCGACTGATCGTTCAGCGCGATACGGCGGACCCGGGACACTAGCATCGTCATTACTGTCCCCGCCGGATTCGTCTCGCGCCGTCCCTTCGCCCGACGCGTGACCGCTCCGGTGCCGAGCAGTTCCAACGAGGAACGGAACGACGCATGGCTGTACTCGACAAGGCGCCCGCTGACCGGGGTCCGGCGGCGGCTGGGATCACCGCGGGACGAGTGATTCTGGGCCTCGTGCTCTCGGTGATCAGCGCGATAGCGCTCTTCGTCATGTGGGGGGGCAACGGCAGCCTCTGGCCGCTGGTCTTTGTGGGGTTCGTGCCCATGTATGTGGCGGCCTACCGGGTGCTGCCACCGCGACTGGCGGCCGTCCCGTTCGCAATAGCTGCCTTCGGATACTGGCTGGCGATGGCGATGGATGGCGGGGGAGTGCTGTCAGTGATCGTCGTGTACGGGATCGCCACGGTGATGGCGCTGATCTGGCTGGGACTCGGTGTCTTCGAGCGGCGCTTCACCGAACGGACCCGGTACAAGTGGTTCATCGTGCAACTCCCCCTGCTGTGGGTGGGACTCGAGATACTCTTCGGGACCAACCCGTTCATCGGCAGCAACTTCTGGATCGCCTACCGTACGGCCTACATCCCGGCCTTCGTGCAACCCGTGAGCGTGGTGAGCACGCCGGCGCTCAGCTTCGTGCTGGTGATGATCAACGCGATCATCGCCCTGTGGATCCTGCGCTGGATCGACTCCCGCTGGCCGCGGCTGGCTGAGCGCCCGATCCCCGCGCGGACGCTGAAATGGTCCTCGATCATCGCCGTCGGTGTCGTCGTGATCTGGGTCGCTGGCAGCCTGCTGATCAACGCCTCGGTCAACAGCGGGCTCGGCAGAAGTGTCCGCGTCGCCTCGGTGCAGACCGGGATCACGAACACCACCAGCAGCGGGGAGTTGGGCTCGGGCGGCGAGCAGGGGACGCCTGAGGACAACGCCCGCAACACGGCGCTGCAGGCTCAGCTGACCGAGATGACCATGGATGCCTCGCGGCAGGGTGCAGAGCTCATCGTCTGGCCCGAGGAGGAGCTGAACTATGACGTGCGCGAAGGGGACAAGGGAGCCTGGGTGGGGGAACTGGCCAAGCGGGCGAACGCGGTGATCGTAGCCGGATTCCAGCCGGAGGCTCCGGATCTCGCCTCACCCAATCTGGCGGGTGTGTGGTTCCCTGATGGCACACTGCAGTCCCCGGTGTACGCGAAGAAGCATGCAGTGATCGTCGAGGGTGAGGCGTTCACGCCGGGGACACTCTCTCCGGTGTACGAGACCGAGTTCGGTGATCTCGGCGTGATGATCTGCTTCGACCACGACTTCCCGGACGGTCCGACCAGGACGACGGTGGCGGCCGGCGCCAACATCATGGCCGTGCCCGCGCTCGATCCCTACACCATCTCCGAACTGCGATGGCAATCGCTGGTCTTCCGTGCGATCGAGAACCGGGTGCCCCTGGTCAAGACCGACATCGGCTTCGACTCCGCAATCATCAACGCCAACGGCGAGGTCCAGACGCGATCAGCGGTCGAGGACCCGGCGGGTGAGACGGTGCTGCTCGTCGCCGATGTGAACATCGGCCCGCAGGGTGCCCCCTTCACGCAGACGGGCGGCTATCCGTTCGCCCTGTTGGTCGTCCTGGGTGTGATCGCCAGATATGCCCGGCAGGTGTACCTGGTCAGGCGAGGGACAGCAACACCCGAGCCGGCTGACATCTGAGTGGGCCGGTGCCGCGGCGCTGGAACTGGCACTTTGGTCGGGGGCACCAGCCGTTCCGGACCCGGGCGCCGATCCCGGTACCCATCCTGGTGGTGGGGTTCCCGGGGGCGAGGACGGTCCGACACCCCAGGACGGGACGGACGACCCTGCTGTCCCCGTGAAGGTCGCGAACCGGAAGGCCCATCTCAAAGGCACCAAGGTGTCCCTTCGGGCCCAGTGCCTCGCCGCTGCGGGCTGCACCGGCAGGGCGGCACTGCAGGCGAGCAGACCCGGCGACCTGAGCGCGAAGGCCAGGAACGCCAAGTACGCCAAGGGCAGTTTCAGTCTCGCTCCGAACAGCCGGGGGAAGGTGAAGCTGAAGCTCACCAAGCAGGGCAAGCGCCACTTCAGGGCCAAGGCGAAGGCCAAGGCGAAGGTGTGGGCGGTGCTGCGTCCGGACACCGGCACTGCCACGACCCGTCGCGTGATGGTGGCCTCCTGAGGCCCACCGACATCCGGTCGTCGGGCCGGTGATCTCCTGCCGCGTGCCGGACTCAGAATGTGACCTATCCCTCGCCTTCGGGGTCAGCTGAACTCGGGATTGTGGGGGATTCTGGGAGGGTAGAGGTTGCAGCGGGGAGGTTCGCATGACCGCCGAATTTGTGGATGAACCCGGAGACGAGTCTCCCGAGTTGCGCGTCGTCGTCGGCGTCGTGACCGGGGATGACGATCCGCGAAGCGCTGTGACCGGCCGACGAGGCCTGCCGCAGCACGCGCGCAGAGGACTGGGCACGGCCCTCCTGGGGCTGGCACTGGCGGGCAGGTTCGCCACCGGACATGCCACTCCCATCAGCAGCAGCGCGGAGGATCTGCCAGCCCGGCCTGCCCTGGACGTGGCGCTGGGGGCCCTCGATCTGACACTCGAAGCGACCACCGCAGTGATCTCGGCGTTCTCGAAGGCCGTCACGCCGGTCATCACCGATGCGCTCGAGCCGGGGCTGCGCCCGGCCCGCGGTATCGCCGGTTTCACCAGGGAGGTCGTCTCCGGTGTCACCGCTCCGCTGGCCGAACGGGGCGCACGTCTGCGCAGGGAATCCGAGCAGGAGGCTGCTGCGGCAGTGGCGGCGGTGCTGCCGAGTGCCATGGACGCGATCCTGGACCAGATCGATCTGACCGACCAGGTGATCGGCAGGGTGGACCTCGAGCAGGTCATCGCGGACACATTCGATCAGGTCGATGTCGTGAACATCATGATCGATCGGGTGGACCTCGCCCCTGTCGTCCACGCGAGCCTCGCCGAGGTCGACCTCACCGATGTCGCCGTGGCCGAGCTCGATTTCGAGCGAGTCGTCCGGGAGACCCTCGACAGGGTCGACGTGGTGGCGCTCGCGGCCGAGCAGATGGACCCTGCCAGGATCGCCGCATTCCTCAACGACAATGTCGATCTCAGCGAGATTCTGCGAACCACGCCGGGCGGCGCTGTCCGTGGCGTCATGGACACTGTGGGCAAGATCGTGCCGGGGCGATCGCCGGAGTCGCGCTGAATCACTGCCCGGGATTGGCAGTGCGATCCCCCTGCAATACCGTGGGAGTATGGCACGGATCACAACCTCTGAGCTGATCGCCACCGTCGCGGACGAACACAGCTGGAGGTCCTGGGACACTCCGGCCACCGGAGAGCGTGCCTCGGGCACCTACGCGGAGGAACTGGCGAAGGCCACCACCGCTTCGGGCGCGACGGAGTCGATCGTCACCGGCTCGATCCTTGTGGAGGGTCAGCAGTGCGCAGTCATCGCAGGGAATTTCGACTTCCTGGCCGGCTCGATCGGCCGTGAGTCGGCCGACCGGATTCTGTCGGCGCTGGATCGCGCCACCTCTCTCGGCCTGCCGCTGCTGGGTCTGCCGACCTCCGGGGGCATCCGGATGCAGGAGGGCACCCCCACCTTCCTGCTCATGGCGGCGATCGCGGGAGCCGTCAAGCGGCACCGGGATGCCGGACTGCCCTACCTGGTCTACCTGCGTCATCCCACCACAGGGGGGGTGTTCGCCTCCTGGGGATCACTGGGAGACATCACTCACGGCCAGCCCGGCGCACTTGTGGGCTTCCTCGGGCCAAGGGTCTCACAGGGTCTCACCGGCGCGGAGATTCCCCAGGATGTGCAGACCAGCGAAGGGCTCGCAGCAGCGGGTGTGATCGACGCAGTGCTGGCCCCGGCGGACTGGCGTGACGAGGTGGCAGCGATCCTGGGGGTGTGGCGGGTCCGAGCGGAGCTGCGGCCCCAGTCGTGGGACTGGGCCCGGACCACAGCGTCGATGCCTGCCATCCGTATCCCGGAGGAGTCGGCCGATGATGAGGACTTCGGTGCCTGGGAGTGTGTCCTGCGCAGCCGTGATCCGGAACGTCCCGGCCTGGCAGAACTGCTGACCGAACTCGGTGACTCGGTGGAACTCTTCGGAACGCACGCCGGCGAGGTGGGTCAGACCGTTCGGCTGTTCCTGACCAGACTCGGCGGTGTCGGGTGCGTGCTCGTGGGACAGGATCGTGGCAGGGAACTGGACGGCAGTCAGGTGACCCCGGCCGACCTGCGTCTGGCTCGGCGCGCCATGCGGCTCGCGAACCGTTGGCACCTGCCGCTGGTCACCGTCATCGACACCCAGGGGGCAGAGCTGTCCGAACGGGCGGAAGCGGGGGCTCTTGCGGGTGAGATCGCGCGTTGTCTTGCCGACATGGCGGATCTGACGGTGCCGGTGGTGTCGCTGCTGCTCGGTGGTGGCGGGGGTGGGGCTGCCCTGGCGCTCCTGCCGGGTGACCGGGTGGTGGGCGCCTCTGACGCGTGGCTGTCCCCGTTGCCACCGGAGGGCGCAGCCCTGATCAAGCATCGTGACGCTTCCCGAGCCGAGGAGATGGCCATGTCGCAGTCCATCACTGCTCGTGATCTTCAGGCGATCTCGGCCGTGGACGTCGTCGTGAACTCCCCGATGGCAGCCGACGGTCCCGGTGCGAGCCAGTCGCAGCGGCTCGCGGCGATCCTGGACGCACTGGCGACGGAGATCACCGCACTGGCCAGCAAGGATGTGGACCTCGGCGCCCGTGCGGGACGATGGCTCAACCTGAAGCCGTGATCACGCCTCACCCGGTCCCTGACCGGGTGGATCGGGGATGGTCGACCGATCCCTGAACTCCTGCTGGAGCTTCGCCAGCCCGTCGCGCATCGGCGCGACGTGATGACCGCCGAGTGAGGGCGCGGCGGCGTTGATCAGCCCGGCGAGGGCCTCGATCAGGATCCTCGCCTCGGCGAGGTCGGGTTCGGTCTGGTCATAGAGGCCGAGGTGTACGGCGGCGGCGGTCATGAGGTCGGTGCAATGGGCCCCGATGATCTCCACCGCGCTGAGCTCGCGCAGATCGCGCACCGCGCTGGCGGTCTGGTCGGTCATTCCCTTACACTGACATGGACCATCCCGCGCCTGAGCGCCCAGGGGGCTATGCGGGGTCTCACAAGTGGAGCCTGGCTCCCACCGTGCAACGTCGAGTTCGCACGGTTGCGGTCACGGAGCAGTGCGCTCCCGTCCCGGCTTGTGTGCTGTGGGGCGGTCAGTAGGAGCGAACACACTGCAACCAAGGAGGCGCCATCAGCGTCGAACCACGTATCAATGACCGGATCCGCGTGCCTGAGGTGCGCCTTGTCGGTCCCAACGGCGAACAGGTCGGAATCGTGCGCATCGAGGATGCACTTCGGCGCGCGGCGGACTTCGACCTGGACCTGGTGGAGGTGGCCCCGCAGGCCCGTCCGCCGGTCTGCAAGCTGATGGACTACGGCAAGTACAAGTACGAGTCGGCTCAGAAGGAGCGGGCAGCCCGTCGGAATCAGGCCCACACGGTGGTCAAGGAGATGAAGCTGCGCCCCAAGATCGACCCGCACGACTATGAGACCAAGAAGGGTCACATCGTCCGGTTCCTGAACCACGGGGACAAGGTGAAGGTCACCATCATGTTCCGGGGCCGGGAGCAGTCCCGTCCGGAACTGGGATTCCGGCTGCTGGAGCAGCTGGCCGAGGACATTGAGGACGTGGGGTACGTCGAGTACTCACCCAAGCAGGAGGGGCGCAACATGATCATGGTGATCGCCCCGGTCAAGAAGAAGTCGGAGGTCCAGGGGACCCGTTCGCAGCAGCGCCGGGACCGGGACCGCAAGGCCGAAGAGGAACGGCAGCGCGCTGCCGATGAAGCAGGAAGCTGAACGGAGGACAGAGATGCCGAAGATGAAGACCCACAGCGGGACCAAGAAGCGGATCAAGAAGACGGGGAGCGGCAAGTTGCGGCACCAGAAGGCGAACAAGCGTCACCTTCTGGAGCACAAGTCGTCGCGGCGCAAGCGTCGTCTCGACGGGACCAAGGACATCGCTCCGGGTGATGTCCGCAAGACCAAGCGCCTGCTCGGCGAGCGATGAGAGGGGATCACTGATGTCACGGGTGAAGCGTTCGGTGAACGCGAAGAAGAAGCGGCGTGAGGTCCTGGATCAGGCCAGTGGATACCGGGGGCAGCGTTCCCGGCTCTACCGCAAGGCCAAGGAGCAGGTGCTCCATTCCAAGGTCTATGAGTTCGACCACCGGCGGGATCGCAAGGGTGATTTCCGTCGGCTGTGGATCCAGCGCATCAATGCTGCGGCGCGCGCCAACGGGATGACCTACAACCGGTTCATCGAGGGGTTGAAGAACGCTGGTATCGATGTGAATCGCAGGATGCTGGCCGAGATCGCGGTCTCCGACGAGGCGGCCTTCTCGGCGCTTGTGCAGCGGGCGCGGGAAGCCAACGAAGCCGCTGCGTGAGTCAGGCCGAGCGACTCCGGTCTCTCAAGCGTCTGGGCAGGCGTCGGCACCGCGACCAGGAGCGGCGCTTCCTCGTTGAGGGGCCGCAGGCGGTCCGGGAACTTGCGGGCTGGTGTCCGGACTCGGTCGTTGAGGTGATGCTCGCTGAACACCGCAACGAGGCGGCGCGCAGCGTCGGCGAGGCGGCCAGGGCCGCCGGGGTCCCAGTCACCGAGGTGTCTGACCGTGCTCTGGGCGGGCTGACCGAGACGGAGAACCCTCAGGGCATCCTCGCCGTGAGCCGCTATCTGCCTGAGCTGGACCTCGGTGGGCTCGAGCCGGTCGCGGGGACGGGCATCGTGGTCGTTCTGCACGACGTCCGCGACCCGGGGAACGCAGGGACTATCCTGCGCACAGCGGATGCTGTTGCGGCGCAGGGCGTCGTCTTCGCCGGGCACAGCGTGGATCCGTACAACGGCAAGGTGATCCGCAGCTCCGCCGGTTCGCTGTTCCATGTCCCGTTCACCCGGGCGCCGCAGACTCCGAGCGCCCTCGAAGCGCTCGATGCGTCCGGATTCCGGGTGCTCGGTACCCGCCTCGATGCGCCACTGGTCCTGGGGGAGCACGATTGCGGGCTCGATGCCCCCACCGCGTGGGTCTTCGGAAGTGAAGCTCACGGACTGCCCGACGGACTGCCTCTGAGGGAGTCCGTTCGGTTGCCCATCTACGGGGCTGCCGAGAGCCTGAATCTCGCCGCCGCCGCCGCGGTCTGTCTCTATGCCTCTGCCACCGCCCAGCGGGGTATTTCGGACTGACACCCGTTTGCTGGATTACTGATCTTCGCGCAGGGTAGATGCTTGTGTGAAGGTGACTGCTGAGACACTCGAGGAGGGGTGGTGACATGGCAAGGCGTGCAGATGTTCGCAGGATCGGGGCCAGACTGCCCCAGGTCTGGAGCGGGCTGCTTCTCTTCCGTCCCAAGGACGGTAAGGTGCTGTCTGCCACCGGCAACCCGGGGGACCTGGGTTCGGTGATCGTGTATCGCCGAGCCGGGGGTACGTTCACGACGACGGTCATGGAGTCCGCGCCCAAACACTACGTCCGCTATTCAGGCAAGTTCTCCGGGGTGGTGCCAAGAATGGCGTTCACCCGAGGGGCAGTGGAGTCGGACTTCGAGGTCAAGGCCTCCAGCAGCAGCGACACGACCTACATCCGGGCCGTCGTCGACTACGAAGCGCCGATGTGGCCCACCGCCCTGGCGCTGCTGTTCGCCCTCGGTTCGCTTATCGGGATGAACACGGCCGCAGCCGGACTGCTCTGGGGCATCCCCGTGGCCCTCTTCGTGGCGCTGGGCATCGGGCTGCAGTACGTGCCCAGGCAGCTCGCCTACCGACTGGTGACCAAGCCGGTCCTCGACAGGCTCGAGGCCCAGGCGGAGGACAACGACTACCGCAGCGCCATCACATGGCGACCTGAACGGGTGAACGTGACCGACGCGCTGGATCTGCGCACTCGTGACGGGTCCTCGCCACACACGGCGGCGGATCTCACTGGGTCGCAACCCCGTATCGAGGGCCCGGGCACGCTGCCCGCCTGAGCCTGCGCTGCTCCGGGCGACCCTCGGCGGAGCCGGCGCTGGGCCACAATAGACTGGATCCAGCCAGAAGGTTCTGTGATGAGGAGTCGGGCACATGAGCGCGCCCAACAGTAGTTATGACCCAGTGGCGCCATCGGCGCTCGACGAGGCCGCCGTCCGTGCAGCCACGGAGACCGCCGAGGCGGCCATCGCCGCCGCGGCGGACCTTGAGCAGCTCAAGGCCGTGCGCATCGAGCACGCGGGCGACCGGAGCCCGTTGGCGCTGGCCAACCGGGAGATCGGTAGCCTCGCGCCCGCCGCGCGTGCCGAGGCGGGCAAGCGCGTCGGTGCGGCCCGCGGAAGGGTCAAGCAGGCCCTCGCCTCGAGGCAGCATGAGCTCGAGAAGGAGCGCGATGAACGCGTCCTGCTCGAGGAGACAGTCGACGTCACCATGGACTACGACAGGGACCCGGTGGGGGGTCGTCATCCACTGACCACCATTCAGGAGCGGATGGCCGACATCTTCGTCTCGATGGGCTATGACGTGGTTGATGGCCCCGAGGTGGAATCCGAGTGGCACAATTTCGACGCGCTCAACCTCGGCCCCGATCACCCCGCACGATCCATGCAGGACACCTTCTTCGTCGAATCACCCGACTCGGGTGTGGTGCTGCGGACCCATACCTCGCCGGTCCAGATCCGCACCATGCTCACTCAGCAGCCGCCGATCCACATGGTGGCCCCCGGCCGGGTCTTCCGCACCGACGAGCTCGACGCGACCCACACGCCCGTGTTCTCCCAGATCGAAGGGCTGGCCGTGGACCGGGGGATCACCATGGCCCATCTCAAGGGCACGCTTGATCACTTCGCCGAGCAACTCTTCGGCGAGGGTCTCGTCACGCGGTTGCGCCCCTCCTACTTCCCGTTCACTGAGCCGAGCGCCGAACTCGATCTGCAGTGCTTCGTCTGCCGCGGCTCCTCAGTCGGAGACCCCGACCACCCCTGCCGGACCTGTTCCTCTGAGGGGTGGATCGAGTGGGGAGGGTGCGGCATGGTGAACCCACGGGTGCTGCGGGCCTGCGGGATCGATCCGGACGAATACTCCGGCTTCGCATTCGGGATGGGCCTGGAGCGTACGCTGATGTTCCGCCACGGCATCACCGACATGCGAGACATGGTTGAGGGCGACGTGCGTTTCACCGTGCCCTTCGGATTGGAGCTGTGATGCGGGTACCGATCTCCTGGCTGCGCGAGTTCGCGCCCATACCGGAGTCAGTCGGAGCCCGCGACCTGTCGGCGCGGCTCATCGCAGCGGGTCTCGAGGTGGAGACGGTCGATGTCGTCGGGTCCGGCACGCAGGGCCCGGTGGTGGTCGGCCGGGTCGAGCACATCGAGGAACTGACCGAGTTCAAGAAGCCGATCCGCTTCTGCCGCCTCAGCGTGGGATCCGCGCACGGGCATCCCGACACTCCCGGCCTGCGAGAGATCATCTGCGGTGCCGCGAACTTCGTGGTCGGAGACCTGGTCGTCGTCGCGCTGCCCGGCGCGACGCTGCCGGGGGGCTTCGAGATCACCTCCCGCAAGACCTACGGCCGGACCTCCGACGGCATGATCTGCGCCGAGCGGGAACTGGGTCTCGGTGATGACGGCAGCGGCATCATGGTACTGCCCGCCGGATCGGCGCAGCCGGGTGACGACGCCCTGGCGCTGCTCGGCATCGGCGAAGAGGTGCTCGACATCGCGGTGACACCTGATCGTGGCTACGCGCTCAGCATCCGGGGTGTCGCAAGGGAGGCAGCGACCGCCTACGACGTGCCCTTCTCGGACCCGGGCCTGGAGTTGCCCGACCTTCCTCCACCCGCGCAGGAGGTCCTCCCGCACGAGGGCACGAGTGCCGATCCCAGCGCGTGTGATCTCTTCACTCTGCGCACCATCACGGGCTTCAATCCCCACGCGAGCACACCCGTCTGGATGCGCCGACGACTGATCGCGGGGGGGATGCGAAGCGTCAATCTGGCGGTCGACGTGACCAACTACGTCATGCTCGAATGCGGTCAGCCGCTGCACGCCTTCGACCTCGACTCGTTGCGGGGCCCCGTGGTTGCCCGTCGCGCGAATCCGGGCGAGGAGCTGGAGACCCTGGACCACGTGGCGCGGACTCTGGACCCTGACGACGTCGTCATCTCTGATGACACCGGCGCCATCGGCCTGGCCGGCACCATGGGGGGTCTCACCAGCGAGATTCGCGACGACTCGGTCAATATCGCACTTGAGGCGGCGCACTTCGATGCGCGTTCTGTGGCGCGTATGTCACGGCGTCACAAACTGTCCTCGGAGGCCTCCCGACGGTTCGAACGAGGCGTGGACCGGATGGTCGCGCCGATCGCCTCGGCCCGTGCGACCGCGCTGCTGCTGGAACTCGGCGGCGGTGTCTACCAAGGCATGACAGGGTTCGAGTCCGCCTCGCCGGTGCCCACCATCGAGATCTCTGCGACGCTTCCCGGTGACGTTGCCGGGATGCCGATCAGTGCGGACACGGTGGTCGAGAAGCTCCGCGAGGTCGGGTGCGATGTGGCGCGTGCCGATGGCCGGCTCTCAGTGACCGCGCCGTCCTGGCGGCCCGATCTGACCGATCCCTACGATCTCGTCGAGGAAGTGGTCAGGCTCGTCGGATACGACCACATTCCGAGCGTGCTCCCGATCGTGCCGCCACACGAGGGCTGGAGCGACGAGCGCAGACTCACCCGCAGGGTGGGGCTCGCCATGGCCGGAGCGGGCTTCGCCGAAGTACCTGCCTACCCGTTCATCGGTGCGGATGATCTTGACGCGTTGCAGCTGCCGGATTCCGATCCGAGGCGGGCCACGGTCCGCCTCGCCAACCCGCTGAGCGATGCTGCACCACTGCTCCGGACCACCCTGCTGCCCGGACTGATCGCCACCGCGAAGCGCAACCTGAGCCGAGGGGCAGCGGGACTGGCGCTGTTCGAGGTGGGCTCGGTCTTCCTGGCGGCCGGTGCGGCGCGAGCGGTGCGTCCTGATGTGAACCGGGCGCCGTCATCGGAGGAACTGGCCGCGCTCGATGCGCTGCTGCCACAACAGCCGCAGCACCTCGCGGTGCTGCTTGCCGGGGAGCGCGCGCCGGACGGGTTCTGGGGCCAGGCCCACGACTACGGGTGGGCCGATGCCGTGAACGCCGCGAGGATCAGCGCGCGTTGCATACAGGCATCCATTCGTGTGGAACGGGGTGGCGACCCGGTCTTCCATCCGGGGCGCTGCGCCCGGCTCATCGTCGCGGGAGCGGCGATCGGGTCGGCCGGGGAGCTGCACCCCAGGGTGATCGAAGCCTACGGGCTGCCCGCTCGCACCTGCGCGATGGAGCTCGACCTCGGGGCCCTGATCGCGGCTGCTTCCGGTATCACCCCGGCGCCGGTGATCGGCACCATGCCGGTCGCCAAGGAGGACATCGCACTCATCGTGCCGAGCGACGTGCCTGTCGCCAGCCTCCGTGACGTGCTGCTGGCCGCAGGTGGGGAGCTCCTTGAGTCGGTACGGCTGTTCGACGAGTACTCCGGGGCTCAGATCGAGCCGGGCAAGCGGTCGGTTGCGTTCTCCCTGAGATTCCGGGCGCCGGATCGGACCCTCACGGCAGAGGAGGTGGCGGCCGCCCGCCAAGCTGCGGTCGCCGCCGCCGAGGCGGAGTTCGGCGCGACGTTGCGGGGCTGACGCGGTACTGCTGCGGCCGACTCAGCCGGAGGTGCCGCTCACCCGCTGGTGCGCGGCCAGGCGACGCCGGCCGGCTCCCGGCGTCTCGAATTCGAGCCAGCGGGTGCGAAGTGTTCGCAGCACGCCGTCGGCATCCTCGACCACACAGCGTGAGGTGCTGTACTCGCGTGCCGCCGGCGGGGACTGCCTCGTGGTGTAGCCGAGCAACCTGCCGTACTCGGGGCTGGCCCAGAAGTCGCCGGTATCGAGGTCCTCCATCGTCAGGGCGTCGACCCACCCGTTGACGAAGAAGTCGGTGACTCCTTGATGATGTCCCAGCGCCCGGTAGAGGTCTGCTCGCAGCCCCGAGCTCTCGCCCGGGTCCAGCGGCGCCTCGATCGAGCGCGTGGCGGTCAGGATCACCGGACGACCGTCCGCCGAGAACGCCTGGCGTCCCCGGGTCTCCACCCAGCGGTACTCGCCGTTGCTGTGCCGGAAACGGTGTTCGGCCCCTTCCAGCCATCCCAGACGCTCCCGGACGGATTCGTGCGCGGTGGAGACCGCGGTGAAGTCCTCCGGATGGATGAAGGAGTAGAAGGACTCGCCGACCAGGTCCCGGGCCGGGAGCCCGAGCAGCGACTTGGCCCCGTGATCGGTGGCCCAGAGGCAGATGCCGTCAAGGTCGAAACACCCCAGCAGATCTGGGGCTGGATCGATGTCAGGTTGCCCGGTTGTCCGGTTGGCGGCGCCCACAAGACGACCAGAATAGCCCGATCCGGCTAAATGGAGCACTTGCTGCTGCGTTCGGGTGACCCAACCGTCACACTCAAGGAATAGTGACTTACGTCCCGGGTAGTGGGAGGTGCGGTGATGGGCGCTACCCTGCACGTCCTGTTGGTCGAAGACAGTGAGTTCGACTCGCTCACCCACAGGACGAGGATCCGCGCGGCATTCCCTGGCTCGACCGTCACCGTCGTGGAGCGACTCTCCGAGGCCCTCGCTTTTCTCGACGCGAACCGCGTCGAGGTCGTACTCACCGATCTCGGTCTGCCGGACTCGAGCGGGCTTGCCACCGTCGAGGCGTTCGCGCTGGTGGCCGAGACCGTGCCGGTCATCGTCCTCAGCGGGGCGGAGCCGAGCGAAGAACTACGGCTACGTGCCATCGAGCTTGGGGCCCAGGACTTCCTGCTCAAGGGTGCTGCGGTCCCAGAGGTCTACCGAAGCTGCATCGGGTACGCGATCAAGCGCAAGGAACTCGATCTCGAAGCCCGTCGGCTCGCCCGGACCGACACCCTGACCGGCCTGCTGAACCGTCGGGCCATCATCGAGCGCATCAAAACCGCGCTTGACGGCGCGACCTTTCCTGACGACACGGTCACCGTCGCGTTTTGCGATGTGGACGACTTCAAGGCGATCAATGATCTCTACGGCCACAGTGTCGGCGACGCGATCCTGCAGGAGATCGCGACTACAATCTCGTCGAAGGCTCCTGACGCCGCGGTCGGTCGGCTGGGTGGTGACGAGTTCTGTCTCGTCTGCGCGGGCCATTCCTTCCGTGAGGTGGTGGACGCGGTCTCGGAGCTGAACGAGGCTTTCAGCGCCCCGATCACCGTCGGTCGCCGCTCGCTGACCGTGTCCTGCAGCTGGGGGGTGGTCAGGAACACCTGGGGGTGCGACGCCTACTCGATCCTCGGCGAAGCCGACCGAGCGATGTACCGGGCGAAGAAGAGGGGCGGCGGCGTCGTCACCTACACCAGTGGCATGCGGGTCCAGGATCACGAGACTGAGCAGACTCAGTCCGAACTGCTGGAACAGGCCAGGTCCGGTTTCGGACAGTTCCTCATGCACTTCCAGCCGATCATGGGTGTCGCGTCCCTGCGACCTGTGGCCTACGAGGCCCTCCTGCGCTGGCGGCACCCGGACCGCGGCCTGCTCACAGCATCGTCGTTCGTGGCGCTCCTGCACGAAGCAGGTCTGACAGCTCAGTTGGACGAATGGGTGCTCACCACAGTGCTGGGACAATTGCCCACGATCCCGCACGACGCGCGCGTGCACATCAATGTCTCGCCGAGTACGCTACGGCTGGGTGAGCACTACTGTTCGCTCGCCGAACAGTTGGTGACGGGTGCAGGGGTGGAGCCGGGCCGGCTCGTCCTGGAGTTCACAGAGGAAGCGGTCCTGAACGACACACTCGAGGACCTCAGCAGGATCGAGGACCTCAAGCGATCGGGCTTCTCCATCGCAATCGATGACTTCGGTACAGGGTACAGCGCTCTGGCCTACCTCGATCACCTGCCGATCGACTGGCTCAAGCTCGACGGGCGGTTTCTCATCGACGGCTCATACCGATTGATCGAGGGTCTTGCGCAGATCGCCGATCGCATCGGGGTGCGCGTGATCGTGGAGGGCGTGGAGACCGCAGAACAGCACGACAGGATCGCGGCAATCCCGATCCACTGGGCGCAGGGCAGCTACTACAGCGGCGCCAGCCACGCTCCGTGGGCCGCAGGACCGCCTGTCCTGGACAGACTCCTCAGTGATCAGGAAGGCTGACCGTCGTTGGGCGGCAGCACCACCATCTCGAAGTAGAAGACTCCCAGGGTCGAGACGGATTCGGTCAGTTTCGCCAGTGACACCGGCTTCACGAGGTAGGCGGAGACGCCGGTGTCGTAGGCGCGGGCGATGTCCTGATCAGCCTCGGAACTGCTGAGTACGACCACGGGTGTCCGTCGCAACTCCGGTTCGGCCTTCACCCAGGACAGGAACTCCTGGCCGGACATGCCAGGCAGGCTCAGATCGAGCAGGATGAGGTCGAATTGCTCTCCGGACAGCAGCAGTTGCTGCGCGTCCTCGGCACGGGAGACGCAGCGAACCTCGTTCAGGAAGTGGGTCTCATTCAGCGCCTGGATCGTGCGCAGGGCGTCCATCTGATTGTCCTCGATGAGGAGGATCGTTGCAGGTCTGGGTCGCGTCACAACACACTCCTGTTCAGTCGTAGTAGAACCGATGCCAACAGGTCCGTCAACCCGAGTCCACCGTTCAGTCCCCACATCGACCGCTGCGGGTCCTCCTCCCTGAATCAGTGAGTCAGCCCTGACTGGGATGGAGGGGCAGGATGAGCGAGAACGTACTGCCACGCCCCTTGCCCTCGGAGGTCACCACAACCCTTCCGCCATTCCAGGCGGCGGCGCGCTGGGCCAGCGCCAGACCGATGCCGGTGCCTGGGATCTCGGAGTCAGTGTGCAGTCGCTGGAACATCGTGAAGATCCGTTCCTGGTGGTTCTGATCGATACCGATGCCGTTGTCCGTGACGTCAAGTCGCACGTTGGTTCCGTCGATGGGTTGAATCGCCCTGATGTCCAATCGCAGCGATCGCTGCGGGTCCCGGTACTTCAATGCATTGGAGATGAAGTTTTCCAGGATCATGGAGAGCATCTCGTCGTCGGCGGTTACCGTTGGCCAGCGGTCCCCGACATGCACCTCGGCATCGGCCAGTTCAGTGGCGTGCCTGTTCAGGGCCTCGGCCACGAGTTCCCCCAGATCGACCTTCACGAAGGTGGGCTGAGCCCGTTGCAGCCGGGACAGGGAGAGCATCGCCTGGATCTGGTTCTGCATCTTCTGCCCGGCGCCGTCGAGCAGGCGCATCACCTGTCGGCCCATCTCGTCCAGCTCGACACTCTCCAGCGAGGTCGCCAGCATGGCGACGCCGTCCCGGATGTTCCGGGCGGGTGCCTGCAGATCGTGGGAGGCGAGGTAGGCGAACTGTTCGAGGTCGCGATTGGAGCGGGTGAGTTCGTCGCGCAGGCGGACGATCTCACTGATGTCGTTCATGATGCCCACGAACCCGCCTTCGGTCCCCCCGCCTTCGAACTCGGAGACCGTCAGGAAGATGGGGAACGTGGAGCCGTCCTTGCGCCGAGCCGAGACCTCACGACCGGTGCCGATGATGTGGGGTTCTCCGGTGCGCCGGTAGCGGGCGAGGTATTCATCATGTTCACTGTGGTAGGGCTCAGGCATTAGCATCTTGACGTTCCGCCCGTCGAGTTCGGCTGCCGTGTAACCGAAGGACGTGACTGTGGCCTCGTTGATCATCAGGATTCTGGCGTTCTTGTCGATCACGACCATAGGTGCGGCCGAGGAGTCCCAGGCGGCGAAAGCACGTTGGCTGTCCTCCTCCAGCCTTACTAATGGGCCGACGTCCACCATGACGAGTGTGGGAGTGTCCCGTGATGGATCGGTCTCGACGGCCACGTCGAGCCAGCGGTTGCCGTCGGTCCGCACTCGCTGCGGCTCCGTCGGGCGTTCCTCAAGCAATGACGTCCACTGCGTGCGTAGCGGGCCCTGGTCCTCCTCACGGAACGCGGTCCACCATGGGCGTCCCGACAGTGGCAGTGTCAGGGTTCCCAGCAACTGACCGGAGACCGGGTCGAGGTGGAACCAGGTGCCGTCCGGGTTCAGCCGGGCGATTGCGACACCCGGCAGGCGTTCATCGGCATCCGGGAGCTGGGTCTGATAGGTGTCGAGGTTCTCCGCTCGTTGCAGGACCTCGTTGTATCGCCCCCTGATCAGGGCCGTGGTCCGTTTCGACTGGTTCTCGACCGCCACCGCACCGATGAACAGAGTGAACAGCATGACCAGGGACAGCACGATCACGGCCAGGGGTGCCGCGCTGTCGGGGTCCCATTCGGTGAGCTCCCCGACGATGATGGCCACTGTGCAGGAGGCCAGGACCTTGATCGGCAGCACCACCTGCACGAATCGCAGCCCCGCGCCTCCCGGCCGGAACAGCCGTACCCAACCGACGTCCGGTGTCGCGAGTACAACGGCCATCGCGAGCAGGAACTGCGCCAGCGCAGTGTTCATGGCCGTCGTGCCCAGCTGGAGCGCTGATGCGTATCCGATGCTCCCCATGAGCCAGCCGAGGAATGCCACGTAGGACTGGATCGCCGCAATCATGGCGATCGTCTGTCTGGTGGCCGGCGCACGGTTGGTCGCCCAGAGAATGACAGCGAGGCTCAGGCCGAGATACACGATCGCGGACGTGAAACCCATGCGGCCCGGCGCGGTGGCGCCGACCGCGTCGAGACCGGCAGAGAGCAACTCGTCGAGCCAGGTGGGGCCGAGCCGCAACAGGTTCTCGATGAGCGTGACGCCGGCGATCACGCCAGCGACGATCACCAGGAGAATCGCCATGCCGTTCCGGCGCCAAGCTGCAATAGCCACGATGCCGATGCCGATCAGTATGGAGATCAGGGCGTTGTTGGCCTTCATGGCCCCACCGGGCAGCGGCTCCCTGATCAGGGTGATGTCGAGCCACCAGCCGAAGACGAGGACCAGCAACGCCGCGATCGCAACCGCCGCGCCGATCACGGCCGCCCACCTTGTCATGCGGCGCCGCCAGGGAGCCCAGTCATCCGGCTCGAGTTCCATGACCAGACTCTACGGTAGTGTCAGCCCTGGGATGGTCCATCCACCCGGATGCCGCACAGCTACCCGGCCAGCGCCCGCCGCAGCACCTTGCCCGTCTCGTTGGTCGGCAGCGCCGTCTCGACAATGATCTCCCTGGGGCGTTGGTACGGGGCCAGTCGCTCGGCCGCGTACTCGAGCACATCGGCCCGGAAAGCATCCAGGTCGGCCACGGCTGGGTCCGGCACAACGTGCGCCACGACTGCCTGTCCGAATTCCTCGTCGGCACGACCGACCGCGGCCACGTCCTGCACGTCGGGGTGATCCCTGATGATCACCTCCACCTCCGCAGGATGCACGTTCTCGCCGCCACTGATGATCAGATCATCGGCACGGCCCTGGATGAACAGCAGTCCCGACTCGTTGAAGTAGCCGAGGTCACCGGTGGCCACCAGGCCCTCGCGGCGGTCCTTGTCGCCACCATCGAGGTAACCGCCGAACGTCGCAGCGCTGCCCACCCACACCTGTCCGGACTCACCGACCGGGACAGGTACTCCCTCAGGGTCGAGCACAGCGACCTCCACCCCGGGCAGCGGGCGGCCCGCGGTATCCGGGGCCGCCTGGAGATCCTCGGGGCGTGCGAAGGTGGCCAGCGCCACCTCCGTCGTGCCATAGAGGTTGTACAGCACGGACCCGTATCGTGCGGAGAACTCCGTGATGATCTGCGGCGGGATCGCCGAGCCACTGACCAGTACACCCCGCAGGTTGCTCAGATCGTACTGCGACGGATCGGCTTCAACGAGCCGGCGGACCACCACGGGCGTCGTCACGATGATCTCAGCGCGGTTCTCCGCTGCCGCCTTCAGGACCTGTTCCGCCGAGGGCCGGGGAACCATGATCTCGGTGGTGCTCAGCAGGGCGGCGAGCCGATGGTTGAGCCAGCCCCAGCCGTGGAACATCGGGGCCGCCATGATGTGAGTGGCCCGCTGACGGTAGGGCAGGGAGTCCAGCAGCGAGACGGTCATCTCGAGCGGGGTCGCCGACCGGTCTGCGCCTTTGGGGCGGCCCGTGGTCCCGGAGGTCAGGATGATGTGCCGCCCGGTTCCGATGTGGCCGGTGGGTGCGCTGCCGCTGCCGGCCCAGGCCCAGGGATCGGTGAGCGGTTCGGTCCGGACGGCGGCGGGGACGCGATCACGCAGCTCGTCATCCACGAGGACCAGCCCGATCCCCCGATCCTTGATGATGTCGCTCACCTGGCTGGCGGTGAATCCGGGGTTCAGATAGACGAGGTCTGCGCCGGTCCTGGCCACGGCCGCGATCGCCACCGCCATCCCGATCGAATTCCGGCCCAGCACGCCCACAGCCGAGTCGGCGTCGACGCCCTGCTCGCGCAGCCAGGCGAAGCAGTCGCGGGTGAGATCCTCGGCCTGTCTGAAGTTCAGTCGCCGGTCGAGCTCGTCGACGACGGCGGTCTCCTCGGGGTGCCGTGCTGCTCCAGGGGCGAAGCCGATCGCCGGGCTGGGCCCGTAGACCGCGAGATCCCGGGAGATCTTGATCGCGGAGACCGGCGAGAGCGGGGGCGTCAGTCCTGACCGGAACAGCGCGCGCAGTGCGGGAACCCCAAGCGACACATCTCTGCGCAGCGTCTTCCAGTCAACCATCTCGAACCCACCCGAGCCCTCGGAACGTTCCGCCACAGTTTCCCTGTCCCGGAAGGTGGTCTCCCGTCGGGTTCAGTGTAGATAAATCGGTGACTTCCGTCCTGGCGGAGGTCGGCAGGAGGAGTCACTGCAGGCGCCAGGTGCCGCATCCCTGCGAGGTGACGGTATCGCCCTCGGCCAGTGCGATCGTGGGGTTGCCGGCGACGATCTCGAAGCGCGTCACTCCTTCTGCGGTGGAGACGTCGCCGAGTTCCACTCCGGTGCCGGTGACGTTGATCTCCTCGCCCCCGAGGTTCACCCCTGTCGGGTCCACCGCGACCGACAGGATACAGCCGGACTCCACTGGTTCCGTCACGGCATAGCTGCCCTCCTCGACACGGTCGCCGACCCTGACAACGCCATCGCTGAAGCTGGTCCGCTCGTTCGTGTCAGCGGAGCGCTCGGAGCTCGGTTCCGTCGTGGGGTCACCGGCTCCGGTACCGGTCTCGGTGGCTGCGCTTGCGGTGGACTCCGAACCTGCGCCCGTGGCCGCGTCGTTGCCGGACTCGCGAGTGGCCTCGGCGACCCGGGTCGGGCTCTGGGATGCCGTCGCTCCCGCTGTTCGGCTTTCGGGGGCGTTGCATCCGGCGAGTGCGCCGGCGGCCAACAGCATCCCAGGCACCAGGACAGCGACCACGCTCAGGCGGATATCAGACCGCAATTCAGACATGGTGCGAGATTAGCAATGAACTGTGGCGTCCCGGAGTCCGAGCGGGCGGAGGTTATCCCGTTGCAATCCTGCCGTCCGGTAGAGGGACGCGTCCCATGGTCGGGACGGGGCTGCTTGGGCTGCGCTCATCGGGCAGGATGAGGGCATGAAGGTCGCAATCTCCGGTTCGCACGGTTTCATCGGGTCCGCGTTGTCCACCCGGCTGGCTGAGCGGGGCGATGAGGTGTACCGCCTCGTCCGGCGGGTCCCCGCACAGCCCTTCGAGATCGAGTGGCACCCCGAACGCGGCGATGTGCCGGACGCGGTCTCCGACGAACTGGCATCGGTCGACGTGGTCGTGCATCTTGCGGGAGCCGGGCTGGGCGACCGGCGCTGGAACTCGGCCTACAAGGCCGAGATCAGGAACAGTCGGGTGCAGGGCACGGCAGCCATAGCCGGCGCGCTGGCCCGATACGCCCGCGAGGGCCGCGGACCGACTGTCCTGCTGAGTGGGTCGGCCATCGGCTACTACGGTGACCGGGGCGACGAGGAACTCACCGAGGCCTCCGAGCCCGGGACCGGATTCCTGGCCGACGTTGTGATCGACTGGGAGGCGAAGACGTCGGTCGCCTCGGCAGCCGGGGTCCGCGTGGCGTGCCTGCGGACCGGGCTGGTGGTGAGTCCGGACGGTGGTGCGTTCGAGCGACTGGTCAGGATCTTCCGGCTCGGCGCGGGAGGGCGTCTGGGTGACGGCCGGCAGTGGTGGTCGACGATCTCCCTGCTCGACCATCTGCGGGCCGTCGAGTTCCTCCTCGACAATGGGTCCGTCTCCGGCCCCGTCAATCTCGTGGGACCCCAGCCACGCCGCAACGCGGAGGTGACGCGTGAGATCGCAGAGGCTGTTCACCGGCCCGCAGCGCTGCCCGTGCCGGGATTCGCCCTGCGAGCAGTGATGGGGGAATTCTCCGCCGATGTGCTGGCCAGCCAGCGGGTCCTGCCTGCGGTGCTGGAGCGTTCGGGTTTCTCCTGGCAGCAGCCGACGGTGCTGGAGGCACTGCGGTCCAGCGACTGAAGTCTGCCCAAGGCGTGCTCAGTCGGTCCCGTTGTGACCGTCCCGCGTTCCGGCTCGGTCCTCGGCTACTGATCGACGTAGCTCGCTGATCTCATCCCGGAGTTCCTGGAGGTGCGTGGCCATCTGTTCGAACCCCGCCGTGCTCGTCCGCTCCTCGGCCCGGCCCTCGTCCATGCTCTCCATGAACCACCCTGCCAGTGAGGCCGTCACGATGCCGAGGACGGCGATCCCCGTCACCATGAGCGCCCCCGCGATGAGGCGGCCCTGTACTGTGACCGGATACATGTCGCCGTAGCCGACGGTGCTCATCGTCGTGATCGCCCACCAGAGCCCGTCGCCCACATTCTCGATGCTCGACCCCGGCGCGCCCCGCTCAGCCTGGGTGATGGACAGCGCCGCGATCACGCCGATGAGCACGGCAGTCGTGATCACGAAGAAGGTGGTCTGCAGTCGTTGGTCGCCCTTGGTCTTCTTGGAGATGAGGCCCACGATGCTGAGCGCCCGCAGTGCCCGCAGTGGCCGCAGCATCGGGAGAGCGATGATCAGCAGGTCGAAGAAGTTCTTCTTGATGAACCCCCAGGAGAACCGCGCCAGGGAGAGGCGGATGACGTAGTCGACCACGAAGATGATCCAGATGGTGATGTTGGTCCAGTTGCAGGCGGCGACCACCCGGGCCGGCAGATCCACCCAGATGATGGGTGCTGCGAACACCACGAAGAACAGGATCGCAAGGAAGACCAGTGGGTATTCGGTCCAGCGCTCATACCTGGCCAGCGCTCTGCCGAACTCCTCGTCGTGTGCGGTATCGAGTCCGTCGACTGGCTCCGTCTTCGTGAGTCCTGTACCGGTGGCCGACATGGGGTCCACGTTACCGGCGCCGCTGTGATGTTCCCCGCGGAATTGCAGGGGACCTCGCGACGGCAGTAACGGATATGAGGCCCAGCACCCGACCGACGGCGAGTATGTGCATATGTGTATAGTGTTGTCATGCAGTATCTGAAGGCCGGGGTCGTCGGTGCCAGTGGTTATGCGGGCGGTGAACTCCTGCGGCTGCTCGCGAATCATCCGCAGCTGGCCGTCACCGTGGTGACCGGGTCCGGCAGCGCCGGCAGGGACCTGATCGAGCTGCACCCCAACCTCGCCGGCGACCCGCGGTATGCGCAGATGGTGCTGCAGCCGGCGACGGTTGATGGCCTCAGCGGTTGCGACGTTGTGTTCCTGGCCCTTCCTCACGGCCACAGCGCGGCCCTTGCGGTGGATCTTCCCGCAGATGTCGTGGTCGTCGATCTCGGTGCCGATCACCGGCTGGCCGACCCGGAGGCGTGGCAACGCTACTATGGGCTGCCCCACGCGGGGCACTGGGCCTACGGCCTACCGGAACTGGCCGAGGTCCGACCCGCCCTGCGCGGGGCCCGGCGCATCGCCAATCCGGGCTGCTATCCGACCGCGGTGGCGCTGGCGCTGGCGCCGTTGCTGGGCGCGGGACTGGTGCGGGTCGAGGACATCGTGGTCGTCGCGGCCAGTGGGACCTCTGGCGCGGGCCGGGGGCTGGCGGACACGCTGCATTCGGCCGCCGTCATGGGTTCGATGTCGGCGTACAAGGTGGGTGGGGGCCACCAGCACACGCCTGAGATGGAACAGTCGCTGTCGGCCGCCGCGGGCAGTCCGGTCACGCTCTCCTTCACGCCGATGCTCGCGCCCATGGCTCGTGGCATTCTGGCCACCGTTTCGGCCGCGGCGCTCACCAGCGCCGTTGAGGATGTCCGCGAGGCGCTGTACACCGCCTATGTGGACGAGCCGTTCGTCACCGTCCTGCCGGAGGGTCGTTGGCCCACCACCGGTGCGGTGCTCGGGTCCAACAGCGCTCAGCTGCAGGTGGCACTGGACCCCCATTCGGGCCGGGTCAGTGTCGTGTCCGCCATCGACAATCTGGTCAAGGGTGCGGCGGGGCAGGCCATCCAGAACGCCAACATCGCCCTGGATCTCGAGGAGACGACCGGACTGCCACTGCTGGGCGTGGCGCCATGACGGGCCCGGTTCCACTGAAGGAGGCACAGTCATGTCAGTGACGGCTGCGGCCGGTTTCGAAGCGGCCGGTGTCAGCGCCGGGCTCAAGAGCAGCGGTGCCCCCGATGTCGCCCTCGTGGTCAATCTGGGGCCCAGCCAGACCGCTGCGGGCGTCTTCACGTCCAACCGCATCAAGGCTGCCCCGGTGCTGTGGACCGAACAGTGCCTGCGCACCGGCAGCAGTCATGCCGTGGTGCTCAACTCCGGGGGCGCCAACGCCTGCACCGGACCCGAGGGTTTCGCCGACACCCATCACACTGCTGAGTACGTGGCTGAGCTGCTGGAGTGTGGTCCGATCGACGTGGCCGTGTGCTCGACGGGTCTCATCGGAGTGAGGCTCGACATGGGGCTGCTGCGAGCGGGGATCGCCGCCGCAGCCGACTCGCTGGCAGACGATGCGGCCGCGGGACTGGCCGCGGCGCGAGCCATCATGACCACTGACTCCGTACCGAAGCGTGCGCAGGCTGCGTGCGGGCCGGCAGTGGTCGGCGGGATGGCCAAGGGTGCGGGGATGCTGGCACCTGGCATGGCGACCATGTTGTCCGTGCTCACCACCGATGTGATCGCGTCACCGGAACTGCTGGCCGACGTGCTGACCGCGGCTGTCTCGCGCACCTTCAACCGGGTCGACTCCGACGGGTGCATGTCGACCAACGACACCGTCCTGCTGCTTGCCTCCGGCGCCAGCGGGCATACGCCCACACCCGAGGAACTGCTGGCCGCGGTGGAACAGGTCTGTGCGGAACTTAGCCGCCAGCTCGTGGCGGATGCTGAGGGTGCCAGTAAGGAGATCGCGGTGACCGTGCGGGGTGCGGCTACCGAGGCGGACGCCGAGGTTGCCGCGCGTGCGGTCACACGTAGCAACCTGTTCAAGTGTGCGATGTACGGGGAGGACCCCAACTGGGGCAGGATCATCTCCGCGGTGGGGACGACCGACGCCGACTTCGAGGCCGATCGTATCGATGCCGCCGTGAACGACGTCTGGGTCTGCCGGGCCGGAGGTGTCGGCGAGGACCGGGAACTGGTCGACATGTCGGGCCGCGAGGTCCACGTCATCGTCGATCTGCATGCCGGGGAACACGAGGTCACGGTCTGGACCAACGACCTCACCAAGGAATACGTCCACGAGAACTCGGCCTACTCGACCTGAGGAGTACAACATGAGCATCCTGCGGTCGACGCCCAGAGACAGCGCCATTGCGAATGCGCGGGTGCTGGCTGACGCACTGCCGTGGCTCGAACGGTTCCACGGCGCCACCGTCGTGGTGAAGTACGGCGGCAACGCGATGATCGACGACACACTGCGTCGATCCTTCGCCGAGGACATCCTCTTCCTGCGCCTAGCGGGCCTGCGACCCGTCATCACCCATGGGGGCGGCCCTCAGATCAGCGCCATGCTTGACCAGCTCGGGATCCATTCGGAGTTCACCGGTGGCTACCGGGTCACCACGTCTGAGGCCATGAAGGTGGTGCGGATGGTGCTCACCGGGCAGGTGCAGCGCGAGATCGTCTCCCTCATCAACGAGCACGGCCCCTATGCTGTGGGCGTCTCGGGCGAGGACGCGCACCTGTTCACGGCTTCGCGGCGCATGGTGTCCGTCGACGGGGAGCAGCAGGACATCGGCTTCGTGGGCGATGTGCGTGATGTCAGGCCGGACCTGGTCACTGCGCTGCTGGACGACGGGCTGATCCCAGTGGTCTCCAGCATCGGCATCGGCGACGACGGTGAGGTCTACAACATCAATGCCGATGCGGCTGCCTCGGCATTGGCCCGATCACTGGGAGCGAAGAAGTTCGTGCTCCTGACCGACGTCGAAGGATTGTACGCGGACTGGCCGCACAGCGAGGAGATCATCCGCACGATCTACGTCGATGAGCTCCGGGCGAAGATCCCTACCCTGAGTTCGGGCATGATCCCCAAGATGCAGGCCTGCCTCGATGCGGTCTCCTGGGGAATCCCGAGGGCGCATGTCATCGACGGCAGGGTGCCGCATGCGCTGCTGCTGGAGATCTTCTCCGACGAGGGCATCGGCACGATGGTGCTGCCCCAGGGAGCCCCCGATGAGTAGGACGACAGAGCTGCAGGCGCGCTGGGACGCTGTGATGATGCGCAACTACGGCACCCCGCCGCTGGCCATCAGCTCGGGCAGCGGCAGCTGGGTCACCGACGCAGACGGCCGGCGGTATCTGGACCTGGTGGCCGGCATCGCCGTATCCAGCGTCGGTCACTGCCATCCGGCGGTCCGCGATGCCATCGCCGAACAGGCCGGGCGGCTGATACACAGCAGCAACCTGGCCATCAACGAACCGGCCCTCGCACTGGCCGAACGATTGGTCTCTGTGCTGGAGGTACCTGCCCGGGTCTTCTTCTGCCAGGACGGCGCCACGGCCAACGAGGCCGCCTACAAGATCGTCAGACGTCACCCGGAAGGGCGTTCCCGGATCATCGCGATGGTCGGCTCCTTCCACGGCAGGACCATGGGTGCGTTGTCCGTGACCGGGAACCCTGCCAAGCGGGTGCCCTTCGAACCCTTGCCGGGGCCCGTGGACTTCGTGCCTTTCGGTGATGAGACCGCGCTGGCCGAGGCCATCTCGCCGGATACCGCGGCGGTGTTCGTCGAGCCGGTGCAGGGGGAGAACGGCGTGGTCGTGCCCCCGCCGGAGTATCTGATGCAGGTCCGGCGGATCTGTGACGACGCCGGGGCGTGGCTGGTCGTCGATGAGGTTCAGTCGGGCATCGGCCGGACGGGTTCCTGGTTCGCCACGACGGCGGCCGGGGTCATCCCCGAGGTCATGACCCTGGCCAAGGGGCTGGCCGGTGGCATGCCTCTGGGTGCCTGCCTGGCGACCGGGGCGGCGGCGCAAGCGCTGCAGCCCGGGGATCACGGCTCGACCTTCGGCGGCAACCCGGTATCAGCGGCGGCATCGCTGGCGGTGCTGGACATCATCGAGGAAGAGGGGCTGCTGGAGCATGTCCGGGAGCAGGGTCAGCGGCTCACGGTGTCCTTCGACCGGCTCGTCGGCAACGGCATCACTGCCCACCGCGGCGTGGGTCTGTGGCGCGCTCTGGTGCTGCCGGCGCAGAACGCAGCCTCGGTGGAACTCGCCGCGCGTGATGCCGGGTTCCTCGTCAACGCAGTGCGACCCGACACGATCCGGCTGGCCCCCGCGCTGAACATCCCGCAGGCCGAACTGGACACGTTCTGCGCAGAGTTGCCGGAAATTCTGGGGGCGGCGGCATGAGTATTCCCCGGAGCATGTCGGCCCGCAGGCTGCGCATCGCCGAGATCCTCACCAGGCGAGAGGTGTGCAACCAGGCCGAACTGCAGGAGTTACTGGCCGATGACGGGTTCGAGGTCACCCAGGCTACGGTGAGCCGTGATCTGGATGAGTTGCGGGCCACCAAGGTGCCGAACGAATCCGGGGAACTGGTGTATGCCCTGCCGGGTGAGGGCGGCGACCACAGCGTTCGGCCCCCGCAGGAGGAGCAGTGGCACGGAGCGCGGCTCGCACGCGTGGGTGCCGAGCTCATCTCCAGCATCGACTCCTCGGCCAACAACGTGGTGATCCGGACCCCGCCCGGTGCCGCCCAGTATGTGGCGAGCGCGCTGGACCGGACCGAGGTACCCGGCATCATCGGAACCGTCGCGGGGGATGACACCATCCTGCTGGTCACCAGAGAGCCCCAGGGTGGTTCCGCCGTGGCTGCGGAGTTGCTGAGCCTGATCAATCGCCGGGCTCGGTCACAGGGCTGACAGATCAACGAATATTGGAGTGAAGATGAAGGAAAGGGTCGTGCTGGCCTACTCGGGCGGGCTGGATACCAGTGTTGCGATCGGCTGGATCGCCGAACAGACCGGTGCCGAGGTCATTGCGGTGGCCGCGGACGTGGGTCAGGGCGGTGAGGACCTCGAGCAGGTCAGGCAGCGTGCGCTGGACTGCGGGGCGGTCGAATCGGTGGTGCTCGACGCCAAGGACGAGTTCGCCGACGAATACTGTCTGCCAGCACTGCGAGCTCACGGCCTGTACATGGATCAGTATCCGCTGGTCTCCGCGCTCTCCCGCCCGCTCATCGTCAAGCATATGGTGGAGGCCGCCCGCGAGTTCGGCGCCAGCATCCTGGCACATGGCTGCACCGGCAAGGGCAACGACCAGGTCCGGTTCGAAGTGGGTATCACGAACCTGGCTCCGGACATGCGCTGCATCGCACCGGTGCGTGACTATGCGATGACCCGCGACAAGGCGATCGAGTTCGCGGCCGCGCACGACCTGCCCATCGACGTGACCAAGAAGTCGCCGTACTCGATCGATCAGAACGTCTGGGGCCGCGCGATCGAGACCGGTTTCCTGGAGGACATCTGGAACGCACCCATCGAGGATCTCTACTCCTACACCGAAGACCCGGCACAGCCCAGGCCGGCCGACGAACTGATCATCACGTTCGCCTCCGGACGGCCCACCCACATCGACGGTGAGCCGGTCACGATGCTGGAGGCCATCGAGCAGATGAACGCCCGGGCCGGCGCCCAGGGGGTCGGGCGCCTGGATATCGTCGAGGACCGGCTCGTCGGGATCAAGAGCCGTGAGGTCTACGAGGCACCCGGTGCGCTGGCGCTGATGAAGGCGCGCGACGAACTGCAGAACATCACGATGGAACGGGACCTCGCCCGGTTCTTCCGCAGTGTCTCGCAGCGCTGGAGCGAACTGGTCTACGACGGGATGTGGTTCTCCCCGCTCAAGCAGGCGCTCGACCAGTTCATCCTCGTCGCCAACGAGCCGGTGTCCGGGGACATCCGGATGAAGCTGCACGCCGGTACCGCTGTGGTGACGGGCAGGCGCAGTGAGGAGTCGCTGTACGACTTCGGGCTGGCGACCTACGACACCGGCGACACCTTCGATCAGTCCCAGGCGGCGGGGTTCATCGAGCTGTACGGTCTGCCGAGCACGCTGGCCCATGCCAGGGAACAGCGGGTGGGCCGTGAATGAGGGAACCTCAACCCATCACGGTGAGGCGGAGTACCGGCTCTACAGCGGGCGCTTCGCCGAGTCTCCCGCTGAGGCGATGGCGCAGCTGAGTGTCAGCACACACTTCGACTGGGTGCTGGCTCCCTATGACCTGCAGCAGAGCCGGGCGCATGCCCGGGTGCTGTACAGGGCCGGGCTGCTCAGCGAGTCCGAGCTCGAGGCAATGCTGGCGGGTCTGCAGGAACTCGACGAGCGCGTTGCGGACGGCCGGTTCGTGCCCAGTCCGAACGACGAGGATGTGCATACCGCCCTTGAACGGGGCCTGCGTGACCTGCTGGGCGAGGAGCTCGGCGGCAAGCTGCGTGCGGGCCGGTCGCGCAATGACCAGGTCGCCACCGACTTCCGGTTGTATCTGCGCGACAACATCTCCCGGATCATCGCCGACGTGGTCGCGCTGGCTTCCGCGATCACCACGCAGGCCAGTCGGTACGTCGACGTGGCTGCGCCCGGCTTCACTCACCTGCAGCGGGCACAACCCGTCTCGTTCGGCCACGAGCTGGCCAAGCACGCCCATGCGCTGCTGCGCGACGTCGAGCGGCTGCAGGACGCCGACCGGCGGACAGCTCGCAGTCCCATGGGCGCCGGAGCACTGGCTGGTTCCAGCCTGCCACTGGACCCCCAGGCGGTGGCCGACGAACTGGGCTTCGACGCAGTGCTGGCGAACTCGATCGACGCAGTCAGCGACAGGGACTTCGTCGCGGAGTTCCTCTTCGCCACGGCCATGCTCGGTGTTCACATCTCGCGACTCGGCGAGGAGATCTGTCTGTGGAGCAGCGTCGAGTTCGGCTGGGCCCGGCTGGCCGATGAGTTCTCCACCGGATCGTCCATCATGCCGCAGAAGAAGAACCCGGACTCTGCGGAGCTCGCCCGCGGCAAGTCCGGCCGGCTCATCGGGAACCTGACCGGGTTGCTCGCGACGCTGAAGAGTCTGCCGTTCGCCTACAACCGTGATCTCCAGGAGGACAAGGAGCCGGTCTTCGACACGGTCTCCCAGCTGGAACTCCTGCTGCCGGCACTGACGGGCACCGTGGCCACGCTGGAGTTCGACACCGAACGCATGACGTCGATCGCGGATGGCGGCTATGCCCTGGCCACCGACATCGCCGAATGGCTCGTGCGACAGGGGATGCCGTTCACCAGGGCGCATGAGGTGTCGGGTCAGTGTGTCCGGATCGCCGAGTCCCGGGGTGTGGAACTGATCGATCTCACCGATGCCGAGTTCGCCTCGGTGTCCTCGATGCTGACCCCCGCTGTGCGCGAGGTGCTGACAGTCCAGGGAGCGCTGGCAGCGCGCGCGACGGTCAACGGAACCGCTCCCGTCCGCGTCGCCGAACAGCTCGCCGGGTTGCGCCGGCAGCTCGACCGGCTCGCGCTGGAGTTCCCGGCCTCGTCGTGACCTGTCCGCGCCGACGTGCCGGGCGGGGGTCTGCGCAATGGCGCCGTCTTCCCCTGATCGGAGCAGTGGTTCAGCCGGAGGGGACGCATCCCAGGAAATGTGGTTAGAGTCGGGTCGCCCGCGGATACACCCTCGGTAGCAGGAGGTGCTCATGGGTGGTTCATCGATCCGGGCCGGAATCTTCGCAGGGACGCTCTTCGGGTACGGGACCGGGATCATCGCGGGCGCCCTGATCCCGCTGACCAACCAGTACGGATTCGATCCGCTGTCTGCAGGGCTCATCACGGCGACGGCGCTGCTCGGAGCGCTGCTGGGCGCGCTGTTCGCGGGCCCGGTCGCCGACCGCGTGGGACGCCTCAACGCACTGAGTATCGGAGCGGTGCTCTTCGGGATCGGCTCGGTACTGTCGGCGATCACGCTGTTCGGGATCATGCCGCTGCTGATCACCGGTCGCCTCATCGTCGGTCTGGGCATCGGCTTCGTGTCGGCGGTTGCGCCCATGTACCTGTCCGAGGTCGCTCCCGCGGCCAGACGGGGGCTGGGCGTGGGGCTCTACCAGTCGCTGGTTGCGTCCTCGATGGTTGTCGCCTATCTCGTGGGGTTCGCACTGCAGGGCAGCGAGAACGGCTGGCGGGTCATGTTCGCACTCGGCCTTGTGCTGGCGCTCGGGCAACTCCTGTGCAACCGGGCTGGGCTCGAGAGCCCGGTCTATCTGAGGGCCCAGGGCGAACTGGAACATGCCGAAGGCAACACCCGTGCGCTCGGCCTCGAACTCGAGAGCATCTCCGCAGGGCAGGCGAGCCGGCCATGGTCGGCGTTCCTGCACCGCCCCGGACGTCACTTCCTCATCCTGGCAGCCACGCTGGCGGGCGCTCAGATCCTGACCGGGATCAACGTCCTGCTGTACTACGCCCCCACCATGTTCATCAACGCAGGCATCACCGATTCCAGTGGCGCATTCGTGGCGGTCATCATCATCGGCGTGGTGAACGCGATCGGCACCTTCATCGGGCTGGCGGTGATCGAACGATTCAATCGCAGAACGTTGCTGGTTGTGGGGGCCGCCGGAATGACCCTGAGCATGGCTGGGGTGGCGCTGATCGCCGCATTCGGAGCGGCGACTTCGCTGGCGACGGTGATGGTGGGTCTGCTGATGGCATTTGTGCTCTTCTTCGAGATCTCGATCGGTCCGGTGGCATGGCTCATGATCAGCGAGCTGATGCCCGCCGAACTGCGGGGCAAGGGTGTCAGTTTTGCGGTCATGGTGAACTGGGCGCTCAACACCGCGTTGACCCTGGGGGCCCTCTCCCTCATCAGCGGCCTCGGCCTGGGTGTCACGTTCGCCATCTTCGCGACCTTCAACCTCGCGCTGCTGGCCTTCGCGGTGTTCGCCCTGCCAGAGACCAGAGGCAGGCGCCTGGACGATGTGCACGCCGAGCTGGGCTGGGTGTCGGGACCTGAAGCCATGGCAGAGGCGCAGTCCCGGGGTGGTCAGCCCCGTCAGTGATCTGAACGCAGCTTGCCGGCCATCTCGCCGAACTCGGCGTCACCGGTGATCCTGCGCAGGAAGTCGAGCTGCCGGATGTGGATCCGGTGATACGTCTCGTGCGGCTTGGTCCGGTGGATCGAGTAGTAGGAGGGCCCGCCGGGGTTGCGGATGATCGGGAACATGTCCTTGACCGTGCGCAGCACGCCACGCAGGACGAGGAGCGCCTGGGGGTTCTTGGTGGTCTTGTAGTAGTCATAGACCCCGAAGGTCGCGAACATCAGGCCGTTGTAGACATGTCCGGAGCGCTCGATGTCTCGGTTCGGGTATTCCTCGAGCCACAGGTGATCCTCGAACACGTGAGAGACCGAGATGTCGTCGGTGGTGACCCCCGCCCGTATGAGGCTGTTGAAGGTGTGGTCGGCGGCCGCTCGCCACTTGTCGTTGCCAGTGACCTCGCTCAGTTTGACGAACAGAGCCAGCGCCAGGCCCTGTGCCATACCGCTGTACCAGGGCGGAGTCATCGTCTCGCCGGTGGCGCCGAGGGTCCACTCGAACCGGTAGGGGAAGAAGTAGGCGTCACCCTGATCCACTCGGGTCTCGAGCAGGCGCCGCGCCTGATCCCGGGCCTTGCGCAAGTAGTCCTCGTCACCGGTGAGGTCGAACGAGGCCAGCGAGATCAGTCCGTAGCGGGCCTGCGACACCGGATGGTTGAAGGTCTGTCCGGAGCGAGAGGCGACCACCACCCCCTGCCGGTCCAGTGGCAGTGCCCACGCATCCTCAGCCTTCGGGAAGGGCTGAGCTTCCCTGAAGTACCAGCGGTGCCCCTGACTCAGCAGCGGTTCACGATCCTCGGTGAGGAACCCCCGCTCCAGGAGATTGGCAGTGGTGCGCTGGAACCGGAACCGGAGCACCCGGCCCTCGGCGCCCAGACGCAGGCTCCGGGAAGCGGGCGTAGGGGTCAGGACTGCATCGCCCAGGTCGACCGGATCGACGAGGACCTCGTGCCGGCCGGATCGGACATCGGTGAAGGTGGTGCTGTCACTGGTGATGTGCTCATAGGCCGCCCCGGTACCGTCGGCCGATCGCAGCACCACGCGAGTCGCATTGCCGTCCAGGCCGCTGAGCCTCACCTCGACTGAGTGCGGAGGGCGGCTGAGCAGCGGCACGACAACCGCACCGTCGGAGCCCTCGGCGAGTGCGTTGCCGTCACCTGAGGGCGCGGGCGAGACGAGGACGAGGGCAATCGCGATGATGATCGCTGCGAAGCTACGCATCAGTCAGATTCCCGGTCGGACGGTGGCACTCGGATGCTGGAACCGGGTGTCGGCTCCGGTGCCAGCCTATGGCCATCGAAGGTCACTTCTTGGTAACGACGCCGGGCCTGTCGTGGGCCGATCGGGTGTCGGCTCACACGGCACTTGCGCGACGCATCGAATATCGATACATTGATAATCATTACATCGATATTCGATATAAGGAGGTGGCGAATGGCTGCCAAGGGTGAGCCGCCCCGGTCGTTCTCGCAACTTCTGGCGGTGGTGCTGTTCGTGCTGTCGGCGGTCAGTCTGGTGACTGCGGTCGTGCTGCCCTTCAGCCGGCTCACCCAGACCGACGCCGTGGTCCGCCTCAATGTGGCCCCCTTGGAGAGCCATCTGGTCCTCGAGACGGCACCTGGTCTGCCCGAGGGCGTGGCGCTGGCCCCCACCTCTGAGGAGGGACTCACCGTCGATGCTGTGGCCAACCCGGACGGCTCGGACGAGGTGCCACCGGCAGGACTGCGACTGCTCGGCGCCCTGGGCACATCCGTCTGGGGACTGGCTCTGGCCCTGATCGCGTTCCTGCTCGGACGAATTGTCTTCACCGTGGGGCGGGGCGATCCCTTCAACCCCGCCAATCCCGTCCGGTTCATCGCGATGTCATTGACAGTCATCATCGGATCACTGGCCGCGGACACGCTCAACTGGCTCGCCGCGAGCGCGTTCTACGACCACTATTCTCTGCAACCCCCGCTGGAGGTTGTCGCCTACTACTCGTGGACTCCGATCCTCCTCGGTGCGCTCGTACTGATCCTGGCCGAAGCGTTCCGGTCGGGGCGCCACCTCGCCCGTGACACTGAGGGGCTGGTGTGACATGCCCGACGTGATCTGTCATCTCGATGCCCTGCTGACTGCCCGTGGCATGACGCTGGCGGACCTCGCCCGCCAGGTCGGCGTGACGCAGGTGAACCTCTCAGTGCTCAAGAACAACCGTGCCAAGGCGATCAGGTTCAGCACTCTGACCGCCATCTGTGACGTATTGGAGGTGCAGCCTGGAGACATCTTCACGGTCGAGTGAGGCTGTACACATCCCCGGCCCGTCGACCCCGTAACTCCGCGAACACTTGATCGACCCCATGACGGTTCACTGCGCCCCAAAACCGGGAGCCAGCCGTACCAACACTGACGAAAGGAAATGACATGACGACCCCGACCACCACCACCAACATGACGCCCCCGATGCCGCCGCCGGGGCAACCGGCCCGCGCCCAGACCGTTCCCGGTGTACCACCGCCGACGGGAGCGTTCCAGGGAGTGAGCTGGTTCGCCTTCGGCCTCGGCACCATCACTTTCCTCTATGCCGTCTGGTTCGCTCCCGAGGCGACGGTCTCTGACCGCTACTTCCTCTACTCCTCGTTCCTGTTCTCGCTGTTCGGCTGCCTGTCGGTCGCCAAAGTGGTCCGCGACAAGCAGGAGGGGATACCGGTCACCGCGCTCTACTTCGGGCTGTCGTATGTGGCCGCCATCGTGCCCTTCCTGATGGTCAGCTACAACCTCGTCTACGACTCGGACATGAGCTACTCCCACCGGGGGCTGCTGGGCATGGCCTACGCCCTGGCCGCTTTCGCCGTGATCGCGGTTGCGAAGAACGAGCGGGATCGCCAGGTCGCCAACAGGCAGCGAGCCACGCGGAGCTGAGATATCTCCAGTCTCATGAAACAACCCCTGCATCCTGCAATGCGGTGGGGAATCCGCCTAGCGATGGTGCCGAGTCCTGCGGACGACCAGCGGGAGTGGCTCTGCTGGTTGTCCGCTGTCCCAACTGGCTCCCCATCAGGGCGACAGCCGGGTCCGTCTCGTAGGCTGAAGCACGGACCGGCACACATTGCGAGCATGATTCGAGCAGGGAGGCACCCATGTCATCGTCAATCCCGGCGCAGGACGTTCCTGAAGGCAGCGTAACGGGAGTCGACAGCTACGCGGTCGGCAACAACGGCGAGTACTTCGCAGTAGGGCGCCGATGCCGCCACCTCGGGGCTGACCTGGCAGACGGGAGCATCGATGATGACGGTTGCCTCGTCTGCCCGTGGCACGGGGCGAAGTACGATGTGAAGTCCGGGCAGATGGTCCTGGGCCCCCAAGGATTCTTCGCCAGGATCCCCGGCCTCGATGCCGGGTTCAAGCTCCTGACAAAGGTGCTGCCCCTCAAGCGCGCCGACGTCCGGCGGGCCGGCTCCGATCTCGTGATCGACTAGGAGTTGACCCCCGAGTCAGCTCCTCCGAGGCCGGTACGATCAACCCCGAGCCGGGCCCCGTCAGGGCCTTTGCGGCCAAGACGTGCCAGTAGCCGTTGCAGTCGGGAGGCGTTGGGGCCGAACGAATCCCGCAACTGCGCCTCGCTGTGGGTCGGGGGCAGGTCCACCAGGTAGGTGGACAGGCTCAGTGGCATCAGTCGCTCGCGCGCCTGAGCCAGCCACCGCTGAACGGGAACCCGCTCATCAAGGTGAGCCCAGGGACCGTGCAGAGAGACGAGCCACGCTGCGTCCCGCGGCCAGAACGCCATGTCTCGTGGGCCCTCGGCGGAGCGCCCGCCGATCTGCTGCAGTTCCACGAAACAGCCGCGCGCCGGTATGGACGCACAGGTCGATCGCAGGGCCCGGCTCAGCTCGGATAGCCCGTCGGGCCTGATGAAGTACCCCGCACTGAGCTCGCCGACGTGTTGCACATCATGTTCGGCATTGTATGTGCCCGGTGGCGGCAGTCCAGGTTGCGCGGAGTACCGGCAGCTGTGCTCCGAGGCGCCGGAGGACAACAGTCCGCCGAGGCGCCGGGGCACTGGAGCGGAGGGCTGGGTCGCGCTGCACTCCACGTTGGCAGCAGTGCCCGACAGGACGATTGTGTAGCACTGGTCGGCAGGGGTGTGCAGCGATGTCGCCAGCCAGTCGATTGCGGCCACGGCTTCGATCTCCTCCCGCCAGGACCAGACCCGCCGATCAGCGACCGTGCTCACTCGCAGCTGAGTCATGACGCCGATCAGGCTCCCAACGCCTCGCAGCGCCCACCACAGGTCCTTGTCCTGCGCGGCCGCGCCCTGTGGGCCGATCTCGCGGATCGAGCCATCGGCCAGGACGGCCGTTACGCCTCGGATGTGGTCGCAGGTGAATCCCGCCTGTCTGGTCAGAGTGCCGATGCCACCGTGCAGGAAGAGTCCCATCCCGACGGTACCGGCGCGACCGACCGGTACCGTCCGGCCGCGGACAGCCGCGGTTGCGAGCACGTTCGCCACGGTGGCGCCACCGCCGACAAGGAGTTCCCCGCCGGAGAAGGCGACGCTGTCGAAATGGGGCTGCAGGTCCAGCACGACGGCACCATCGATGACACTTCGGGCAGAGTGTCCGCCGCCGAGAACCGACACCGAAACGCCATGCGTCTGGGCGATCCGCAGTATCCGGCTGATGTCTGTGAGGCTCCGTGGCTGGGCCAGGCCCAACGGCTGACGGTTGCGGAGTTGGGTGTTGCTGAGCTGCGCGAGTCGTCGCCGGTATGACGCGGACGCCACAGAGATGAGATCGATACCAGCAGCCTCCAGGGCGTGCAGCGCCCGCCTCTGAGTGGGTGTGCTCAGAGCCCGATGATCGGGTTCTGGACCTGTCACGGCAACACTCCCCTCACCACGGCAGCACACCGAGTCAACCACAACGGCGGCATCGTCACCGTCCCGCACAGAGAAGCTGCCCCCGCCGAATTCTCGGCGGGGGCAGCTTCGTCTTGGCTATTGGGTCCTGCGATCACCTCACCTGCATCATCATGACGTCAGCCTCGATCTGACTGATCCCTGGATGTGAGCCCGGAGCGAGCAGGCCGCCCTCGTAGAAGCCCATGTTCCATTCGAGGCCGGGCACTTCGGTCTCGAAGTAGGCGAACCGGCCCTCATTGTCCGGACCGATGAATGGCAGGTCGATTCCGAACTCGATGTTCGGTCCCCACTTCTCCACCCACTCGACCGGGTAGGGCTTGGTGGTGGTCTGCCCGTCAGCGTTGCGGTACAGCAGGTGAATCTCACCCGTCGCCGTGCCGTAGTCGAAGTGGCCGCCGCGGATACGAAGCGTGGTCAGCACCTCCCTGCCCGAGGAGTCTTCCGCCTCAACGACGATGGACCCGCCGGTCTCGATGTTCTCTCGCCCGGACGTCACCTTCTCCCCGGTACGAGCGTCCGGGTTGCTGGTGGGGGAATCCAGGCTCAGTGCCTTCGGGGGTGCCGCCTGTGCGGCTGGAGCCAGCACCAGTGCCGGAACGAGGGCGACGAGCGCAGCCATCAGGCCGATCATCGAGGTGAGGATTCGCCGGCCCCTCCTGGACGGGACCGGAGCCACCGACTGCTGGTGTGTCGTGTTGTTCATCATTGCTTTGTCTCCTTCACGTGAGCCGTTGATCTGTCTGTTTCCTGTTGCGTTGTTCATGTCTTCATGGTGGGTTCGCCACCACTAGCGGGGCGCTAACCGATCCCTAAAAGCACGCTAAGAATGAGAGGCCGACATGGAGCTGGGCGCTGTGCCCATGCGCAGGTACGGACGTGTTCCCGCCTCGGCGAAGCTGCGCTGCTCCTCCCACGGCTATGGTGTGAATATGGTCGACGTGGTCCTGATCGAAGACGACCCGGAGCTGTCAGATGCGTTGAGCCGGGCGCTCAACAAGCAGGGCTATCCGACCACTGTGGCGACCAACGGTCTGGACGGGGTCAAGACCGTTGTCGAGCGTGCGCCAGGCGTTGTGGTCCTGGACCTGGGGCTGCCTGACATCTCCGGTTTCGAAGTGCTGAAGATGTTGCGTCCGGTGAGCAGCGTGCCGGTCATCGTCGCAAGTGCCCGCCACGACGATGCGGACATCATCCGGGCCTTCGACCTGGGAGCGGACGACTACGTCACCAAGCCCTTCTCCACCGCTCATCTGGCCGCGCGGATTCGAGCCGTCGTTCGCAGATCCAGCGTGAACGTCGCCGACGAGCTCCGGGTCGGGGAGCTCCGGATCGACCGGGCGAGCCACACTGCTTCGCTTCGCGGTGAAGAGCTGACACTGTCGCCCAAGCTCTTCCAGCTCCTGGCTCACCTCGCCGAGCGCCAGGGCCAGGTCGTTTCGAAGAAGGAACTGTGCACAGAGGTCTGGGATCTGCCATACGTCGAGACTGACAAAACGGTCGATGTGCATGTCTCGTGGTTGCGTAAGGCTCTGGGAGAAACGGCAGACAGCAACGGCTATGTCAGAACGGTCAGAGGCGTGGGTCTCAAGCTGGTCGACCCCAGATGAGGCGCCAGATCATCCGGGCAGTGAGCCTGGCCTCCGGTGTCGGGATCCTGTTCGGCATCATTGTCCTCGCCCTCATCACCACGATCGATACCCGGATCGAATCGGAACGGGCCGCCGATCGCGCCGCCCACATCATCGCCGACATGCTGAGCCACGCCGATCCTGCGACGGTCCCCGCAATGATCGAGGCAGCCCAGACGGATCTGCTCCACTTCGCGGTGACGACACCGACGGGAGAGTTCGGTGATCCGAGCGCCGTCGACGACTCCAGAGTCGTCAGTGCTGAGGTGATCCTGAGCAACGGGAATCCGGTGACGGTGCACGTCGCCCCCGATCCTCGACTGGTGGACGAGAACGTCAACATCTTCATCCTCAGTGAAGTGGTCCTGGGTGTGGTCGTGTGGGCGATCGCGGTGGGGATCGGTGTCGGAACCGTGACCCGGATGATCAGGCCACTGGAACATCTCGCTGCAATCAGCCAGCAACTCAGTGACGGGGACCTGTCTGCCCGCGCCGACCTCGACGGACCGCCAGAGATTCAGGAGGTGGGAGGGGCGCTCAACTCCCTGGCTGACCGGTTCAGCCAGCGCCTGGTGGATGAGCGTGAAGCCGCCGCGGACCTGTCCCATCGTCTGCGGACGCCGCTCGCAGCGCTGCAGGCCGAGGCCGACACATTGAGTGATCCTCAGGAAGCAGCCCGCATCTTCGACAAGATCAGACGACTCGACCGCGACGTGGATGCCGTGATCCTTACGATGCGACAGAGCGCAGCGGGTGGGGATGGCGCCGGTGATCTGGTGGCTGTTCTGGCCGACCGTATCGCATTCTGGACCCCGCTCCTGGAGTTCGAAGGCCGGGAGTGTGAGGTGGCCGTCCCGGAGGAGGTGCCCGATGTCGCCGTTTCGAACGACGATCTCGCGACGATGCTGGATGCCCTGATCCAGAATGTCAGCGCCCACACCCCGGAAGGCGCAGACCTGCGGGTGGAGGTCAGCGTCGCCCAGCTCGTCACGGTGACAGTTGCCGATGACGGCCCCGGCTATCCCAGTGAGCACGTGGTCCAGCGGGGCCATAGCGATGCTGGTGGCACCGGCCTCGGGCTGGACATCGTCCGCAGGATCGCTGTGCGCTCGGGCGGTTCCCTGCGCCTGGGCCGAGGCGCTGACGGGGGAGGTGCCGTGGCAGTGGTTTCGCTGGGACTGCGGCACTGACAGCCAGCCCTTGCCACAGCTGACAACGGCGATCAGCCTTCGGCGCTGTTCGCGACGCGGGTGCGTTGCGGTCTGTCCCTGACCTGCCAACACCGCTGCCTGCCCCGGCCCTACCTGGGCCTGTCACCGTTACTCCGGCGGGAGGCTCGGAGTGCATTCCGGGCGCTCACCTGTCACATTCGCAGCAACGCAGGATTGGAGCAGCCGTGGCCACTGAAGACGATCTCCGGGACGCAGCGGAACGCCGGTTGAAGGCTCAGCGGTCATTCTGGGCACTGCTGGGCGTGTTCGTGGTGGTCTGGATCATCTGCTGGGGTGTCTGGGGCATCTCGTACGCCACCAGCGAAGTGCACAAGACACAGGGGTTCTGGCCGCTGTGGGTCATGTTCGGAACCGGCATCGCGCTGCTGTTCTCCGGCTGGAACGCCTTCGGGCCACGGCAGGGTGAGATCACCAACGAGCAGATCGATGCTGAGGTGCGCAAGATGAAGGGTCAGTGATGGGACGGTACGATCCCGTCCCTGAGGACCGTTTCACATTCGGTCTGTGGACCGTGAACAACCCGGGGGCCGACCCCTTCGGCTCCGCCGTGCGAGAGCGGATGAGCGTTCGCCACATCGTCGAGAAGCTGGCTGAACTCGGCGCCTACGGCGTCAACTTCCACGACAACGACCTGGTGCCGTTCGGCTCGTCGGCCACCGAACGGGATCGTATCGTGGCCGATTTCAAGCAGGCGCTGGCAGACACCGGCATGGTCGTGCCGATGGCGACAACCAATCTGTTCGCCCACCCGGTCTTCAAGGATGGGGCCTTCACTGCGAATGACCCGCAGGTCCGGGCCTACGCGCTGCAGAAGACGATGGACGCCATCGATCTCGGTGTCGAGTGCGGGGCCTCCACCTACGTCTGCTGGGGTGGCCGCGAGGGGACCGACTCGGATGCCTGCCGTGATCCGAAGGTCGCAATACAGCGCATGCGGGACGCGTTCAACTACCTGTGCGAGTACGTGCTCAGCCGCGACTATGAACTCCGCTTCGCGCTTGAGCCCAAACCGAACGAACCGCGCTGCAACATCTACCTCCCGACGGTCGGCCACATGATGGCCTTCATCGATACGCTCGACCACCCGCAGATGCTGGGAGTGAATCCTGAGGTGGCTCACGAGACCATGTCCGGACTGTCATTCCATCAGGGTGTCGCCCAGGCGCTGGAGGCCGGCAAGCTTTACCACATCGATCTCAACGGCCAGAAGATCGGCCGCTACGACCAGGACCTCCGCTTCGGATCCGAGGACATCAAAGGAGCCCTCAATCTGGTCAGGGTGCTGGAGGGAACCATGGGTGGTACGAAATACGAGGGACCGCTGCACTTCGATGCCCACGCCTACCGGACCGAGGATGAGCAGGGGGTATGGGACTTCGCACTGGGGTGCATGCGCACCTACAACATCCTCAAGGAGAAGGCGCATGCCTTCGACAACGATCCGGAGGTCCAGGAGATCATCGCCACGCCGGTCGACGGGACACTCGACCCCCTGCTGGAAGGTTTCACCCTTGAAGGAGCCGGGACGATCCGCGCCACCACCTTCGATGTGGATGCGCTCGGCGGCAAGGGGCTGCGCTACGAACGGCTCGATCAGCTCATGATGGAACACCTCATGGGTGTGCGCGGGTGACCAAGCAGTTCCTCGGGTTCGATGTGGGTACCCAGGGGACCAAGGGAGTCGTCATCGACTCCGGCTCCGGATCGGTCGTGGCTCGGGCATCGCGCAGCTACGGCACCATCACAGGGCTGCCACCCGGTGCCAGCGAGCAGGATCCGCAGATGTGGCTCGACGCAGTCTCGGCGGTGTCCCAGGAACTGTTGTCCGATCCCGCGGTGCGTACGGATTCCGTTGCTGGGGTCGGTGTCTCGGGCCAGCAGCATGGTCTGGTGGTCCTCGACGAAGAGGACGAAGTCATCCGGGCTGCCAAACTCTGGAACGACACGTCCTGTGCTCGCGAGTGCGACAGCATCTCCGCGTTCCAGGGCTGGCAGATGCCCATCAGCTATACGGCCACGAAGGTGCTGTGGCTCAAGGAGCACGAACCGGAGCACTGGGAACGCACACGAGCCATCCTGTTGCCGCACGACTACGTCAACTTCGCGCTGACCGGGCGCATGTCGATGGAACCCGGCGACGCCTCCGGCACCGGTTTCTTCGACCCGGTACGTCGTGCCTTCACCGACTCGCTCATCGAGTTCATCGATCCCGGGATCCGGGAGATGCTGCCTCCCCTGACACCCCCGGGAGAGCCTGCGGGTGTCCTCGACGAACGTGGCGCTGCGCTTCTGGGCCTGCGCCCGGGCGTGCTCGTCAGCGCAGGCGCGGGGGACAACATGGCCAGCGCCATCGGCAGCGGCGCCACCGAACCCGGTCCGGTGATCGTCAGCCTCGGCACCTCTGGGACCTGTTTCGAGTTCTCAGACCAGCCGGTCTTCGACCCGAAGGGCTGGGTAGCCGCCTTCTGTGACTCCACCGGCGGTTGGCTGCCACTGGTCACGGTGATGTCCATGACCGGGGTGACCGAGCAGATGAGAGGGCTCTGGCCCGATGAGTCGCACGAGAGCCTGACGGCCAAGGCGGCGTCGGTGCCGCCGGGGGCGGACGGACTCATGCTCGTCCCCTATCTCGGCGGCGAACGGACACCACCACTGCCGGAGGCCACCGGCACACTGCGCGGACTCACGTACCAGAATCTGGCCCCGGGCCACCTGTTCCGGGCGGCCATCGAGGGAGTGACCCTCAACCTGGCCTGGGGTATCGCCCGGATGGCCGACCTCGGTCTGCCGATGTCGGCCCTTCGGGTGGTGGGTGGCGGCGCCCGGAATCCGCTGTGGCGACAGATCCTTGCCAACGTCACCGAACTGCCGGTGCAGCGCCTGCTCGAGCCGGAGTCGGCGGCTCTGGGAGCTGCGATCCAGGCGCAGTGGACACAGCGGGGCGGTGGCGATTCGGTCACTGCCATCGCTCGGCCCTATGTGCGGCTCGCCGGGGGCGTCGAATCCCCGCAGCCTGCGGCCAGCCGGATGTACGCGCAGCTGCGTGAGGAGTTCGTTGACAGCGTTCTGCGATCTCATCCGGGAGGGTTCTCCGAGTCGACGGCGTGAGCCCGACGCAGCACGTGGCTGCGAGTGGGGGCAGGCGCGGCTCAAGCGGCGGCCGCCCCGTGTCGATGGAAAGGGCAGGGTGTGGCCCAATGTGCCGGTCTGAGCCGTGGGTCTTGCGACGGAGGTACCCGATGAATCATCTGAGACGAGTCAGCGCACTGACCCTTGCGGTCGGCCTGCTGCTGCCGGCGGCCGCGACTGCCGGGGCCAGCGCCGCCTCCGGTGCTCCCGGTGGCGCCCGCAGCGAGCAGGGAGTCGGCAACGGGAAGGGCCCAAGTGGCAAGGGAGCCTGCCTGCGTGAGGCCAGGGCTAGCTACAAGGCGACCCTGAGGGCCGCACACACAGCCAAGAAGGACGCTTACCGAGCTGCCAGACAGGAATGGCTCGCAAGCACCGTCGAGCAGCGCGCCGCGCTCAGCGAGGCATTGGCCAGCGCCACGACCGAGGAGGAACACCGGGCCGCGCGGGAGGCATTCCAGGAGTCCACCAGTACTGAGAGAGAGGCCCGACAGACGGCCAAGGCGGAGGCTCGCACTGCGTTCAAGTCCGCCCAGTCGACCGCACGGGAGACCTTCAGGGCTGCCAGGGGCGACTGTCGCGCCGCCTGAACAGGCCCGGTGTCGACCAGCAGCTGGTCATCCCGGCGAGCGCCCGCCTGCGCACGACCCTGCAGCAGGGTAGGACTGAGGGGACCCGGGATCAGCAAGGCCCTGTTGTCACCGAACCCCCGGAACTGATGTGGTACGTCTGTCCGCTCGCCGACGTGGCCTGCATGCAGTAGCCGGTCCGGGTTGCGGTGATGACGCGCACCGGACTGTTGTAGTTGCTCGAGGAGCTCGGTACGAAGCCGTACTGCTCGAGTCCCGACGCGGACACCTCATACGACTGCGTCGAGGTGAAGGCCACCTCCTGCGCGGTGGCGGCATTGCGCAGATCCGATTCGACCGCGCTGTTCCACGCCTTGGTGGTCTGGTTGAGGAAGACCGGGATGAAGATGGCGATGAACAGGATTGCGAGCACGGAGGCGACGGTGATGATGTAGGAGAGCACGAGTCCGGCGAGCGCGATCCCTGCGCCGTCCCCATTGAGTTCCCGAGCCCGCCGCCGGCCCAGATGACCCAGGACGATGCCGGGGATGGAAGCCAGGAGCGAGAACACGAACCCGAGCAGCCCGAGGACCAGCGCAGCTACGGCGAGCCCGTTGCTCTGCGGTTGTGGTCCCATGGCAGGCTGGCTGGGCCGGGTTTCGGGGGTCGCTGGCCGCGCAGATGGCTCATCGTTGGGGAGCCAGCGCTGCCCGTCCCAGTACTGCTGCTCGCCCCGCGAGTTCGGATACCACCCGGGGTTCTGTGGGCTCATGCGGACAGAATGATCCCCCTTGCGGCCCGACGCAACTCCTGCCATCGGATGCAGACTCACCGCGCCCCGCCACGGCGACGGGCGGGAGTCCGCCACCCCCGCTGGCCCGCGACGGCCGCTCTGGGAGAGAATCCCTCTGTGACTGATCTCCTCGAGGACCTGCAATGGCGTGGCCTGATCGCCGACTCCACCGACCGGGACGAACTGGCTGCCCTGCTCGGCGGCAGTCAGACCTTCTACTGCGGTTTCGACCCCACTGCCGCGAGCCTGCATGTGGGCAATCTCGTCCAGATCCTGACCATGCGACGACTCCAGGACGCCGGGCATCGCCCGTTGGCCCTCGTCGGCGGGGCGACGGGGCTGATCGGCGATCCCAAGTCGAGTGGGGAGCGCAGCCTCAACGCGGCAGAGACCGTGACAGCGTGGTCGCAGCGCATCGAATCCCAGTTGCGCCACTTCCTGGACTTCGATGACAGTGCCAGCAACCGGGCCGCCATGGTCAACAACTACAGCTGGACCGAAGGGCTCGGTGCCATCGAGCTCCTGCGTGACATCGGCAAGCACTTCAGCGTCAACAGGATGCTGGATCGCGAGGCTGTCCGGGCCCGGCTGGAGGGTTCTGGGATCAGCTACACGGAGTTCTCCTACCAGCTGCTGCAGGCCTACGACTATGTCCGCCTGCACCTGGACCATGGCTGCATGCTGCAGACCGGGGGTTCGGACCAATGGGGCAACATCACCGCAGGGGTGGATCTGGTGCGCCGGATGACCGGCGATTCGGTGCATGCCCTGACCACGCCGTTGCTCGAGAAGGCAGATGGTACGAAGTTCGGCAAGACCGAATCGGGCACCGTCTGGCTGGATCCGGACCTGACCCCGCCGTACGCCTTTTACCAGTTCTGGGTCAACGCGGACGACCGCGATGTGGCCCAGTACCTGAAGGTGTTCTCGCTTCGTCCCCGCGCCGAGATCGAGGAGCTCCTGACCAGCTCGCAGGAGCGACCCCATGCCCGGCTCGCGCAGGTGGCCCTGGCCGAGGAGCTCACCTCTCTCGTGCACGGCGAGGCCGCCTGTCTCGCCGTGCAGACCGCCAGTCAGGCGCTCTTCGGCAGACAGGAACTGCAGGACCAGGATCCGGGAGCGCTGAGCGCAGCCCTGCGCGAGGCTGGTGAACGCACCGTGGCTCGCGCCGAGCTGGACGCCGGGCTGCCGGTCGTGGATCTGCTGGCCGCCTCGGAGCTCGTGGCCGGCAAAGGTGCGGCCAGACGGATGATCAAGGAGGGGGGTGCCTACCTCAACAACGAGCGCATCACCGATGAGACAAGGGTTGTGACTGCCGATGATCTCCTGAATGACGAGTGGCTCGTGGTCCGGCGGGGGCGCAAGAACTTCGTGGGCGTGCACGTCGTCTGACCGGCGCTGCCGGCGGCGCAGGGACACCCTTCGGCATCCCCTGCGGAAAGCGACGTGAGTCACACTGAATTCGCAGGTTTGGATGTTGGCGTTGCCGGGTATTACCTGTAGGCTGAAACAGCACCGCAGGAAACTGCGGGTCCTGACCGGAAACGGTTCAGGGCAAAGGGAAATCTCCTGGGGAGTCCCTCCTGACGCAAGTCAGGGATTCGCCCGATCGAGAGCCTTCCAAAACTCCCGAAAAAGAGTTTGGACAGGGGCTTGACCGGGCCGAATAGAGGGTATAAGCTAGGGGAGTTGCCCCAAAATCCTTCCGAAAGGCCGGATATTGGTGTGCGCCCGTACCTTGAGAACTCAACAGCGTGCCGAAAGTCAATGCCAACTTATATAAGTCGTTGACCGGTTCTGTCACTGACAGGACCAGAAACGAATTCCTTTGGCAAAGACGATGAGCGCAAGTACCGGAAGGACCCCGTCCTTTCCGCGGAAAGCAGCTCATCAAAAAGTGCCAAGATCACTACCTCCGGGTAGTTCTCAAAGAGGCGCTGGGCCTAGTGCTCGGTGTCCACATTGAAAACATTCACGGAGAGTTTGATCCTGGCTCAGGACGAACGCTGGCGGCGTGCTTTATACATGCAAGTCGAACGAAGAAGCCCCTTCGGG
>JAGQTY010000209.1 GCA_020438795.1 Actinomycetota bacterium
TCGAGCGCCTTACGAACCGCCAGCCGCCGCACCTGCGGGTCGTTGGCGGTGAGGGCGCCCTCCTTGAACACCGGGCGGTGGAACAGGTTGCTGGTCACCATCGGCACCAACATGCCCGTGTCGTCGAGCGCGGCGCGGAACCGGGCGAGGATCGAGTCTCGCTCCGCGGGCGACGACCCGGCCGGCACCAGGTCGTTGTCGTGGAAGTTCACGCCGTAGGCGCCCAGCTCGGCCAGGCGTTGCACCGTCTCCACCGGATCGAGCGGGGCCCGCACCGCCTCCCCGAACGGGTCCCGACCGGGATTGCCCACGGTCCACAGCCCGAAGGTGAACCGGTGCTCCGGTTTGGGAGTGAGGTGATCCTGCATCGAGTCGCTCCTTGGTGGCGTTCGCCGTCGATGACAAGTTGCCACACCGCCGGCCGATCGCGGGCCCGATTGGTGGACGGGTCGGCGTTCGCCGTCCCGGGCCCGGCCCCGGGGGCCGTCGTTCAGGCGTAGCGAACGGGCAGGCGCTTGAT
>JAGQTY010000210.1 GCA_020438795.1 Actinomycetota bacterium
CACGCCGACCGTCAGTCCGTCGGCGCTGCCGGTGCCGCAGCCCTTGTCCTCGAGCGTGCCCACGGTGTCTCGTGTGCCGCAGCCCACCGCACGACCGGTCGTGCCGACCCGGCCCTCCGTCCCGCCGGTTGCCTCTTCTCCGGTCGTCGTGCCGCCGGTCCCGACACCCACCCCGGTTCCCACTCCCACGCTCACGCCCAACCCGACGCCTACGCCGACGCCGACGCCCACGCCCACGCCCACGCCGACTCCTGAGCCGACGGTCATCAGTGAACCCGCCCACGTGCTCTCGGTGCTCGGTGGGCGGCTGGTGCTCCACGTCAAGCTCGTCGACGGCACCGTCGTCAACATCTCCCCGATCGGCATCGCGGACTTCTCGGAGGGCTGCCGCCTCGACGCGGCACACGGTGTGCTGAAGGATCTTGTCGGTCGGAGGGTCGCTCTGGAACGGATCGGCGAGGGGACCACCGACAGTTCGGGCTACACGCGGCGCATCGTGCGCGTTGACGGCACCGACCTT
>JAGQTY010000211.1 GCA_020438795.1 Actinomycetota bacterium
CTTCTTCTTGCTGAGACCCTCGCGGCGCAGCGCCTCGTACAACCCAGGATCCTTGACCGACGGGCCAGGCTCGCCGGATTCGGCCTTCTTCTGCTTGTTCTTCTTCGCCATGGTGTCGCCTCCCTATAAGGAAAGCGTAGGTTCGCATCTCGAACGGCGGAAGACTTCGGGCCAGCGGCTTGTCATCGGCGGCTTGTCCCCGTTCGGGAACCGAACTTCCCTCGGTCCGCAGACAACTCGGTCCACAGACGACAGAAGCCCCGTCCCAGGGAACCCGGGCGGGGCTTCGATTCGTACACCGCCAGGGACTCGAACCCTGAACCCGCTGGTGCTCCAATCACAGATCACGTTGAGCAGCTAGCGCCACTGATCAATCTCTTTGGGTGGCGGTCTATCGCTTAGCCCGGTGGCGAGAGGGATGCTCCGGACGGGCAGATGTTCGCCAGATCTCGTAGCCACATTTCTCTGGAAGGCTCCGAGTTATCCACAGAGTGTTGTCCGTTTGACGTTTTCGGGGGT
>JAGQTY010000212.1 GCA_020438795.1 Actinomycetota bacterium
AGACCTACCGGAGCCTCGCCGCGCAGGTCGATGCGGCGTTCGACAAGCGCATGGCAGGCCGCGACCAAGAAATCGCCGACCTCATGGCGAACCGAGCGAAGCTGGAGTCGGAGAGTGACAAGCTGCTGGCCGCGCACTTCGCCGACGCGATCGACCTGCCCACCGTGAAGCGGCATCAAGACCGCATCCGCGCGGGCCTCGCCGACGTGAACCAACGCCTCGCCGAGCACGACGAGCACCACACCGGAGGGCGCGCGTTCCTGCACGACAGCCTGCGACTGCTCACCGACGCCCACCGCGCCTACGCACGATCCGGCGACGCCGACCGGCGGCTGGCGAACCAGGCGTTCTACACCCGCCTCGACATCACCGACGACGAACAACTACACCCGAGGCTCGCTGAGCCGTTCGCCACCATCATCCGCGAAGCACACGACAGCGGCAGCGGCGAGGGAGAGGAACCCTTACAGGAACACGACGACTCTTCGCATGTCGCGTGTTC
>JAGQTY010000021.1 GCA_020438795.1 Actinomycetota bacterium
CGCCGTGGTGCTGCTGGCCACCGGTGTCAACGGTGACGGCCAGCGCGAAGTGCTTGGGATGCGGGTGGCGACCAGTGAGACCGGCGCTGCGTGGAACGAGTTCTTCGCCGACCTCGTCGCCCGAGGGTTGTCCGGGGTGCGCTTGGTGACCTCTGATGCCCATGTATGGCTGGTGGAAGCGGTCGCGGCAAACCTGCCCGGCGCCAGCTGGCAACGCTGCAGAACCCACTACGCCGCCAACCTGATGGCCGTCACACCCAAGACGATGTGGCCGGCCGTCAAAGCGATGCTGCACTCGGTCTACGACCAGCCCGACGCCACCGCAGTGCAAGCCCAGTTCGACCGGCTCCTGGACTACGTCACCGAGAAACTCCCCAACGTCGCCGAGCACCTCGACGCCGCTCGAGGCGACATCCTGGCCTTCACCCAGTTCCCCAAAGACGTCTGGACCCAGATCTGGAGCAACAACCCCAGCGAACGCCTCAACAAAGAGATCCGACGCAGAACCGACTCCGTCGGCATCTTCCCCAGCCGGGACGCCATCGTCCGCCTCGTCGGCGCCGTCCTCGCCGAGCAGACCGACGAGTGGGCCGAAGGACGCCGCTACCTCGGACTCGACCTGCTGGCCAGATGCCGCCTCAACCTCATCACCACCACCGAACCAGAAATGGAGGCCGACGACCTACCAGCCCTCACAGCCTGAACCCCCCAACTACGGAACACGCAGCACTACACCATAACAAGGGACTTGACCTCGGTCGGTGATGTATTGGGGGTTAGTCGTTGGGTGCCGAGCGCTGCTGGTGCCAGTCGGTCATCTCGCTGCGCAGCCACAGCTTCGCACGGCTAGGCCCACGTTCGTATACGGGGCGCGGCATGTCCAGGTAGCGAGACTGGTATACCGACACCGCACCGGCGCGCGAGAGGCCGAGAATCGCTGCTACTTCGTTGGCGTCGATCAGGTCGTCGACATCCACAAGCCGTCCCATGCCATCAATCTACCGACGTTCGGCCTCGTGTTGCCGCAGATACGACAGTTGACAACCGACAACTATCGGGTACGCTGTGTACATGGTTGACAACTAACAACTGAGAGGATTGACATGAACTCGCCGATGCAACCAGGTCTGTTCAGCGAGACCGACTTGGCCGGTTGGGGTCCAGCGACCTCGCAAACCCTTCACCAGTCGCACGCCTCGGCTGACGCCGCTGGGTTTGAGGATCGGTTGGTGCGTTCGTGGCGGTGGGGGAGTGAGCTGCGAAAGGTGCTGGCCTGTGCGCCGGAGCTCATGCCGTGCGCGGCTACGGATGCAGCCCTCACCAGGGCCACGGCGCAGCAGGACGGCGGCCAGGCGATCGACTACGTCGCCAGGATGCAGAGCGCTGGCGTGACCGTCGCGGTTCGGGTCCGGTCCTACAGGCTGTTGGCCCGCTACGGCGGTGAGTTCGTCCTACGCGACACTGCAACAACTCGCACCACGGAGGCAGCGAAGATCCTCACCCAGGCCTCCAGTGCCGATGTGTACGTGTACGCATTCGCCGACCCCAGCGACACCCACTGGGTGCAATGGGTACTGCTGGACCTCACTCGGTTGCGGCGCTGCTGGGCCGACGGCGACCGGCGCCACCTCCTGCAAGTCCGACGGGTCCCCCTGGCTCCCGGAGAACATGGGATGTGCTTCCCACTACAGCCGCTGATCGACCTGCAAGTGGTTCTGCGAGCCAGGCTCGCAGAACTCGGCAACGGCGCCCATATGGAACACGTCCTCAACCAGATTCCAGAAGTGCAAGCGCTCGACCCCCTCACCCGCCGAGCCATCGCTGACGGACTACGACAGGCCGACCCACCCACCAGCCTTTACCTCGGCCCCCGGCGACAACTGGGCGCATGACTTGGACCAGGCTCTCGAACATCGGAGAGGGCGACGCGCTGCTGGCGATGCCGACTCCTCTGCCGGGCACCCTAGAGGGTCCACTCTCAGCGCGCCCGCCTGTTGCATCTGTCAGATTCTTCAGTCGGCACTCGGCAGTAGAAGCTGGCGAGCGCGGCCACCTTGCCACGGTCCGAATCCACCTCGCGCGGGCCTCGGTCTTGATGCCCCAGCCCTCACTACATTGTCGGCTGAGTTGTCAAGGTGGGCCGGCCCCCTTGATCGCAATTCGCAAGGTTGAGCGGCCCCACTTCAGGCAGGACAACTCTGGCCAAGCCCCTGGCAGCCGTGATCGAGTGACGACGTTGTCCCACCTGCCAAGAAGGGGTGACAGCGTCTGTTGTCGATGCTCGCAGTATTCGGCAGAGTTTATCGACAACCCAGCACTCGGGGAGCCGCTTGATGCCACCAGCTCCGCCCGGGCGGCGTCTTGCGGGACGATTGTTGGCATGTCCAGGGAGCTTCTTCCGCACCCTTCGGTTGATGAGTTGTGAGGAGCGGCGATCTAGCTCTAACATCGCAATATGGCGATGTTAGAGCTAGATCGTGATGAAGGTTTCGAGGGTGGCCGGGACCCGGTGGATGTCCAGGCGTTCGCTGCGGGGGCTTGCCTGTTTCATAGCCTCAGTGATCCGAATCGTGTGGCGATGCTCTTCTTCCTCGCGACTGGTGAGCAACGCGTGGTCGACGTGACCAAACACCTGAGCCTGGCCCAGAGTACGGTCTCCAAGCATCTGGCATGCTTGAAGGACTGCGGGCTGGTGGTTTCGCGTCCGGTTGGCCGCGCCTCGGTCTATTCGCTGAAGCACCCGGAACTGGTTCGGGGTGTCCTTGAAGCCGCTGAGGCACTCTTGGCTGCTACCGACGATGCTGTGCTGTTGTGTGAGAACTTCGGCGTCGCTGCCCATCCTGGACAGTAGCGACCATGACGAACACGCTAGCGACCGATTTAGCAAGGCGGCGGCAGCTGGGCCAGCGGGCTCAGCTTTTGGCGCTTGCCTCGGTGCTCTACAACGTGGTCGAGTTCATGGTGGCGATCATCGCCGGCCTCGCGGCAGGATCGGTGGCCTTGGTGGCGTTCGGCCTGGACTCTCTGGTTGAGGTCTCCAGCGGACTCATTATCTTGTGGCAGTTCCGCCACCGCATTCCGGAGTCCCGCGAACGACTGGCTCTACGACTCATGGCGCTGTCGTTCTTCACGCTGGCCGCCTATGTCACCTTCGAGTCAGCTCGATCGCTGCTTATTGGCCAGCAAGCCGAAGTTTCGGGGATCGGGATCGTATTGGCAATCGCATCGTTGATCATCATGCCCCTGCTGTCATGGGCACAGCGACGCACAGGCCGTGCCTTGGGATCCAGTACCGTGGTTGCCGATGCCACCCAGACGCTCCTGTGCACGTATCTGTCCGCAGTTCTCCTGATCGGACTGGTCCTGAATGCCACGCTGGGCTGGTCGTGGGCTGACCCGGTCGCCGGACTCATCATCGCGGGTGTCGCTGTCAGAGAAGGAATCGAGGCCTGGCGAGGCGATGGATGCTGCCAGCCCATGACCGCGGGAAGATCGACCGAGTGCGCCGAGGACTGCTGCGACCAGGACCTGACCTTCTGAGAGGAGGGACCAACCCAACAGTGAGCGCCGAGGTAGGTCGCAGGACGCTAGCGCCCGTGGACGGTGCAACAAGCGCCGCACTTCCAGGAGCCCATTTCGACGGTGGCGGAAGGCGTTCCTGGCAGTTCAGGTATTCCGCGGCCGAGGCCAGGTTCTTACCTACTTGACTGCTGACTCCGGTAGGTAGAGTATCTATGTATGCAGTCTACCGATATAGCGACCTCTTGGGTGCGGGGCACTTTGGAGACGTGTCTGCTGGCTCTCCTGGCTCGTGGGGAGGCTTATGGATATCAGTTGACCCAGGAGTTGGCTCAGCGGGGCATCGGACAGATTCCGGGTGGGTCGTTGTATCCGGCACTTGCACGGTTGGAGAAGGCTGAGTTAATCACCTCTCAGTGGCGGCCAGGTGTGAGTGGTCCTGGGCGCAAGTACTACCGTCTCACTGGCCAGGGGCGCCAAGCCCTTGCCGCTCACAGTCAAAGCTGGCGGGAGTTCGCCGCAAACGTGCAGGAGTTGCTGTCTAGTGGGGCAGAGGTGAGTGATGACGCCTGAGACTTGGCTCGATGAACTGGCGCATGAGTTGACGGTGCGCCATGTCGGGGCTGATGATGCGATGCAAGCTGTGGTCGAAGCCCAAGCGTTCCTTGCTGACAGTGACGGGGACCCCCTTGTTGAGTTCGGGTCGCCGGGAGACTACGCACTGAGGTTGGCAACCTCGTTGCGGCCTAGTGCACCCCCGAGGTCGGGCAGGGGAGCCAAAACGCTGGTGATGGCTGACTCCCTGTGGAAGAGCTTCGGGAAACATCATGTGCTGAGGGACTTCTCAGTGGTGTTGCGGGCGGGTTCGGTGAGTGTGCTGATCGGCGCCAACGGAGCTGGGAAGAGTACGTTGATGCGAATCCTTGCTGGACTGCTCGCTCCCGACAGTGGGACTGTTTGGGCTGAGTGTTCGGTCGGGTACTCGCCGCAGGCGCCATCGCTCAATGACTACCTCACCCCGGTGGAGCACGTGCGACTGTTCGGGACTGCAGCGGGCATGTCGCAGGAGGTCGCCAGCCGAGCAGGCGCGCGACTAGCGGAGTGCCTTGGCTGGGACCTGGCCAAGGAATCGGTGTGTGGATCACTGTCCGGTGGAACACGACAGAAGCTCAACGTTGTTCTCGCGGGGCTGCACACACCGGAGGTCATCTTGCTCGATGAGCCGCATCAAGGCTTGGACTACGAGAGTTCAGCCATGCTGTGGGACCTCATCGCCGCCTGGCGGGATCAGGGCAAACACGTCCTAGTGGCCTCACATATCCGCGAGGCCATAGTCCACGCGGACACTGTCATCGAAGTGCCCCGTCTCAGCAAGGAGTAGCCATGTCAACTCATCTGCGACAGGTCTATGCGACAACGTGGAAAGCGCTGCTGCGGCGCCGCTTCACAATCGCCATTCTCGTTGTGCTTCCGTTGGTTCTCTACTTCGCGCGCGACGGTGTCGGTCAGTCTGTGCGCGCGCTCCTGTTCGGTATTACCTGGTCTACCACCACGGTTGCCTTCTACTCGACCATGAGTGCGCGAAACAACGAACCCCTCCAGCGACTCGCCGGCGCCACCATCCCCGCCCTCATCCTTGGCCGCACCACCGCGCTCGTGGCCGGGGGAGCCATACTCGCTACCCTCTACTTCCTGCTGGTCATGCTGCAACTGGACGTCAACGCTGCTCAGTGGGTCCTGGTCGGCTACCTCTGCGCGGCCATCGTCGGTGCCTGCATCGGATCGGCAATAGGGCTCCTCGTCAAACGCGAGGTTGATGGTGTCCTCCTGATCTTCATGCTCGCCGGACTCCAGATCGTGTCCGACCCCAACGGGCTGCTCGGACAAGCGCTTCCCTACTGGTCAACGATGGAGATCGTCACCTTCGCAGTGGACGGCCCTGCCGCAGCCTCACCCGGCCTGGGCTTGGCCCACGCGGCGGTCCTGGCGGCAATCGGACTGTCGGTCACGCTACTCCTGACCAGGCGGCGGCTACCAGCCCAACGTACACTCCAGGTCCAGAGGCTGACGCACACTTAGGTCACAGGCCGTCGTAGCATCCCCCACCAGTGGCTGCTTGGCGATCCGCATCGGCTATACGGACAAGGACAGCCAAGCGATCACCAGTGCCCAAGTCAGGAGCACCGCATTGAGGATGGTCTCTGCATACTCTCCTCGAGACACATGCAATCCGGCCGCCAAGACTTGAAGCACAGCCAGGCCGAAGGCGGCGACTGTACCGAGCCATACAGCCGTCCCCGTCAGCATCGGCAACACCAACCCAACGGCGCCGAATATCTCGATCCCACCTACCGTCCGCACCAACCAGAAGGGAACGTCGTCCACCCATTTCATCATCGGACGCAGCTGGTCACGCGACTGTGTCACCTTCTTCCCGCCGGCGTACAGGTAGAACACAGCTAGCACTGCGGCAAGAACCCAAAACGCGATGATCATTTGCTCTCCTCCGTCGTGTGGTGGACGATACGGATCAGCATGAGCGAGAATCAAAGCGTGTACAAAAGGCACAAGGCTGTGCCCTAGCAACCGGTGAGTTCCATGACGTCCGACGAAGCGTGTCTAATCCGGGGAGACTCCGGCGAGGCGATCCAACACGTACTCGCCCTGGTTGGAGACAAGTGGAGCGTCCTTATCATGGCGACCCTGCTCAACCAACCCCCACAACGCTTCTCCGAGCTACGGCAAAGCGTTCCCCGGATCTCACAGAGAATGCTCACCCTGAACCTGCGCAGACTCGAACACGGCGGACTGTTGACAAGAACCAGCCACCCAGAAGTCCCACCCCGAGTCGAGTACCAACTCACCGAAATGGGCCAATCCCTAGCGCAACCCATCCTGAGCCTCGCCCGCTGGGCTCGACACCACGATCACCACCTCAAACACCAACATCCCACCCCTGGCTCTAAGTAGGCGACACTGCGCAAAGCAGTGGACCACTGTTCCCACCCACCTGCGCCAAACACGTTTGCAACAGCACAAGGCCCGTCACGTGGGATCGCCAGTCGACCAGGGGTCACGTTCAGAGGGCAACTTGGGAACGTGCAACGCTCCCCATACGAGCCGCATTCGGAGGTTCCTGCAGGTCAGACCCACCCAGCCGGCCGCCGTCCGAGTGCTGATCGCTCCGCAGACTCCGCCGAGTGGTCGCCGCTCCGATAGCACTGGACGGCTGGCGGTCGCCACCTGATACCGCAGGCTCGTCGAAAGAGGGGTATCACGCCCGCCGACAATGGGTCCGAATCCAACAGTTCGGGACTTCGTGGCCTGAATAAGGCCTGCCGTTGACAACCGTTTCCTCCACTGGCGGAGGCTGGACCTTTCTTGGCCTGAAGTGCGACTAATTGCCCTATCTCCTTGGTCGGTCCGGGGTCCCGCCCGGCTACACGCTAGCATCCGAACGGAGGTCACGACAGTACACGGATGCTGCGACTGGCGAACCCCCATCATCGACCGAACTCAGCGGACATGTGGAGGCGCGATGCAGGACGACGAGAACACCTCGGAGTTGGGGCGACGAACCGATGATGCTGAGCGGGCCCGGCTTGATGGGCGTATCGAGGTGTCCGAGTGGGCCGGCGGAATACCCGAGGAGAAGGCCCAGTTCCCGTCGGTGCGAGTTGGGTCTCGTTGGGTGAACCTGCTCTGGCTGATTCCATTGGGCCTGGTCGTGATGCTGGTGGCCATCGCAGTGGCGCAACAACTGCGCACCTACGACTGGATGCAGGACTTCCTTGCCGAGTTCCCGGGCACATCGTCCAGCTATGTCCCCGCAGTGGACAGTGGCTTCCCTTGGTGGCTGCGCTGGCAGCACCTGTTCAACATCATCTTCATGATGTTCATCATCCGGGCGGGCCTGCAAATCCTGGCCGATCACCCCCGGCTCTACCTGAACGCGTCGAGTCGGCCGGGGACCGAGTGGTTGCGGATGCGTGGGCCCGTGCCGGCTGACCGCATGGATCAGTCCCAGCCCAAGCGCATGTGGACGGCCAAGGACGACGCGGTCGCCTTGCCCCGGTGGTTGGGTATCCCCGGGTTTCGTCACTCGATTGGCCTGGCGCGCTGGTGGCACTTCAGCTTCGACCTGTTGTGGGTGATCAACGGGATTGCCTTCTACGCGTTGCTGTTCAGCACCGACCAGTGGCGACGGCTGGTCCCGACGTCTCTGGATGTCTTCCCCAACGCCCTGTCCACGGCGATCCAGTACGCGTCACTCGACCTCCCGGCCAATGAGGGGTTCAGCCAGTTCAACGGACTGCAACTGCTCGCCTACTTCCTCACGATCTTCGTGGCGGCCCCGCTGGCGCTGATCACCGGATTGCTGCAATCCCCGGCGATCGCCGCGAAGTTCGGGCTGGCATCCGGGCCGCTCAACCGGCAGGTGGCGCGGACCATCCACTTCACGGTCCTGCTGTGGATGGTCTTCTTCATCGTGGCTCACACCGTCATGGTCTGGATCACCGGTCTGATACCGAATCTGAACCACATCACCTTGGGCACCAACACCGACTCGTGGTGGGCCCTGCTCATCTATGCCGTGGCGATGGCCCTGGTGCTGTTCCTGTGGTTCTGGGCCTCCCCCTTCACGATCCGTCACCCAGGCGTGGTGCGGCGGGTCGGCATGACCTTGGTCGGCTGGTTCAAAGCGTTGATGGAATGGTCGGATCCCCGGCGCACGTACTCGGACAAGGCGATCTCACCCTACTTCTGGCCCAACGGGACCTTGCCCGACTCCCCGGAGTACGCCGACCTGCGCGACGGCTCCTTCGCCGACTACCGGCTGCGGATCGGTGGGCTTGTCGACGAGCCTGGTGAGTTCAGTCTGGCTGAGCTGGAGGCGATGCCGAAGAGTGAGCAGGTGACTCAGCACTACTGCATCCAGGGCTGGTCCGCGATCGCCCGTTGGGGTGGGGTCGCCCTGGCGGAGATCTGCGATCGAGTTCGCCCGCTGCCCGAGGCCAAGTGGGTCGTCTTCTACTCCCTGGCTGACGGGGCAGAAGGCGGCCGGTACTACGACTGCCACAAGATCGAACACATGCGTCGTCCGCTCACCATCCTCGCCTACGAGATGAACGGCGAACCGCTCCCCGAAGTGCACGGAGCCCCACTACGGCTACGCAACGAAGACGAACTCGGCTTCAAACAGGTCAAGTGGGTCGCCGAGATCGAGTTCGTCAAGGACTTCAAGGACATCGGCGCAGGACACGGCGGCTACAACGAGGACCACGAGTTCTACGGCTACCGAATGCCCATCTGATCACAACAACCACCGGAAGTGGTCAAGCCGACCCCTGGCCCTGCGATCCAGGCAGGACCACGGCCTGATTCGCTACCCCGTGCTGAGACAGATCGACGTCACCCTCGCGCTCATCGGCAGGGTCGAATGCGTCCACTCCCGGTGTCACGAAACTGATCGCTGTTATCAACCGCCGATGGCCGACATCGGACGGCCAGGCTGTTTGAACGACGCCGAATCGATTCCGTGTCCCTGAGCCTTCTTCCTGATCTCGGACCGCATGATTTCCGCGAGGTCATGATCCGTGGCGCCTTGCCTCATCGGCGTGCGGAGGTCTGCCTCGCGATGGGCGAAGAGACAGGAGCGGAACTGTCCATCAGCCGTCAGTCGTAGTCGGTCGCAGCGGCCGCAGAATGGCTCGGTGACCGAGGCCACGACTCCGAGGCTGCCCAGTCCACCGCTGACCGGGCCGCCGCCAGGGACGCCGGTCACTCGCCATCGTTGCGCGGGAGCGGACGACTCGGTCGGGATGCTCTCGAGGCTGAAACCGGCGTGACGCAGGGATTGCAGGGTCTCCGCAGCGGATACGAACTCGCCGGCGTTCCATTGGTGCTGCGGGTCTAGTGGCATCTGCTCGATGAACCGCCATTCGACCTGCTGCTCGAGGGCCCACATCAGGAGCGTGGGGGCTTCGTGATCATTCACCCCGCGAAGGAGGACACTGTTGATCTTGATGGGGTGGAGACCTGCAGCTCCCGCGCTTGCGATACCTGCGAGTGTGTCGGCGAGTCGATCGCGCCGAGTCAGTGTCTGGAATGTCTCTGGGTCCAGGGTGTCGAGGCTGATGTTGACTCGGTTCAGGCCCGCCTGGGCCAAGGAAGCAGCGAGTCCGGGTAGACGCAGCCCATTGGTGGTGAGTGAGATTTCCGGCCTGGGTTGTAGCGAGGCGATGTCTCGCACGATTGAGACGACGTCGGGTCGCAGGAGGGGCTCACCTCCGGTCAGTCGGACCTCTGTGACGCCGAGTCGAACAGCGATTCGCACCAGCCTCACGATCTCGGTCGCGGTCAGCATCGTGTGCGAGGGTAGCCAAGGGACTCCTTCTGCTGGCATGCAGTACGAGCACCGCAGGGAGCAACGGTCGGTGAGAGACACCCGCAGGTCCCGGTGGACTCGACCGAATCCATCGATCAAGTGGTCGTGTGGCGCGAAGTCACTTGCCCGTGCTCCCGCCGGCGGACCACCCTTCGAGACTCGGCCGTCCTGTGGCGTCGGGCCGTTTGATTGACCTTCTCTGGGGGTCATGAGTCCGTTCACCCTCTCCTTGGTGCGTCCCAGGGGCACTCCACCCTTGAGTTCCGGATGCGTGATCCACACTGGTCATGTCGCGCAGCCGACCCGGCAGACGCGACCGTTGTGTACCAGCCCTGGACAGCCCGGCTACCAATGCGACTCCTGCATCAGCTGGAGGTGGTCTCGGACATGGTAGACGCGGACGTCAACGTCAGGAAGGCCCTGGAAGGCTCGCTCGATCTGTGGCAGCACGTCGTTCCACGCCAGTCCACCGAGCCCGCAGCCCAACGCCGGCATCGCGATGGACCCGATGTCCAGGGCCTCCACGGTCTCGGTGAGCGCGTCCAATCCCGACTGGATGTAGGACAGGTGCGAGTCCCGGATCCAATGCTGCTTGATGGGGAAGTTGATGATGATGGGCCCGGCACCGGATGGATCCTGCCACACCAGCATCTCGCCTATCCGGATCCCTCCCGAACGTGCACGACTGCGGTAGTCGCTGTACATCTGGGGGAATCGACGTTTGAATCGCCTGGTCAGTTTGCTGCCGACCACCCCGATCGTGTTCACAGGGTTCACCAATGCTTGCGCATCGTCGTCCAGCAGGTTCCCGGTGGTGACAATCTCTATCATCGAGACCCCTCCTTCCTATCGGTCTCCGGCAAGTGGTGGGGGAACTCCATCTGCGACCTTGGGTCCAGCATCATTGTCCGTGGCCTGCACGGCTGTGCACACAGGAGTCTATGCCCGGTAAGAGATTCCATGACGTGACGTCGGTGGTCGTTGCCGTGCAGGTGCAGGAGGACCATCGACTCGTCCTTGCCTTGGCCGGGAGCAGCGGAGTTCCCTGCCTTGCCGGCGCCCGTCACGCTGCGCTTGGATGAGCTGGACTCGGGCGCTAGGTTGGACAGCGGCAACTCCGCGCCCCGAGTGGTTCGGTCGCTGAGGAGGTGCCTCTGATAGTGACGTCGATGAGGGAGGCAACATGGATGACTGGACTGCAGCCTTGGCTCAGGAATTGGGCCTGGACACGACGGTTGATGTTGAGGCGGTCCTGAATGTCGCCCGAGAGGTGGCGCATGCCGTGGATCGACCAGCGGCGCCGGTTTCCACGTATCTCTTGGGCTATGCCGTGGGACGCGGCGCGGACCCCCGCAGCGCCGCAGAAGCAGTCGCCGAGTTGGCACAAGCCTGGCGACCGGCGGGCTGACCGCCACCCGGAGGAACGGTCGCACTTGGGATCTGCGATTGGCCAACTGCCGTCCGATGATTGACGCGGCCGCTTTGGCGCTCGCATTCTTCATGTCTGCCTTCATGTCTAGCCCCCCAGGGTGAGCAACAGCGCGGCCAACAGGAGCACGGCAACCACCGCTTCAGCTGCCCCGATCAGGCCTGGGCGCAGGCCAGGCTTGAGGGTGAGTGATCGGACGAAGGCGGCTCCCGCTGGAATCAGCACCCATCCCAGCGGGATCGCAGCCACGACTGCGAGACCGTGGTAGATGGCGTCTGCGACTCGCCAACCCTTCTCACCTGCGTGCCTGATGAGCGACTTGACGTGAATGACGGAACCGACCATGTAGATACCGCAGATCAGGGTCGCAAGCCAGACAGTGCCTGGAATTCCGCTTGGAGCGCTGCCGTCGTGGCCCAGCAGCCAGAGTACCGGGAGTGCGGTCACAGACTCCGTGATGAGCAGCAGATCGTTGGCCATGCTGCGTTCGTGTCCTGTCGCGCTCAGCAACGTCGAGACCCCCCAGGCGACGAGTAGGGCCGCAACGACCAGCGCCATCCACGGTTTCGCGATAGTGACCGCTGCGAAACCCAGTGCTGTGGGGACGGCCCAGGGCAGGCCAAGGCGCAGATTCTTGCGGGCCAAGCGGCTCCACCCGCGGCGGCGTATCCGGATGCTGATGGCCAGTCCCAGGAAGTAGGATGCTGGATAGGCAAGCAGCCAGGTGATGGCCAGTGTCACCGTCTCCCACGTCCATCCTGAAGCAACCAGTCCCAGGAGCAGCGGCAGCAGCAGGAAGACCCAGGCACCATGCTGGCTTGGCAACCGCAGCTCCAGACGGCGTTGTGAGGCATTGCCTCGATGCGCGCGGCCAGAACGAAGGTCTCCGGAAGGGGAATCGAGTTGGTGATCAGCTGGGCCTCGCGAGCTCATGATGGTTTCTCGCAGCCCGGACGGACGTAGTAGTACCAGGTCACCGCGGCGCCTATGACGCAGGTCGCCACGCCGAACCAGTAGATGAGCGCGGTGAGGCCGGTGGCGAACATGAGCCCGAAGACGAATGGGCCGAAGGCTGCGATGGCGGCGGTCCAGCCGATCACTCCTCCCGCCTGGCGCGGCGCGAAGATCATGGGCATCTGCTTGAAGGTACTGGCGTTTCCGACGCCGGCGAAGAAGAAGATGATCAGCATCGGCCAGAGAAAGTTGCCGAACTGGTCGGCCGAGGTGGGGTTGAACTGGAAGGCGGTGTAGGCGGCAGCGGCACCGATTCCGATGACGGATACCAGCGTCACCCGGCCGCCGCCCAGCTTGTCGGCAATGGGCCCGGCGATCACGCGAGCTGCGGACCCGACGAGCGCGCCGAGGAAGGCGACCGACACGGGATTGATGCCATCGGCGCCGAACGAGTCGGACCCGTAGAACTGCTTGATCAGCAGGGCGAACTGCGCGGCCAGCCCCGAGAAGGTTCCGAACGTGATGACGTACAGCAGGGTCATGATCCAGGTGTGCTTATTGCCGAAGATGTCCAGTTGCTCCCGCACTCCGCGGGCCTGCACAGGGACGCTCTTGAGCATGGTCCAGGCCAGGATCGCGGCGACGATCACGAAGGGGACCCACACGAACGCCGCGTTCTGGTACCAGACCTCTTTGACGCTGGCAGTCGCAGTGGATTCGAAGGTCTGGGATGCTCCCAGCACTGAACCGAACAGGGCGAAACCCACCACCCAGGGGGTCACGAACTGGACGATGCTGACGCCGAAGTTGCCGATCCCTGCCTGTACACCCAGGGCGGTGCCTTGTTTGGCCTTGGGGAAGAAGTAGGAGGTGCTGGGCATGAAGCCGCTAAAGACGCCGCCACCGATCCCGGCCATGATGGCCAGCAGCAGGAGTACGGCGAATGATGTGCTCGGATTCTGTACCGCCAGTCCCCAACCCACCAATGGGATCAGGAAGAGAATCGTGCTGAGTGCCACGAGCTTTCGTGTACCAAGGATGGGCGGCAGGAACATCCATACGATGCGCAGCGCTCCACCGGCCAGGCCCGGCATGGCGGTGAGCCAGTAGAGCTGGCTGGTGGAGAGTTCGAACCCGATGGAGTTCAGTACCGGCGCCAGTGCTGAGACGAGGAACCACGTGATGAAGGCCAGCGTGAGGCTGAAGGTCGTGACCGTGACTGTCCGCCAGGCGAGCCGTCCGTCCCACTGTTGTGAATCCTCCGGGTCCCAGCTGGTCAGCCACTCGCCACCGCGGCGACCCTTGGCGCCTGTCTCTTTCTCGGTGATATCGCTCATGGTCGGCCTCCTGTTGTGGCTGTTGCTTGTTGGGTGGCTTTCGTTGAGGGGTCGGTGGCCTCGGCCTGGTCTGTCGGGTCCGCATCGAGGTGCTCGAACCTGTTCGCCAGCTCCGGACTGGCGCGATGCAGGATCCGAACCACTGTGATGTGCATCCACAGTGCTGCGAGCAGGGTGACCAGGAAGAGCACACCAAAGGTCGCCTGTGGGGCTCCTGTGAGTGCTGTGGCGTAGGCGAACAGTGGCGGCAGGAAGAACCCGCCGAGTGCACCGAGCGATCCGACGAGGCCGCCGACCGCTCCGACGTCGTGGGGGAAGTACTCGGGGATGTGTTTGTACACCGCAGCCTTGCCGATCCCCATGGCGCAGCCGATGAGGAACACGAGCACGGTGAACAGTGCCACGCCGACCTGCCAGGGCAGGATGTCCGAGGTGGTTCCGTCGGAGTGCTGCACCACCACGTACCCGTAGGGCATCATCAGGATGCCTGTGCAGATCAGCATCACCGCGAACGTGGTGTACATGACCTTGCGGGCACCGATGCGGTCCGAGAAGTAGCCACCGACCGGGCGCAGCAGTGATGCCGGGAAGATGAACAATGCGGTCAGCAACGCCGCTCCGGCCAGCGGGACTCCGTACACGTCGACGTAGTACTTGGGCAACCATGCAGCCAGCGCCACGTATGCACCGAAGGTCACCACGTAGTAGAGGCCGAAGCGCCAGACACGAATCCGCTTGAGCGGCTGCAACATGGAGCGCACCGATCGGTCCGCCCCGGGGCGCTTGTCGCTGGGGGCCACCATCCAGGTGATGATTGCCATGATGACCAGCAGGATTGCGTACAGGAAGGGCACGAACCGCCAGCCGCCCGGGATGAGCCCACCGAGCAGGCCCGCCGCCGGGACCGCAGCGATCAACGCCGGTCCGATGAACTTGGTGGCCGAGGCACCGACATTGCCCGCGCCGAAGACCCCGAGGGCGGTGCCCTGCAGACGCCGTGGGTACCAGACGCTGACCCAGGCGATACCGGTGCTGAAACTGTTGCCTGCGAAGCCGACGAGGAACGCATAGAACAGGATCAGCAGGTAGGAGCTGGAGAAGTAGCCCAGGAGCAGCGCCGGGATCGCTGTGAACAGCAGCATCGCGATGAACACACCCTTGCCGCCCCAACGGTCGGCAGCCATACCGGCAGGCAGGCGCCAGATACTGCCGTTCAGGACCGCAACGGCGATGATCCATGACAACTGGACGTCGGTGAGGTTGAACTCCTCCCGGATCGGGATCCCCAGCACACCGAACATCAGCCAGACCGCGAACATGAGCGTGAACGCCACCGTCGAGATCACCAGCACCCTGCCGGCACCCGCCTCCAGCCGATCTCGCTGATCGCCTGCTGTCGTGTTCAGCATGACCACTCCGTTCGTCGCCAGCTCCTACTACTTTATAACATATTCAGAGTTATTGATGTGTTGAATAGATTTCACCGGCACAAACTATCTAGTGGGTGATATATTGGTTGGCATGGAGGCTTCACCCGCTCGATTGGCGCGCACACTGTCGCGCCTCGCCACCCTTGGGGGCAGCGACGCCGACGAGGGCACCCCAGCCACACGAGCTGAGATCATCCACGCGCTGCGAGCATCGTCCGAACCCTTGAGTGCCCAGCAGCTCTGCGAACAGCTGGACCTGCACCTGAACACCGTTCGGGGTCACCTGGATGTCCTGCTCGCCACTGGCGCGATCACCAAGGAGGCCGGACCTCGAAGCGGTATTGGGCGGCCGCCGTTGGTGTATCGCTACACGCCCACGGCTGACGAGCTCGGAGCCCGGCGCCTCCGCTCCGAGCTCCTGTCCGAGTTGGCGGATGCGGACGCCGACACCATTGCCCAAGAAGCGGCACTGCGCTGGCTCGATGACGGTATCGGGATCGAACCCCATCCGGCCCGCTCGCCCGACGACGCAGTCGACCAGGCAGTTGCGGCAGCCGAAGCTGCCGGGTTCACCGCAGTCCGCAACCAGCTCGGTGATCGCATCGAGCTGACCGACTGCCCTTACGCCGACCTTGTCGCTGACAGGCCGGTCATCTGCGACATCCACACCGCCATGCTGCAGGCGACCCTGGAGCGGGCAGGCCAGGGTGTGATCGTGGAGGCCATGGATGTCTGGGCCAAGCCCGGCCTGTGCGTCGCCCATCTCAAACGACCAGACCTCCGGGCGGCCCGGACCATCCGCAACGAGACGGAAGGCGACGAATCATGACCACGCGAACCTCTGCCACCGACGAGTTTCTATTGCGAGCAGGCCGCTACTTCACTGCCGGCGAGGTGTCGGCTGACTTGCGCACTGTGACCAAGCACGGCGGTCGAGACGGTGACGTCTTCTACCGGGATCGGTGGAGTCACGACAAGGTTGTGCGCAGCACCCACGGCGTCAACTGCACCGGGTCCTGCTCGTGGAAGGTCTACGTCAAGGACGGGATCATCACCTGGGAAACCCAGGAGACCGACTACCCGAGCATCGGACCGGACAGCCCCGAGTATGAACCACGCGGCTGCCCCCGCGGCGCCGCGTTCTCCTGGTATACCTACTCGCCCACCCGGATCCGCTACCCCTACATCCGGGGGGTGCTGCTCGACGCTTACCGGGCGGCGAAGGAGGAGCACCCGGATCCGGTGGACGCCTGGGCTGCGGTGGTGAACGATCCGGGGACGCGTCGCGGCTACCAGCGTGCGCGGGGCAAGGGTGGGCTGGTGCGGGCCGGCTGGGATGAGATCACCGAGATCATCGCCGCCGCCCATGTCCACACCATCAAGCAGCACGGTCCGGATCGGGTGTTCGGGTTCTCCCCCATCCCGGCGATGAGTATGGCTTCCCATGCCGCGGGGAGCCGTTTCATCAGCCTGCTCGGTGGCTCGATGCTGTCGTTCTACGACTGGTACTGCGACCTGCCCGTCGCCTCACCACAGGTGTTCGGCGATCAGACCGACGTGCCCGAGTCCGCCGACTGGTTCAACAGTTCCTACCTGATCATGTGGGGCGCGAACGTACCCACGACCCGCACTCCGGATGCCCACTTCATGGCCGAGGCCCGCTACCGCGGCCAGAAGGTCGTCACGGTCTCACCCGACTACGCCGACAACACCAAGTTCGCCGACGAGTGGCTCAATCCCCATCCCGGGACCGATGGTGCCCTCGGCATGGCGATGGGCCACGTGGTGCTCAAGGAGTTCTTCGTGGACCGGCAGGTCCCCCGCTTCGTCGACTACGTGAAGAAGTACTCCGACCTGCCCTACCTGATCACGCTGCGGGAGAAGGACGGCGCCCACGTCCCCGACAAGTTCATCACCGCCAGTGACCTCGGCGACGACAGCGAGGGCAGTGAGTTCAAGACCGTACTGGTGGACGCCGCAACCGGCCGCCCTCACGTTCCCAACGGTTCGCTGGGCTTCCGCTTCGGTCAGGAGGGCATGGGCAAGTGGAACCTCGATCTCGAGGGTGTGGACCCGGCCCTGTCGCTGCACGGCGCTACGGGGACCGAGTCACTGGAGGTGCTGCTGCCGCGCTTCGACAGCGACCAGGACAAGAACGAGGGCGGCAGCGTCCATCGCCGAGGAATTCCTGCCGCGAAGCTGCAGACGACGTCCGGGGAGCGGCTGGTCACCACGGTCTACGACCTGCTGTTGGCCCAGTACGGTGTCGCCCGCGACGGTTTGCCGGGCCAGTGGCCGGCCTCGTACGAGGACCCGCAGCCCTACACACCGGCCTGGCAGGAGAGCATCACCGGGGTCCCGGCGGCCCAGGCGATCCGGGTCGGCCGGGAGTTCGCGCAGAATGCCGAGGACAGCGGCGGGCGCTCCATGATCATCCTCGGCGCCGGCACGAATCACTGGTTCCACTCCGACACCATCTATCGCACCTTCTTGGCGCTGATCACCCTGACCGGCTGCCAGGGCGTGAACGGCGGCGGCTGGGCGCACTATGTGGGCCAGGAGAAGTGCCGGCCGGTCACCGGCTGGGCCAACCTGGCGTTCGCGTTCGACTGGGCCAGACCCACCCGGCAGATGATCGGCACCGCCTTCTGGTACACGAACACCGACCAGTGGCGCTACGACCGGGTCAGCGCGGAAACCATGGCCTCACCCCTGGGGGAGGGTCGGTTCGCCGGTCGCACCACCATGGACACCCTCGCGCAGTCTGCCCGGTCCGGATGGATGCCATCCTTCCCCTCATTGAACCGGAACACCCTCGATCTGGCCGACGAGGCCGAGGCCAGCGGCCAGCCGCCTGCAGAGTACGTGAAGCAGCAACTGCTCGACGGCGACCTCAAGTTCGCCATCGAGGATCCGGATGCGCCGGAGAACTGGCCGAGGGTGCTCACCGTGTGGCGGGCCAACCTGCTCGGGTCCTCGTCGAAGGGCAACGAGTACTTCCTGCGCCACCTGCTGGGTACCGACAATGCTGTGCGCGCCGAGGAGACCCCGGAGGCAGAACGCCCTCGGGACATCCAGTGGCGTGATGCTCCCGAGCAGGGCAAGCTCGACCTGCTGGTGAGTGTGGACTTCCGGATGACCAGCACCGGACTGTTCGGCGACATCCTGCTGCCGACCGCCACCTGGTACGAGAAGCACGACCTGTCCAGCACGGACATGCACCCGTACGTGCACGCGTTCACTCCGGCGATCGACCCGCCGTGGGAGACCCAGACCGACTACGACATCTTCCAGTCACTGGGCCGCGCGGTGGGGCGGCTCGCCAAGGGGCACCTCGGGGTTCGCAAGGACCTGATGGTGATGCCGCTGATGCACGACACTCCTGATGAGATGGCGCTGCCTCATGGTGTGGTCAAGGACTGGAAGGCCGGTGAGGTCGACCTGATCCCCGGCAAGACCGCACCCAAGTTTCTGGTGGCCGAGCGGGACTACACGCTGATCGGTGACAAGATGAGCGCGCTGGGTCCGCTGATGGAGGAGCTGGGCACGGTGACCAAAGGGGTCGCAGTGGACACCGCGCCGGAGGTGTCGCTGCTCAAGGAGACCAACGGGGTCATCCCATCGGGGCCGATGGCGGGCCGGCCGAGCCTGGTCAGCGCCATCAATGCGTGTGAGTCGATCCTGGCCCTGTCCGGCACCACGAACGGCCGCGTGGCCGTCGCTGGATTCGAGAATCTCGAGGCCCGGACTGGACAGGAACTGGCAGACCTTGCCGCCGACAATGAGGGCAAACGAATCACCTTCCCCGACACGCAGGCGCGTCCCGTCCCGGTGATCACCAGCCCGGAGTGGTCCGGCAGTGAACACGGCGGTCGCCGCTACACCGCGTTCGCCATCAATGTGGAACGGCTCAAGCCGTGGCACACCCTCACCGGGCGACAGCATCTGTTCCTCGACCACGACTGGATGGCCGAGGTCGGCGAGCAACTGCCGACCTTCCGGCCGCCGCTGAACATGCACCGGATCTTCGGCGACCAGCGCACTGGCGTGGGCAAGGAGGTGACGGTTCGCTACCTCACTCCGCACTCCAAGTGGTCCATCCACTCCGAGTACCAGGACAACCTCTTCATGCTGAGCCTGTCGCGCGGCGGCCCCGAGATCTGGATGAGCCCCCAGGACGCCGAGACCATCGGCGTGGCCGACAACGAGTGGGTGGAGGCCTACAACCGCAACGGTGTCGTCGTTGCCCGCGCGATCGTGTCCCACCGGATGCCGCAGGGGACCGTGTACATGTATCACGCCAAGGACCGGACCGTGGATGTCCCACGCACCGAGACCTCCGGCCTGCGCGGCGGGATCCACAACTCGTTGACCCGGCTGCTGCTCAAACCCACCCATCTGGTCGGCGGCTACGCCCAACTGTCCTTCTTCATGAACTACCTCGGTCCCACAGGCAATCAACGCGACGAGGTGACCGTCATCCGGCGCCGCTCCCAGGAGGTGACCTACTGATGCGAGTCATGGCCCAGGTGGGCATGGTGATGAACCTCGACAAGTGCATCGGATGCCACACATGCTCGGTGACGTGCAAGCAGGCATGGACCAACCGGGCCGGCGTTGAATACGTGTGGTTCAACAACGTGGAGACCCGACCCGGTCAGGGGTACCCGCGCACGTATGAGGACCAGGAGAAGTGGAAGGGCGGCTGGAAACGCACCCGACGCGGCAAACTGCGACCGCGGGCAGGTGGCCGGTTGCACCGGCTCACGCAGATCTTCAGCAACCCGAAGCTCCCTGAGCTCGCCGACTATTACGAGCCGTGGACCTACGAGTACGACACCCTCATCTCCGCTCCCCAGGGCGAGCACACACCAGTGGCGCGTCCCAAGTCTCTGATCACCGGGGAGCCGATGAAGATCAGCTGGTCGGCCAACTGGGACGACGACTTGGCAGGCGGACCGGAACTGGCGCCGAACGATCCGGTGCTGCGCAAGATCAAGGGTGAGGTGGGCGACCGGGTCAAGCTCGACTTCGAGCAGGCCTTCATGTTCTACCTTCCCCGCATCTGCGAACACTGCCTCAACCCAGCCTGTGTCGCCGCCTGCCCCTCCGGTGCGATGTACAAGCGCGCCGAGGACGGGATCGTCCTGGTGGACCAGGAGCAGTGCCGCGGCTGGCGGATGTGCGTCACCGGCTGCCCCTACAAGAAGGTCTACTTCAACCACCGTACGGGCAAGGCCGAGAAGTGCACGCTGTGCTACCCGCGTATCGAGGTGGGCCTGCCGACCGTGTGCTCGGAGACCTGCGTGGGCAGGCTGCGTTACCTGGGCCTGTTCCTCTACGACGAGGAGCGGGTTGCCGAGGCGGCCGCGACCGAGAACGAGCAGGAACTCTACCAGGCACAACTCGATCTGCTGCTCGACCCCAACGATCCTGAGGTGCTCGCCCAGGCCCGCCGTGACGGAATCCCCGAGGACTGGCTGGAGGCAGCCCAGCGATCGCCGGTATACAAGCTGGCCAAGGAGTACCAGGTCGCTCTGCCGCTGCACCCGGAGTACCGCACCATGCCCATGGTCTGGTACATCCCGCCGTTGTCCCCCATCGTCGATGCGCTGCGCGACACTGGCAACGACGCCGAGGAGGCCGGCAACCTCTTCGGCGCTATCCGGTCGCTGCGTATCCCCGTGGAGTACCTGGCCGAACTGTTCACCGCCGGGGATCCGGCGCCCGTCGTGCGGGCCCTGGACCGGCTGGCAGCCATGCGCTCCTACATGCGCGACGAGAACCTGAAACGCCCGACTCGTCCGGAGGTTCCCATCCGTGTCGGCATGACCGAGGAATCGATCAGCGAGATGTACCGGCTGCTCTCGATCGCCAAGTACGAGGACCGGTACGTGATCCCCACCGCCCACGCCGAAGTCGGCCGTCAGCTCGATGAACTCGAATGCTCCCTCGACGTCGCCGGCGGCCCCGGGCAGTACCACAGCGGCACCTTCGGCGAAGCCTCCGGGCGCCCCACCCCGGTCGCGGTGGAAACGTTCCAGGCACTCAAGCAGCGGCAGACCAGCGAAACCATCGTGCCGACCGAAGACCAGTCGGGACGAGTGAACCTGCTGAACTGGGACGGCGCCGGGGTTCCGCTGGGGATGCCCAGCGTGCCACCGCGCCGTTCCGCCGAGGAGGCCGACGATGACCGATCCTGAGCGGAGGACCCAGCCACGCGACCTCGCAGCGGCTCGACTGGCCGCCTCGTGGCTGCTCAGCTACCCAGACAGTGCCCTGTTGTCCAAGCTGGATCAGATTGCGGCCGTCGTGGCCGAACTGCCGGAACCGACCGGGCAGCCGCTGGCGGTGTTCCTCCAACACCTCAACCAGACCTCGCTGCGGCAGATGCAGGAACACTACGTGGCGATCTTCGACATGCGCCGTCGAGCCTGCCCGTACCTGAGCTACTGGTCCGACGGCGACACCCGCAACCGGGGCGCCGGCATCCTGCGTTTCAAGCAGGCCTACCAGGACGCCGGCTACGAGGTCAGCGACGCCGAGCTGCCCGACCACATCGCGGTCGTGCTCGAGTTCGCGGCGATCGGGGAACCGGTCACCGGGGACGCCCTGCTGTGTGAGCACGCCCATGCGATCGGCCTGCTCCGCGACGCCCTGACCAAGATGGGCAGCGTCTACGTCCACGTCTTGGACTCGGTGGTCGCCACACTGCCCGCCCCCACTCCAGAGGTGGAGGAACGGATGGCGCAGATCGCCGCCACCGGCCCCCCGGGAGAACAGGTGGGCCTGCCCGGCTTCAGTATTCAGGAACTGCACACGATCGGAGCCCGACGATGAGCGCAAGCACCATCCTGCTGTGGGTCGTCCTCCCGTACGTGACCATCGCGGTCTTCGTGGTCGGCATGATCTGGCGGTACCGCTATGACAAGTTCGGCTGGACCACGCGGTCCAGCCAGCTCTATGAGCGCAAGCTGATCCGGATCGCCAGCCCCCTGTTCCACATCGGGATCCTCGCGGTCGTCATCGGCCACGTCATCGGCCTGCTCATTCCCGAGTCATGGACCCAGGCTTTGGGCATCAGCGAGACGCTGTACCACATCATGGCCGTCTCACTCGGCCTGTTGGCAGGCATCTGTACCCTGGTCGGCATCGTGCTGCTGATCTACCGGCGCCGCACCGTGGGACCGGTGTTCTCCGCCACCACCGGCAACGACAAGTTCATGTACCTCTTCCTGGTCGCCGCCATCCTGTTGGGCCTGCTCACCACATTCCTGGCAGCCGGGTTCGTCGACCACGGGTACAACTACCGCGACACCGTGTCGGTCTGGTTCCGTTCCATCTTCCTGCTGAACCCACAACCCGAACTCATGGCAGAAGCACCCCTCTACTTCCGGGTGCACGCGATCGCAGGGTTGTGCGTGTTCCTGATCTGGCCCTTCACCCGGCTCGTACACGCTTTCAGCGCACCCATCGGCTACGTGTTCCGCCCCTACATCATCTACCGGGACCGAGGACCGCACGATCTCGGCAACCGCACCCGACGGCGGGGTTGGGAAGCAGTTGGGACTCCCGACAAGAGGCGACGAGAATGACAACGCACGAGCGGGTGTCCCCGGTCACACGGGCTCTGCGCCGGCCGCACATCGACCTGAGCGACCGGCCGTTCATCGTGATCTGGGAAGTGACCCGCGCCTGCGCTCTGGCGTGTCGGCACTGTCGCGCGCAGGCGCAGCCGTTGCCCGCACCCGACGAGTTGGACACCGAACAGGGTCTGGCCCTCGTGGATCAGGTCGCGGACCTCGGACGGCCGCCACCGCTGTTCGTGCTCACGGGAGGTGACCCGTTCCTGCGCGCGGACTTGCCCGAGCTGATCCGGCACGCACGGGCACGCAAGCTCCCGGTGGGGGTCTCGCCCTCGGGGACACCCACCCTTACCGCGGCAGAGCTCGCCCGGGTTCGTGACGCAGGGGCCCAGACCATCTCGCTCAGCCTCGACGGCGCCAACGCTTCCACCCATGACGCCTTCCGCGGAGTCCCCGGCAGCTATGACAGTACGGTCCGTGCCTGGCAGGAGGCTCAGGACCTGGGCTTCAAGGTTCAGATCAACACCAGCGTCACCCGCAGCAATGTCAGCGAGCTTGCCGACATCGCCCACCAGTTGCACACACGGGGAGCGCTTGCCTGGTCGTTGTTCTTCCTCGTTCCGACCGGCCGGGCAACACTCGACCAGCAACTCAGTGCACAGCAGGCCGAGGATGTCCTGCACTTCGCGTACGACCTGGACACGATCCTGTCGACCAAGGCCACCGAGGCTCCGGCCTTTCGCCGGGTCTGTCAGCAGCGGCAACGCAACCCGGGGGCACCTCCCCGCAACACCGGTCCGACCTACCGCCTCCTCACCGAACGACGACGCCAGTTGCTGCCGGAAACCTCGGAAACCCTGCGCCGCCCGCCGCTGCCCGTCAATGCCGGCAATGGCTTCATCTTCATCTCCCACACGGGCGAGGTCTACCCCAGCGGCTTCCTGCCCATCGCGGTAGGCAACGTGACCGAGCAACCGCTGCACGAGATCTACCGGACTGCCGAGCTATTGCGGGACCTGCGTGAACCTGAACTCCTGCAAGGACGCTGCGGGGCATGCGGCTACAGGGACGTCTGTGGGGGTTCGCGGGCACGGGCCTACGCAACGACAGGTGACCTCTTCGCTGCGGACCCCCTGTGTCCCTACCAGCCAGGGCCCGAGCTGACGGTCTCTGGTACCGCCTGAGCCCCGGGCAACAGGCGGATCGGTGCTCAGCACTGGAGCTGCCGGATATTTGTCCGGCAGTGGGGCTTGTCCGATGCTGATGGTCGCGGGACAACGAAGCGTGCCGACGATCACGGCAGCCACGACCATCAGTTCGTCACGTATCACCTGGCGGTGCGGCCTCCAGAGCGGAGACGAGTGGGGCGTCCTTGTCGAAGGGGCCGTGCTTGTTGGCTCCGCCCAAGTCAGACTCATCGATTCCGTCGAAGAACTCTTCGTTGGCGCCGATGTAGCTCTGCTGGTCCTCTGGCACATCGTCCTCGTAGTAGATGGCCTCCACAGGACACACCGGCTCGCACGCCCCACAGTCAACGCATTCGTCGGGGTGAATGTAGAGCATCCGGGTGCCTTCGTAGATGCAGTCCACCGGGCACTCGTCCACGCATGCGCGGTCTTTGACGTCCACACAGGTTTCGGTGATGACATACGTCATGATTCGACCGACGGAGGTTGAGGTGTCTGTGGATTCGAGCTGGCGCCGTGACTGCCGCTGCTGCCGTGTGTGTCTGCTGCGGACGCTGGGCCTTCCCACACTGCTGGTGGGGTGTTCTCCCGCTCAGTTGACGTCATAGTTGTGTCCCTACCTTGGGCTGTCCTGCCATTTACTACACTATAGGACATGGAAAATGTGGGACCGGCCCCTGTGCGCGCTGATCGCGGAGTTCGGGGGCTGACTGGTCCGCGTGCGCGCATCCTGGAGTTCCTTCAAGACCGGGATCGCTGGGTTACTGTCAGCGAGACCGCCGCCTGGGCGGATCTGCATGAGAACACCGCCCGCAAGCACCTCGAGGGCCTCGTTCAACGGTCCCTGGCCTCCCGGCGGCCTGGCCCCGCACATGGCCGTGGTCGCCCGGGCTGGCAGTACCACAGCGATCATGAGAATCGTGAGCCAGACCGTCGACTTCAGAAGTATGTGGAGCTGGTGTCCGCCCTGGCAGGACACATCACAGCAACCAGTGACGATGCCCGCCTCGAGTCCTTGGACATAGGGCATCGCTGGGCCCATCGGCTGGGACCGGTAGCTGCCGAAGGGCCTGCGGTTTCAGCTGGAGAGCAGATCACCAGCCTGATGACTGATCTGGGGTTTGACCCCGAACCTGCCGGTGCCGACGCAGTTCGTCTGCGGCGATGCCCATTCCTGGACAATGCCCTGTCCAACCCTGAGGTGGTTTGCGGCATCCACCTGGGACTGATACAGGCGGTGGTCTCCTCCTCCAGCAACCCCAACGGAAACGTCGTACTGGAACCGTTCCACTCCGGTGGTGGGTGCTTGCTGCATGTCCCAACTGCTCCTAGCAGCCCCGGCCCCGCAACCTGACCCCATCAACCTCCGTCAGCAGTTCAACGACCAACAACCAACAAGGAGACATGTCCCATGAAGATCGGCATCATCGTCGGCAGCACTCGACCAGGAAGGCGCGCCCGACCTGTGGCCGAATGGGTCCACCAGGTCGCCAGCCAACGGACCGACGCCACCTTCGAACTCGTCGATGTCAGCGACTACGCCCTACCTCTGCTTGACGAGCCGATGCCCGCGATGACAGGCACTCCGTACACCCACGCCCACACCCTTGCTTGGTCGGAGACGATTCGGGCACTGGACGGCTTCATCATCGTCACTCCGGAATACAACCACGGCACCTCCGCAGCATTGAAGAACGCCTTGGACTATCTCTACGCAGAATGGAACAACAAGGCCGTCGGATTCGTCTCCTATGGCACCAACGGCGGAGTTCGCGCCGTCGAAACGCTACGCATGGTCGCCGGCGACCTGCAGATGGCTGACGTCACCATGCAAGTCGCCCTGTCCATCTTCTCGGACTTCACCGAAGAGCACACGGTTCTCGCTAGCGACTACCATCTGAAGCGTCTCGACACGATGCTCGATCAACTGATCAGATGGACAACCGCCCTCGCTTCCGCACGGCGCTCCTGACATCGGCGCGGCTCAATCCGACTTGGCAAGACTGGACCAGTATCACGCGGCGTTGCCACCTGGTTCCTGTCAAGCCATTTCTGCATTCGCCGCAACCGGCCCAACTCCCTGGGACTCCGCCGGCTGATCGGGCACCTCGCAGGGCGATCTGGTGAAGCGGTGCCGTCCGGTGTCCCTGGAGGGAGTGGTCAACGGGCCAGGACGGTCAGCAGGACCACGGTGTCCTCGAGGGCCACCAGGGCATGCCGTTCGCTGGGAATGGTCAGGAGTTTCCCCGCACTGGCCTCCGTTGAGCCGGTCGCGGTCGTCAGTGACGCTTTGCCAGTGATGACATGAAGAGTCGCTTCTTCGGGGCTTGCGTGCTCAGCAAGTTCCTGTCCGGCGACCAGAGCGATCATCGTCTGTCGCAGCCTGGTGTCGTGCCCACCGTGGAGCGTGTGTGCCGCCCGTCCACTGTTAGCAGCCCGCGCCTGATCGAGCAGTTCTGTGCTGAGCTTGGTCAGCGAAATCGTACCCATGGGAGTTCCCTTCTTTGCGTGGGATCGGTGTCGGCCGGCGTTGAACTGACTCAGCCACGCCGCCGCAGCTCCAGCTGCCATACCTCGGGGCCTTCCTCAACATAGGAGACGCTGAAGGCGCCCGGATGACGGTCCTCGATCTGCTTGAGCAACGGCACCGGGGCGTGTGGTGCCACCAGATGCAGGGCGCCGCCGGAGGGTACCGCCTCCAAGGCTCCGAAGACCGTGGCGTGGCGAATAGCGTGAGGTATCGTCCGGACGTCCAAGGATGGAACACCGTGGTCCGGCTCATGTCCGCAGCCGCAACCACCAGCCGCACCACAGCTAACCTCGGGTCCGGTCAACTCATGCAGGCCGGAGACCAACTCGGCGAGTGACACTTGCGGGTCGGCCGCAAGGCGCGGCACGACGAGGTCGTTCTCCTTGGCCAGATGCACCCTGAACAGCGTCCAGAGGGCGCCTGCTGCTGCGGCCACATCCCCTGCCATCTTGGCGTGCTCCAGTTGGCCAACGAGATCGGCGAGCTCCTCGTGTTCGCGTGTCATCGCTGTGATCAACGCTCGCAGTTCGGGGAGGCTGGCTCCTGCCGGGTAGATCGTACGTTCCTCTGCAGCGGCGTGGGTCAGCAACTCGTCACGGGCGTAGTCCACCAACGCTGTCCGAGTGCCGGCTGACACCTGGCCACGTGTGGCTTCGGCCAGGACATTCTGTACCAACGCAAGGAGCTCCCCGGACATGCGGGCATGATGCTCGACGACGGCCTCGACGGCTTCGGCCTCTGCGGGTCCACTGGCCACGTTGACGGGAGTGTCTGCAAGAGATGAAGTCATGGTTGTCCGCCTTCGGTTCGAGCACAGCCTGGAGAAGCGGTGCTGTACTGTCGCCTCCCACTTTACTACACTTAACACCGTGGAAAAGATGGGGCCAGCACCGGCTCGGGCGATGCACTCCACAAGGAGTCTCACCGGTCCGCGTGCCCGCATTCTCGAAATGGTCCAGGCGAGCGCTTCGACCAGCACCGTGGCGTCACTGTCGCAGGCGACTGGCCTTCATGAGAACACCGTTCGCGACCACTTGAAGGCGCTGGTTGACGCCGGCCATGTCGAGCAGGTGACGCTCCCCCCGCCACCGCGTGGCCGTCCGGCCCAGGGATATGTCGCCTCGCCCAGTAACCCCGAACCGGACACGCGCGTGCGCGACTACGCCGGACTCGCAGTCACGTTGGCCCGGCACCTGCAACGCAACAGCAGCGACCCGGCACGGGAGGCGGAGGTCGCCGGAGACGGCTGGGGCAGGGAACTCGCTGTCAATCGCAGCGGCGCCGAGGACGCCGCCCAGTACGTGCTCTCTCTGATGACCGACCTCGGCTTCGAGCCTCGACTCGGCCCGGACGGGGGGACGATCCGCCTCACGAAGTGTCCCCTGCTTGACGCCGCCCGTGAACTCCCAGATGTGGTCTGTGGTGTGCACGAGGGCCTCATCAATGGGGCGCTGGCCGAAGCAGAACTACCCGCAGACGCTCATCTGCACCCATTCGGCGAGCCGAACGCCTGCCTGTTGACCGTGCAACGGCGGACGATCCCATGAGCGATCAACTGCTCCGAACCTCTGTTGAAGGATCCGGCACTCGAAGTCTGCGCCAGGCCTCGAAGTTGAGATCTGTGTATCTCGTCCTGGGTGGCGTCTGTCTGCTCGCGGGCCTGAATGGCGGGTTGCTGCTCCTGGACCTGCCGGCACCCGTGTCCTTCGAGCGCCTTGCCGAAGCCCATGGCGAACTGCTCGTCTTCGGTTTCCTGGGTACGGTCATTGCTCTAGAGCGCTCGGTGGCCCTACGCCGCGGGTGGAGCTATCTGGCGCCGGCAGGGTTCGCAGTCGGAAGCCTCGCGCTTCTCTCCGCGATGGCTCCAATGGGTCGTGCGCTGCAACTGCTCGGGTGCAGCACTCTGCTGTTCAGCTACGTCGCGCTCTGGCAAAGGACCCGTGAGGCCGCGGTCGCCATCCAGGGACTCGGCGCGACCCTGGCGCTGGGTGCCCTCCTCACCCTGTCCGGCGGCGCAAGTCTGGCGATCACGCTCCCTTGGCTCGTCGGCTTCCTCACACTCACGATCGCGGGCGAACGCCTGGAACTGATGCGGTTACAGGCGGCGGCAGGCCGTCTGAATGTCTTTGGCCCATTGGCGGCCGGGGCACTCGCCACTGCCGCAATTCCGGCCCTGCTCTGGCCTCTCTGGGGCATCCCGGTCTTCGGTGCCATCCTGATCGCCTGTACGCTCGGACTCCTTCGTTTCGACATCGCGCGCACCACGGTTCGCCTGAACGGACTGCCGAGATTCTCAGCGACGTGCATCCTGACCGGATACGTGTGGCTACTGGTGTCGGCAGCGACGTGGCTTCTGGCTGGGCCGCAGTTGAGCGGCCCAGGCTACGATCTGGTGATCCACGCGGTGTTCCTGGGCTTCGCGCTGTCCATGATCATGGGGCACGCACCGATCATCATCCCTGCGGTGACGCAACGTGCTGTCCAGTACCGAACCTGGATGTGGGGGCCCTTCCTACTGCTGCAGGCCGGACTGCTGGTCCGGATCGCGCTCGGCGACATCCGGCAGTACCAGTGGGCCTGGCAGCTGGGCGGGGCCCTCAACGTCTTGGCGGTCCTGGCCTTTCTGCTCTCAACGCTGCTGGCCGTCGATACCAAGCCGGGGAAGGATCCACGATGACACGCTCCCGATGGCATCTCGCGACTACGTCACTGGTGCTGGTGTGGCTGGCAGCGGCGGTAGCCGTGGCTCTGGCGCACCGCTACATCTCAGCCGCCTCCTGGCTCATGGTTCACCTGCTCCTTCTCGGCGCCGTCACCAACGCGGTCCTTATCTGGAGCAGCCACTTCAGCGCGGCATTGCTGCGGCTCCCTGCGTCGAAGAACTGGCGCCCGGACGCTACCCGATTGGTCGCGCTCAACATGGCCGTCGTCCTTGTCATCGGCGGGGTGACCACCGCAGCGACATACGTCACCGCGATCGGGGCACTTCTCCTCGCCATTGTCGTGGCCGCCCACGGCTACAGTCTGGTCCGGGCGTTGCGAAAGGCACTGCCATCCCGGTTCGGGGCCACGGTCCACTACTACGTGATGGCCTGCGGCTGGCTGATCATCGGCGTGGTGTTGGGAGTGCTCTTGAGCCGCGGATCTCTGGACGCGTCCTTTCAGAGCCGCATCATGATTTCGCACGTGACGGTCAATGTGCTCGGCTGGATCGGGTTCAGCGTGGTCGGCACGCTGGTCACGCTCTGGCCCACCATGCTGCGGACCCGGATCGCTGAGGAGGCACAACGGGCCGCCCGGCTGACGTTGCCGATCCTGACTGGTGCGGTCGCCCTGGCAACCCTAGGTGCCCTCACCGGCATGGTCCCACTGAGCCTACTGGGCCTCGTGGGATACCTGATCGGGCTCGGGGTTGCCAGCCGGCCGATGCTGAGAGAAACGGTCCAGCGCCGGCCCGACTCCTTCGCGACATGGTCCGTCTTCGCCGCCTGGCTGTGGCTGCTCATCTGCCTGGTCACCTACTGCGTGATCCTTGCCCTCAGCTGGGATTTCGAGACCGCAGCGGAGCGAACCGGCTACCTGGCCGGGGTCCTCATCGTCGGATTCGTTGCCCAGACGCTCGCCGGGGCGTTGTCCTACCTGATACCCGCGATGATCGGAGGCGGGCCGCGAGTGGTCCGATGGCGCAACTCGGTCGTGGATCGAGGAGCCATGGCACGGGTCGTGGCGACCAACACTGCGCTCCTGGTATGGCTGCTGCCGACCCCCAGCGCCGTGCGCGTCACGACGAGCGCGATCGTGCTCATCTGTCTCACTACCGCGGGTGTCCTGGTGGCGCGCTCCATGCTGCGGCCACCAGCATCCGATCCAGCGGCCCTGGACACCCGGGCAGTAGTCGGCCCCCGCCACAACACGCTGTCAGGCGGGTTGGCTGTCGGGGTCGCGGTCACTGTGCTGGCAGTGGCTGTCGGTGTGGGCGTCGATCCCGCAGCTGTCGGAATAGGCGCCACCACGGCCGGTTCAGCAGGTGCCGGAGTTCCCGTCACGGGCGACACCACCACGGCAGCGGTGGAGATGAAGGGCATGCGCTTCGTTCCCGCAGAGATCACTGTGCCAGCTGGCAACACGCTCGTGATCGAGGTGACGAACTCCGGCGAGGACACTCATGACCTCGTACTGGACACCGGACAGCGAACAGACCGACTCGCACCAGGTGAGTCGGCGCGCCTTGAAGTCGGGCCGGTCGGTCGTCCACTCGAGGGCTGGTGCTCCATCGCAGGTCACCGCCAGATGGGCATGACCCTGGCCGTCATCGTCACCGGGAGTGCACCTCACAATGAGACCACACGGGTCACCTCTCAGCACGAACACCCCGCACCCGAGGGAACTGACGAAGCCAGCGCCGCAAGGGACCTGGACCTCATGGCCGCACCAGGACAGGGCTTCCGTGCCCGGGACGCCCGACTCGCACCCACTCCCCGGCGACGCACGCACCGGATCGAGCTCCGGGTCCAAGCACTCGTGGAGGAAGTGGCGCCAGGCGTGACACAGACTCGGTGGACGTTCGGTGGCAGCGTCCCCGGGCCAACCCTGCGGGGCAGAATCGGTGACACCTTCGTGGTCACACTGGTAAACGATGCCGACATCGGACACTCCATCGACTTCCACGCGGGCGCGCTCGCACCCCAGCGCCCCATGCGGACAATCGGCCCCGGTGAGCAACTGCGGTACCGGTTCACGGCAACACGGGCGGGCATCTGGCTCTATCATTGCTCCACCATGCCCATGAGTATGCATATCGCCAACGGGATGTTCGGCGCCGTGATCATCGACCCGCCTGGCCTGAAGCCAGTGGCGGACGAGTTCCTGCTAGTGCAGTCTGAGGGGTACCTGGGCCCACAGGATGGCAGCGCGAGCATGGATGGCATCAGAGCTGAGCAACCCGACCTCGTGGTCTTCAACGGCTACCCGAATCAGTACGCTCACCAGCCACTCAATGTGGGAGTGGGTGCCAGAACCAGGATCTGGGTCCTGGCCGCAGGCCCCAACCGTGGCACGGCCTTCCACATCGTGGGCGGCCAGTTCGACACCCTCTACAAGGAAGGCTCCTACCGACTGCAGCCGGGCAGTGGCGGCTCGCAGGTCCTCGGACTCCACACAGCCCAGGGAGGCTTCGTGGAGTTCGAACTGCCAGAACCTGGCAGCTACCCATTCGTTTCACACGTCATGGTTGACGCAGAACGCGGCGCCTATGGGCTGTTGCGAGCGTCGTGATCGGCCTACGCGCGACCCACCACGTGAGTCCCTCAAGTGACGTGAGAGGTACCCCAAGTCTCTAATCTCGAAGCCCACTCCCCAACGTCATCCGCGCAGCCACCGAGAACTCGGACCCCCACCGACGCCAATGAGTGGACCCATCAAGTTGGGTAGAGACAAGTCGCCAAACCCCAATGTGCAGCGGCTCAACACTGACACCCCCAAGAGCTCTGGAACATGGTCAACAGCTGAAGTGTGAATCGGCCACTGCTGTCAACGGATGCCGCGGCGATGCCAATGACTGTCGAGTTGCCATCCTTGCTGTCAAGCGACAACACATACCCCAAGGTCCGTGAGGCAAAGTCAAGACGTCAAGTGAGGCAACGGTGAGGCAATCTTCCTAAAGTGGCTCGACGGGTCCGGAGACGGGCTCACCGATGAGTTCGGCGACTCCTTGCCGATCGGCGAAGAAGGCAGCCGCCCGCTTGTCCAAGTCGACGTGGGTCACTGACGGAAACACGAACGACGCCGGGACGTCAACACTAGCTGCCCGGGTACAACACACCCTGCGCCGACACCTGCTCGCTCACGGCTCGGAACAGCCGCCAACGGTCCCCCTCATGCTGATCTTGCTTTGCGCCACATAGCCAGGGTTCGATCCAACACCAGAAGAGACTATCCGCCCTTCGCAGACTTGTTCGGACTTGCGAGTTCCTGGACATGAGTTCTGCGCCTTCGAGGTTGGGAGAGGCGCCCTAGTACGGCCCGGGCTCGCGGCCTTGCCGTGACTGCTTGTCTTCGTACATGTGGGCGTCGGCTCGTGCGGTGACCTCACGAAGAGTCTCGCCGGCTGCGGCGGTCGCGTGGCCGTGACTGTAGGCCACGCGCCACGGCCGAGGCTGGTCTTGTTGTTGAGTGGTGAGCGCGGCGGCCAGGCGGGTATCGATTTCAGCGCTGATGGGGGTGGTGGGGTTGTGGGCCAGTGCCAGGACGGCGAACTAGTCGCCGCCGATTCTTGCGACTAGGTCAGCGCCGCGGGTGGCCGCCCGCAAGGCGGTGGCGAAGCAGACCAGCAGCTTGGTGCCTTCCTCGTGGCCGTACTGGTCGTTGACTTGTTTCAGTCCGTCGAGGTCGTAGACGATGATGCTGGCTTGCTGCTCGGCTCTGGCGGCCTGCTGCAGCACCGCGGAGCCGAACTGCCAGTAGGCGCCTTGGTTGAGGAGGCCAGTGGTTTCGTCGGTGACGGCTTGGCGCCGGACTGAACCTTCCAGGGCCCGCATCCGGCGAAACAACAATGCCGAACCTGCCAACGCCGCTACCAGCACCAGACTCACTGCGACCGCTGTCGCAACCGCCGCGGCCCAGCCAGCCACATCGACCATCGCTTGCCAGGTGACGGCGGCGAACAGTGGGACGACCAGGGAAAATCCGATCAGCCACCGCAGCGACACTGCAGCGATCCCGCGTTCCAGTACTGGCCGCCACGCTCCCCATCGCATCCACGCTGCCACCCAGGACGTGGTCAGCAGCATGAATGTCACCGAACTCATCGGCGAAGTGATCTGCACCTTCGACTGTCCCAACAACGACCCGGCGGACAGGAGGTTCGCAATCACGAGCACGGCGGTGAACATCACCACGAACAAGGTGGCCAGCGAGATGAGGACGTGCTGGCCGGGCAGAAGCACAACGAGCAAAGCCAGGATGCACGCGCAGATGATCCACCACGCCGACTGCACCGCCATCACCCCTTGTGAAGCACTCACCACTCCCACATCCAACACCGTCTCCAACGTGCCCGGTTCGGAGTCACGACCCACCAACGCTGAGCCGGCCAGCAGAAACGCCACCAGCACCAACGGCACCGACACCCATAGCCGCCGCGCCAGCAGGCTCACCCCCAGCGCCAGCACACTGACGGCCACATTCGGTTGCATCAACAACCACCACGCCGGGAACACCCGACCGAGCGGCGGCACCAACCAACCAAGCAACACCACCCCAGCCAGCACCGTGGCGGCACTGCCGGCCAGCAGCCACACCCACCAAGCCGCTCGGGCCCAGCCACGATCCAGCCACAACGGAGCCAGCATCGAATCCAGACCACTCACAGCAGCACCGTAGCCTGACCAGCATCACATCCCAAGCCGACCACCGAATGCTCACCTGACAGACGGTCCGAAGCTCGCCGCTTCCGCGACGATGCAGCACCCGCGTACCCCGTGCGTTCCACTGGTCGGTCTGGCGCGGCAGCGAGCTAGGCAGCTGACACGAACGGTGCCTGCTGTCGGTACTGCTGTGATTCGGCGATGCTGGCCACGGCGTGGGCGAGGTCGGCGCGTGGGATGCGACTGGATGGTCCGGGTCGGTGGGCATGGATGTAGATCTTGCCGGTGGGTGGCTGGTCGGTGAGCCGTGGCGGGCGGACCAGGGTCCAGTCCCGGTCGCTGGCAGCCCACGCCCGGTATTCGTGGGCCTTGTCGGCGGCCATCGCTGCACCGAGGCGCTGCACCAGGAACGAGATGATCTTGTCCCGTAGGCCTTTCTGGTCGCCAGTAACGTCGATACCGGCGCCGCTGATCCCGACGTAGCGGGACACACCAGCCTGTTGCATTGCTGGGATGAGCGCGGCGGCGGTGCGGGTGTGCAGGTCGGAGTCCTTGCTGGTCGGCCCCAACGCAGAGACGACCACATCAGCCCCAACCAGCAACTGGGTGCTCGCCGTCGAATCCGCCTGCCAGCACCTCGCCACCCTGCAAGCCTCGCCGCATGGCGGCAGCCAGTTCATCACCGTGAACGCCTCTGGCCAGTCCCTGTCCTACCGGTACCACCAACACGTCCAAGCCATGCTGGACCGCCACCAGATCACCGATCCGTCCGGGCTGGTCATCGAAGCCACCGAATCGGCGCAACTCGTCGCCACCGGCCGCATCATCCGAACCTTCCACAGCCTGAAGGAACTAGGCGTGCAACTAGCACTGGACGACTTCGGGACCGGCTACGCATCCATCAAACTGCTGCAGGATCTGCCCCTGAACATCGTCAAGACCGACCGCAGCTTCCTGCCCCACACCCACAACGCCGACAACAGCCCAGAGTTCTTCCAAACCATGCTGCACCTCATCGCCCTCACCGGAGCCCAGACCTGCATCGAAGGCGTGGAAACCCCCGAACAACACCAATGGCTCAGCAGCCTCACCGACGTCACCTACCTCCAAGGATTCCTCCTCGGCGAACCAGCACCCATCCAGACCACCAGCTGACACATGCCGAGAGGCGCCTCGGCACTCACTCGCCGAAGACGTTGGGATCACCAGGGATCGAACAGTCTGCCCACCAAGCCGAGCAGGGCACCGCAGCGATCAGCTGTGAGGCGCAGGCAGGGCACGCGGACGAACACCCCGGCTGGCGCAGCGCTTGTTGTCGGCTGTGTCCGCGATTGCCGGAAGTTGAGTGAGCAAGTTCCTGCCTGAGTCCCTGCGCCGATGGCGATCGGTCAGGATAGCCACAGGACCCATCTGATTCTCAAGAAGCGTGGCGTGGAGGTCGGGTGCGATCCTGCGATGGGATGGAGGTGCCATGGACCATGATCGTCGGGCCTCGCAGCATCGCAGCGCGGATGAGGCCCTGTTCCGTGAGCTGATCGAGAACGCTTCGGACGCGATCGTGGTGGTCAACGAGTCCGGGATCATCAGGCTGGTGAACCGGCAGGTGGAACCGCTGCTGGGCTGGAAACGCGAGGAACTGGTCGGGCGGCACGTGGAAACCCTGATTCCGGAGCAGGCTCGCGGCCGGCACCCCACCTTCCGGCAACGCTATCTGCAGGACCCCGAACCCCGACCAATGGGTGCTATGGCCCAGTTGGCGGCCCTCACCAAGGACGGCAACGAGATCCCGGTGGACATCTCCTTGTCGCCGATGCGCAGCGGCGGCGAGTTGCTGGTTTCGGCGGCCATCCGCGATATCCGGGAGCGACAACGCGTGGACGCCTTGTTCCGCGGCCTGCTGGAAGCAGCCCCGGACATGATCGTGGTCGTCAACGCCGACGGTGATATTCAACTGGTGAACCGGCAAGTCGAACGCGTCCTGGGCTGGGACCGCTCCGAACTGGTCGGGCAGTCGGTGGAAACACTGCTACCCAGCCGGTTCCGAGCCGGACACCCCGCCTTGCGGCGCGGGTTCATGGAATCCCCCGGGGTACGGCCCATGGGCGTCGCTCGAGTGCTCGAGGCCCTGCGGCGAGACGGCTCGGAGCTGCCGGTCGAGGTGTACCTGTCACCACTGGAGACCGACCAAGGAACCCTGGTGATCGCCGCCTTACGAGATGTCACCGAACAACGCCGCGTCAGGCAGGAGATCCGGGAGCTGAACGAGTCGCTGGAACGCCGAGTGATGGACCGCGCCGAAGAACTGGCAGCCAGTGAACGCCGATTCCGCGCCGCGTTCGAATCCGCCCCCATCGGCGAAGCCCTGATCGCGTTGAGCCTCAACAAGGAGCCGTTCATCCGCGACGTCAACCACGCCTTCGAGACGCTCATCGGTGCCGACCGGCGAGAATGCGTCGACCGGTCACTGCTGGAACTCGTCCATGCCGACGACCGCGCAGCCGTGGAACAGGCCCTGGCCGCCGACCCCGAACTGTCCAAACCATTGCGGCTGGACTGCCGCATCGGCACCATCGGAGTGCAGCGCTGGGCGCGGCTCACCATCAGCCGCTTCGACGACGCCGAGTCCGACGGCCTCCTGCAGGTCGAGGACGTCACCGCACAGGTGGCCGCCGAGGAGCAATTGCGCTATCAAGCCCTCCACGACCCGCTGACCGGGCTGGCCAACCGCACCCTCATCCGTGACCGCATCCGCCAAGCGCTCCGCGAATCTGGCGAGCGACCCGTCGCCGTCCTGTACGTCGACCTCGATGGCTTCAAGGACGTGAACGACCAGTACGGACACACCGCTGGCGACGACGTCCTGGTCAGCGTGGCGCGAGCCCTCGAAGGCGCCATCCGACCCGGCGACACCCTCGGTCGCCTCGGCGGTGACGAGTTCGTTGTCGTCTGCCCGGCACTCTTCGACCCCGCAGACGCAGCCCCCATCGCCCAACGCCTGGTCGCCGCCGTCGAGAGGACCCGAGCCACACCAAGCAACGACGAAGAACCACCAGAGATAGCAGTCACCGCCAGCGTCGGCGCCTACGTGGCAACAACCAACCACAGCGACCCCGACCAGCTCCTCGACCAGGCCGACACCGCGCTCTACGCCGCCAAACAAGCCGGCGGCGGCCGCTACCACGTCAACCAGAACGGGCTCCCAGAACCTCGACAAGGCGACGAGACCAGCCCCAAGCCCGAACAGCCGAGATGAATCAACCGAGACAACAGCCGCCCTAGCCAACCCCGACAGCACCATCTCGCACCCTCGACAGACATCCAACGAAGCACTGCAAACAGAGCACCCTAAGCGACATCGACGCCAAGGAGTCGATCCCGACAGTTCAGCGACTAGCGACCTGGATCCTGATCTGCCGTTGACGACTGTTCCTGCACGGCGGAAGGCTGTGCGCTAGTTGGCGGGCAACCTTGGACTGTTTCACCCTCTCGTACATCAGTCCTCTGTGACCACCGGAGTCACTCAAGGTGGGACCGGGACTGTTCGATCTTGGGCATCCGATCAAGAAGCCCGCTACAGGCTCGAAAGCATTGTCGACAGTGGCGTGATCCGGTCGTTCCGTGGCAGGTGTCACAGCAGTACTCCAAGGACATAGGCAAGGCTCAGGGGTCACGTCCGGATGTCGCCGCCGCCTACCCTGGCTACGGCGATCGGCACGGCTACGCGAACGTCATCAACCTTCCCATGTACGGGAACGTCACCGTGGACGTGTATGCGATCAACATCGGCCCCGGCGGTAACAAACACCTCGGCCGCAAAACCATCCACGTCGCCCCTACGCCCGAACCAACCCTGCCTACGAAACCAGCCCCGCGCCCGAGGCCGACCACACCGGCTAATCCCAATCCGAGGCAACCAACCGATCCCAATCCGACTGCTCCAGGAACTGGGACACCTGAACCGAGCCTTACCCAGATGGTGGTGAAGGCCAAAGGAGTCAAGAAGCGGTCCAATCTGCGGATCAACGTGAATCCCAACCAGGCCAGCAAGAGCTACAAGGTCAAGGTGTTCAAGAAGGTCCGCGGCGAGTGGAAGAGAGTCCGCATCTTACGTACGAGAGGTACCCGTGATGTGGTCACCGTGAACCAGCCTAAAGGGAAGTACAAGGTGAAAGACCCCCGGCAGCATGGCCTCAACGGAGGTAGGAGCAGGCAGGTTCGCCTTCTGCGCTGAGTCTGCTTTCCGGAGTGGATGAGAGGATCTGCCAATCGGAGTCCATAGTGCTGGCAGCGCTTGGCCACCGACGCGTGCTACGGATCCGAGCGGCACTCCGACTTCGGTACCCGGGCTCCACCTTCACATCTCCCGACCCATTGGACAGAACCCCATTGCCCTCTGTCGGCCGAAGGCCTCTCCAATCCGCGGGTGCGTCCCGCTTAGCTGTCCCAGGGTCGAGACGAGCGTGGCATCCTGCGATCGTCTGTTGTCGATCGACGTCCGCCGTCCTCCCTGAACCTATCGACAGGAGTAGGCTGGAGGCGTCGGGCACCGAAGTGGGCAACCGCATGAACCGCCCGTGTCAGAGTCGGAGTACGGGGGCTGATCGCATGCGAAGTCGCTGCGTATACCGGCCCTATACACTGACTGCCTCGCGCAGCCGTTCGGGTGCGGGGGAGCGGGTTCAGTGTTCATCCCCCCGCTACTCAGCGTATGTTCACGTCAGTGAACTATAGAACTGGCCGGTCCGGGTCCTCCGGGTCGGCCAGTGGCCATTTCGGGGCCCGTTGGGGCCGAGCAATGGAGGTCGTGGTGTCGGCGATGTCAGCTAGCTGCCCGAATCCTTCACAATATAGACGGCAATGGCATTGTCGTTCCCGGACGTGCTGACGGTGCAGGCGAGCGCAGGGTTCTGGGCGCTACAACTGAATGAATTGCCACCAGCGTAGGGATCATCGAAGTTCAACGTGATCTGTGTGTCGTTGGGATTCTGTGGTGTTCCTAGGTATCCGGTGCCCTCAGCGCCCGTGAGGAATCCATCAGACTCCACTTCGACCAGGCCCTTTCCCGTAAAGGCAACGAGGGAACCGCTACTCCCTCCAACGTTGTCCTCCAGCCACAGTTCGCCATGGTCTATGGTCCAGATGTCCGTGTCGAACTGTAGTTCCTGTGAACTGCAGTTGATCATGATGACGTTGACTGTACGGTCTGCATCGGGACCGTTGTTCCACGTAGGGGGATAGCTCGTGTCACATACAGTGGTCGCATCCGGTCGGGCGTCCTCACTCGGTCCAGTTCCCGTATTGGCGCAAGCGACGAGCACTACAGCAGATGCGCCGACGAGCAGGCCAGTGCTCACTATCGATTTCATATTCCCTGCCGTACCCCTGGGGATTGCCTACAAACCGGTATCCAGGGGGGATATGGCAAAGCTGTCGCAAAGAGCAGGGTGGTGTCAATACAGAGCACCTCCCGAGGGAAGCTCAGGAGCGCGGCTCGCCTTCGACGTGGCCCGGCAACGAGCGGGTGGCATTCAACGGCTAGCGAGGTTGGTTGAGATGCTGCTGGCCTGGGGGTGTACGAATCCCCAGTGCATCGCCGCCACTCGGACGTTGGCTGGCATCTGCCGGTGTCGGTAACCTCAACGTGTGGCATCTGTGATACGGCACGCTTCGCAGCGAGACATCGCTGCTGTCGCCCGTCTCCTCCACGAATTCAACAGTGAATTCCACCAGCCATCTCCAGGGGTGCCCTGGCTCGCCGAGCGGGTCCAGTCGCTGCTCGAGGAGGACGTGCAGGTTCTTGTTGCTGGCGACACGGCGCCTGTTGGGGTTGTGGTGATGCGCTTTCGAGAGGCGCTGTGGTCGACAGGCCAGGAGTGCTACCTGGCCGAGCTGTACGTGACCCCGGATGAGCGGGGCCATGGCCACGGCCGCCGACTGATGCTGGCCGCGATGCAGGTGGCGCGGCAACGAGGCGCGGTGACCATGGATCTGGGAACAGCCCACGATGACGTCGCCGCGAGGTCACTGTATGAGAGCCTGGGTTTTCGGAACACTGACAGCCCAACCGGCGGCTCAGTCAACTACTTCTACGAGCGCGAGCTCTGACGATCCACAGCCATTCCGTAGCACGATTCGGTGCCTGTCCGGAATGCTGTTCGGATCCGAGGATTGCCCCGTCACCACGGACGCGTTCTATGAATGCCTCGGATGCGCGGGCCGCCCGTTGTGAGCGCCCTGGGCAAGTGGGACTTGCCGCTCGCGGCCCAGCGGTTCGCTTTCTGGATGAGCACAATACTGCACAGTCAGTCGCGCTATGTAGTCGTGCTTGTTCACCCTGTCGTCTGTGAGGAAGCTCACCGCCCACGACGTCGCCATTTCCCGAGTAGCTCGCGCAGACTCTTATGAAAAGCCTGACAGTGAGCGCCTTTCCGGACTTCCTATCAGGGGTAGGCGAGGAAACGGGGTTCTTGTGAGTATCGGTTCCGTGTCGGACGCTCAGCCCGCAGCGCCGCTGACGGGCGGTTGGGGAGTGGACAGTACCACGGGTCCCAGCGAGGACCGAGTGCAATGGTTCCAGCAGCAGTTCGGGGCTTTGCTCGCCAACCTCGAAGTAGCGATCCAGGGCAAGCGGGACGTTCTCGTCGATGTGCTCACGTGCCTGCTGAGCGAGGGCCATCTGTTGCTCGAGGATGTGCCCGGGGTGGGGAAGACCAGCATTGCGCGGTCGCTGGCCGCGTCGATTCACGGAAGTTGGGCCAGGGTGCAGTTCACCCCGGACCTACTGCCCTCAGATGTTGTCGGTACGACGGTCTACCGCCAGGCCGCGGAGCAGTTCGAGTTCCACCCGGGGCCGGTGTTCCACAACCTGGTGATCGCCGATGAGATCAACCGGTCTTCACCCAAGACGCAGTCAGCGCTGCTTGAGGTGATGGGGGAGCGGCAGGTGTCGGTGGACGGCCACACGAGGCCCGTTCCGCGTCCCTTCATGGTTGTGGCCACTCAGAATCCGATCGATCTGGCCGGTACCTATCGCCTGCCCGAGGCGCAGACCGACAGGTTCCTGATGCGCGTCTCGGTGGGATACCCGGATCCGATTGATGAAGCGGCGATCCTGGCCACCCATGGCGCGGCTTCTCCTGTTGAGGGTCTTGGTGCTGTCACGTCAGTGGGTGACGTTCAGGCAATGATCGGTGTGGCAGAGGCCATCGCCGTGGAGCCGAGTATCCAGCAGTACATCGTGGCCCTGGCTCACGCGACCCGCAACGATCCCCGGCTGCGCCTTGGCGTCTCACCTCGGGGGACGTTGGCGATACAGCGAGCCGCCCGGACCAGGGCTGCGGCCTGGGGCCGGACCTATGTCAGTCCTGATGACATCAAGCATCTGGCCCACTCGGTGTGGGCCCATCGGCTGGTGCTGACCACCGAGGCTGATCTGGATGCCATGTCCGCCGGGACGATCATCACCGACATCTTGAATCGCACGCCTGTGGCACTCGGCCAGGGGGCCGGCACGTGATCACGGCCACCGGCTGGACAGTCGGCGCAATCGCTGCTTTCCTGACCGGTGGCGGGCTGCTGGTCGGTCAGGCCCCAGTGATTGCATTGGGGGCGATCGGTCTCTTCTCGCTGGCCGGAGCGTGGGCGTGGACGCTTCGCCGCTACAGCTTCACCGTTGCCAGGACACTGGACTCGCCGAGGGTGGCCGTCGGCGGGGAGGTCGTGAGCCGCGCCGTCCTGACCAACGTCGGCCGCAGTCGTGCTCCGGGCATGATGCTGCTGGACCGTGTCGGTGAGCAGACGATCGTCAGCGGCATCGGCGCAGTACCGCCGAACGGCTCGCAGACCATCAGGCATGTCCTGCCAACAATGCAGCGCGGGGTCCTGCCGGTCGGCCCAATCCAGATTCAACGTAGCGACCCGTTGGGTCTGGTCAGGCGCACGCGCGGCTACGGCGAGGAGTCCTGCTTGCGTGTGCATCCCAGGGTCATTCCGCTGGAGTTGCCTCCCGTCGGTCTCGACCGCAGCCTCGATGGAGACGGGCTGAACGAATTGCGGGGCGACATGCAGTTCGACTCGCTTCGCGAGTATGTTCCCGGCGACGACGTCCGCCGGATTCACTGGCGGTCCTCAGCTCGCTCGGCCACGCTGCTGGTACGCGAGCACGTGGACGTCTGCCAGCCGGCGACGACCGTCATGCTTGATAACCGCGAGGCGGTGTGGTCCAGCGATGACGCCTTCGAGCACGCGGTCGCTGCCGCCACATCCCTCGCCTTTGCGTCGGCGCGCTCGGGTCACCCGACGTTACTGCAGACCCTGTCGGATGCCTGCCAACCCCGGCGGGGGGATCTCGGCGAGCTCCTCGATTTCGCGTCAGAAATCTCCCGCGCCGTGGGAACCGAGCGACCAGGTCCCGTCCTGGAACGAGTGGGGAGGTCGACGCTCAGCGACCTGTTGGTGTTCATCACCGGTGACCTCGACGCGCCGTCCGCGCGCGAGGTCGCCGCCGTCACCGCCGGTTGGCTGAACCGCACCTGCGTCACCTTCGGCACTGCGGATTCGCAGGTCCCAGCAGGGGTGCCGACCATTGCGGCCCAGCAGGTCGGCGATTTCGTGCGGGCGTGGTCCAGGCGTGTCGAGGTGGCGGCATGAGAACCTACATTGCGCGCGCCGCTGTTGTGGGCGCCGTGGTCTGCGGCGCTCTTGCTTGGCTGCCGCTGTTCGGCTGGTGGGGCCTGCTCCTGCCGCTCGCGGTCGCGATCGTCCTCCCCTGGGCGATTGCGTCACTGGGTCGGCACCGGTCATGGCCGGCGCTGGGAGTCATGGGCGCCTCAGTGTTGGCGTTCCTGGTCGCGGCTGCGCTTACCGTTCACTTCGATACCACGGCGGGTGGCTTGCCTACGGTGGACACGCTCGTCTCAGTGACGCTGGGCCTCGGTGACGGGATCGAGCAGATCCTCACCTCGCCAAGCCCCGCCTATCCTGAACCGGCAATGGTGTTTGTGCCCTTCGCAGTGGTCTGGTGGACGACTCAGGCCAGTGCGATGCTCGTTTCGGCGGGCAGGTTCAGGCTGGCACTGCTGCCCCCTCTGGCGGCGTGGCTGGCCGGGGTTGTCGCCAGCCTCGGCATGGGGTCCGTGACGCTAGTATCGTCGGCCGGACTTGCGCTGGCGATACTTGTGGTGCTCACCTCTTCAACACTGCAGGCAGCGAAGCTGGCCGCGGGTCGCACCGTCGTACTGATCGCATGCCTGACCGCGGCCACCCTGCTGGTTTGCCTCAGCCTCGGGCCCCTGACCCAGCCGTGGGACCCTCGCAGCATCGTGTCCCCGCCGGTGGACAGCACGCCAGTGACAGACCCGCTGCAACAGGTGCAGGCATGGAACGCCGACCCGGCGGCAGTGGAGGTATCGGTGGACTTCCACGGTTCCTCACAGCCGTTGGTGCTGAGCATCCTGGAGGACTACGACGGCAGGACCTGGAACGTCGGCTCCGGCTACCTGCGGGCAGGCCAGGACCTGCCGGCACCACCCGCCGAGCAGCCGGCCGCCGAATCCAGCACCGCCGATATCACCGTTGGGCAGCTGGATGGCGCAGAGTGGGTTCCGGTCATCGACCGTCCCACGACAGTCAGCGATGGTCAGTGGCTGGTGAACACCCCGACCGGGATGCTGCGGCGGGTGGCTGCCGGCTCCGCAGACAGCATGCCCTACTCGTACACCGTCACCGGTGCCGCGCCGAACCTCGCCGTGTCAGACAACTCGACCGGGTCCGCCGGCACTGGGATCGAGGGTGCGGGAGAGCGGACCACGCAACTGCCGGCCAACCTCCCGGACTCAGTCACGATGCTGGCGGCTGACGCAACGGCGGGGGCCCAGGGCTCGACGGCCAAGGCGCAGGCCCTGGCCGAGTACCTGCGCAACAACTATTCCAACGACCCTGCCGTGCCCTCCGGCAGTTCGCTCGGTCAGGTGCGGGCCTTCCTCGAGGACACCTCGGTCAGCAACCGCCACGGTTTCGTAGCCGCCTATGCGCTGCTGGCTCGCATTGTGCAGCTGCCCTCTCGCATCGTGATCCAGTTCAACGATCCGGGCGCAGACGCTGCTCTTGACGGTGCCGACGTCGTGGCTGTGCCGCAGGTCTGGTTGGGCCCGGCCGTGGGCTGGCAGATGTTCGACCCGGTCCCTGAGGAAGGCGAAACGCCGAGGAACGCTCCGCAGGGAGCCTCGGAACTCCAGACTCCGGACGTTCCAGAGGTCATTCCGCCGCAGGCCGAGCGATGTGATGGCGCCTGCTACGAGGAGCCACCGACGTCGCTGCCTCTGTGGTTGCGCCTCACCATGGGCCTCGTGGCACTCAGCCTTCTCGCGACGCTCGGCCACCTGGCAGCCATCCGGGTGGGCAAGCGGCGTCGATTGCGCCGACGACTGGCCGGGCCACCGCGGGTGTCCGTTCGAGGTGCCTTCGCCGAGGCAGTCGACGAGTACCTCGACGCGGGGCTGCTGAATCCCTCGCCCGACCTGACCGATGCTGAACTCGCTGGACGTCTCCCCGCCGAGACGGGCCTCGTCGAGCTTGCGCGACTGGCGGATGCTGCCGCATTCTCGCCGCAGGCACCCGGACCCCAGATGGTCACCTATGCCTGGATGCTCTCCGATGACGTGCGCGGCCACCTTGCCGATGAACTGACTCCCGTTGTGCGACTCCGGCAACGGTTCAGCCCGCGCTCGCTGCGATTCCGGGCCCGGCTCAGCCGAGCCAGACGTTCGTCGGTCGCCACCGGGTCCGCACGCGAGGCTACGGCATGGCCAGAGCCGCAACTGCATGAGGGCCTGTCGGAAGGGACGGCAAAGTGAGTTCAAAGGTGCAGAGCCATCTGCTCGTCCGGCAGGTGTCGACGCTGTTCGCCCAGCTGCGGCGCTGGCTGTGGCCAGCGCACTCGCGGCTCGGCCAGCGCAGTGTGGCATCGGTGTCTGCCCTGGCACTGGTTGCGGGACTAGTGGCCCTGGGCACGGGCTTTCGCACCCAGCTGCTCGACGTCGTTGACGATGCCGCATGGTTGCTGAACAGCAACGGATCGGCCAGTCACGCCTCGGCGATCACTGGTGACGTGGACTACCGGGTCACGTTCACCGGCGCTCAGGGCGACGACATGGCCCTCGTGCAGCGCGACGATGGCGTCTACCTGCTCAACCGCAGCACCGGGTCGTTCGCGAAGATGGATGAGTCGCTGATGCGACTCAATGCGTCTGGCGCCGCCGGCGCTTCGAAGGGTCTGCAACTGTTCGTCGGCAGCTCGGTGGCCTACGCCGTCGACATGGTCTCCGGGGTCGTTCACCCGGTGAGCCCGCAGGATCTACAGGCCAGTGACGACCCGATCGACTTCCCCAGCGGCTTCGACTCCGCGATCATCGACCCAGCTGGGGCGTTGCTCGTCGCCCCCGCTGCCGAGGGGATCGTGATCCCGGTGAGCGGGGAGGGTCGCGGTGACCAGATCGAGATCGGCGAGCCGGGAGATCAGCTGGAGCTTGTGGCAGTCAACGGCAGTCCGGTGGCGGTGAACCTTTCGAGGATGGAGTTCGCGGCCGTCACAGGGGACGGTCGACGCAGTGATCCGCAGGTGATCGAGGGTGCGCAGGCCTCACCCGACCTGATGCTCTCGGCCAGCGAGGACCAGCCGTTGCTGTGGATCCTGGACCGGGCGAACGGCAGTCTCCAATGGGTCAACCCCGCCAATGCCGCCACGAAGTCCTTCCCTATCACGGTCCGCGGTGACGGCCTCGGCCGTCCCGTCGTCAACGGTGATGTCGTCTATATCACCGACGCGCAGCACGGCAGGGTCTACTCCTACGACACCGACGGCAAGCAGCACAGAACGCTCAGCATCCCGCGTGGTGCCGAACAGCTGGAGACCTTCGTCAAGGACGGCAGGCTGTGGCTGAATGATCCGGACAGCGCCTGGGCCATGAACGTGGACGCGGACCAGGAGTCCACCGAATACGACAAGTTCACCAAGGACGCCCCGAGTGCGGAGATCACCGACACCACCGACGATGCTGCCCCACAGATCGTCGGAACCTCGTCCGGTCAGGCAGCTCCCGTTGCAGCGCCCGCGCCGCGGCCGGCACCAGATCCGCCGGCGCCCGCACCTCGCCCGGCCGTACCCGCCGAGCCCGGCCCAGCGCCTGCCGGAGCAATGCCGCAGGGCCCCACGGCAGGCGGCTCCGACGGTGCCGGGACGGACATCCCCAGCGACTCCTACGGTGACACCGACCCTGAGGTGAAGGGGAGCCCCCCGGGATCACCGGCGAACCTCACCGTCACTGCCGGCGACGGCTCCCTATCGGTCAGCTTCGGGCCTGCCCCCACCAATGGCCGCAAGGTCGATCACTACGAGGTCAGCACGGTTCCGAGCGCGAACGTGATCAGTGAACCGGCGCGAGCGGGTGCGGCCAGCTACTCGGTCACGATCCCCGACCTGCAGAACGACACCCCGTACAGGGTCATGGTCGTGGCAGTGGACACCGCCGGTGAGCAGGGCAAGTCGAACACGTCGGAGCCGGTCAGGCCCCGCTCGGGCATTCCCGGGTCACCGGGGGCGGTCGGCGTCGAGGAAGGTGACCGAACCCTGACCGTCTCTTGGGAGCCCGCCGAGGGCGAGAACGTGGTCGGCTATCGAATCATCGCTCGCACCGGCAGTGGCGGCGAGGACAGCCGGACCGACGTCGGCGCTGAGGTCTCCTCCGTACCGCTGGCCGGGCTCACCAACGGGGCCGACTACACGGTCTCCGTGCGGGCCGTGGGGCCGGGTGAGGAGCCGCAGACGTCACCGCCGTCCTTCGCCGAAGGCGCGTTCAGCCCGTTTGGAGCGCCATCGGCTCCGCAGGCTGCGGAACTCACGTCTCAGGACCGTGGCCTGCTGGTCCGGTGGCAAAGCCCTAATGACGGCGGCAGGCCCATCGATCGCTACTTGGTCGCTTATGCCCAAGCCGGTCAGGAGCCGAGCGTCGTCGAGGTGACGGATGGGCTCAGTGTGAGCCTCGACGGCCTCACCAACGGGGTCAGCTACGCCGTCCAAGTGCAGGCCGAAGGGCCCGGCGGTCTCAGCGACTGGTCGCCGGTCTCCTACGAGTTGCCGCAGCCGCAGCCGAATGCTCCCCGGAGCTTCAGGGCAAGCCCCGGGGACAGGTCCGTGACACTCTCCTGGCAGCCGCCGAACGGCGAGGCCGTGATAACCGGCTACCGGATCAGGACCAACGGTGCCGACGACATCGACGTCGGTCCCGGCCGGACCGACTGGGTCGTCGAGGGTCTGACCAATGGCAGGTCCTACTCATTCACCATCGCCAGCCTGTCCGACGGCGGACAGTCGGCCGATGAGAGCGCGTCGGCAATACCGGTGGGTGCCCCGATCGTGGCTGAGGAATGGTCGTCGGCCACGACCGACGAGTTCAGCGCAGGTGTGAGCATCGACTGGCAGGGGGGCAGTGGTGGCCGGTGCAGCTACTACTTGGAGAGAGGTCCGGGGGGCCGACACAACTCCTGTGACACCTCGGTGCGGTACTCAGGCCTGAGTCCCGAAACCGAATACATCCTGATCTACACGATCAGCAGTGCGCAGGGATCAGACGAAGTACAGATTCGCTTCAGTACCAAAGCCCAGCCACCTGAACCCGACCCCGTCCCGGAGCCCGATCCCGTTCCTGAGACCCCTTCCGACCCCGATGCTCCCGAGAACGCAGCGACCGCAGCCGCAGTGCCGCGGACCACTCGCAGCAACCTCGCCGTCGGCGGGGGTGTTCCCGATGCGTGACACAACGGTGGCGGCTCTCGGCAGGCCAGTGGTCGAGGGTTTCGAGGTGCGGCAGTTGCTCCACTCTGGGGTGCACTGCGACGTCTGGTCGGCCGTCGCTGATCACCTGCAGTCACCCATGGCGCTCAAGGTCTTTCACAGCGCTGCGCTGGATCAGGCCGCGATGGACGGGTTCGCCATGGAGGCCGGAACGGCGGGTCGCCTCACCGATCTCGACGAAGTGGTGACGTTCCATGGGTGTGGCTTCACCGCCGGCGGAGCCCCCTACCTGTCCATGGATCTCTACGACGCAGGCAGCCTGCAGGATGTCCTGAACGAACGATTGCCCCATCAGGTTGGCAGGCCGCTGTCAGCTGCCGAACTGGCGGCCGTCGCCCGGTTCCTGGTCACTGGCCTGAGCAGGGCACATGAACGTGGCGTGTTGCACCTCGACGTCAAACCTGCGAACGTTCTGCTGCGCCGGGACGGTCGCCTCGGTATCGCGGACTTCGGGCTCAGCCGGATCGTGGGGTTGTTGGCGCCCGATGGTGGCCGCGCCCTCACGCCCGAGTTCGCTGCGCCGGAACTATGGCAGGGCGGACTCGTCACCGCAGCCACCGACGTATACACCGTCTGTGCGACGTTGTACTGCCTGGCCACCGGAGTGCCGCCGTTCACTCAGCAGGCGGGTGAGTCGATCGAAGACTTCTGGGTCCGTACCCGCAGGGCGCCGGCGCCAGAGCTGGCCCGCAAAGACATCCACGCGAGGCTGCGGTCGATCATCGTCGCGGGACTGTCCGACAATCCTGCTGCGCGACCCACGCTGAACGCTCTCGGCGATGCCCTGCCCAAGTTGAGGACGGCCGAGCGGCAACTGCTCGCTACGATGGCACGTCGCAGCGTCCGAACATCCACGCAAATGCAGGGTTTCCCCGCCGAGACCACCGCCGTCCAGGCACCGGAGAGCCGGGTCGGCTCGCCCTCGGCGGTCACCCCGACGGCGGCAGACGGATTGACCGCCGTTGGTGCGTCCAGGGCCAGGCAGACAACGCTGGCACCGGCGCAGGGGTTGGTTGCCCGTAGTTCGCAGATGAGCACAGAGACGGAAAGGGGCGCTGCCCCTTCGATACAGGCCGACCCCGGCTCGAGCTGGCGCGATCCGGTCTCTTCCGGCCGGCCGCCGCACTACGAGACGCGGCAGGTCCACGTCCCGACCGTGCCCGAAGGAGTTGACCCCGCGCCTCGGCGTCGCCGACGCAAGGCCCCTTGGCTGATCTCCGCCGCAGTCGCGGTTGTCGGAGTACTGGCTGCTTCCACCATGCTCTGGTGGCCCGATGACGACGCGATCCCGGTCACGGCGGCCGAGCTGCTGGCCCTGCGGCCCACGAGCCTTGATATCACCGAGGTGTCCGGAAGCGCACACGTGACCTGGCGAGACCACGCCGAGCACCTCTACCCATGGGTCGTCGCACACCAGGCCGACACCGAGTATGACCCGGGCTATGTGTTCAGCGATGCCGAGACCCAGAGTGCATCCTCGGCGATCGTTCCCAGAATCGAGGCAGGCGCTGGCTACTGCTTCAGGGTCGGGCTCGTCGTGGCTGACGAGGGGGTCAGCACCGTGTGGTCCGACGAGAGCGTGTGCCTGAACGGTGCGAGTCCACCGACGGGCTGGGCCCCAGAAGTCACCGCGGGCAGGAGTGACCTGAGCCTGTCTGAGGCCAGCCAGCCGCGTGATCCACCGGAGACCGGCCTCGGGAACGAGACGACAACTGAATAGTGACGGCCCCCCAGCCGAACGGGTGGGGGTGAGAGTGAGAGGAAGAACAGAAATGACCATGCTCCGCGTGACGCCAGCCGAGCTCGACACCCTGTCGGCACGGTTCAGCAGGGAGGCACAGTCGGTGACCACCGTGATGAGCTCCATCGACTCAGTCGTCAGGTCCACCCAGTGGGACGGTGTCGCCTCTGGCAAGTTCCAGCAGGAGTGGGAGGCGTACAAGCGTCACCTGCAGCGCCTGAATGAGGCACTGAACGAGACGTCGGCTGCAGTGAAGAAGCAGGCGGCGAACTACCGCGCTGCGGACGGCCAGCTGTAGCAGGACGATCGGCGGTGGTGAGTGATCACCACCGCCGACGCGGCCCGGCGTGAGAGACAGTGTGGTGAGTGACATGGAACTGCGGTTGACCTGCGACTTCGCCGACCTCACCGAATCCATCGATGTGGCGGTCTCATGCGGCGAGGCCACGCGCGTCGGCGACCTCGTCACCGCAGTCGCTGACAGGGTCGGTTCCGGGGCTGACACCGAGCTGGTCTGGTTGCGTGGCGCCGGTGGGCGCGTGTCTCCCGGTACTGTCGTCGGCGCCGTGGGCCTTTGTGACGGCGATGAGCTGCGCATCGGCCACCGCGAAGTGGATCGTGGGTGGTTCCATGTGCCCGAACCCGTTCGGCCGGGCTGGCGGTTGCGGGTGGAGTCAGGGCCTGATGCTGGTCGGGCTTGGCTGCTGACCGACGACGGCGACTACGTCGTGGGACGGCAACCGGAGTGTTCCATGCAACTGACTGACGGTTCCGTGTCGGGTCGGCATCTGAATCTGCGGATATCCGCCAACGGCATGATGCTCACCGACCTGGGTTCCAGCAACGGCACCACAATGGATGGCGTCGTCCTGCGCGAACCGGCGCCGGTCGCGACTTCAGTTGCGCTGCAGATCGGTGCTGACATCCTCGTCCTGGAGCCGTACTCGCCGACGGCGCGGATGCCACGACCCGACCAGGGTCGCATCGGCTTCAACCGTCCCATGAGAGTGCCGGTCGTGGTCCCTCAAGGGACAGTGCCGCTGCCCGAGGTTCCGCGAAAGCGTGAGCCGCAACCGTTCCAGTGGATCATGATCATGGCCCCAGCCATCCTGGGGCTGGGGATGTTCTTCATGATCGGGCAGCCATGGTTCCTGCTCATGATGATCGGAACCCCCATCATGTTCGGCGGCCAGCAGCTGATCGAGAGGCGCCGGGCCAAGCGGGACGGATCGAACGCCCGCCAGTCCTTCGACGAACGCTTGGACCGGGCCGACGAAGACCTGCGCCGTCAGAATCTGGCTGCCGTGGCAGCGCTGCGCCGGCGCTTCCCGTCCGGTGCTGAGTGGTTGCTGCGTGCGGTCAACCGCTGCACCGACGTGTGGGACCGGCGCCGGGGCGATGACTTCCTCGTGATTCGGCTCGGGCTGGGGAGTCGACCGGCACCCGTGTCTGCGCAGCTCCCGTCTGTCGGTCAGGAAACCGACGTTGAGGCCGACGCGCTGGCCCGCGCTCGTCAGGTGGAGCAGCGCCACCTCGCGGCGCTACATGTCCCGGTAACCGCGGACCTGGCAGCCGTCGGAGTGCTGGGTGTTGCGGGCACGGGTGCTGCCTCGCTTGCGGCGGGCTGGGTGCTGCAGGCCGCTGTCGCGCATTCCCCGCGGGATCTCGCCATCGTGGTCCTGGGTGACGACGAGGCATCCGAGCAGTGGGCGTGGACCAAGTGGCTGCCCCACACCCATGTGCTGACCGCTGACGACCGGTCCTCCACCGTGTCCGCCTCCGGACGCGAGGCCGCAGAGTTGTTCGAGACAGTGGAACGCCTCCACAGTGTTCGGAAACGGGCTTCGGAGGCTGCCATGAGTGCCTCGGATCAGTTCTCGCCGCACATCCTGGTCGTGGTCGCCCCCGGAGCTCCGATCTCGCCCGCCCGCTTCGATGCCGTCATGGCTCAGGGCGCGAGGTACGGGATCACTGGATTGGTCTTCGCCGAGAGTGTGCACCTGCTGCCCGGCACCTGTGGGGCGACCGTGGATGTCCCCAACGACGCGCACGCTGGCCCCGATGACGCGGTGGTGACATGGGCGGATGGCTCATCGGTATTCGTCAACTGCGACAGGGTGCCGCTGGAATCCTGCCTCCGGGCAGCGCGGGCATTGGCGCCGGTGGTTGATGTGTCGGCGGCCGGCTCGGGTGGTGAGGTGCCCTCCTCCGTGCTGCTGAGCCAAGCACTCGGGCTGGAGGACCTGTCAGCGCAGGAAGTGGCCTCCCGATGGGCGGACATTGACCTGGGACGATCCGCCCCGATCGGTGCGACCGCGTCCGGTATCGTGCACCTTGACCTGCGACGAGACGGGCCGCATGCGCTGGTTGCCGGCACAACCGGGGCGGGCAAGAGCGAGTTCCTGCAGTCCTACCTCGCCTCCCTGGCAGCCACTCACTCACCACAGCAGCTGAACTTCGTCCTCGTGGACTACAAGGGCGGGGCTGCATTCCGCGAATGCGTGGGACTGCCGCACACGGTCGGCTTCGTCACGGACCTGGATGAGCACCTCACCGAACGGGCGCTGCTGTCGCTGGACGCAGAACTGGTGCGCCGTGAACGCATCCTGAACGAGTACGAGGCCAAGGATCTGCTCGGACTCGAGCGGGAGAACCCTCAGGCTGCGCCGCCGGTGCTGCTGATAGTCATCGATGAGTTCGCCGCGCTCGTCAAGGAATGTGAAGCGTTCGTGGACGGCGTCATGGACATCGCCCAACGGGGCCGCAGCCTCGGCGTGCATCTGATCCTGGCCACTCAGAAACCCGGCGGTGTGGTGAACGCCAACATTCAGGCCAATACCGAGGTGCGCATCGCGCTACGGATGGCCAGTGAGGACGAATCCCGCGACGTGGTGGACGTTCCCGACGCCGCCCACCTGAGCAAGGCAACACCCGGCCGGGCGCTGCTGCGGTATGGCGCGGGCGCCCCAGAAGTCTTCCAGGCCACCTACGCCAACAGTCCTCACTCGCCGCAGGGCAAGCCAGATTCGCAGGTGAGTGCGGACGGAGCCTCGGCTGTCGAGTGGGTGTTGCCGTGGGCCAGTGGCCGATATCAGCCGGCTGCTCCGCGCGTCGAGGCGGTCCAGTCGGGTGTGACCGACCTCGAAGTGCTGGTCTCAGCCGCCAGGGAGGCCGCTGAGCTGGCGGCTGTGCCGCGGCTTCATCGTCCTTGGCTGGAATCCTTGCCGGCTTCTATGTCGGTCGCTGCGCTCACCGATGGGCGCGACGGCGACCTCCGCGCCGGGTCTGGCACCGGATCAACGAACGTGCTGGCTACGGGTGGAGAGGATTCGGTGTCGCCCGTCGAGAGCGACACTGCTGATCCCGACGCCGGCGACCGGAAGGGCCAGTGGGTTTCCGGGCACCCGGTAGTGCGCATCGGGGTGGCCGATCTGCCGCAGGAGCAGGCACAACGACCGTACTCGCTGGATGTGTGTGGTGCAGGCAACGTGGGGGTGTTCGGGACGTCGCGATCGGGCAAGACGACGCTGCTGCGGACCATCGCCCACCAGTATGCTGACGGGTTCTCCACCGAGGACGTGAGTATGTACTGCTTGGATTACGCGTCGCGTGGCTTGGCGGCGCTGGCCGACCTCCCTCACGTGGGTGGGGTGCTGAGCGCCGAACAGCGGGAGGAGACCGATCGGCTGTTCACCATGCTCGCCGGCTGGATCCGCGACCGCAAGCGCCTGATCGGCGCCAATGGCGTCGGCGGATTCACCGAACTCCGGCAGGCTGCGGCTGAACCCTTGCCGTTCGTGGTGGTCATGATCGACGGGTTCGAGAACTTCCTCGGGGTCTACGAGGAGGTCGAGCACGGCCGGTTCATGGAACGGTTCATCCGGATGGTGGCTGAGGGTCCCGGTGTCGGGATTCACTTCGTGCTGGCAGCGAGCACGTATCGTGGCCTGCCCTTCACCGTGACATCGCAGGTGAGCCAGAAGCTGGTGTTTGCTCAGGCGAACGTTGATGACTACCACTACTTCGGGCTGCAGCATGTGGGCAAGGCGCGGGTGGGTGCCGGCAGATGTTGGGACAGCGATGGTGTCGAGGTGCAGGTGGCAACGGTCAGTGAAGGCATTGAGGGTCGGGAACAGAGCTTGGCCATTCGTGAGCTCGCAGCACACCTGCAGGCGGTCGCGCTGCCGCCGGTGACGGAGGTGCGCTCTTTGCCTGCAGTGGTGACCGTCGACCAGTTGGAGGAGCCTCCCGGTGGGGTGAGGACGCTGATCCCTGTCGGCCTGGATACGCGTACGCTGGCGACTTGCCGCCTTGACGTCTCGACTCCGGCTCTGATTGTTGGGCCTGACGATTCGGGCAGGGCCTCGACCATGACCTACTTGGCGGAGTGTTTGTTGCGGCGATGGCCTGACCATCCGTTGTGGGCCAGTGCTTCGTTGGTGGAGCAGTTGGCGTCGCGGGAACCTTCTCGGGTCACATCGTTCGACCTCACCGAGACCGCTCTGCGTGCCCTCCAAGAGGTTGAGGGGTGCAAGCCGGTGATCGTGATCGACACCATTGACGTGTTGCTGAGTGAGTTCGAGTGCGCTGGGATGGAGTCCGAATCGGTGTTTACGCTGCTCCGGGAGCGGGCTGAGGTGCTGATCGTCGGTGCGACGTCGCGGACGCTGGCGTCCTGCTATGTGCCGTGGCTGTCCTCATCCTCAGCGGTTGGGACCATGTCGTCGTTGGTGTTCGACACTGATGTGACGGTGGTGGAGAGGGCTGGCCTGGATCCGTTCAACCTGCCCGTTTCGCAGGTGGGGGAGTCCCGGGCACTACTGCGCAGCGGCGGTGTCGTGTGTGAGGTGAAGGTGGCTCAGCGTGTTGGTGAGCCTGTGCTGGAAGGGGTGAGGTGATGGCCTGTTATCGGGGCAATGAGCCGGGTGAACTGGTGGATCTGGCCAAGGAGAGCAGCGACGCGGCGGATCGGGTCCGGCAGGCCCGCACAGTGTTCGGCAGGCTCCCCGACGGCAGACTCACGGGAAGAACGGCTCGTGAGATCGGGAAACGCTGGAAGTTGATCAACAAACGGTTGGTGAAGATGGCCGAGGAGTATGAGCAGCAGGCGGCCGTGTTGCGTCGCATGTCTGATTGGGTGGCGGGCCGGATTGAGACGATCGGCAATGCTCGGCGTGCCTGTGAGCAGGAGGAACAGCGCCTGTCCGGTGAGCTGGAGGCCAGCTACCGGGCCTCGCAGGCCACCCAGGAGGTTCCGGCCCTCGATCCTGGCACGGCGATCTGGAAACGGTCCCAGTTGGCGGGTCTGGCGGTGCAGCAGGCGGGCCTGCGGGCGCAGGTCAGTGCACTGTCGCCGGGGTGGGCCGCTTTGGATCTGCAGTGGGAAGACCTGGCGGCCAGCCGTGGTCTGGCGTTTGTGAAGGTGAAGTGATGGGTGAGTTCAGGGTCGATACCGGCTTCATCGACAGCGCGGGGCTGCTGCAGGCCCGAAACAAAGCTGATCAGGTGCAGAGAGCAGCGGTCAAGCAGCAGGCAGCAGTCAACTCGGTGGAGGGACTGCTCCCGGCGGGGGAACGCCCTCCGCAGCTGGCACGGCTGAAGGAATCCGATCATGCGGTGGAATGGGCTCGCACCATGGTGGAGTTCGTCTCCAGTGATGTGAATGACCTGTCGCGCATCTATCAGTTCGCGCTGCGTGATGGGGTGGGTGATGTCACTGCTTCTGGAGTGTTGGCGGAACTGCTGAACGGGGGCAGTAGTGCGCTGGACGATTACGTCGCCAGGGCTGTGGCTTCGTCTGGTTTCAACGCCATGGGTGCCCATGCGCAGCGTGGTGGTGGCTGGTGGCGCGCCGTTGCACGGTTCGCTGATGGGGTCGCGACAGGTCTGGGTTTCGCTTCCTACAAGGAAGTCACCAAGTCGTTGAACAGTGGAGCGATGAGCAATCTCCCGTTGGCCGTTCAAGTAGCGGGTTGCTCGTCGGTGCCTCATGCCGCCAGTGCCTTGCTGCGCGACTTCGACAGGCGTCGAAGAATGTTGGAGGGAACAGATCTGGATGTGCCGGTAAACGCCACAGGGGGCAAGCCTGGCTATGGTCACTACGCCACTCGGTTGCTGCATTCCGCCTTGGTTGACGACGGTGACCGTCAGCGATCGTTTGATCTGATGGACGACATCATGTTTGAGATCGCGAACAAACGCGAGGGGCAGGATGCCGAGATCGAACTCACTGACCGCAACTTCCGTGCTTCATTTCGAGCTGCGCTGGCGTTGGGATTCGAGCGGCATATCGGTGACTTCATGGAGGGAGAAAACCACATTCGATTCGACGCTGAGGGGACCCGGAGTGTGACCGCCTTTGAGGACTACTTCGATCGCGCGATCAGGCGCTTGTATACGACGCAGAGCGTCACTGTTCAGTTGCCTGGTGGGAAGGGCGAGGTCAGTGGCGCGGCGGTCGTGAACCGGGCATTCGTGGAGTGGGGCAGCTATGCGCTTCTTGGCGATGCGACTCCGGAGTCTGTTGGCCGTGGGCTGGCGTATCTTCGTTCAGCGTTGATCCTTGATTCGGCTGATGACGAAGAACCCGTGGTCTCTGATGCGGCGGTGCGGGATCTGGAGCGCCGCTTCGTGCGCGCGTTCAAGGAGATCGCTGATATGGGAGTGGAGGGTCTGGTCAAGAAACTGGGCAAGTCGATCCCGTATGCAGGTGAGGTTGTGCGGATGGCCGAAGCGTTCGCTGCCGATGAGCGACCGCGATATGACGCCAAGACGATAGAGGCAGGCAACGAGTTGAGGAAGGACGCAACCAGAGACTTCCACAAGTTGGTGCGGCCGGTCTTCCGCTTGGCGTGGGCTAGCGACGGTGTCGAACTCCCTAAGAAGATCGGTCGGAAGACCCCCTTGCCGGAGGATACGCAGGACCTGTACGACGGCACTGATAAAGACCCGGATAAGTGGGTGTCGAACCTCGACAAGGATCGGATTGGTGGGCATGAGCAGACTCGAGCCGGCAGGGTCCGCGAGGGAATTGAGGATCAGATGGACCTGCTGATATGAGCTCGAAGGATTCCAAGATGCTGCAAGGAGTGCTCAATGTAAGGCTTGTGGCCGCTCTGTCGTTGTTCGGGCTGTTCCTGCTGGTTGGGTGTTCCTCCGGCGAGAGGCCTGAGGCTTCGCCGCAGATGTGGGCGACACAGCCGGTCATGTGCTCTATCGGGTCCGGCAGAGTAGTCCTTTTCACTGAGGATTTCGACGTTGTTGAAGGCGGCACGATCCGGCATGGCAACGAGCGTTATTGTGACTATCCGCTTGGTGGAGACATGCAGGTACTCTGGCGGTATTCACCAGACTGGCCATTCGCAACCTACACCGTAGACGGGATCGAGGTTCAGCGCCTGCCGGACAGAGCGACTTTCACCTGTCCGAGGGTTCCGGGGGGGCTCACGATCGGCAACGGTATCTCTGATGTCTATTTTCTTGCTGATGGCACGCTCGTGGCCTCGCTATCAGCGCAGAAGAAGGTCTACGCGATTGATGGACGCTGCGAGTCGAAGAAGTGGCGGGTCTATCGCGGCCAGGTGGAGGTGATCCCGTTCAAGGGGGGTGGCTCGCCGTGGGTGTCACTACCGATTGCTGACAATGGTTGGCTGGAGAGGCCAGTCGTGGTCGAAGGAAGGGGTCGCTTCTTGGCTGCCACTCAGGCTTTTCGTGCGGTCGCGCCTGATGGGACAGGGCTGCTGCGAAGCGGCGGCCAGGTAGCCGCTTCTGACATGCGGCAGGGTTGCGCCATCGTTGAGGCGCGCATTTGGGTGTGTGCTGAGGGGGATCGGTTGGTGGAACGACTGGTGGAGGATGACGGGAACCTCAGTGATGTGCAGCGTGTAGTAGCGATTGCTCCAGAGGGGGAAGGACTCAGCTTCCCGATCGTCGATTTCGAGCAGGGGCGGATCGTGTTCTTCTACGATGACGGGGGATTGGGCTATGCGCCTCTAGGGGGAGTGGAGGGCGAGCCGGTCAGATTCGTGGATTCTGTGCCGGACAGGTTCGTGGATGCTGGGTGGGAGAAGCGGGACCCAGCCAGGCTCCGGTGGGTGAAATATGGGCTGTCATCCCCGAGACTGTTACCCTCCGAGACTCGGCCATGATGCTGGCCGGTTCGGCGGGAAGTCCCGAACGAGCAGTCGAAATCCATGGCCAGTGCCGCAACAAAGCATGGAAAGAGTATCGAAGTGTTTCCACAGTTTCTCTGAGGAGAACGTGCGACACACGACGAGATCGTTCGACGAACGTCTGGAGAACTCGTTTTTCACCGGGGGCTTGGATCGGCAGGTGTCATGAACGTGAGGATCAAGCGACGCTTGACGATGGTTATCACCGTCGTAGCGATCGGGTTGGTGGGCGCGAGTTGTTCGACAACTGAGCCGGCGTCCGTCGCCGATTGGCGTGACGGCAGCATCGTGTGTCTGCACGGCAATCACGGCGCGGTGCTGCTGGACGCCAGCTTTGAGGTCCGCGCCCAGGCGCCGGACGTTTGATGTGGCGGCGGGATCGACACGCCGAGTGGCTCGGTGAGTACCTTGTGGAACTGGAGCCCGGACTACACCACCGCGTTGGGTGGCATCGAAGGGCAGGGGGCCGGGGTGATCACCCTGTCCTCTGGTCCACTGCAGGTCTGTCCGGAGGTTCCTGGGGGTGGCTTGGCCGCCCACCTGTCCCTGGATGGTGAACGGGACTACAGCAGCGCCTGGTACTACTTGGCCGATGGTCGGATCGCACAGACAGATGGTGATGATGGTTCCGTGTATGTGATCGATGGTCGCTGCGATTCGCCGGAGTGGTCGCGTCTACTGCAACCCTGAGCCGCCCACTGCCACCCTGGAAACACACTCACAAGCAGAGCCTGAAACCTCCGCCACCTGCTTTACCCGGGACCGTTGTCAGGCGGAGCGTCGGCGGGCCGATGACGAATCCCCCGGAAATGGCGTCAGCATCACCAGCGTCCCCGACATTGCGACCCTCGGTGGAACGCTGCGGAGCCCGCCGGACTTCGCCCCTTAGGCACCCGGGTCGATGATGCCAGCCATTTGGGGTCCGTGTCGATCGAAGGGCGCGATGTCGAACCCACCATTCTCGGGCAGTTGAGCGAACTGCTTCCGGGAGGAGGGGGAATGTTCTGGCTGCGGTACCCCTGACGCGGGCGAGCGGGTCCAGGTCAGCGCACTGTCGCCGGGGTAGCCGCATCTATCAGTTCGTGCTACGCGATGGGTCGGGGGACGGGCAATCGTTCACCGCATCTAGGATGGCACCCGGACAAGCCAGTCAGGTCAGCCGTTGCCCCCGAGTGTGCATGCCACGCTGGGGTCTTTTCGAACTCTCCAGGTTCGCTTCCATTTGGCCCTCTTGGCTCCTGGTGCCTTGGCGACAATGGCGACCTTGATCTTGAGGCCTGCGCCGCAGTTGGGGGTCGCCGCCACAGCCGCCCTCTGAGCTCTCTGCTTGACCCTGGTGCCGCAGTTCTCAGTCTTCTCGTCACCTCTCAGGCGCGTGCCCTTCAAGGAGCACTGAACTTTGACCTTCTTGATCCTTCCATCCGTTCTGACCTTCACCAGTCGGGTCCTCTCCTGCAGCTGCAGTTCCTTCCCTTTGGGCGCCGCCCCAATGACCACCAGGCCCGTCGCTGGTCTGGGGGTTGGTGTGGGGGTTGGTGTGGGGGTTGGTGTGGGGGTTGGTGTCGGCCGGAGCGCGGTCCATCGGGCGTACAGGGCGGTGTCGCTGGCGGGGATGGTGAACGTGTCCCCGGCGACATAGGCCGTGCCGGAGCCATCGGCGGCGGTGTTCCAGCCGGTGAAGGTGTACCCATTGCGGGCGAGCCCGCCGATGTTGGCCTCGACGGTTAAGGCGGTTCTGTAGTCCCCGGTCTGGGTCGCTGGGGCGGTGCCGGCATCGTTGCCGTTGCCGTTGTAGGACAAGGAATACGTGTTGATGATCCATTGGGCGTACAGGGTTTCGGTGGTCCTGAACGGGTAGGTGGCGCCATCCCCGTAGCTGGTGCCACTGCCGTTGGACAGGGTGTTCCAGCCCGAGAACGAATACCCGGCTCGGGTGAACGTGTTCGACTCCAACGCCGTTGGCACGTTCGCGACCTGCGGGCTCATCGACCCTGTCCCGTCGTTGGCGTCGAACGTCACCGTCTGGTTGGGTGGGGGGCTGGTCAGGATCGTGCCGCTGTTGCCGACTGTGGTCCAGTTGCCCGCGCTGTCCACCGCCACACCCCACAGGCTGTTCGTGGTGCCGGAGGTCTGTGGGGTCCAGGTGACGCCGTTGTCGCTGCTGGTCAGGATGGTGCCGCTGCTGTCGACGGCGGTCCAGTTGCCCGAGCTGTCCACCGCCACGCCACCGAGGTTGTTCGCGGTGCCGGAGGTCTGTGGGGTCCAGGTGACGCCGTTGTCGCTGCTGGTCAGGATGGTGCCGCTGTTGCCGACGGCGGTCCAGTTGCCTGCGCTGTCCGCCGTCACGCCAATCAGG
>JAGQTY010000022.1 GCA_020438795.1 Actinomycetota bacterium
GGAACGGCCCCAGCGACGGTGTCACACCGAGGCTGGCGGCTCGCTGGAACTGGTCGGGACGCCCAGCGCCGACGTGCTCGATGCGCCAACGGTGATCGGTGCCGAGCAGGTCGTACTTGACCAGGGCACGTTCGTAGGCGTCGAGCACGATGTCGATGGCGATGTCGCCGTTGACGTGGAAGGCCATCTGCCAGCCTGCCGGTGCGAACTTGTCGAGGATCTGATCGAGCTCGATCCGCGTGTAGTTCATGTTCTTCTCGCCGTCCGGCCCGAGCGGGATGCCAGCGTCGGTCACGGTCGAGCAGTTGCAGTAGGGGAAGGACGCGGCGATGTTGCCGACCCAGGGAGAGCCATCGCCCCAGAGCTTGATCCCGGTCTTCTCGACCATGGTCTTCGGGGTCGGCAGGTCCAGCTGTTCGTCGGCATCGTCGGCGAACGACACGTGATACAGCGAGATGCGCAACGGGGAGTCCGGCATCGCCGCGAGTGCCGCATAGCCTTGCTTGGAGGAGGAGTCGTAGGTGTGGTCGGAGGTTGCGGTGATCCCGTTGGTCCCCATCAGCTTGTAGAAGCGGGCCGCACCCAGCAGTGGATGCGTGACGATCTTCTCCAGCACCACTGGCCACTGGCAGCACGGCGGACAGCTCCTTGGCGCGGCCGTCACTGGTGCCGTCCTCGTTGCGCCCGAAGCTGCCGCCCACGGGATCGGCCGGCGGCTTCAGGTCGGCCCAGCCCATCATCTTGACCAGGGCGGTGTTGAAGTAGATCTCGTGCCCTGAGTTGTCGATGATCAGGATCGCCCGGTCCGGCAGGATCGCGTCCAGATCCTCACGGGTGAGGTTGGGTGCGCCGTGCAGCATGCGGTCCAGGCCGGTGAGCAGCAGCGGCAGGCCCTTCTCGGTCTTCTCGTCCAGCTCGCCGATGTAGGTCTTGACGTCGTCCCAGGTCGGGTAGCCGACGTAGGGGGCGATCCAATGGGCGGGGAGCTGGGTGACCGTGCCGCTGATGATGGGGTGGCTGTGCGCGTCGATGAACCCTGGCATCAGCACCGTGTCACCGAGGTCGACGACCTCGGCCCCGGGCGCTGCGGACTCACACTCGGCCAAGCTGCCCACCGCGGTGATCCGGCCGCTCTCGGTGTCGTAGGCGACGGCCTGTGCCCTCGGCTGCTCCGGATTCATCGTGATGATGGAGTCCGCTCTCACGATCCGCTGGTCGCCCATGTGATCCGCCTGTTCGTCTTCGAGTGCAAATGCTGACTCTGGCACGGTATCCACCCGTGGCCACGATCCCGGTCCCGCATGACCCGGTTGGCCGAGTCCCAAGCCCAGTATTCCTGCCCAGTGGTGAAAAGCGAGCGGTCGCTGCGGTGTTCGGGTGAGATCGCCTCCCTGCTCACGGCTGCATGTGGTTGAGTGTCGCTAGTCGTCAACGATTGGGGAAGTACACATGAATCTCGCCGAGAACCTGCTGCGCACCGCTGAGGCCCTTCCGGATAAGGTCGCCGTCCACCTGGACGACGTCGAGGTGACCTACGCGCAGCTGGCCGAGGGCGCCGCCCGTGTGGCGGGCATGCTGCAGGCGAAGGGTGTGGAGCCGGGCGACATCGTCGGCATCCAGCTTCCCAACGTGCCGCAGATGCCGATCATCTACTACGGCGCGCTGTGGGCGGGCTGTGCGATCGTGCCGATGAACCCGCTGTACAAGGCGCGCGAGATCAGCTACGTCCTTGAGGACTCCGACGCCAAGGCGCTGTTCGTCTGGGAGGCGATGTCGGCCGAGGGCAAGGAGGGCGCCGCCGAGGCAGGTGCGGAGTGTATCGTCGTCGAGCCGATGGGGTTCGTCGCTGAACTCGCCAAGTACGAGCCGGTGCCGTTGGTGGACAGGGACGGTGACGACACCGCCGTCGTGCTCTACACCTCCGGCACCACCGGCAAGCCGAAGGGCGCACAGCTGTCGCAGTCCAACATGATCATGAACGCCGAGGTCGGCTGCGAGATCATGGACCTCAAGGAAGACGACGTCATCTTCGGCGGGCTGCCGCTGTTCCACGCCTTCGGCCAGACCGCCTGCATGAACGGCGCGATCTACCTCGGCGCCACCGTCACGCTGCTGCCACGATTCGAGCCGACCAAGACCCTCGAGATCTTCGAGCGCGACGGCGTGACCGTGATGATGGGTGTGCCGACGATGTACGTGGCGTTGCTGCACGCGCCCAACAAGGACGACTTCGACACCTCCAAGCTGCGCATCTGCGTCTCGGGTGGTGCGGCGATCCCCGTCGAGGTCATCAAGGGCTTCGAGGACGCCTACGGCGCCATGATCCTGGAGGGCTACGGCCTGTCCGAGACCAGCCCCATCGCGAGCTTCAACCACTTCGACCGTGAGCGCAAGCCTGGTTCGGTGGGCCAGCCCATCCGTGGCGTGGAGTTCAAGCTCGTGGACACGGAGTGGAACGAGGTCGGCCGCGGCGAGCCCGGCGAGATCGCCATCAAGGGCCACAACGTCATGAAGGGCTACCTCAACAAGCCCGAGGCAACCGCAGAGGCGATGCAGGACGGCTGGTTCCGCACCGGTGACATCGCCAAGGTGGACGACGACGGCTACTACTTCATCGTGGACCGGTCCAAGGACATGATCATCCGCGGCGGCTACAACGTCTACCCGCGCGAGATCGAAGAAGTGCTCTACGAGCATCCTGCCGTGGCCAGCGTCGCCGTACTCGGCGTACCTCACGACGTGCATGGCGAGGAGGTCGCTGCGGTCATCGTCCTCAAGGAGGGTGCCGAGGCAACCGCCGAGGAACTCCAGGAGTATGCCAAGGAGCGAGTGGCCGCATATAAGTACCCGCGGATCATCAGGATCGTCGACGAGCTGCCACTGGGCCCGACCGGCAAGATCCTCAAGCGCGAGATCAAGATCGAGGACTGAGGTCAGCAGGACCACGAAGGAGTGACGGTGTCAGACGACCAGAATCACACACACGAGGGCGAGCGCCACGCAGCACCTCTGGATGACCTGCTGGCCGACGCGGCGGTGGGACCGTGGCGGCGCTTCACGTCGGGCAGCCGGATCCTGGTGAAGGATCTGGTGACCCGGCCCGGCGAGGTCGCCAAGCACTCCGCGTCCTACGCGGTGGAGCTCAGCAAGATCGCTGTGGGTTCCTCGGATGTCGGCCCCCACCCCAAGGACCGGCGCTTCACCGACGACGCCTGGCGTGACAACCCGGTGCTCAAGCGGCTCGCGCAGGCATATGTGGCGGGTGCCGCCGAGGCCAACGAGCTGGTTGCCGACTCCGACCTGGACTGGGAGGAGCACGAGAAGATGCAGTTCGTGGTCGACAACCTGATCGCGGCAGCTGATCCGAACAACTCCCTGCTGACCAACCCAGCCGCACTGCGGGCAGCCAAGGACAGCAAGGGCAAGAGCCTGCTGAAGGGCGGGGAGCACTTCGCCAAGGACATGTCGCACTCACCACGGATTCCCACCATGGTGGACATGTCCAAGTTCAAGCTCGGCGAGAACCTCGGCATCAGCCCGGGTCAGGTCGTCGCCCGTACGCCGATGTATGAGCTGATCCAGTACCAGCCGTCCACCCCGGACGTGCAATCGGTGCCGCTGCTGATGGTGCCGCCGATGATCAACCGCTTCTACGTGATGGATCTGGCGCCGGGCCGCAGCCTCATCGAGTACCTGGTGGGTCAGGGCATGCAGGTGTTCGTGGTCTCCTGGCGCAATCCGTCGGCGGAGCACCGCGACTGGGGCTTCGACCGTTACGGCGAGTCGATCGTGTCCGGCCTGGAGACGGTCCAGGAGATCTCCGGAAGCGAGAAGGTGAACCTGTTCGGGGCCTGCTCCGGCGGCATCGTCTCGACAATGGTGGCGGCTCACCTGGCCGAGGTGGGGGCGGAGGACATGCTCAACAGTCTTACCCTCGTGGTGACCGTGCTGGACCAGTCGCACGCCGGGCTGGCCTCGGCGGTGATGAGCAACCGGACCAAGATGATGGCCAAGGCCTCCTCCGCGCAGCACGGCTACCTGGACGGCCGCACGTTGGCGGAGGTGTTCGCCTGGCTGCGGCCCGGGGACCTTATCTGGAACTACTGGGTGAACAACTACCTGATGGGCAACGAACCACCTGCGTTCGACATCCTCGCCTGGAACGCTGATGTGACCCGGATGCCCATGAAGCTGCACCACGACTTCCTCGACGCCGGGTTCGAGAACAAGGTCGTGCATCCCGGTGAACAGGACATCCTCGGCACGCCGGTGGACCTGTCCAAGATCACCGTGGACACCTACCAGGTCGCCGGGATCGCCGATCATCTGTGCGACTGGAAGTCCTGCTACATCACCCCGCAGCTGCTCGGCGGCAAGTCCAGGTTCGTGCTGTCCAGCAGCGGTCACATCGCCGCGATCGTCAACCCTCCCGGCAACCGCAAGGCCAAGTACCGGGTCTCCGACGTGAACCCCGAAGGCGCCTCCAACTTCCTGGCCGAGGCGAGCACCGAGACGGGCACCTGGTGGGGCGACTACGTCGACTGGCTCAAGGAACGCTCCGGGCCGGTGAAGCCAGCACCGGAAACGCTCGGTTCAGACGCCTTCCCGCCGCTGGAACCTGCACCCGGCCGATACGCGTTCGAGGAGTAGTCAGCGCGACGGCGGGCTGACCCACGCGAAGGCGGGTCAGCCTCTGTCATAGCTGCCCTGTCAGTGGTGCAGGTGTGCCACCACAGCCCGTACCTGCTCCTGTGCGGCGGCGCTGAACCAGGTGTCCATCATGCCGTCCAGCTGGTCCTCGCCGCGTGCCTGCATCTCGGCCAGTGCCGGGGCGAGCAGGTCCGCCTTGATGCGGCCGTAGCCATCGCCGGGGCGCACCATTCCATCAGCGGAAGCCGTCGCGACGGCGAGCAGGTCCTCGGGGGAGACCACCTCGTCGATCAGTCCGATCTCCTGGGCATCGGCCGGGGCGAAGAGCTCGCCACTGAGCATGACTCGAGCCACGCCCGCGGGAGCCAGCCGCAGCTTGAGCGTCTCCGAGACAATACTCGGCAGCGATACTCCCAGATGTACCTCCGTGAGGCCGATGGTGGCAGCCGTCTGGGCCATCACCCGGCGGTCACACATCACCGCGATGACGCAGCCGCCGGCGATGGCGTGGCCGTTCACAGCCGCCACCGTGGGCACGGGCAGGGTGAGCAGCTTCTTGAGCGCAGTGTCGAAGCTCGCCATGAACGCCCGTAGCTCGTCGCGGGAGTAGTCCACCAGCACCGGCAGCGCCAGACCGGCACTGAAGGCGGCGCCCGAGCCGGTGAGAACCAGCGCTCGGGGCAGGTCGGCCTGCACCTCGGTCATGACTCGGTCCAGTTCGGCCACGAAGGCCGGGCTCACGGCGTTGCCGTGCCCGTCTGCCATCGTGATCACGGCGATGCCGTCTGGTCTGCGTTCGATCTGCATCTTCTCTCCTTGTATCTCCGGTGTCGTCGGTCAGCTGATCGCGTCCTCGGTCTGCGGCCTGGCCGGGGTCAGCTGCTTGCGGTGCCGTCGCAGTGCCAGCCAGGTGAGCACGCCGAGCAGCGCGATGAAGATCGCCGAGATGACCATGGTCATGTCGAAACCGTGCGAGTAGGCGCGCTGGGCCTGCTCGATGGCGACGTCGGCGAGATCGCCGGTGGGTTCCTCACCGGAGTAGTACTCCTGCACCTTGTCGATGCCCCGGCCGACGCGGTTGGCGGGCACGCCCGCGTCGAGCAGCCTGGTGGACATGTCGGGGATGTTGCTGAAGACCTGGATGAGCACGACGCTGCCCGACAGCCCCAGGGCGAAGCCGATCTGACCGACTGTGGTCCGGAACGACGTGACCGCCCCGAAGAACCTTGCAGGCGCCACGGCCACGAACATGAGCGACTGGGGCACTGCCACCATCACGAGGCCGATGCCGAGGACCAGCGAACCCGGAATGATCCACCAGTACTCGCCGTCCACGGTCGCGACGGCCGAAGCGAGGAAACCCAGCACCATCAGTGCGTATCCGCCCATGAGCAGCGGCTGCAGCGACTGCGGGCGGGCGCTGAGCATCCGGCCCACCAGCACCGAGACGACGATGATCACGATCATGAAGGGCAGTTGCAGCAGCGACACCTGCAGCGTGGAGGACCCGGACACCCACTGCCACCAGTTGCTCGAGGCCAGCTGGAAGACCGCCTGCCCGAAGTTCCAGACGATGCCGGCCAGCACCGCAGCCAGGAAGATTCCCTTGAGGAACAGCTTGATCGGGAAGACCGGGGAGGAGACCTTCAGTTCGATGATCGCGAAGAGCGCGAAACCGAGGATCCCGAGCGCGGTGGGGATCAGGAAGTCCGGCGCGGTGAGTGACTTCGCGGCCTGGCTCACCCCGTACAGGAACAGCACGGTTGAGGCGCCGACCGTGATCAGGCCGAGGTAGTCCACCCGGCCCTCCTTGACCCGGGGCATGGGTGGCAGCACATTCATCGTGGGCAGCAGCAGGAGGAGCACTGCGACAGGAACCAGGAGCAGGGCGGCTCGCCAGCTGACGGTCGCCAGGGCACCACCGAACAGTGTGCCGACGAGCATCACGACCAGCATGACTGCGTTCCAGAGCCCCAGGTTCTCGCCGACCTTCTCCTCGGGCGAGACGTAGCGCACGTAGGCGAAGCAGGCAGCTAGGGCTGCCCCGAGCCCGATCCCGGCCAGTGCCCGACCGATGAGGAACCCGAGGGTGACCGGGGTGCACGCGGCGATGATGTCCCCGACGGCCGCCAGCACCATCGCTGCCACGAGCAGCCGGCGTCGACCGATCCGATCGGCCACCAGGCCACTGGCCAGTACCGTGGCCGCGAGGGCCAGCGTCGAGATGCTGGCGGCCAACGCGGCCTGCGCGGGAGTGAAGCTCAGCTCGCGACCGGCCTGCACGAGGATGACATTCACGATGGTCGGGTCGGCCATCTGCAGACCAGCGATGAGCCCAAGGACGTAGACCGCCGACGTGGGTGCTCTGGTCGCGGTGTCGGTGGTCATGCCCGGCTCAGCAGTGCAGGTGCTTGACGTGGGCCCGTACGCCCCGGCTGCCGGCCAGCGTCTCGGCCTCGCTGACGAATGCTGCCAGGTCGCTGCGCCTGCCCGCGATCCAGGTGCCCCTGGTCGTGATCGTGTCTGCCAGCGACTCTGGTGCCACAGTGAAGGGGTCCGCACTCAGCTCCACAAGGTCGGCAAGCTTCCCGACGGTGATGGACCCGAGTTCGTCATCACGCTTCTGCTGCCAGGCCGCATTGATCGTGTGCGCAGCCAGGGCCTCCTGCAGCGTGACCGCCTGTTCTGGGCCGTGCAGCTCACCGGAGGCGCTGCGTCTGGTGACTGCGTTCTGGATGTTCAGCCAGGGCAGCGGGGGGGACAGGTAGCCGTCGTTGTGGAAGGTGGGGCGCAGCCCCCCGTCGAACGCGTCCCGGTAGGGCTGCCACCGCGCTCCGAAACTCGGCTCGAACAATACCCCGTCGTACAGGTCGCCCCAGTACAACGACTGGAACGGCGACATGGAGACCGTGATGCCGAGGGTCCCTGCGCGCAGGCACTGTTCCCGGCTCGGGATGGAGAAGTGTTCGAGCCGCCAGCGATGGTCACTGGCGGTCAACCCAGCACCCTCGAGCGCCTCCTGGTAGCCATCGAGCACGACACCGATGCCGACGTCACCGTTGATGTGTGTGGCGATCTGCCAGCCCTCCCCGGCGAAGCGGTTGAGTAGTTCGACGTACTCCTTGGGCGAGTAGTTCAGGGCTGACATTCCTGGCGCCCGGCCGGTGGGGATGTCGGCGATCTCGGCCTGCGGGCTGTCGAGGTAGGGGGCGCTGACCGCGGCGGTGGCGATGGAGGGGCTGCCGTCCATCCAGATCTTGACCCCGGTCTTGCGCAGGAACGGCTCCTGCTCCACCGGGATCTCGGGTGCGGCATGTGCGCCTGTGTCATACGTCGGCTGGTACATCGAGTAACGGATCGGGCAGTGGGACAGGCCCGCCAGTTCGGACATCAGCGGCATGAACTGCTTCACTCCGGCCATGTCGCCAGCTGCGGTGAATCCGTTGCGGGCCAGGGTCGCATACCACTGGGCCAGGCTCAGCAGCGGATCGGCGATCGTGGCAGGCGCGAACGCGGTGAGGCCCAGCATGGTGGCGGCGGTTTCGTAGCCGACCCCGTTGCTGCTCCCATCCGGCAGTCGCCCCCAGCGGGCATCGGGTCGATCTGCGGGAGGTCGTGCCGACTCCCACCCGAACAGCACGGTCGCCTGGGTGTTGAAGTACAGGGCATGACCGGTGATATCGAAGATGACCACCGCCCGGTCGGGGAAGAACCGGTCCAGGCTGGCTCGCGTCGGCTCCGGACACTGCAGCAGCAGCCGGTCCAGGCCGTTGAACATCAGCGGCTGGCCCGCAGGATCGCTGCGCTGCAGCTTGACGAAGAGCGCCTCTACGTCGTCCCAGGTGGGGAAGCCGACGAAGGGTGCGATCCATTGCGTGGGCAGCTGGGTCAGCTGCGCGGCCGGGATCGGATGATCGTGGGGCTGGATGAGGCCGGGCATCAGCACGGTGTCGCCGAGGTCGGTGACCTCGGCATGCGGATGGCGATGCCGGCAGTCGGCCAGGTCACCCACATCGGTGATGACCCCGCTGCTGGTATCGATGGTGATTGCTTGCGCACGCGGCAGGGACTCATCCATCGTGATGACGGTGCTGGCACGCAGGATCATCTCGTCAGCCATTTGACTCCCTCCCTCTGGTGGGTGAATCCGAGTCACCGGCCACCGTGCCCGCGCAGGCCCAGGCTGTCGGAATACCGTAGTTGTGGCAACCGGACAGGCGTCAGCGGACCGCTGTGCCAGATCGGTGTCGCTGCCTCACACTTGATGGTCATCCGGATTCGTAGCGATGTCCCCTCGGCGGGCGCGATTGCTGCGAAAGGGTGGTGCAGCTGCCCTTCGCCTCGTTGATCGCTGGGGCGCCCTGCGGAACCTACCGGCCCGTACAATCGGCGCCAGGCTCGTGGGTCAGACCAGGGCCGCATTCTTCGGCGTGCTGGGGACAGCGGATGAAAGGCCGCGGAAGATCAGCCAGAGCGCGAGTACCAGTTCCTGCAGGGCCAATGGCGCTTGGCGCGCGACCGCCGGGCCAGACAGTACATCCAGGGAACCCAGCAGGCCCAGGACCGCCACGACGAGATAGGGGATGAGCGCAAGCAATCCCCAGACAGACAACCAACGGGGCACCAACCGGGCCTGGTACAGCATGGCGTAGAACATGACGGCGCCGGTGATGAAGAAGAGGCTTCCCAGGGTGCCGGCGGTTTCCCCGGCATGGTGGACGATGGCCGCTTCGGTGTTCAGCTGTGGCGCCTCGGCCGAGGACAGCGCCTCACCCCCGAGCTGGAACAGCAGCAGCCAGCTCAGCGCGATCATGAGCGTGGCGACTGTCTCGAGCGCGCTCCGGAACACGACATACCCCACCGCAAGACGCTCACTGACCCGACGAAGGATCGAGAAGAGCACGAGCGGGATGCCCGCCAGAGAGAGCCCCATGATCATGATGATCAGCGCGGCGACAGCCAGACTCTGGCCCAGTTCGGCCGCGCCGCTCAGATAGTCGGGCCCGTCGAGCTGGCCCCCGATGATGGCGACCGTGGCGAAGCCGCACACGGAACCTATCAGGTAGAGCACTCCAGCGAGGGCCGAGCTGGCTCGGTCGCTCAGCCGAGCCTGGGCAACAGTTGTCGTGTCCATGTCATCACTCCCCAGTCCTGCGCGGGGATCGCCCCCGCGACGGGGCTCTGTCGACACCTAACTGTCATTATCCTCCCGACTCTCGGGAGGTCAACGGCCGGGAGGGGCCGGTCATCCTCGGAGATGCGGATCGACTGCTCGCAATACCCTGACCCCACCGGAGCCCTGCCATGATGCATACTGATGACGAGGGTTGCGCACAACCCCTGCGGGCGTAGTTCAATGGCAGAACATCAGCTTCCCAAGCTGATAGTGCGGGTTCGATTCCCGTCGCCCGCTCTCACTTCGTTCGAAGCTCCGGCAATCGAACCCAGGGTTCGCTTCTCCCCGCAGGGGCCATCCCCCAGTCGCCCGCTCTCACTTCGTTCGAGAAACGACGACAATCGAACCAAGGGTTCTCATCCCTCCCCCGTAAACGGGCGGTACCCCCAGCCCGCTCTCACTTCGTTCGAAGCTCCGGCAAACGAACCCAGGGTTCGCTTCTCCCCCAGAGGGGGCATCCTCGGAGGGGCAACCCCCAAGATCGCCCGCTCAAGATCGCGGGCTTGGTTGCCCACACCGTGTCAGGCGGACCGATTTCCAAAGCGTTCCTGGGCGGCTTGGCGTGAAATTCCCAGGGCCAGGCCGATCTTGACCCAGCTTCGCCCGTTCGCTCGCGCCTCGGTAACGGCTTCAGCCAGTTCGCGTTCCTGGACCACTCGGACGGCCAGGATTTCACTGATCCGACGAAGGTCGCTGGCGTCCTGGGTCGGGTCGGGTGAAGTGTCGAGAGCGTCGAGAGCAGCACGAGCCGCTTCGGCTGATTTCTCCAGCTCGTCAAGGCTTCTTGTCATCACCACTCCTTGAGATATTTGGCTAGGGTCGGTCTCAACTTGTCGAGGTGGAAGGGAACCGGTTCACGCTCGGCCACATCGACGAGGACCTCGACGATCGTCCCGTCGATGCTGGAACCGATGTAGAGGTCGACATCCGGGCGGTCGATCTCCTCGTGCCACGGCTAGGTCCACGCGATTCCCAAGCCGATGGTGCGGGTTCGACGCTCCCCCAGAAGGGGTGCCCCCGGCCAGACGCTCTCCTTGCGTCACGCGCCCACAACTGACCCCGTCCAGCCTCGCTCATCAGAGTCTGGCCAGTGAGTCGCCAGCCCTTAGTAGCGCCCCCTCAAGTTCGTCCAGCTGCTTCTTGGAGACGTCCCATAGCTCATGGGCTCGCATGTGAACAGCGGCAGAGCGTTGCGTGTAGTGGTGAGCGTCATCCAGAGCCCGAACAGCCTGCACCCAACCCAGGGTGTCGTCACGATCCACGAAGATCCCGGACGACCCGAGCGACTCCACAAGACCCTCCGCCGGATGAGCGATCACTGGAATCCCCGAGCACGCCGCCTCAATCGCCACACGTCCCCACTGCTCGAACGCCGATGGCATCAGGAGCACTCGCGTGCGCGAATAGACGTGCTGCCGCATCTCTGCGGCGTCGACGCCGAGACCGTCCGCCACGAGTTCGGCATTCGGTGGGACTCTGCTGGGGACGATCTGCTTCAGGTATCCACCCTTCTTGGCCAGGAACCTGTGATCCGGCAGGGCATCCACGAGTCGCCAGAAGACATTGCCGCCCTTCCACATGCCCAGATGGATCTGAGTGATGCAGTCACCGGGGACGACGCGATAGTCATCAGGATCGACCGGCGGGTACAGGATCATGCTGGGACCGGTGAAGCCGCTGGTCGCGGCGACATTCTTGGAGTTGTGAATCGCGAGTGCTCCGGATGTGATGCCCTGGGCCTGGAGTGAGCCATTGGCGTGCTCGATGAAGACGACCGGTACACCATGAGTGCGGCCGAGTTCAGCGGCCCTGGCGACCACCCGCAGCTGGGTCACGAGCACGGAGGCCCGTCGGAGTTCGCCCCCGACCGCCGTTGAGGTAGCCCGACGAATGGGAATACCGTCGTAGATGTCCAGCTCGGGGGCATCCGCATCTGTTGTCAGCACTGAGACGTCGTGACCTCGTCCCTGCAAGTCACGGAGCATGAAATGCAACATGACTTCGGCTCCACCCATCAGACGAGGGGGGTAGCCGTCAACAAATGCAGCGATTCGCAGACCCACGCGAATAGTATTGCGGACATCGCGGGAGAACCCGGGAATGTGAACTGCTGAAGGTTGAGATGGATACCGTTGCTCTGCAAGGCCGCTACCGAATGCCCAGTCCCAACGTCATCTCCGACACCGTTGACGGTGAGGCGATCGCCATTAGGCTCGACACCGGCGCCTACTATTCGTTCTCTGCGGCTGGTACCGTCTGCTGGAACCTCGTCCGGGCCGGGGTCGTGCCGCAGCGTCTGGTTGACGTCCTTGCGGCCGACGAGAACGAGCTCGCGGCCTTCGTGGCTTCACTGGTCAAGGACGAGTTGCTGGAGCAGTCACACATGGAGCCGCGCGAAGTCCTCCTCGACGGCACACTCGACCTGTCGGGTCAGGGAGCCATCGGCTACGAGCGCCACGAGGAGATGACCGACATCTTCGCATTCGATCCCATCCACGACGTCGACCCCGAGTCCGGCTGGCCGACTAGCACCGCTGAACCCCACCGGGATGCAGGCATCCGGGAGTGAGCCTCAACTGGGCCGAGCAGCTGTTCTCCGTGATCGAGGATGCTGCCCGCGCGCATCCCAGGTCATGGTCCCTCGGGGTCGCGCGAAACGGCGGTGCGCTGCGCATCGTGCATCTGAGCGCAGGTTCGGAGTCTTTCCAGGAGATGGATCGCTGCCTTGCAGTCGCGCCACCTGCCCCGGGCCGGCAGTCGCTCACGGTCTTCAGTTGTACGTCAGAAGTGCTGCAGGAGATCGCCCCGACTGTCCGGCTCGCCGACGGGCTGCACCGCCCTGCGGGTTCGATCACGGATCTGGACCCCAACCGCTGGCGCTGGCGTACGGACATGAACCGCAAGGTTGTCTATGGCCTTGATCTTGAGGGGCTGAGGGGACTGACCGTGGTCGCTGAGGCGCCGGATGACTCCGAGCTCTCCGCTCCCTTTCGTACTCATTTTCAGTGGCTGGCTCAGCAGCGGGGCGAAGCCCTGATCCACGCGGCAATGGTGGTCAGGGCACAGTCCGGCGTCCTGATCGTCGGTCCCGGAGGTGCGGGGAAGTCGACTACTGTCTGCTCCGCTCTTCTCGCGGGGCTTGGAACACTCGGTGATGACTACGTGTGGGTGCAGCCGCCCGGCGCCACCGGAGGTACCTTCACGGCCAGGAGCGTGTATCAGACGGTCAAGCTACGCCCCAGTGGGCCGGCCGCGAACCATCCCGCCGTTCAGGGACTTGGCCATCGATCTGTGCGCGAAGGTCAGAAGCGCCTTCACTACCTGAGCCCCGAGCAGAGCGTCGACCCACAGCAGTCGGTCGACATATCCGCCATCGTCGTGCTCAGCCGCGGCCTGGGTGAGGGACCACCGCGGCAGGTGTCCGGATCAGCGGCTCTTGTGGCGGCGGCACCGAGCACCGCCTTGCAGGGCGCCGACGACCAGCAGCAGACCCTAGCCGTCATCTCCGCGATGGCGCGGTCGATACCGACCTACCAGGTGCCACTGGTCGCGAGCGCCGAACTGCAGGGTCAGCTTGTCGAACAAGTGATCGCGAGGTCAGCCGGAGCGCTGATGCATGTCTGAAGCGGTCACTCTCGACGTTGTGATTCCCTCCCGGAACTACGGGCGCTACCTGCCGGAGGCTGTCCGGAGTGTGCTGCAGCAACATGGCGCCAGGACACGGGTCGTGATCGTCGACGATGCGAGCATTGACGACTCGCCCCGGGTCGCGATGTCTCTGGCGGATGATCGCGTGCTGGTCATCCGGCTGGAGGAACACTCCGGCATCAGTGTTGCTCGCAACGTTGGCATGCGAGCCTGCCGAAGTGACTGGATCGCCTTCCTGGACGCCGACGATCTCTGGCCGACCGACCGTACCCAGCAACTGCTGCAGCTCGTTGAGGGCAGTGAACCAGCCATGCTCTTCGGACAGGCGACCGAGTTCGTGGACGGGACCGGGCAGCTTCCGATCCGACGAACTGGGCTGTCCCTCCAGGCCGGCATGTTCCCGATGGCGCTGGCCAGGTCCGTGGGGTACTTCGACGAGTCCCTCGTGTATGCCGCGAACGTCGACTGGATCGCTCGAGCACTGGGCATGGGTTTCCGGGTCCAGAAGACCGACGGTACAGTCCTCAATCGGAGGGTTCACGGCGCAAACATGAGTAGTCAGGCTGGCGAGGATCGCAGCGACTTCCTCACAATCGTCCGCCGGCATCGCGGCAAGGTGGACCTCGCCCCGCTCATGGCCTAGAGGCGAGCAACGACCGCTTTGCCACCCCCAACGCCTTCCCCTTCACTGTCTCCTCTGGTCCCCAACGGCTTCGAACTACTTCGGCATGGGCCGCAGCACTCCAGGTCTGGCCCCGGAGGCTCAGCAGCCGGCGAGGCAGGTGCCAGTGCCAGGTGATCATCCGTGACGATCGACCTCGCTGGTTGGCTCGTTCTCTCGCGCTGTGGGGCTTGACCAAGCCTCGCTGCAGCGCAAGGTCAACCGGGTTGTCTGCGGCTGGCACGGTGATTCTGGGGGAAAGCCCGTTGCGAGCGAGCCAGTTCAGCCCGGTAGCGAGCATCGAAGTCAACCGGTACTCCACAGCGGTATCAACCACCATTGCCCAAGACACGTCCCTCTGATTCAGGACTCGGCCCACATCCACGATCCACCGAAAGGGCGAGACGAAATTCGAAGGCAGGCCGTGAATGATCGCGTGGAACACCTGATGTTCGGGGGAGAGGGCCAGAACCCGGTAGTCACCCAGGTGCATGATCTGCGCCCTGGCCCACAGTGACTCACTCAGTTGTGGTCTGATGCTGTGGTCGAATAGGTGCCGGTGCAGGTCGAGAGCCACGCCTGAGGGATGCCGGTACTTCATGGCTCGCTGGAAGACCAGACTTCCCTCACGCTTCCAGCCACCCCCGGCTGCCAGGATCTCCTCCACGCGGAGCGCGTTCAGCTGCTCCGGCACCATCAGGTCCGCATCATGCATCGGACGCGTCCCCAAGTCGTGGTAGTACTCGTGCGCCAGCGCCAGACCCTTCAGCAGGAGGACGGGTTCGCCATGGCTGTGCATCACATCCGCGAAATTGCTGGCGGCTTGAGTGATCATCAGGCCTCGTGCGCGGGCCAGCCTGTAAAGACCGCGAATGCGAGGAAGCCCGGGATGGGACACGCCTTGTCGCTCGAAGTGCGGGTAGAGCGCGGGGAGCAGCCGGAAGAAGCCTTCATCCAGCTGGTCATCGACCACACGTTGAGCTGCCCACCGAAGTGTCTCGGGGGAGACGTCGTCGCGGGCCAGCTGCACCAGCAGCCGGGTCTCCTCAGGTTCAGGTTCCTGCCACTTCGAGAGGATGGGCGCCTGCCTCAACGTCGCATTCCGGCTCACCTGCCCACCCTACGGCCCGCGCCGAGTCCCGCGCGGAGCCTCGCGCTACAGACCCAGGAGCCGGGCCTGCTCGGCGAACTCTGGGAACTGAGCCCGCACCTCGGAGAAGGACCCCTGCGCCACCATCCGGCCCCGGTCGAGGCAGATCACATGATCCGCCCGCTGGACCGTGGCCAACCGGTGGGCCACGGTCACGCGAGTCATCTGTGCGCCCAGCGATCTGATAGCTGTGGCGACGTCGTCCTCCGTCTGTGCATCCAGCGAACTGGTCGCTTCGTCCAGGATCAGGACGGTCGGGCGGCTGTAGAGGGCACGTGCCAGGCCCACGCGCTGACGCTGCCCACCGCTGAGCCGGACCCCGTTCTCGCCGACGATCGTGTCAAGGCCGTCGCGTTGCTGCATCAGGAACCGGTCCAGCTGCGCCAGTTCCAGAGCACGCCGGACCGCTTGGTCGTCCACCTTCGCCGGGTCGATCGCGAGTGCCACGTTCTCCCGGATCGATCCCGGCACCAGGTACACGTCCTGGGGAACATACGCCAGGCGCCCGGGCCACAGCGCTGTGTGGTTCGCAGGTGAGTAGTTCCCGATCTTCACCGACCCGGAATCCGGACTCAGCAGTCCCAGCATGACGTCGACCAGAGTCGTCTTGCCTGCACCGGACGAACCGACGACGGCAACGAAATCGCCAGAGCGGATATTGAAGGAGACCTGATGTAGGGCTCGTCCGCTGCCGCCCGGGTATGCGTAGCTGACCGAGTCGAAGCGAATGTCACCGGGCGCTCCAACCGCCCGCCCCAAATCGTCAGGGATCCGGGCGGACTCCTGCCGGTTCTGTGCGCTGGGGAAGGGCAGGTTCTCGAGGAGTTCGAGGGCCGTTGCTGCGGCGGCTCGAGCGGATTGCGCCTGCAGGGCGGAGGCTACGAGCCTCATGAAGGACGGCATCATCCGGGAACCGGCGATGACGAACAGGATCAGAGTCCCCAGCGTTTCCTGCGGGCTGGTCGTCAGCAGCAGCGTCCCCGCCACCAGCACGCCGCCCATGATGAGCGCGACTTCCATTGCGTAGCGAGGGAGGGCTGCGTTGGTGAAGAGCGTGGCTCGTCTCTCACAGGCGCGGGTTCGTATCGCCGTGATGCGGCGACCGTAGTCCTCCGTCCTTCCCAGGGTCGAGGTCTCGCGGTGGGTCCCAAGGGCGTCGCGGACCAGGTCGTGACTGGCGATGTCGGCATTCGTCGCCGCACGGCCCGCGTTCAGTGCGGTGCGGCCCAGCCACCGGTGCAGCGCCAGGGCGATGAGGATGAAGTAGGCGAAAGCGATGAGGGTCACGATCGGATCAACGAGGACGAGGACGGCAGCGAGGAGAACCAGGGTCACTGACTCAGTGATCATTACTGCGATCGAACTCGGAATGGTGATGGTGGCAGCTGTCATCCCGTTGGTCAGGGCCAGCAGGGTCCATTGGCTACTGTTCCGGCTGAGCTCCAACGGCGACGCCGCCAGCATGCGCCCGGTTGCCCGAGCCGAGGCCCTACTGGCGGCACCGGCCAGGGAGCGGTTCATCCCGCGAGCCATCAGCGCGTTGATGACGCTCTTCCCGATCAGCAGGGCTGCTGCCAGGGCCGCAAGCACCAGGCCGAACGTCGCCGCGTCCGCGGTCTCAACCAGTGGGTCGGTGAACGGCAATCCGAGCAGCCAGTCGGGCAACCCGGACCCTGTGGCGATGGATCCCAGCCCCACAATGACCAGGCCCAACAGGACCACGCCGGCGAGGTCAAGCAGGCCCGTCGCCGCTTGGGCCAGCACAATGAGGCGGAACCTGCGACGGTCTCGAGCATCAAGCAACGCGAAGCTGCCTCGTACGACGGCGCGCAAGGGCCAGTCCCGGTGAGTCCGGTACAGCTCGTCGCGGGTGGGCATGAGGCCATCTTCCACGGAAAGTGGAGCCTGCAGGGGCAATGCGATGAGAACCCTCCACGGGCTCTCCCCGGACAACCGGCCCAAGGCGCCCCGACACCTGGTTTGCTTCAGTTCCTATGCAGGGGTGCGTCCCTCGCCGGAGGATTCTGCCCGCCAAACGTATGGTCAGCGGACTCATCCGGCACACGCAGTTGCTTCGGTGCATAGGCTTACTGGTGAGGAGAGGTGCGCGATGAGGGCGAGAAGGCTTGGACGGACTGCTGCGACCATCGGGAGCTCGCTCGCTCTGGTCCTGGCCGCGATTGCTGCTACACCCGCGGCCCTGGCCGACGGGCCCAACACGTTCACAGATACCGGTTCGATGAGTCAGTCCCGCGCGGTACACACCGCATCGCTGCTCTTTATGACGGGAGGGTGCTGATCGCGGGCGGGGAGGGGACTGCGGACGTGAGCGTCAACACTGCGGAGGTCTACGACCCCGTTGCCGGGACGTTCACTGCCACAGGGTCCATGGCTCAGGCACGCCAGTCCCAGACCGCCACGGTTCTCCAGGATGGCAGAGTGCTCGTTGCCGGAGGCTTCGACGAGTCTTACACCGCACTTGCCTCAGCGGAGATCTACGATCCGAGCAGCGGTACCTTCACGGCCACTGGATCCATGACGACGGCACGAGGAGCGCAGACCGCGTCCCTGCTCCCCGATGGCAGAGTGCTGGTCGCCGGCGGCCAGGATGCTTCACTGGATTCGCTGGCCAGCGCCGAAATCTACGATCCCGCAACTGGCGCATTCTCCGCGACGGGCAGCATGAGCACACCGCGGTTCATCCAGGCGGCTGCATTGCTGACCAGCGGCAAGGTGCTGATCGCGGGCGGCTCCAACGATACCGAGCTGGCGCTTGCGAGTGCCGAGATCTTCGATCCGGCGGCGGGCACGTTCCTGCCGACCGGCGCCATGACCAGCGCTCGAGCCGATCCGACCGCGTCCGTGCTCGAAGACGGCAAGGTACTGCTGGCTGGTGGCGTCAACGGCGTATTCACTTCCCAGAACAGCGCCGAAGTGTTCGATCCGGCCACCGGGCGGTTCACTGTGACCGGGTCCATGAGCGCCCCCCGCTTTGCCCAGAGCGCGACCGTGCTGCAGAGCGGCAAGGTGCTCGTTGCGGGAGGGGCCCAGCTCTTTCTCACCACCGGCCAGGCCCTGGCCAGCGCAGATGTGTACGACCCGTTGTCCGGGGAGTTCTCGGCAACGGAGAATTCGATGACCACTCGCAGGGCGGGGCAGACTGCAACGCTGCTCGCCGATGGCCAGGTGCTGCTGGCCGGGGGTGCTGATCAGTTCAGCTCAAGCGGCTATGACCAGCCCACGGCGACCGCCGAGCTCTACACGCCAGCCAACCCGGTGCCCAGGACGATCGAGCCCCCCGAGGGCTCCACCCTCGGTGGGACGGAGGTGACGATCGGCGGCTCCGAGTTCGTGGCAGGCAGCACCGTCACGATCGGCGGCACGGCCTGTGCGATCACGGCGACGACCGCCACGACGTTGACCTGTGTCACCGGTCGCCACGAGGCCGGCGCAGCAGATGTGATCGTCAGCAACCCCGGCTCGCGAACGGGCACACTTCCCGACGCTTTTCAATACGTGACACCAACCACGACGCTCACCGTGACTGCTCGGGCCAAGAACAAGAAGCTCAAGCCTGCAGAGAGGGTCACCGTGGTGAAGCGCGCCACTACCAATGGCGAGCTGACGGCGGTGAAAGCCCACTGCTATCTCGACGGGAACAAGATCACCGGAAAGCGGGCCAAGTCCATCTGCAAGGTCAGGACGAACGATCGCACGGGAAGGATCGTGGTACGGCCTGCATGCAGTGTCCATCTGAAGGTGAAGGCCATCGTGAGGGCCAGAGCTCCACAGGCCAAGGGGTCGACCTGGACGCGAACGTGGAGAGTCAAGCATGCACCGCGAACCCATTGTGGAGTCCATGGAAACGGCTGAGGACTGCCAAATCCCCCGAAGTCCTGCGTGGAACCCAGCCGTCGCGCGGGACTCAAGTGATCCGACGAGGCTAGCTCGCCGTGCATCGCTGAGCGTCGACTCGCGATACTGACGATGTGAACAACAGGTCAGGTGTGCCCCGAAGATGGCTGGCTCCCGGCGGAGTCGCCTCCGGCATCCACGAGTCCTGGTTCGCGGCTGGCCAGCGCCGGTGGAGCGTGCTCTTGCTGGTCGTGGCAGTCACCGTCTCCGGCATGATCCCGCTGGTGCTGGCTGCACCGGCTCATGCGGGCGTCGGGGATCTGGGGTTTGAGGAGTGCATCGCCGACAGCGGCGCCAACGGCTGTGAAGATCCTGACGAGGACTCTCTGGACACTGCGGGAGCAGTCGCTGTGTCAGGGGACGACTCGAATGTCTATGTGGCCAGCATTGGGGCGAATTCCGTGACCACCTTCGCTCGTGATTCGGCCACGGGCGTGTTGAGTCAGACGGGGTGTGTCGCCGATGGCGGCGCCAATGGCTGCGATGACCCGGTCAGGGACTCCTTGAGCGCCCCTTGGGGAGTTGCCGTGTCGGCGGATGGCGCCAATGTGTACGTCACCAGCAGTGGTGGGGACGCGGTGACCACGTTCACTCGTGATCCGGCGACAGGCTCCCTGAGTCAGTTGGGGTGCATTGCGAATGGCGGTGCAAATGGCTGCGATGACCCGGCCAAGGACTCCATGGCCGGCGCGCGGGGAGTGGCTGTATCTGCGGACGGCAAGAATGTCTACGCGACCGGTCAGACCGACAATTCAGTGACCACGTTCACTCGGGACCCGGCCACGGGTGGGTTGAGCCAGGCAGGGTGCGTCGCCAACGGCGGCGAGAATGGGTGCGACAACCCCGCCAAGGACTCCTTGGCTCAGGCAACTGCGGTGACAGTATCCGGGGATGGCGCCAACGTGTACGTCACCAGCAACAGCGGGGATGCGCTGACCACGTTCACCCGGGATACGGAGACGGGTGCGTTGAGTCAGTTGGGGTGTGTCGCCAACGGCGGGGCCCATGGCTGCGACGACCCTGCCAAGGATTCCCTCGACAGTGTCCGAGGAGTGGCCGTGTCCCCGGACGGTGACCACGTGTACGCCACCAGCTTCAGCGGGCAAGCGGTGACCACGTTCAGCCGCGATCCTGCGACGGGTGCGTTGGATCAGTCGGGTTGTATCGCAAACGGTGGCGCGAATGGGTGTGACGACCCTGCGAAGGATTCCTTGGCGGGTGCGTTCGGGTTGAACATCTCGGCTGATGGCGCCACTGTCTACGTGGCCGGCCAGTCGGCCAATTCGCTGACCACGTTCGCTCGTGATCCTGCGACCGGTGCCTTGAGTCAGCTGGGCTGTGTCGCCGACGGTGGCGCCAATGGCTGTGACGATCCGGTCAAGGATTCGCTGGGTGGCGTGCGTGGAGTCAGTGTGTCCGCAGACACAACCAACGTCTACACGGCCAGCACGACCGGCAATTCGGTGACCACGTTCAATCGTGACGTTCCCCGCTTCTCGGCCGCACCGGATCCGCTGTCCTTCCCTGCTCAGAGGGTCGACACCAGGTCCGCGCCGGGGACCTTGTCAGTCACAAACACGGGCAGTGCCGAACTGACGATCAGTGAAGTCTCGGTGATGGGTCCCGATCTGGGCCAATTCGCGATCGATAGTGACGCCTGCACCGCAGCGCCTGTCGCCATCGGCGGTACGTGCGATGTGACAGTCGTGTTCACTCCAGCGAGCAGTGGGGGAAAGTCCGCAAGCCTGCGCTTCGTGGATGATGCCCTCGGCAGTCCCCATGCCGTCACCATCGACGGGTCTGGCATCACGCCGGCATCACCGACACCCGAACCCACCTCACCCATTCCCTCGCCCACCTCGACTGACCCGACTCCAACCATCAGTCCGCCCGCCCCGGCACCCACCCCTTCTCCATCTCCCCAGCCGGTGACCGACCTAGTGGTCAAGGATGCAGTCGGCAAGGGCACAGCGTTGCAGCCCGGCAAGAAGACCCGGCTGGTCAAGGCGGTCGCCAGCCGCAGTACTCAAAACCTCAGTAGCGCCAAGGATCAGTCCTGGATCAGGAAGGTCCGTACCCGCTGCTCGCTGCAGGGTCGCAACCTCACCGGCAAGGACAAGCGAGCCAACTGCCGGTTCGTCACCAGGACGACGAAGAAGAAGGTCGCCGTAACCGTCACACCCAAGTGCAGCGTTGGCCTGAAGGTCCACGTCAGGATTCTTGCGCGAGCGCCCGGCAGCAGCCGCACCACGTGGCAACGAACCTGGCGTGTGGGGAACCGGCCCCGCACGACCTGCGCCCTGCACGCCAACGGCTGACCGAACCCTTTCGGCACCCGTTGGCATTGCTCACTGATCCGGGGTCATCACTCGACCGACAAGAACCGGGCTCGTCGGCGACACTGCCCGGATTGAACTAATCATCAGCCGTCACTTCTCGATGGCCGGGTTCGCAGCGATGATTCCCGTACGAGGAACCTGTAGGGAAGATGGTCAGTGGTCGGGAGATCCGCTCCTCTCACGACAGCGATCAGCGCTTGCGCCAACAGGTCGGCGCAAGCGACTGCTTGCATGGACACCACCGAGACCGGCGGGTCAGTCTCTGCCTCCACCGCTCCTTCCGTGCGGCCGACGAGCAGGACGTCGTCAGGGACACGAGCACCAGCAGCGCGGATACCGGCCAGTGCCGCCCGAGGAAAAGGAATCAGGAGAAAGATGGCGTCGGCTCCCTCCGCAACGCTCAGCTGCGCCAGGTCGTGCACCTGTTCGCTGCTGAACGACCCGACGTAGGTGTTGACGGACAGCCCTTGACCTTGGGCTGCCGCTTCGACGGACGAGGTGGCTATCTCGCTGTAGTTGGCTGCGATGTCGGGGCGGATGATGGCCAACTGGGTTGCGCCCTGCTCCCGAAGGTGCGCCACGACTTCGAGTGCGTACTGTTCATGATCATGGGTAAGGCTCATCACCACCGAGTCGTGATCGTTGGTCTGTCCAAGAACTATCACTGGCAGCCCTGGTGTGAACCAGTCATCGTTGATCGGCTGGTCCCCAACCACGACCAGAGCTGAGAGCTCCTCGGTGGCGGGTTGCTGCTGCTGGGGAATCAGCTGAATGGCGATATTCTCTGCCGCCAGGCGCGTCGAGAGTTGCCGAAGCAGGCGATGACCGAAAAGGCGGGGCATGTCTTCGAAGTCCTGCAACAACGCCTCACCCACCAGCAGGCCCACGGGGCCAGGCGCGCTGCCCTGGAGGGTGAGGGCACGATGGCTGGGTCGATAGCCCAGGTCTGCTGCGACTTGCTGCACCCGGCGGCGGGTCTCCTCGGCGACGCCGGCCTTGCCGTGCAGGGCGTTGGACGCGGTGGTGACCGAAACAAAGGCGCGCTCGGCGACATCGCGCAGCCGTGTCCGTTGCTGTCGCGGGCCGTTCACGACTCCATTGTGCCGCGCAGACAGGGCCCAGAGCCATTGTGGTGGCAGCCTGCCCCGGGCGCCCCGGCTGGTCCCGACTGTCCCGAGACCCCCGCTGCGTTGGGGGCGTTACTCCTCAGGTCAACAGGGGGGCCATCGGTCATCAGCTGGTGGGTGACGGCGTTGCCGAGGGTGCTACCGCCCATGGATGCGGGAAGCTGTACCAGCCGAGGTTCATGGAGCTGCCGTTCACCGTCATGCTGCTCTGGGACGCGTAGGCGCCGAGCAGGCAACCGTACTGGGTGTTGCTGTCGTAGGACGGGATATCCACCTTGTTCGGCTCAAGCTCCGAGAACTCCTCGTGCACGAAGTAGTTGTCCAGATCGTTGATCGGACCCCAGCCGTCGGAACCGGGAGTGTCAGAGTCGGACTGGAGGAAGTCCGAGACCGAGTATGCGCTCGCCAGACTGTCGAGGTTGATCGCCTCACTTGTCCAGGGCAGGTTCATGTTCCCGGTCGGGACACTACACGTCACCTGTGTTCCCTCGGTGTTGTTGACCACCGCGCTCGAATAGGCGCCGGTGAAGCTCGGACCGTAGTAGTTACCGACGGTGTCGTCGAACGTCAGGACGTTGTACATCTCTCCGCCGTCGGGACCAGGGGCCTGTGAGATTGCCGTGAGCCCGCCCGAGAAGTAGGCACCTCCGCTTGTCCCCCCGGTGTTCACGTACCCGTTGTTCCAGTTGAACGTGGCACTGGCCTGGGCACCCAGATAGCCACTCAGCGTTTCCTCATAGGGGGAGGTGACGTTCTGACCGATCGGGTCTGAAGGTGTCTGCGTGGGATTCTCGCCGGTCTGGGCGTAGGCTTCCCAGTTGGCACTGAGATAGCCGAGCTCTTCATAGTCCGATTCCGAAGCCATGTCGGTGACAGCCCAACTACCGGTCCAGAGTTGCTCGTTGCTGGGGTTGGAGCAGGCGTTCTGTTTGATGTCGGAGATGAGCCCACCCAAGAACCCCTTGGCGGCAGTCTCGCCCGCCGAGATCATCCCGGCCTCGTTGCCGGTGACGGCCGCCTTGGTGAAGGCTCCCGCGGCGCTCGTGGCCGCGGACGCTGCAGAGCTGATCACGTCCTGGCCGATTGTCGGCGCGTTGGCGACCTGGCCGCTCTCGGTCTCGGCCTCGTAGGGCGTCATGATTGTGCCCATGTAGTTGAAACTCTCCCCCGGACCGTTCGACCCGTCGGTGGGCACCGTCGGGATGTTGGCCATGCAGGAGACAGGCCCGAACGACACGTTCAGATCGAAGGGGGTCGCGTTGTACAGGTAGAGCTCTCCCGTCGGATTGGACTTCTGAGCTGAAACACTGTCACCAGCCGAACCAAGACCGTATCTGGACTCTTGGGGCTCGATGTTCGATTGCACAAGTAGCTTCGTGTCCCGCCCGGGTGCCACGGTCACGTCCTTGCGATTGCGCACGACGACCTGCACCCGTCTGAGCAGTTGGCTGCGTGAGAGGCGGGACAGCTGTCGCTTGACGCGCCCTGGGATCCTCATGCTGAGCGTGTACTTGCCGGCGCGGCGGATGGTGCGTTCGGGGTAGGTCTTCTGGAACGCCACCTTGGCGGGTCTCGCTGCCACAACAGCAATCCGGTGCCCCGGCTTGGCGATGCGCAGGGATGCATTCAGCCGGTCCCACTTGCTTGCCGTGTGCCGGTGCTGCTGTCGCCAGGCCTTGGCCTTGACCCGAACTGTGATCTTGTTCTGCTGCAAACGCGGCTGCGCCTTGATCTTGGGCAGCTGCTTTCCGAAATCCTTCGGGTAGTCGAACAACGGTCGAAGCCCGTTCTTGGAGCTGGAAGCACTCACCGACTCACCGGCCGGCGCCGCCTGGCCGAGGCGGGGGATCGACAGGAGTGTCACCACCAATCCCAGTGCCAAGAGCCACACTGACGCTTGCCGTGCGATGCCAATTCTCATGGGCTGCCGTCCCCTTGCCGAAGGTGTCGAATCGAGATGTGAACCTAGCAGTGGGGGCGTACTCGTTGCTGATGGACGGCTGGCATTCTGGTCCGTCTCGACCATCCGAAACGTTTGGGATTCTGGGAGCCTGTTCCTGAGCCTGGATGTGTCGGGTCGTCCGACCGGTTGCAAGGTGAGGCTGACCAGGTGGGTATGGGATCTGTCAGAAGCGGTGGTTCTGCAACAGCTGCGGGGACAGCCCGGCGGAGGAGACCGCCCTGATCCGGATCCGGTAGTCGCCGGAGAGTTTCTCGTGGATCCGGCATCGTGTGGCCGGGGTACGGCAGCTTGCTTTGCCTGCTCGGCGGTTGCTGCTGCCGCGGGGTGTCAGGGAGACCCGGTATTCGGTGACCTTGGCGGAGCCCTGGACGGCTGGTTTCCGCCATTTGAGCGTCGTGTTCTGGCCCTTACCCGTGATCCGCAGGCTGCGTACCGGGGATGGAGCCAGGGGCAGCACCTCGCGCAGGCCTGCGGCGAGTGGCTTGTAGAGGGTTTTGGCGAACGGCTCGGTCAAGTGGTCCCCGTCCGAGAAGCGCACCACCCCCTTCTTCGTCCACGGGGAGCAGAATCCGTCGTCGCAGAACCACTCGTTGAGGTCCAACGTTCGAACGCCCCTGGCCAGGGCCTGGCGCGAGTCGGCGGCCCAGAAGTCGAGTGCCTGTTGCGGAACAGCCTCGGCGACCGTCGCGCCACATTCACTAGAGGCGCCCTCCGGCTTGAGGCAGGCGAACTGGAGATAGCCGAGCACGGGGGTATCTCTGATGGAGAGCACCTGCGCGGCTGACCCCCGGAGCCGTTCCAGGGTTGCTGCAGCCCCGGCTTCCCACGCGGCGGCTTCCGACGCGTCGGGGACGGAAGACCAGGCGCTGTCGAGCATGATGTCCAAGGCGCCGTACAGGTATGTGGAGTGTGTGATCACCGCGGTCGGGTGGATCGAATCGATGAGTCGCAGCGCGGACTGGCGCCACTCGGTGCATTGCCAGTATCGCTCCCCCTTACGGGTGTTGACGTTGATCGTCTGGGCGGGGCAGCCGCTCTTGCTGATGAGGATGAGCCTGAATCCATGCTGCTCGGCGACTTTGGCGACACCGTAGGACAATCGCATCGCGTGGGAATCACCGAACAGCACCACCACAGGCTGCCCGGGCCGACCCTCGACCAGTACGCACCGTCGCGCCTGCGTCTCATCAATTCCGGCGTAGCAATTCTCGGGTTTCGTGTGCAATGCTGCCTGGGCTGTCACCGGCAGGCCGAGCGTCAGGGCGATGACAAGGCCTGTCACGAGCAGCCCGGCCAGTCTGCCACTCGTCTTCACGGCCGCTCCACTTCGCCTTCGTGGGAACAGTATGTCACCGTCGAGGGTCCGGAAATCGTTCAATGAGCACATCAACCACGCACTGTGATGACGCTGGGTCCGGCTGTTCTTCAGAAGCGGTGGTCCTGCTGGAGTTGCGGAGATGCGCCGACCGACGAGATCGCCCTGATCCGGATCCGGTAGTCGCCGGAGAGTCTCTCGCGGATCCGGCATCGTGTGGCCGTGGTACGGCAGCTGGTCACGGCTGTTCGGCGGTTGCTGCTGCCGCGGGGCATCAGGGAGACCCGGTATTCGGTGACCTTGGCGGAGCCCGCGACTGCTGGCCTCTTCCACCTGAGCGTCGCGTTCCGGCCCTTGCCGGTGACCCGTAGGCTGCGTACCGGGGATGGAGCCAGGGGCAGCACCTTTTGCAGGCCTGCGGCGAGTGGCTTGTAGAGGGTCTTGGCGAACGGCTTGGTCAAGTGGTGACCATCGGAGAAGCGCGCCACCCCCTTCTTCGTCCAGACGGAGCAGTATCCGTCCTCGCAGAACCGGTCACTGAGGTCCAGCGTCCGGGCCCCGCTGGCCTGGGCCTGACGTGAGTCAGCGGCCCAGAAGTCACGAGCTTGTTGAGGAACCGCATCTGAAAGCGCAGCGCCACATGCCCGGTGATTGGCCCCCGGAGTAAGGCAGACCGGGCGGAAGTCGAAGATAACGGGGATCCCTCTGATGGCCAGCACCGGGACGCCCGGCTCGCGCAACCGGTTCAGGGTTGTCGCGGCGCCCGCCTCCCATATGGCAGCTTGCGACTCGTCAGGTACTGGGGTTCCGGTACTGTCACGCATCATGCCGAAGCCGCCATACAAGTATGTGGAGTGCGTGATCACGGCAGTTGGTCTGATCGACTCGATCAGTCCAAGTGCCGACTGCCGCCACTTGGCGCATTGCGGGTACGGATCACCTCGGTACGTATACAGGCTGACCGTCGGGGTGGGGCAGCCGCTCTTGCTGATGAGGACGAGCCTGAATCCATGTTGCTCGGCGACTTTGGCGACACCGTAGGACAATCGCATCGCGTGGGAATCGCCGAACAGCACAACTACCGGCTGTCCGGGTCGACCCCTGACCAGCAAGCACTGTCGTGCCACTGTTTCCTCGATCCCGGCGTAGCATTCTTCCGGTTTCACTTTGCCAGCCGCAGACGCAGGCTGGGCGAGAGGCAGGGCCAGGGCGATGAGTGCCACGAAGAGCGCTGCTGCTCTGCCGAACACCCTCACAGCCGCTCCCCTTCGCCGTTGCCGAACAGTATGGCACGGCCGGATTCCGTGATTCGGTTGCTCGGCGGACTTCGATGCCCCCGGTCGCCCCCCTTCGCTGAAGCGTCGCCTCGCCCTTGTGGAACAGCTACTACCGGTTCGTCATGTGCTCATTCAGAGCCGTCAGGTGATCGTTGAATGATTCCCACCAGACCATTCGGCAGAGCGCCTGCTCCTCGGCTGGGGTAGATTCGCCAGCCTCAGACGCTGCCCAGGCCCTTTCGGTGGTCCCGATGTCAACGAGTTCGTGGCTGTCGCTCGAGTCGAGATTTCTCGCTCTGATGCTGTTGCCGTCAGCAGCCTGCGCGACGCGGGGGAGGGCTCGCGCGGGTGGCGTGCCGCCGTGGAAGAACGGCACGTCTGCCCACGCCGGGACAAGGTGACGGACGAGTTCTCGGTGCAGCACGTTGTCAACTCGCTGCTGGGGCGTCTGAGCAAATGCAGCGGTAATGAAGGAAGGCATGAGGAGGGGCGATACGATGCGATCCGTTTCGCCTGCCGTACTCCATCGGTGCAGTCGCTCCCGGGCGTAGAAGCAGTCCATCATCGTTTCGTCCGTGATGCCGCTCTCGGCGGCCTGTGTCATCACGTTCGTAACACGCTTCCTGACTGCACCACGCGTGGCCTGGCTGGCGACGGCCTTGTCAGTGATCCTCTTGGAAACGATGCGGCGAGCCGACCTGATGCGATCCGCAAGGGAATGATCATCGAGAAAGGCGCCAGCCGGATAGTAGAACTGATGGGCCAACTCCCCACCGGCCCCACCGATCGCAAGCGGGCCCGGTTGCAGGTCCTGCGGCGGGGGCAGCCACAGGTAGCTTGCTGGACGAGTGCCCTCAGAGTAGCGATGCCAGCCAACAGCCCGGGGTGACAGTTCGGACAGATCGACCGGCTCAACCGCTCGATTCTCGATCAGATGCTTGGGCGGCTCGGGCAGCAGTTCAAGCAGCTCCTGAGCGGCTCTCACTTCACCCGGATCCCCGTCGTGGGTATGGACCTGGATATCCACTCCGGCCGACAGAAAGGCGGCAGCGACAAGACGCGAGTCCCTGCCCCCGGTCAGATCAACGACCAGAGGCTCACCGTGGCGTTCGGCAACAGATCTGGCCAGTTGGCGGAGGTCCTCAGCGACGGATTCCAGGGACGTCGGCTGGGTGCTCCAGGGCTGCGTGCCTGCGTCTGCCTGGCGGAAGCTCGCTCCCGCCCGGATGATCTGTCCGGGCGGCACAGCGCTGACGTGCGCGTAGGCAGTGGTCTGCCCCATCGTCCAGCCACAACCCACGAGGAAGCGCCAGCCCCGCTCGTTGCGCAGGGCTTTACGATCGGCGAAGAGAAGCAGCGCCGCGGGCCGATTACTGAAGTAGACTCCGTCTGCGTCCTGCAACATGAACAGGCGCCCGACCCCGAGCCAGTCGTTGATCACGGTCAGCTCGTCCCGCTCAGCATCACGGGTCACCCGCACAAAGGGCGGCTGGTTGGTTGCGCCTTCCAGCTGCTCGGACACAGACCCATGTGTTGGGCCATAGTCCGGATACGGGCGGACAGTGAGCGTCCCTGTGATCGACGGTTGTGAAGCAGCTGCGTCCTCCTGTGTGGACCACAGATGGAGTTCGCAGCGTCCACCCACAGAGGCGGCACGATACTTCAGGCCACTCCATCCGTAGTAGGAGGACACTCGATCAGCTGCACCAACGTCCCTTCGGCGACCGCCGGGACGCCAGGCTGCCACGAACAGCTGCATCAGGCCCCCGAACATTCCAGGCAGACGATCGAGAGCTCAGCGCAGAGTGATTGCCCGATCAGACGGTGCGGATTCGTACGTTGTGAACCCTGTCCGCAAGATCCTAACCAGTCAGAGAGGCCGGCCGATCAGTCGGGATCGGTGCCGGGGGCGGGCGCTCTCACCCGATCGGTGGTCAGCGCAGCGCTCACGCCGACAAGCAGCCTGCGGCGCAGGCACACTGAAGTCATGAACGATCGGGTGCGGGGGGCGACCGTCTGGGTGCTGCTCGCCGTTTTCGCCGTGGCGGCACTGGTGGGTGTCACGGCCACACTGAACTCCGTGCGGGACACGTCGGCCAGTGAGCTGGGGGTCGCCGTCAACGACGTGGCAACCAGCGGCCCCAGTTCCGATGTCACGGACAATGCTCCGGTGAGAACCCTTTCGCCGGTGGAGCTGGGAATCCTCAAGGACCTCGGCTATACGGTCACGGCCGGGTCCGGCTGAGACGCGCGCTCGGCAGGGCTGGTGCCGAGCAAGGATCGGAATCCGGGCTTCGAATCTTCGCCGACATCGGTATCGATGTGGTTTCAACACCCTTGCTGACAAGGGGTTTTTCTTGTGTCCGGTGCACACTTGCGTATGGGTGCAGGCCATTCCTCGCGGGCGCGCCCTCCATGTGCGGCACTGGTACAGATGATCAAGGGATGACACCGTGGGAGATGCAGTGGCTCTGCCTCAGGGTGTCGGAGCGCCTGCCGCATCGTCGCGCATCGCCTGGGTGGACCTGGTCAAAGCCTGCAGTGTCCTCCTCGTGGTGCAGATGCACTTCGTGCAGATGCTGGTCGCTGCGCACACCACCGCGATCACCGGATTCTGGCAGATCTACATCCAGGTGATGGAACCGTTGCGGATGCCGATCTTCTTCGTGGTCAGCGGGATGGTGGCGGCCAGCGCACTGAGCAGAGACTGGCGCTCGAACCGGCGCCGGACCCTTGGTGTCGGCTACCTCTACGTGTTGTGGTCGGTGCTGCTGCTGGGTCTGCTGGCGCTGGTGTCCATGGAGCCCACTCCGTCTTTGGGTGAGCTTCTCACTGAGATCCCGGCGGTGCTGGCCTTCCCGACCGACGGCTACTGGTACCTGCTCGCGCTGCTGGCCTTCTTCGTCCTCGCGAAACTCACCCGTCGCTACCCTGCCTGGTTGGTCGTGGGGGTTGCGGCAGTGCCGGCGCTCTTCAGGGTCGCGACCCTCGAATTCGTCGATTGGGCCGCGGAACCGGTGCATTCGCCCGGAATGCTCGCCTCGCTCCCGCTCAACCTGGTCTTCTTCCTGATCGGCGCGAGGATGCGTGACCTGGTTGCCGGCCTGGCCTCAAAGGCGAACTGGGCCCTGGTCCTGGTCTTCGGCTCAGCCGCCCTGTGGTTGAGCGTCGCCAAGATCCAGTCCCAGAACGAGTGGGGTGTCAACGCGCTGCCGACCAGCCTGCTCTGGGTGGCCACCGGTGTCATGGCGGCCGCCCTGCTGATCAGGTCCTCAGGTGTGCGGCGCTTCGGGGCCTACCTCGGCGCCCGGACACTGCCGATCTTCGTACTGCAGTTCCCGATCCTCGTACTGGCCAGAGAGTTCCTGGCGATCACCGGTCCCTCCCCCCTGGCCTCCCCCTTCGTCCAGGTCCTGTTCCCCTTACTCACGACGGCCGCAACTGTGGCCGTGGCCCTCGCGATCCACCGCCTGTGTCAGAAGCCGGCCCTGAGCTGGCTGTTCCGGGCTCCAAATCAGCTGCTCGAGCCGGGGTCGCTGACCGCACCCACGCTGCGCAAGGAGCCTGCGGTGGTCCAGGTCCCTGCGCGCTGACAAACGAAGGGTCAGCCGCGCGAGGCGGCTGACTTACGCGGACGGCGTCGCTGGTTGCGGCTGGCACCCGACGGCGCCTTGCGGTGCCCGGTGGCCTTGGCGTTGCGGCGCGGTGCCCGCTGGGGCCTGCGCGGCCGACCGGGGGTGCTCGACTGCTGCTTGGGTGCCTCGAGGGCGGGATCGAACTCCACATCGGAGAGTTCGAGTTCCGAGCGCAGCTTGACCAGCTTGCCCTTCTCCTCCGCGGACACCAGCGACACGACGGTCCCGGTGGCGCCGGCCCGGCCGGTGCGGCCCGAACGGTGGATGTAATCCTTGCCGTCGCCGGCCAGGTCGTAGTGGATCACGCAGTCGACATCATCGACGTGGATACCACGGGCGGCCACATCGGTGGCCACGAGCATCTTGGCCCGGCCCTCCTTGAACTCGGCAAGGGCACGGTCGCGCTGACGCTGGGTCCGGTCGCCGTGGATATGGGCCACGGAGACACCGGAATCGCTGAGGCGGCGAGCCAGGCGGTCAGCCCCCCGCTTGGTCCGACAGAACGTGACGATGGACTGGTGCTGATGGGCCAGCGCGGCAGTCCGGTGGATCTTGTCGTGGCGATCGACGTGGATGAAGCTGTGCGCCACCCGGGTGCCGTCCAGCTTGTCCTCGTCGGTCCGGAAGGTCAGCGGATCCTGCTGGTAGCTGCGGATCAGGGCATCAACGGCGCCGTCGAGCGTCGCGGAGAACAGCAGGGTCTGCCGGTCCTCAGGGGTCCGGTCGAGAATCTTGCGCACCTCCGGCAGGAAGCCCATGTCGGCCATGCGGTCGGCCTCGTCGACGACCGCCAGACGGACATCGTCCAGGCTGATGGCGCCGCGATCCATGAGGTCCAGCAACCTGCCGGGACAGGCGACCGCGATGTCGACGCCGCGCTGCAGTGCCTTGAGCTGGGTGCCATAGCCGGTGCCCCCGAAGAAGGTGCTCACCCGGGTCCGTCGCGAGAGCTTGCGCAGTTCGTCGGCGATCTGGGTCGCGAGTTCCCTGGTCGGGGTCAGCACCAGGCCGCGTGGGTGACGCGGCCGGGCCTTCCGGGCGCTGGCCAGCAGCGGAATGCCGAACGCCAGGGTCTTGCCGCTGCCGGTCGGAGCCCGGCCGCAGACATCGTTGCCCGCCAGGGCCGGCGGGATCGTCGCAGCCTGGATCGGGAAGGCCTCGGTGATACCTCGCCCGGCAAGGCTGTCCACCACGGAGGCGTGCACGCCGAGTTCATTGAAAGTGGTCATGGGAGTGTGCTCCTCGGCGCCGCAACGGCGCCTGTCATCGTGGCGCTGCCCCGCCACAGGGATGTTGGCACGCAGAGGCATCGCTGCTCGCGTCGGTGCGTGTGTGCGCCAGACGCTGCAAAGTGAATCAGCGCTACGTGACCATGCGGGAAGCGCGGGGACCGAAGCGGTCACGCCCGTGGCTTGAGTGCCGGGCAACCAGTCAACTCGCGCAGTTACGTCACTCGACGGCAGGTCGAGCCATTTCAGAGTAGCAGCTCGTACCGATCGCCCCACGGACTGTAATGCATCTCACTGCACGGGCGTTTCCCCACGAGGGTTGCGCAGGGCAGCTGGCTGAACGTGGCCGCACCGTTATCGCAATCCCGCATAGTGGACTACCCGCTCTGACAAACTGAGCCCGTTCGTGACGGCCCGTCGATGGGCCGATCCGAGAAGGGAATCGCTGTGCGGAAGCTTCTTGTCCTCCTGTTCGTGTCGTTGGGCCTGGTCGTGGCAGGTTGTTCGTCGAGCGATTCGTCGTCCTCGGCCACACCGTCGGCGTCCGAGTCAGCCACTGAGACGGCCACCTCATCGTTCAGCTTCCCCACGGTCTCCGGGTATGAGCTGTCATCCAGTCCCGTGTGGACCGGGGTGGAAGTCCGCACGGTGAACAAGTCCGATGGCAGCGACCTCGGTGGCATGCAGGTCTGGCAGTTCGCTCCGGGCGACGACGAGGGTGTGAAGCAGCGGATCATCGATCGTGACACCGTGAACGCCTACGACGGTAACGGGAAGAAGGCCCAGAAGCTCACCCTCGGCGGTACCGACTGGTACGTGACTGCGAGCAACAACGGCGAGAGCCTCCGGTTCGCCCGCTACGACAAGGACGCAGATTCGATGCTGTATGTCACGGCGAAGTCCGAGAACCAGGATGCGATGGAGCAGTTCCTCAAAGCATTCGACGAAGCGGTGTCGAGCGCGAGCCCCAGCGCAGGCAGCACCTTCAGCTTCCCCACGGTCTCCGGCTACGAGATCGCGGAGAGCCCCGTGTGGGCAGGCGTGGAGCTGGTGAGCGTGAACACCCCAGATGGCACCGACATGGGCGGCATGCAGGCCTGGTCGTTCGCTCCCGGTGACGACGAGGGTGTGAAGCAGCGGATCATCGATCGTGACACCGTGAACTCCTACGGCGGCGACGGGCAGGCCGCCGAGAAGCTGACCCTCGGTGGTGCGGACTGGTACCTGACTTCGAGCAACAACGGGGAGAGCATCCGCTTCGCCAGCTACGACGAGAACGCGAATGCGATGCTCTATATCGCGACGAAGTCCGAGAACCAGGACGCGGTGGAGAAGTTCATCGAGGCGTTCGAGGGCGCCGAGGGCGGCTCGTCGGCGTCCACGAGCTGACTCCCGGGCAGGGCTTCGCAACGTTGGTAGGGGGAACCACGTCCGGCTTGAAATGGCCCATGCGCGGTGGCTGAGATTGCGCCGGTAGCGATCGGGGCGCGTCTTCGGGTGGCGCACGCCGTTGTGTCATGGCATGCTTGGTGACAGGTCAAGAGTCCTACGTCAAGCCCTGGCTTGTGGGACAGCAACCCTCCACCGCGGTGGGGTGCTCCAGGTGATGACCGGGTCAACTTCGGTTGGCAAGCGCGGGTCTTGAACGGCAAGACCCCATACTCGGAGGTCAGCTGTGATTTCAGCGTCGATGCAGCGAATGTTGAGTGCTGTCAGGGCCGCAACCTGTGCTTGCGTTCGCACTCCCTGACAGCGGGCATCGCGCAGTGAGCGCGTGCCGGTAACTCTTTTCACCAACCACTGAACCTTCCCCGGTGATGCGATGGCGGCACCAGCGGCGAACGCGGGTTCGGTCATCCTCAACAACCAAGGAAGAAGCAGAACAATGAACAACGCATGGTCATTCGAGACCAAACAGATCCACGCCGGCCAGACCCCTGACGGCACCACCAATGCCCGGGCGCTACCGATCTACCAGACGACGTCCTTCACGTTCGACAGCACCGATCACGCGGCTGACCTGTTCGCGCTGTCGGAGCTCGGAAACATCTACACCCGCATCACGAATCCGACGCAGGCGGCGGTCGAGGACCGTATCGCTGCACTCGAGGGGGGTGTCGGTGCGCTGCTGGTCTCCAGTGGGCAGGCAGCCGAGACGCTGGCGATCCTGAACATCGCGCAGGCCGGTGACCACATCGTCTCCAGCCCAAGCCTGTATGGCGGCACCTACAACCTGTTCCACTACACGTTGCCGAGGCTCGGCATCGACGTCACGTTCGTGAGCGATCCGGACGACCCGGCGAGCTGGCGTGATGCGGTGCAGCCGAACACGAAGGCGTTCTTCGGCGAATCCATCTCGAACCCGAAGAACGACGTGTTGGATATCGAGGCGGTCGCCGCCGTGGCTCACGAGGCCGGGGTGCCGTTGCTGATCGACAACACGGTGGCCACCCCATACCTGATCCAGCCGCTGCGCTGGGGTGCGGATGTGGTCATCCACTCAGCGACCAAGTACATCGGCGGCCACGGCAGTGCGATCGCCGGTGTGATCGTTGACGGTGGGACGTTCGACTACACGGCCGACCCGCAGCGGTACCCCGGCTTCAACGAGCCCGATCCCAGCTACAACGGCCTCGTCTATGGCAGAGACCTCGGCCCGGATTCCGACTTCGGCGCCAACGTCTCCTACATCCTCAAGGCTCGGGTGCAGTTGTTGCGGGACCTCGGTACCGCCGTCTCGCCGTTCAACGCGTGGCTGCTGGCACAGGGCCTGGAGACCCTGTCGCTGCGGGTGGAGCGTCACGTCCAGAACGCCCAGCGTGTGGCCGAATGGCTGGAGAGCCGCGAAGAGGTGAAGAGCGTCAACTACGCAGGACTCAGCTCCAGCCCCTGGTACCCGACGGCCCAGGTCTACGCGCCCCGGGGAGCCGGTGGCGTGCTGGCCTTCGAGATCGACGGAGGCGTCGAGGCGGGTCGCAAGTTCGTGGAGTCGCTCGAGCTGCACAGCCACGTCGCCAACATCGGTGACGTGCGCAGCCTCGTGATCCATCCCGCCTCCACCACACACTCGCAGCTGTCAGCCGAGGAGCAACTGGCCACCGGCGTGACACCGGGCCTGGTCCGGTTGTCGGTGGGCCTGGAGCACATCGACGACATCCTCGCCGACCTCGAACAGGGCTTCACCGCCGCGAAGTCGGAGATCGCAGCATCATGACCGGGCAGTACGTCCCTCCCGCCACATCACGGTGGCGGGAGGGCGATCCGCCCGGTCGTCGCCGGTTCGCACGGTTCGGGTCGTTGCCCCTCGAGTTCGGGGCCACGCTGCCGGACTACCAGCTGGCGTACGAGACCTGGGGCACGTTGTCGCCCGCCCGGGACAACGCCATCCTGATCGAGCACGCCTTCACCGGCGACTCCCACGTCAGCGGAGCCGCAGGCCCGGGGCATCCCACGCCCGGCTGGTGGGACGACGTGGTCGGTCCGGGCGCAGCGGTGGATACTGATGAGTGGTTCGTCGTCTGTGCGAACGTGCTGGGTGGCTGCCAGGGCAGTACCGGGCCCAGTTCGGTGGCTCCCGACGGCCAGCCCTGGGGTTCACGCTGGCCCCGCATCTCGATCAGAGACCACGTGAACGCCGAGGTCCGGCTCGCCGAGCACCTCGGCATCGATCGCTGGGCCAGCGTGATCGGTGGCTCGATGGGCGGCATGCGAGCGCTGGAATGGCTCGTGGGTCACCCTGAGCGGGTCGGTTCGGCTGTGGTGGTGGCCGCGGGGGCTGCGGCCACCGCGGACCAGATCGCGACGCAGACGGCCCAGATCCAGGCCATCGTCTCGGACCCGAACTGGCAGGCTGGTGACTACTACGTCACCGCAGCGCCCGCGTCTGAGTCTGACGGCGTCCAGGAGGGGCCCGAGGCGGGTCTGGCGATCGCACGGCGATTCGCGCACCTGAGCTATCGCAGTGAGGAGGAACTCGAGGATCGTTTCGGCGGTGCCCGAAGCCATCCCACCGTGGACACAGGTGGTGCCTACCACTCTGCTATTCCGGGCCGGGACCCGGACGCTACCCCTCACGACGTGCAGTCGTATCTGGACCACCAGGTCGGCAAGTTCACCAGACGCTTCGATGCCGGCAGCTACGTGACACTGTCGGACTCGATGTCGTCATTCGACGTGGCGCGGGGCAGAGGATCATTGCATGAGGTCCTCGACCGGGTGTCGGTGCCGGTGGGCGTCGCCGGGATCACCTCGGACCGGCTGTTCCCGCTGCGACTGCAGGAGGAGCTCGTCGCCCACATCCCCACCGCCCAGCTCTCGGTGATCAAATCCGCCTACGGACACGACGGCTTCCTGGTCGAGAGTGAACCGGTCCAGGATCTCATCACGACTGTGCTGCGCAGGGCTGGGGGCATCCGACCCGGTGCCAGCGGGGCCGGCACCGAACCGGTCGCAGCCGCCGACGCTGAGAGGTCGAGCCGGGCTGTCTGCGTCTGAGAACCGCGAAGGCGACGACAGCGGATTGACGCTGGAGGTGGGTCGCCCCGGTCAGGAAGCGGGGTTCGGCAGGATCGCCCACTTCGACGTGAAGGTGTCGCCGGGGTTCACGACCTGGAGTCCCTCGCCGGTGTTGAAGGCGTTGGCGGGGCAGGTCATGGGTTCGATGGCCAGTGATGCCCGGTGGGTCGCCGGATCGGGCAGGGTGTCGGATGAGTAGATCTGGACGTAGTCGTGATCCCGGTCCAGTTGCACCTTCACCTTGCGGTGGCCGTCGGCTGATTCCAGGACCACGTAGGCGTTGCCGTGCCGATCGCGGATCAGATCCGTGTAGGCGGTGTCCAGGACGAGGTCGCCGATGCGCTTGCCGCGGTGGAAGTCGAACTCAGTGTCGTCAACAGGGGCTGTGCCGGTGGGGATGCAGTTGTCGTCGGTGGTGAGCATGGTCCTGGCCGGGACGGTGAGCTTGTTGTCGTCGATCGTCTCGCTGCCCACCGTGAAGTAGGGGTGCGTACCGATGCCGAGCGGTAGCGCGGAGTTGCCCATGTTGGTGACTTCGTAGCGGATGTGCAGACCATCACTGTGCAGCTCGAAGCGCGCCGAGGCCCGCAGGGTGAACGGGTAGCCGGGTGAGGGGAAGAGGTCGATCTCGAGCTCGATCGCGTTGGTGTCGTAGTCCTCGACCCGCCACGGCAGGTAGCGCACCAATCCGTGAATGGCGGCATGGTCACCCGGCTGGTTGATCGGCAGGGTCTGCGTCTGTCCGTCGAAGGTGTAGGTGCCGTCCTCGATGCGGTTCGGGAACGGGATGAGGATCTGACCGTGCGAGTCGCTCATCTCCGTGACCGCGAACGGGTGGATCACATCGTGGTCACCGACACGGTACTGCCGCAGCGTCGCCCCGACTTCAGTGATCGTCGCCGATGCATCGCCCAGGGTGATCCGGAACTGGCGGCCGCTCGGGTACTCCGGCGCCAATGATTCTGGCTCTGTCATGCTCACTCCTGCCCTCTACCGCCTGCCTACACGGCGCTGCGACGTGCGACAAGCGGAATCACCCGGCTGCGGTGATTTGCGGGCTTCTGCTCAGGCTGCCGCTGCCTCGACGAGCTGGCCGAGGTGCGCCCGGATGCCTGTGGGAATCTCCTCCACATCCGGCACCGCGTCCCAGTCGGCCGTGATCCCCACCGTGACGCCGCCGTGGTAGGAGTTCATCGCGAAGGCCGTGTGCATGCGCATCCCCAGCGGGACGAACGGAATGAGCTGCAGCACCTCGCGCCCCGCCATGTACAGGGCGTGCTGCGGGCCGGGCACGTTGGTGGTGATCGTCGCGATCGACTGCTGCGGAACACGGGCCGCCAGCCGACCCACGACCGAGAGCAGGGGGAACGGCACGAACGGGGTGGTTGCCTGCAGCGTCGGCGCCGCGAACGCCTGCCCGGTCTTCTTGACCACATCCATCTGCTTGCGGACCGACTCCATCGCCGCCACTGCACTGTCCATGCCGACGGGCAGATCGGCGAAGACCGCCGACACCTCATTGCCGCCGGAGCGGTCGCCGAGCGGACGCATGGACACTGGGACCATGGTCCGAACGGCCGCATCTTCGGTGAGCTCGACGCCCCGGCTGAGCAGGAGCTGGCGCAGTCCGCCGGTGATGCAGGCCAGCAGCACGTCGTTGACGGTGCCACCGAGCCGGTTCTTCACCTCTTTGATCTCGAGCAGATCCAGGTACTGCCAGGTCCAGCGGCGATGCGGTCCCACATGGCCGACCAGGAAGTCCTCAGTGTGGATGAGTTTGTCCCCCGAGCGCACCGTGCCCACGGTGCGGGCCGCGGCCTGCTCGGCGAACTCCTTCGGCGACTTCAGGGACTTGGCCACCGCGCCCAGCGTACCCAGCGGGTCCTTCACGTTGTCCTTGGCTGCCTCGGTCATGAGGTCCAGTCGCGAGGGCTCGGGTTCGGGAACCCAGTCCACCGGCTCCAGTGGTGGAACGTCCGGCTGGGTCTCGAAGAGCATCTCGGTGACCTCGCGGCCGGTCTGACCGTCCATCATCGCGTGGTGCACCTTGCTGAGCAGCGCCCAGCGGTCCCCGTCAAGACCTTCGATCAGCCACAGCTCCCAGAGCGGGCGGGACATGTCGAGACGGGAGTCCATGATCTGGGATGCCAGCTTGGACAGCTGCTCGTCGGTACCCGGGGCGGGCAGCGCCACCTGCCGGACGTGGAAGTCGATGCTGAAACTCGAATCGTCGATCCAGACCGGCGCGCCCAGCCGGAAGGGGACCTCCTTGATGCGTTGCCGGTAGCGGGGGATCATCGCGAGCTTCGGCTCGAAGATGGCCAGGAACTCCTCATGGCTGGGGGCAGGACCCTTCATGATCTGCACCGCGCCGATGTGCATCGGCAGGTTGCCCTTCTCGTAGGAGAGGAAGCTGTTGTCCAACGCGTTCAGCCTGTCGGGTGCGGCCATCTGAGGTCTCCATCGCCGGTTTGATCGGGTCAGTGAGACTGTAGCGATCCGGATCGGCCGACGGCGGGCGTGCCCACCGATCGGAGTCTCAGCGACGGACGCGGGTGCAGCGAGGTAGGTCACAGGGGCGCATCCTCCCGAGTGGTCCCCGGCCCGGGCGCCTAAAATGGTGGTACGACCCCGAGGGGGCAGCATGGCAGCCATCGAGACCAGCGGACTGACCAAGACGTTCGGTGATGTCGTGGCCGTCTCCGACCTCAACCTGGTGGTCGAGCCCGGGGAGATCTTCGGTTTCCTGGGCCCGAACGGCTCCGGCAAGACCACCACCATCCGCGCGCTTCTGGCGTACCTGCGCCCGACCGCCGGATCGGCTGCGATCCTGGGTCTGGACTGCCAGCGAGACAGCGTCGCGATCCGTCGCCGGATCGGATATGTGCCGGCTGAGTACGGCATGTACGAGAAGCTGACAGGTGCGCAGGTACTGCGATATTTCGCGAATCTCCGTGGCGGCGTGGACGAGTCCTATGTCGCCGAGCTCGCCGACCGGTTCCAGGCAGACCTCGACAAACGCACCCGGGACTACTCATCGGGCAACCGGCAGAAGATCGCCCTGATCCAGGCCCTGATGAACCGGCCCGAGGTGCTGATCCTCGACGAACCGAGCACCGGCCTCGACCCCCTCATGCAACAGGTGCTGCAGGAGTCGCTGGAAGGGATTCGCGATGAGGGCGGCACGGTGTTCCTGTCCAGTCACACGCTGTCCGAGGTGCAACGGATCGCCGACCGTGTCGGAATCCTGCGCACAGGGGAACTCGTCGCCACAGAACGGGTGGATGAGCTCCTGAAGAAGGCGCTGCATCGGCTCGACATCGAGTTCGCGCAGCCGGTGCCGGAGGCGGACTTCAGCGCGATCCCGCACGTGCGCAGCGTGGAGACCCGCGGGCTGCTGGTCAGCATCAGCTTCGACGGGCACATCGCCGACATCCTGCGAGTCGCCATGAGCCACGAGATCGTGACCCTCAACAGCCGCGACGCCGATCTCGAGGAGGTCTTTCTCACCTACTACCGGGACCAGGGCACCGCCGCCGGTGCCCAGCCATGAGCGGCCCCCGAACGGCCATCGCCACTGGTTCTGTGCTGCCACGCAGCCCTCTGCTCGGTGGTGTGCTGGCCAAGGCGGTGCGGGACCGGTGGGTGCCGTTCGTGGCGATCACGGCGGTGCTGTGGTTCTACACGGCCTTCGCGCTCGGTGTGTACTCCAGTTTCGGCAACGAGGCCGTGAATCTCGTCCAGCAGATGCCCGATGCGCTGTCCGCGCTCTACGGCAGCAACGACGGGACCGTGGCCGGAGTGGTCGCGAGCGCCACGTTCGCGATCATGGCGCCGGTGGTCCTGGTCGCCTACGCCATTGTCTCCGGCAAGAGCGCGGTTCTGGGGGAGGAGAAGCAGCGCAGCCTCGATCTGCTGCTCACCTCGCCGGTGAGCCGCACCCGTGTCCTGCTCAGCCAGTTGTTGGTCGTCGGTGTGGCCGTGGTGCTCATCTCCGTGCTGACCTGGCTTGGGATGGAAGCGGTCGCCGCGGTCGTCGGCATGGACCTGTCCGGGCAGGACATTGCGGCGGCCACGCTGCAGCTGTGCGGCCTGGCCTGGATGTTCGGTGCGCTGTCGGCGGCGATCTGCGCCTGGACCGGCTCGGGGGTCGGCGCCGGGGTCGCAGGGGCTGTCGCCGCCATCTCCTACTTCCTGACAACCCTGCTGCCGGTCAGTCCTGAGCTGGCCGACTACGCCCGCTATACCCCGTGGTATCTGTACACGGGGCCGGAACCGCTGGTGGGCGGCGTCGGCTGGTGGCAGTTCCTGGTGCTGGTCGCCATCGCCGCCGCCCTGGTACTTGCGGCGCTGATCGGCTACCGCCGGCGGGATCTGCGGGGGTGATGCCATGTCGGAGCTCAGCGTGATGCAACGGGCCACGGTCTCCTCGGTCCTCGCCCGCACGATCTCGCAGCGGCTGCTGCTCGCGCTGCTCGTTGCCGCCGGCCTGTTCGCCATGGGGGTGTGGCTCGGTCCCCTCTACAACTCGATGAGCCAGACCCTGACCGAACTCGTGGCGTCGCTGCCTGGTGGCACCATCGCGATCTTCGGGGACATCGCTGCCCCTGCCGGCTGGTTCAACGCCGAGATCTTCGCCTTCTCGGCCCCCGCCCTGATCATCTACGTGGCACTGGCCAGCGCCAGCCGGTCGCTGGCCGAGGAACTCGAGGACCGCAGCGTCGCACTGCTGGCTGCCAACCCTGTCGACCGGATCCGCGTCTACTGGGAGAAGCTGCTGGGAATGGCGGTGCTGGTCACTCTCGTGGCCGCGGGCACTGCCCTGGGAATCATGGCCGGTGTGGCACTGGCCGGTCTCGATCTGGCGACAGCCAACATCCTGGCGATGAGCCTGCAGGTGCTGCTGCTCGGGCTGCTGGCAGGGACCCTGACCGCACTCACGTCTGTGCTGTTCGGCCGCCGGATCCTTGCCATGGTCAGCGCGGCCGTGATTCTGCTCGTCTGCTATGCCTGGGGGACCTTCCTGGAGCTGTCGGACTCTCTTGCGGGCCTTGCGAAGGTCTCCCCCTGGTACTGGTACTACGGCGAGGAACCACTCACCGAGGGCCTGCCCTGGTTCTACTCCCTGCTGCTGCTGGCGCTCAGCGTCCTGGTCGCGATCGGGGGAGCTGCAGCGTTCCGTCGGCGGGAACTGCCGGCCTGAGCCGGGGCGATGCGACCTCAGGGCTGCGCCGGCTCCCCGAAGGAGCGATCGAGCTGGGCCTCGGTCTCCTCCAGGAACTGCTCCAGATAGGGCCAGGTGGTCTCCTTCGCGTGGGGACCTGCCATTACGCCCATGTGCCCCCCGGGGGCCTCCTTGATGATCGCCCGGGGTGCGTTCGGCACGAGGTTGGCGAGGTGCTCGACCGACTCCATGGGCGCGAAGATGTTGTCCGCGGAGCCACCGACGTTCATGACGGGGACGTCCACATCCTCGAGGGTCAGCTCGCGCTCGCCGCCGAGGTGCATACGCCCCTCCTTGAGCTTGCTGGACCGCACGAAGTTGCGGTAGATCTGCAGGAAGCTGCGACCGGGGTATGCCTCGTAGGTGTCCATCATGGCGTCGACCGCCTCGAGCTGCGCCAGGATCTCAGGCCGCTTGGTGGCTTTGCGCACGAAGTTCGGCTTCTGCAGCAGCCGGACAGGATCGGCGAACTTGAAGGCCAGCCCGTTCAGCTTGCCGGGGACGCCCCCCATGACCCGGATGACTGAGGATTCCAGTTTGCCGTCAGTGATGTTGCCGAGCAGCTTCACCGGCGGGTACAGGTCGAGCTTGGTGAAGTCGAAGGGGCTGCCCACACATCCGACCGCGGCGATCGGGACATCCTTGTGCGCGGCCTGGGTGAACAGCGCCAGGATTCCGCCCAGACACCAGCCCACCACCATGACTTCGGCGTCGTTGTTGTGGGCGCTGACAGTCTCCACAGCGGTGGGGATCACATCGTCGATCCAGAAGTCGAGACCGAACTCCTGATCGGTCTTCGTGCTCACGCTGCCGTAGTCGACCAGGTAGGTGGGACGGCCCTCGAGCATGAAGTAGGCGGCCATGGAATTGTCGCGGTACAGGTCCATGCATGTGGCTGGTGGTCCCTGGGGCGGGACCAGCAGCACCGGCCGCTTGTCAGGATCGACCGGGACCTCCGGGATGTAGTGGCGCACGATGCAGTGGGTGGACTCATGGATGATCTCCGAGGGGGTACGGCTCAGGTCCGCGAAGCCGCCACCGAACAGGTGGGTGTACAGGTTCCTGACGCGATCGACGACGCCGATCGTCTCTTCTGTGTTGAGTTCACGCTCTGCCATGTGATGCAGCGTAGGCAGGCGAGGGGCGTTTCGCCCGACCAGTGCCCGGTCGGGGCAGCACTGGGGCGCTCACCGGGCATGTCGCTGCTCGAGCGGTCCCCTCGCCCTCGCGCGGCGCGAGGTGGGCGGGCGTGCGGGTTCACGATCCTCGGTCTGAGCGCGCACCCAACGGGAAGTCCGACAAATCGGACAAAGGGAGTGCTGGGCGCTCCGGGTGCATTTCGAATTCCGCAACGTACCGTGGCAATAGGTGCCACAGTGGACAAATGCTGCATCATGTGTCATTCACCGCGAAGAACCCACAGCGTGTCGCTCAGGCACTCGCCCTTCTGATCAACGGCAAGGTGAGCCGCTTCGGTCCCTGGGAGGGCGGCTATATCGCCTGGGCCGCCGATGAGGCAGGCACGGCCATCGAGGTCTACCCACAGGGCACCGAGATCATCCCCGGCCCGGACACCAGTCAGGCGCAGTTCCGCAAGAACCTCTTCGCATCCCAGAACACCCCCGTGCACACGGCCATCTCCGTCACCCGTAGTGAGGAGGAGGTCTACCGGATCGCCCGCCAGGAGGGCTGGCGGGCCATGCGGCACAACCGGGGCGGTTTCGACGTCATCGAGATGTGGATCGAGAACACCGTGATGGTGGAGGTCCTCACGCCCGCGATGCTGCGCCAGTACCTGTCGATCATCAAGTCCCCGCACGTGCCGGCCACGGGCGCGGACCTCAGCACGATCAAGCTCAAGGCGCAGGTGGCCGCGGAGCCGAGCGTGCTCTTCCGCTCCTGGACGTCCACGGCGGAACTGCAGGCCTGGTGGCCGGTGCCGCAGACCAACATCGACCTGCGGGTCGGTGGGCCCTTCGAGCTCACGTTCGTGACCGATGCACCCCTGGGTTCCCGTGGCTCGGAGGGGTGCAAGTTCCTGTCCTACCTGCCCGGCAAGATGGTGTCGTTCACGTGGAACGCCCCGCCCCACCTCGCGGTACGGGGCATGCAGACCTGGGTCGTGCTGGAGTTCGAGGCGGTCGGTGATGAACTGACGGAGGTCACGCTCACCCAGGCCGGTTTCCTGCAGGGCGAGGCCTGGGACCAGTGCCGCACCTACTTCCAGCAGGCCTGGCGCCGGGTCATGCGCCGTATGGTCGATCACTGGAACAACTCGGATCTGGATCTGCGTGGCCCCCGCCCGGCCCGGATTCCCAGTACCCGTACCAACGGCAGCAACAGTGCTGTCAGCAGCAACAACGCTGCCCTGGAGGCACTGGCGTCCCTGGCGAACACGCCGAACAACTGACGGGCGCCACCGGCTGACGGTTGAGGTGGCTCTCCGGCTGACCGGCGAGCAGGGTGAGACCGCTACCGGTCGGCGAATCATCATGGAACAATGACAGGGTGAAAGCGCTTCGAAGGATCGCCGCGATCGCGCTGCTGGCGCTGACCGCCGGACTGATCGCTTTCTGGTGGGGGTTCCGCACCAAGGATGAGCGGGTGCTCGGTGCGGTTCGCTCCATGAACAGGCGGGTCATGAATCCGGCTCAGATGCAGTCGGCAGGTCAGCCCGGCAGCTATGCCTCGGTGATCCGCCACCAGGGCCGCAACTCCGGGGTTCAGTACGAGACTCCGATCGTGGCGCTGGAGGACGGAACCGACTTTGTGATCGCCCTGCCGTACGGGACGAAGACGGACTGGCTGGCCAATGTGTTGGCCGCAGGGCAGGCCACCATCATCCACCAGGGCGAATCGGTCCCGGTGGAGTCGCCGCAGGTCCGCGACATCGCCGATTATGAGCACCTGTTCCGCCGCGCCGATCAGCGGATGCACGGTCTGTTCGGGGTGGAGCAGTGCGTCGTGCTGCACGAGAAACCCACGATCGACCTCGCACAGTACGACGACTGACACGGCCGGCTCAGCCGGTCATGTGGTCCACCAGCCAGCGATGGATTGCGAACAGGGGCTCGAACTGGTCTGCGCACCAGGGCACGAACTCAGCACTGTGGATCGCGGGTGTCGCGGGCACCAGGTAGCGGATCTGGAAGTACTTGAACTTGAGCAGGTCTGCGCGCGGGTGATCCGCCGGGTAGGGGGCGGGCACCCGCTTGAGCGTCTCCCCGACGACCTCACAGGAGTGTTGCTGCTGCGCCGCCTCGATGTCGTCGACCAGTGTCGCGCCGGAATCAGCGGCAACGGCCTCACGCCAGCGCGCCAGTTGCGGTCCGTCCAGCGTGATGCCACTGGCGAAGCCCACCTCATCCTTCGTGATGCGTACGAAGAGCGTGGGGGCGGTCTTCTTCTCGGGCCCCTGCCAGATCCGGACCATGATGTTGTCCTTGTACGGGGGACGATCGGGGTTGAACCGCAGGTCGTTGTTGATCGGGGACAGTGACCCGTTCGTGCGGGGGATCGCGGTGAGTTCCGTATCGAGGCGCTCGCTCAGTTCTTCACCCAGCGCGCTGACGTACTCCTTGCTGGGCTCGGCGATGAGCCGCTGGTACTCCTTCTTGTGGGCGGTGAACCATTCCCGGTCGGCAGCGCCGATCTCATCGAGCAATGTCAGCGCCTCTGGGGTGTACCCCTGGAATGTCGTCATAGGAGAACGCTATGGGACAGCCCGGTCAATATCGCGCGAGTTCTCCGAACGGTGGATTACTCCGCTCACGGGGGAAGTATCGTGTGCTCATGTCACGTGGATCCTTCATCAACCCGCTGCTGTCCGTCTCTGCCGACGGACAGGTGGAGCTGCCAGTTGCGCTGGGGGAGACCGCGGGGTACACGGACCCCCACAAGGCGTTGCAGGCCTGGCACCGGGTGGGCGCCAGTCACATCTTCCTGTCGGGGCCATCGCTGCCGGCGGTGAAGTCTCCCCACAACGTCACGGTCATCGGCGCCACCACCCTGTCCGGGCCCGACCAGGTGTCCCGGCTGCTGGGCAGCGGGTATACCGGGGTGGTCGTGGATCGTGTGGAAGCCGCTGGCTGGCTCGGCGAGGCCGTGAAGACCCACCGCGATCGTGTCATCGTCCGGCTCCACGTTCACGAGGCCTGGCTGTCGGCCCATGTGCAGGCCGGTGACGGCTCGGACCTGTGGACCGTGGTCGAGCAGCTCGATGGCATGGGCGTGCACAATATCCTGGTCAGCACCGATGATCATGGCGGCCGCTGGCATCACAAGAGCCTGGAGATCCTGGCGGGGGTCGCCGAGTCGACCAAGGCGGGGGTACTCGCCTGGAGCCCGCACACCTCCCTGGAACAGCTCCACAAGGTGGCCGAACTCAGCCAGGACGGCGTGGGTGGTGTGGTCGCCGGGTTCGACGCGACCTTCACGTTCGCAGAGGCGGTTTCAGCGATCTCGGCGCGCTACGACCCGTACATCTGGGCTCCCCCGACGGTCGACCCCGACTCGGGCCTCGGTCAGGTCTGAGCAGAGCCCGTCACCGACGGCCGGCCAGCGCCGCTGCCGGCCGCCCCTGACTGAAGGGCATGCCTCAGCATCCGCTGTCAGGGCTCGGGTACCGGAATCCGTTGCGGAGCGTGGCGCTGCCCTTGTCCGTCGTCACCGTGACATCGACAAGACCGGTGGTGGTCGAGTCGGGCACGACCGCCTTGATCTTGTTGCCGGAGAGCTCGATCTGGGGAGAGGCGACGCCTCCGAACAGTACCGTTGTGGCGCCCTGGATGTTCTTGCCGAAGATGTTGACTGTCCGGCCTGCGGGGAGGCAGCGGGGCACGACCGCGCGCACCACGGGCGCAGCGCCCTGCCATGCGCCGATATTGGTGCCCGACTCCCCGGCGCCGAGTGCCGCGGAGCCACCCTGCAGCGCATAGTCGGGGGCTGCCCCGACCTTCGGAGCCCCGGTGACGGTGTCCTTGACGTTGAACATCTTCATGGACGCGTCTGCAGGGACATCGGGGGTGAAGCCGAAGCCGGCCACGCCGGTCTTGTCGGCGGTCACCCCGGACTTCTCCTTGTTCTGGTAGGTCAGGTTGTTGCTCACGTCGATCAGGCTGTTGGCCGGCACAGCACCCGACTTGCCGGCGCCGGTGTAGTCCACCAGCACCGGGGTCCCCCCACCCTCGGTGAACAGGTTCGAATCGATGGCGATGGCGGAGAACAGGCCGAAGGCGTCGGGATTCGAGGAGGCCCAGAACGCAACCATGGGGCCACCGGATGACACCACGGTGTTGTGGACCACCGACAGGTTCACCTTGCCGCCCGCCTGCTGCGGCCAGATGTTCCAGGACATCAGGTTGTTCTTGCCCTTGGTCGTGTTGTACTCGACGAACACGTCACCGCTGGCGGGCAGGCTCTGGTACTGCTCCTCGAAGTTGATCGCCTTCTTGGAGGTGCCCGTGCCCTCGAAGTAGTTGCCCTGGAATGCGGAGCTGCCCGTGATCGTGGGGATGAGGATCGCGTCTGCGGCCTGGCCGGTGAAGACCGAGTTGGTCACGGTCAGATCCTGGCCGCTGGCGCGCAGGCCCCGGCGGCCGCCGTCGATGACGACCTCGTTGATGAACACGTCGTCGAACACGGTGCCCGGGTCAGGCTGTGGCACCTCGATGAGCTGGCCGCCCGGGGTCGACGGGGGTACCTCCTGCTGCACGAAGGCGAGGTTCTCGATCGTGACATCGTTGGCCTTGACCCGCAGCCCAGTGGTTGTCTGGCCGAGGAACTCGATCGTGGGACAGGAGTTCTTCTCCTGGCAGTCATCGGAATCCCAGCCCTGCAGCGTGACCGGTGCGTCGATGGTGAGCCCCGGCTCGGTCGCCGGCTTGGCAGTCTCCGGGATGGTGTAGGTGCCGGCGAGGACGTTCACTGTCGCCTCGGGCTGGCCGCTCACGGCGTCGATGGCCTGCTGCGGCTCGGTGAAGCAGGGTTGTTCCCCGGCGCACTTGTTCTTGGCGTCCAGCCAGGCGGTGCTGGTGCCTGCCTGCGCGGTCGGGTCGGTGTCGTCGCTGCCTGCCTGACGGCTGTCCGACTGGCTGCTGCAGCCGAACAGGACCAGGCAGCCGAGCAGCACTGCGGGGATGGCCTTGAGAGTCATGGGCGCAGCGTAGGGCAGTGTCGAGCAGACTGTCCTGGAATGTCATACGTCCGGGGGTAGGCCCGCCGCTGGCGACCGGCGCTACTCGTCGGCCTCCCGGACCAGTGCCTCGAGGTAGCTGCCGTAGCCGCTCTTGCGCAGCGGTTCGGCCAGCGCCAGGAGTTGCTCGTCATCGATCCAGCCGTTGTTCCAGGCGAGCTCCTCGATGCAGTTCACCTTGGTGCCGGCCCGCTCCTCAAGGACGCGCACATAGTCACCCGCAGCGTGCAGAGTCTCGAAGGATCCGGTGTCCAGCCACGCGGTCCCGCGATCAAGCACTGTGACCGTCAACTGCTGCCTGCGCAGGTAGGTGTCGTTGACATCGGTGATCTCGAGTTCGCCGCGCGCACTTGGCCGGATCGACTTGGCCACATCCACCACGGAGTTGTCATAGAAGTAGAGCCCGGGGACCGCGTAGTTGCTCTTCGGCCGGGCGGGTTTCTCCTCCAGGCTCAGCACGTGGCCCTCCTGGTCGAATTCCACGACCCCGTACTCGCGGGGGTTCGCAACGCGGTAGGCGAAGATATGGCCACCTTCGAGGTCCTGCAGCGCGGACAGCCTGGTGCCCAGGCCGGGCCCGTGGAAGATGTTGTCGCCGAGTACGAGGGCGGCACTGTCGCCGGCCAGGAAGTCCTCACCGAGGATGAACGCCTGGGCGAGGCCCTCTGGTCGCGGCTGGACCACATATGCCAGGGACATCCCCAGATCGGACCCATCACCCAGCAGCCGGCGGAACGTGGGCTGGTCCTGCTCGGTCGTGATGATGAGCACTTCCCGCAGTCCGGCTGCCATCAGGGTGCCCAGCGGGTAGTGGATCATGGGCTTGTCGTAGACAGGGAGCAGTTGCTTGCTCACGCCTCTCGTGATCGGCCACAGCCGCGATCCGGTTCCCCCGGCCAGGATCAGTCCCTTCATGCGAACATGGTCGCACAGCCGGGTCAGTGAGCCTGGCTATACTGGTCGCTTTGCAGGAAGGAACGCTGAGTGAGAGTCCTGGTCACCGGCGGTGCCGGATTCATCGGCTCGAACTACGTGCGACATCTGGCCGCAGGGGACTACGGCAGTCCGGCAGATGTCACGGTTCTCGACAAGCTGACCTATGCGGGCAACTTGGCCAACCTGGCGCCCGTGATGGCGCGGGACAACCTACGGTTCGTGCAGGGTGACATCTGCGACGGGGACCTGTTGGCCGAGCTCATGCCGAGCCAGGACGCGGTCGTCCACTTCGCCGCCGAGTCCCATGTGGACAGGTCCATCACGGGTGCCTCGGAGTTTGTCGTCACGAACGTGCTGGGCACACAGAAGCTGCTGCAGGCCGCGCTCGACAACGGCGTCGGCACCTTCGTGCATGTGTCGACCGACGAGGTCTACGGCTCCATTGATGAGGGCTCCTGGCCCGAGGACTTCCCGCTGCAGCCGAACTCGCCCTACGCGGCCTCCAAGGCGAGCTCGGACCTGGTCGCCAGATCGTACGCCCGGACCTTCGGTATGGACGTGCGGATCACGCGCTGTTCGAACAACTATGGTCCCTACCAGTATCCGGAGAAGGTGATTCCGCTCTTCGTCACCAATCTCATGGATGGGCTCACGGTTCCCCTCTACGGGGACGGGCTCAACGTGAGGGACTGGCTGCATGTGGATGATCACTGCCGTGGCATCCAGCTCGTGCTGTCCGGCGGGCGCCCCGGCGAGGTCTACAACATCGGGGGCGGTACTGAGCTCACCAACCGTGAACTGACGGAACTGCTGGTTGCTGCGATGGGCAGGGACTGGGACAGCGTGCAACCGGTCGAGGACCGCAAGGGCCACGACCGACGCTACTCGGTGGACATCTCCAAGATCTCGCGTGAGCTCGGCTACCGTCCGGAGGTGCCGTTCTCACTCGGGCTGGCAGACACCATCGACTGGTACCGCAGCAACGAGCAGTGGTGGCGCCCCCTGAAGGATCGCGCATGACCCGGTGGCTGATCATCGGCGCCAACGGTCAGCTCGGCCACGATCTCGTCGACGTGCTCACCGGCGAGGAGGATGGGGACCTTGTGGTGGGCATGGACCTGCCGGTCATCGACCTCACGGACCCCGATTCGATCGCGGCTGCGCTGGCGGATGCGGATCCCGACGTGGTGGTGAACGCCGCCGCGTACACCGCGGTGGATGCGGCCGAGGAGAACGAGGAGCTCGCGACTGCGGTCAACGGCCTCGGTCCCGAGCTCCTTGCCCAGGCGCTGGCCGTTCGGCCGCATGGCCTGCTGATCCAGGTCTCCACCGACTACGTGTTCGACGGCTCGGCCAACGGGCCGTATCCCGAGGACGCCGAACCGGCACCCCAGTCGGCGTACGGACGCAGCAAGGCAGCCGGTGAGAAGGCTGTGTTCCGGTTGCTCCCGAATCGGGGTTACATCGTCCGGACAGCCTGGCTGTACGGAGTCAACGGCAGCAACTTCGTCCGCACCATGCTCCGGCTCGAGCGAGAACGGGACACGGTCTCGGTGGTGGACGACCAGGTGGGACAGCCGACCTGGTCGCGCGACCTGGCCCGGGCGATCATCGCCCTGGTGCGCTCGGATGCTCCGCCGGGTATCTACCACGGCACGAACAGCGGCCAGACCAGCTGGTGCGGTTTCGCGCAAGCCATCTTCGAGGAGGCCGGAGCCGATCCGGGGCGGGTGCTGCCGACCACGACCGAGCACTTCCCGCGACCGGCGCCGCGACCGGCCAACAGCGTGCTGGGCCATGACGGCTGGGCGGTCGTGGGGCTTGCGCCGATGCGGCCCTGGCAGGAGGCGTTGCAGGAGGCCTTCCCGCTGCTGCAGGACTGAGCCTCAGCGGTCGTCCGTGAGCAGTCCCTTGCGAAATTCGACGCAGGCTGAGTATTCCGGAAGCAGGCCTTCATCCAGCGCCGCCGCCAGTGAGGGAGCCGCGGTGTCCTTGGCGGACAGCTGCAGTTCGTCCGCCGGCAGCTGCCAATCGATGGCCAGGTCTGCATCGAACGGGTTGACCCCGTGTTCCCGGTGCGGGTCGTAGGGGGTGGAGCACAGGTAGGCCACCGTGCTGCCGTCCTCCAGGGCCACGAAGCCGTGGCCGAGGCCCTCGGACACATACACTGCTCTGCGGTCGGTGGTGTCGAGGCGCACGCAGTCCCACTGACCGAAGGTTGGTGATCCGACTCGGATGTCCACGACCACGTCCAGTACCGCACCGGCGAAGCACGTGACGTACTTGGCCTGCCCCGGGGGTACGTCGGCGAAGTGGATGCCGCGCACCGAACCCCGGGCGGAAACCGAGCAGTTCGCCTGCTGCACTGCCAGGCGCTGACCGGTGGCCTCCTGGAGCTTCGACTCTTTGTAGTACTCGAGGAAGACCCCCCTGGGGTCCCCGTGCTGTTCGGGCGAGAGGAACCACGCGCCTTCGATACGGGAAGGGGTGATCTCCATGGTCGTAAGCATAGCCAGCCGGGTTCGTCGCCTCGGCCCATCTGCAACCGCGCGGGGCGCCGGAGCGGGATCGCGTCAACGCCGATGCTTGAGAACCGACTGGACGAATTTGGGGTTGCCCCACATGTAGCGCTTGGCCAGCCTGCGGGGCTCAGTGGCCATGCGGAAGGCCCACTCGAGGCCTGACTGCTGCATCCACACCGGTGCCTGTCGCTTGGAACCACTGAGGAAGTCGAAGGCGGCGCCGACGGCGAACACGGGCATCCCGACCTCGGCGGCCAGCCTGGCTGCTTCCCAGTCCTGCTTGGGCGTGCCGAGACCCACCCAGACACAGGTGGCACCGGACTCGATGATCCGGGCGTCCTGGTCGCGTCGCTCCTGGGTGCTCAGCTTGCGGAAGGGCGGGCTCGCCGTTCCCGCGATCCGTGCCAGAGGGTAGGTGGTCCGGATGTGCGCCACCAGGGCAGCCAGGGTCTCATCGGAACCCCCGAGCAGGTAGTGCTTGACCGGCGACTCGATGTGGTTCGAGCGGCGCAACAGATCCGTCATGACATCCGGACCGTAGACGCGGTTCCACACGACCCCCGGATCGCGCTCGAGCAGCTTTCCCGCCCAGACCACTGGGGTGCCGTCGGGGAACACGATGCTCTGCGCGCCGTTCAGCAGGCTCCGGTAGCTCGAGTCCTCGTCCGCCAGCGCGATCGTGTAGGCATTGGCGAAGTGGATGCTCACCCCTTTGGGTTCGCAGGCAAGGTCATACAGGTGAGCGGTGGCCCGGCTGAAGGGAGCGGCCGTGAACCGCAGCGAGCCGACCTGGCGCACTGGTGAGTCAGGCATTGCGGTCCAGATACCACTTGTAGAGTTCGGCGATGCCGTCCTCCAGCCGTACGCTGGGCTGCCACCCCATCGCGGTCAGCGTTGCCACGTCCAGCAGTTTGCGCGGTGTCCCGTCAGGCCGCGAGGTGTCCCAGCGGATGTCACCGGTGTAGCCCACCGCGTCGCGGATGAGGATCGCGAGGTCCCGGATCGAGATATCCTCCCCGCAGCCCACGTTGACCGGATC